>JACPIF010000003.1:0-1440 GCA_016188215.1 Candidatus Woesearchaeota archaeon
GCTCCGAAAGGTTTTTATACAGCCTTGCCCAGAAAATCACCAAAAGATGGTGCTCTACAGGAAAGGTTTCATTGGCGGCGGCATGGGAATGCAGAGCCCTAGAAAGATAATTTCATTCATCCTGGGTGCTATTATGCTGGTCCTTGGCGGAATTCCTCTTCTATACAAGCTTAATATAATCAAGTTCACTATCCCCATCGTCACAGCCCCCGGCTTCCAGATCATCCTTTGGATTTTAGGCCTTGCAGGAGGCATTTTCCTTATATTTGACGGCATGAAGGAGGGCATGATGGGCTTCGGCATCCAGCGCTCCATAATGTGGATCAGCATCCTTGTCGGGATTGCCCTGCTCCTGTTCGGCGGCATTCCCTTGCTCAATAAGCTGGGCGTGATAGGCTTCACGCTCCCTGTTCTTGCTGAAACCTTGGTTATTGTTCTCCTTACCCTTGCGGGCATCCTGCTGCTGATAGGCGGCTTTACGGGGTTCTGATATGGAATTAGAAGCCAGTTGGGAATTTGGAATAAAACAGGTAGGGGGCGGATATGAGGTTGCGCTCAGGCAAAACGGAAACTTAACCCCATTTTTTACTGAAACTATTGACTTGGATACGGTGCGGCATTCTATAGATTTTTACAGAGACATTCCGAATGTGGAAGTCTTTATTTCAATTACCAGAGCGCCAAGACAAGAGGAACTGGCAGACTTGGTAAAGCATGCTTTCAGGCTGAATAAACATCATCAGGCAAGGGAGGCGGCACTGGAACCAGTGCTCGTGCAATAATGGCAGGCATACATCCGGCGATGTTGCGGGGATTCATGCACCAGAGGAGGACAAGCGGCAGGGTTATATTCGGCTTTATCATTTTCGTATTCGGTGCATACTACGTCCTGGTGTTGGCTGGCAAGGCGAGGCCAATCATCCCCCAGGATATAATGAGCTGGATACTGGGCGTTGGCTGCATTGTTGGCGGTTTCTACATGATGTTTGCTAAGTTGTTCAGGCATCCTTTGTACGGTTGACCATGGCAGAAAAAGCCATTCGTGGGGGTATGTGGACTCCATGGGAATCAAAAAGAACAGGAAAAGGCCCGCTTGGAGAGAAATATGGCAGCCATCATAACCCCAAAAATAAAGTCACTGCGGATTTTCCTCGCTCTTATGGAACTCCAAGAGACTATCTTAAAGCGCATCATGCGCAACCTGATAACAGGACAGAAGTTGCACTGATTGCACGGCGCGCCGACAGGCTTGCCGAGCTATATCGGAAAAGCAGCTCAGATTACAGGCTGCAGGTACCGACACAAGTCCGAGACCCGGTAAAGCTCAGAAAAGCACTCGCTAGGGACCCTCTCGGAACTGCAAGCAAGCTGGAAAGGAGCTTGGGCATTGATTTATCGCAAGTGAAAAGGATGCCCCATTCAGAGCAAGGTCCTTATATA
>JACPIF010000003.1:1477-19406 GCA_016188215.1 Candidatus Woesearchaeota archaeon
GCAAGGCATTACCTTGACCATAAAATTGCGGATGCGATTGCAAATGAAAAGGCAGCATCACCTGTTGCCTTAAAGCACGGGAAAATGTATGACCGCACCCGGCATGAGCCAGTAGGCCATTACAAGGCAGGACCTGTACATTATGCAAAATTGGCAGCCGCAGTCATCGGCATCACCTTTATTCTATTGGCAGGCACCTCATTACTTACGGGAGAAATATCAGGGGCTGCGATAACCGCATTAGACGAATCTCCGCAGTTCCCCTTCACGCTATTCTTCTTCATAACAGTAGTATTCCTCTTCGGCCTGCTCTAGCAGCATGCCAATAAACCTTTAGAAATCAAATAGGAATTCTTAGTTACTAAACTAAATTTGCAAGGTGACATGAGCTGAAGCTCATGTCTTGGGCGAAGGAGTCCCCGAACAACATTGCTTCACAGCTGGAATCGGGGACATGTTTGGCACGCAGCTCGCGCCAGTATCCAATTTTATAGCTTATTAAGAATTAACTTTCAATTAAGAAACCAAAACCCGGCCGCCAACAGCCTGCCCAGGCATGCCTTTCTCAAAGATAGCTCTCACAGCTCCTTTATTGCCGTGCACCTGGCTTATCTTGCCCTTGATCTCCTTGCCGGCAGGGCTTTTCCACACTACACCCTTGCCTATCATTGACTTGGCTTTCTCCCTGCTTGTCACGCCAGGCAGGTAGAGCACCATATGGTTGTTCTTCTGTGCATGCATGCTTTTCCTGAAATTAGCAACAGTCGCTTCCATGCGCCAAAAGAAAAAGGAGTTCTATATAAAGGTTGCTTTATTTCGGGATATGGCAGACATATCCCCTTCTAACGTCACCACAAGCCTCAAAAACCATGAATATTTTCTCTCCGTCCTTCATTACACCCTTATATGCTAGAAATATGCTTGCCAACCTTGCATTTGCACTTGCCCTTTCTGCTTCGTCTTGAGAGAGTATGGCCCGCATAGCTAAATCCTCTATAGTTATACGCATAATTGGACCCTTTCCAGGGTCTGCCAATTCAAGGAGTATGTCCGGGCCCATGAAAACTTAATATTGGTAAGGTATATATAATTTTATTGCAATGCAAAAGAGCAAAATTTAATAGAAAAAGAGAAAAAATAAAATAAATCAAGCGCTTGCCAGCTCCTTGATCTTTACCTTTAGGAATTCAATGGTCTTCATATTATCCATCTGGTTCAGAAGATTGCCGCACTCAGGGCACTTAAAGTCATGCTCAGTGGCAGACTGGAAGTCAAGGCGTATGCAGGCATTGGAGCACATGAAAAAGTTATTCTTGTTAGCCTCCTCCACTGAAAGCCTGTACTTGTACTTCTCAAGCTTCTGTGTCTTCAGTGAGTCAGTAAGCTCCCTTACGCGCCTCTTGTTGAAAGTCCAGTAAGAGATATACCATCCCTTCTGCCTGTCCTTCTTCTTGATGTAGGTTGCCAGGTTATGGTTGTGCAGCCTATACAAAATGTTCCTGACTTCATGGATCTCGGTCTTGGTCTTCTCTGCAATCTTAAATTCAGAGATGTTTGGCTTATCCCTTAGATAGTCAACTATCTTGACCGCGTCCTCCCCTACAATTTCCTTGGTTAGTTCTAAGACTTTTTTGCTTGACATTTCCCCTTTACCCCCATCATATGATTATGACCCAAAATCTATGATTCTCATACCCGGGGGTGATATGTAAAAGAAAAGAGGTGTGCAAAACTTTTACATACCACCCACAAGGTTGAGTAAATATGACGATGCCCCCCAACCTAACTTATCTGTTATTTTCCATGGCAATGCCATGCTTGACTTTCGGTATCTCTACCCTCAGTATGTCACCTTTGAAGGTAGCGATTGCCTTGTCAGTCTCTATGCTTTTAGTAATCGTAAACTCTTTCTGGAATCTCTTACCGCTTTTGATCTCAATGATAAGCTTGTCTGAGCTGATAGTAAGGTCAATATTCTCCTTTTTGATGTTAGGCAGCACCATGTACACAATGATATGGTTTTCAGTCTCATAAATACCGCTGTCATTGATTTCCAAGACTCCCATACTGCCTTGCCTGCTCTCCATACGTTCCCTGACATTCTTAGATTTTGAACTATAAAAACATTTCGGTCATCCTACACGATTATACGAACCATTTTGGTTATAAGGGCTATAAGAGCATTATTTAGGGTTTATGGCGCTTATCATTCTAGCCTTTCAAACCATACAACCTCACAATTACCTTTCTTTGTTGCCATACTCGGCGGTAGTATAATCTCAACTACTACCCCTGTCATTGCTCCATATCCCATATCAGTCCCACCCCTCGTAAAAGGTCTGTATGACTCACAAGGGAGATGAACCATGTTTAGCATATCCCTATCATCTCTAGGTGGGCTAACTATAGCTACAGGCTCTGCTACAACACTTGTTGCAATACCTGCATAAATCAAGCTTGGCCCTTGCCAAATAATCTATCATTTGCTTGCCTCTTGCTATTTTTATGGATATTTTAGTATAGAGAATTTTGAAAAACCATCAAATTGTCAAAATTCTCTAAGAGAACTTTGAATGAAAATGATAAATTATGGGATTATTCAAAGTTCTCTATATATAGTTTTGGGGGGTGTATTAAGGCTGGGTTAAGCCTGCTAGGCCCTTTCTTTTAGCCTTAACTGCTTCCTCAATGGCGCTTAATCTAGCCCTTACTGCCATGATTTCCTCTTTCACATCCGCTGGAATCTCTATGTGTTTATATCCACATAAAGCTTGATACCCCTGAAAATATGTGTCAGCAACCCTGAGATTATGATCTTCCGGAGAGGTTCCTTTCCTATCCCTGTACATCCTTGCCAATGCTATGAATTCATTTTCATCTGGAGGTCCAATAGGAATAGTTTCTCTAAATTTAGGCGTCTGTCCGTAATCCATTTTTAACCTCTTTGTGCTCTTAGCTCTGCTAACCTAAAGTTGTCTTCTCTGGCAGCCATTTCTGTATTAAACCTTGCTACTTGTTCATGTGCTTTAGCAAACACATCACCAAAAGCCCCATATTCAGGTAATTTCTTCCTTTCTTCATAAGCTCTAGAGTATGTCTCAAGACCTTCCAATAATGCCCTACACATTCTTCCAGCCTCGTCCCTGATAGCAGTTACAACATCCCCCATATTTGAATGACCATCGAAAGTAACCCTTCCTTCTGTTCCACATGAAGACTGATAGGCTTCCCAGGATCTTGAGCCTCTATCTCTAACTGCTCTATCCATAGCAGCCACTGCTTCAGTAACTCTTAAACTGAGTGAATTCGCATATTCAAGTGTTGGTTGTGTCATTTTAAGCGTTGGTAAATCCTGCCAGTACAATAATCAAATGCACCTGCAAAATATGAACTTGGCAAAGTGACAACATCCGCGACACATAGTGCAGCTTCATCTAACACTCTTTTGATGCCTTCTGAATTAACATCGCTTCTACGAATGCCGCTATATCTTAGATGTTCATTTATTCCGGCAAGATGCGCCTGTTTAACAAATTCCTTAACAGTTTGTATTGACATTTAGACCTCAATTTTAACCCTTGAGTGTTTCTAGCCCTACTTATATATAAATCTTTCTATTTTAGTAACTTTATAGTGGTAAACAAACAGACCGGGTGTCGCAGACCAACGTCCAGCGATTAGTTCCGTTAGCTTCGCAGATACAATTGATACCATCGCAATTGCACAGACTGCTATACAGCAACAAATGCTCAGCGCCAGTTCAGCAAGCCTCAAGTTAGTGTTGAGCACTCTGAGAGCTTGACACCAAAAACCTTAAATCCAACCATTACTAAAGATTCTAAGCATGGACAACGTAAAGGTAGCCAAGCTTCTCTTTGATATAGCTGACCTTCTTGAGATGAAAGGTGAGGAATTCTTCAAGCCAAGAGCTTACCGAAGGGCTGCCATGAATATTGAATCCATGAATGAGGATATTCAGGAAATCTGGAAAGATGACAAGCTGCTGGAGATACCTGGTGTCGGCAAAGGCATTGCAGAGAAGATAGAGGAATACCTAAAGACTGGGAAATGCAGGCATTATGAGGAGCTCAAGAAAAAGATGCCCATCAAGGTTGATGAGCTTATGAATATTCAGGGGTTGGGCCCTAAGAAACTCATGCTGTTCTACCGCAAGCTAAGGATAACAGACCGCAAGAGCCTGGAGCAGGCGCTTAAGGAAGGCAAGATCCGAAAGCTGAAAGGTATGGGTGAGAAGGTAGAGCAGAATCTTCTGAAATCATTGCAGATGCATAAGACACCTGAAGCACAGAGAATGCTGCTGGGCTACGCATTGCCGATTGCGCGGCAGATCCTTGCCAGGCTCAAATCCCTGCCAGAGGTTGAGCAGCTCGCCATTGCCGGCTCTTTGCGCAGGATGAAGGAAACCATAGGTGATGTTGATATTTTAGTAAGCTCATCCAAACCAGCCAAAGTGATGGCAGCCTTTACCGCAATGCCGAATGTTGCAAGAGTTCTTGCCAAAGGCGAAACTAAATCCTCAATTATAATCAAGGATGGCATGCAGGTAGACCTGCGCATCATACCAAGAAACTCATGGGGCTCTGCCTTGGCTTACTTTACAGGCTCAAAAGACCATAACATAGAGATGCGGAGGATCGCATTAAGCAAGGGCATGAAGCTTTCAGAATATGGCCTGTTTAAGGGAAATAGGCAGGTGGCAGGTAGGACTGAAGAAGAGCTGTACAATGCGCTTGGCCTTGACTACGTTGAGCCAGAACTGCGTGAAATGACTGGAGAGATAGATGCTAGCTATGCCCATAAGCTTCCAAAGCTTGTTAAATTGAGTGATATAAGATGCGATTTGCAGCTTCATTCAAATTGGAGCGATGGCAACAACAGCATGGAATCTGTATGCGAGCAGGCCATCAAGTTAGGTTATGAATTCATTGCCATGACAGATCACGTTGGTAGCCTTAAGATAGCCAACAGCATTGATGAGAAGAGATTTTCTAAATATTTGAAAGAGATTGAAAAGCTGAATGAGAAGTATAAGGGAAGGCTCACCATCCTGAAGGGAGCAGAGTGCAATATAACAGATGACGGTTCGATTGATTTCCCTAGCAGTTGCCTGAAACAGTTGGATCTAGTCCTCATCAGTTTACATTCGGGTTTGAAACAAGACAAGCAAAAGATAACCAGCAGGATTCTCAAAGCCATGGATAATCCATATGTAACTATCTTTGCACATCCCACCGCAAGGAAAATAGGTGTAAGGCCACCAGTAGACTTTGATTATGCTAAAGTTTTTGAGAAAGCCAAGGCAAGAAACATATTTCTTGAAACAAATGCCTATCCGGACAGGCTTGACCTGAGGGACATGGATATAAAGGCAGCAATAAGAGCAGGCTGCAGGATTTCTATAGGCACAGATGCCCATTACATAGAGCAGATGCACTATATGGAGCTTGGCGTTGCCCAGGCAAGGCGCGGCTGGGCTGAGAAGAAGGATGTTATCAATACGCTGCCTTTGAAGGAATTTTTGAAAGCTATTAAGAGGTAATATCTGATAATTTAAGCCTTAGCATATTGTCCGCAAGGAGACCACATTCTAAAGTACTTCATAAGGCTTAGAACCGAGAAACAAAACTTCCTACTCCGTATCCAATGCCGTAACCAGCACCAACTTCAACTCCACCTAATGCAGCATTTCCTATGCTTTTTAGAGTTAAATACGCTACTAATCTTGGAGCGACTCTGGACATACCAAACCTTTTGGCTGCTTCTCTCCATTGTTCAGCTTGCCCCCATCTTTCAAAGTGATAAAGACCATTTAATACGTTTAAAGCAACTGGAGTCCAAGTTAGTGCATGCCATGTTCCTTTAGAAAATGGTACGCCTTTTCCATCGAAATATCCATTTACAGCTCCAGCTACTAATCCACTTACGCCAAGTAAAATTTTTCTTCCAATATTATCGTAATGCTCTTCCATTTGATCCGACATTTTCTTTATTTGAGCGCGATCCATATGCTTAACTTGTGGTTGGCCAACTCCAGAATCTAACATTACAGTAAAAGTTTCTTGTGTTCTTTTATCAAGAGAATCGCTCATTATGATATGAAAAGTCAACTCATATTTAAATATTTTGATAAATTGTGACTATTTAGTGGTAATCTATCAAATTTCTTTTGTGAAAATTTTGCCCTACTCGGCATCCCGTAGGGAGCAACCCCTGCCTCGCCGACCGCCAGTGGTGGAAGTTGAAAATACTACTATCATGTAGTTACAAACCGAAAGATTTAAATATATGAACCAATTTCAGAAGTAAAAATGAGTCTAACTGCTATTTTACCTACAAAAACAGATTTATCGAGAGTTGTATCCACAGGAATAGTTCCTGATGAACCAACTATTCGTTTTGGTGGTATGAGAGTCAATGTAAATAAAGTACCTGGAGTATTTTATGCGCTTTCTGCAAGGCTTGAAGATGAAGGTAAACCAGATCTCGCTAGAGCATATGTTGGATTAGTAAATGTTGTTGAAGCAACTTTTCATGGACTTCCGGTTCCCTCTAGGGAATTACCGAGCCCAGATTTTGTTCGAAGAATTGTTGAAGAATTTCCAGCTCATCAAGGGAGTGTCGTAACAACAGTCTTAAACAGATCATACGTTGAAGCTGCTGCTGCATTAATGTTTGGGCAATATAGTGGATAAATTTATTGGAAATTCTATAAGTTCGCATAATTCTTAAATTCTACACTCGAAAATGGGGTTTCTCTTCCCAGCTTCGTATAAAATGAGATTTTATACGAACATTTTGGGCTTTTTGATATTAATCTTTTCTTTTACGTGTAGTTTTGGCATACTTTTGCGATTGAACTGGGCTTTTTGATTAAAATTGACGCTTTCTTCCATTTCGTGATGAAATTCCCACCACAACAGGCGGTTCGACGGACAACTTTTCTCCTTTCAGAACTAAACTATAAAGTCGAAAAGCTTGTCCTACTCGCCAAAAATTTCTGCGGATTTTAATGTCTAACTGCTTAATCCTTGAAATTTTTGTCTCGCCGACCGCCAGTGGTGGAATTTTGAGCCAACAGACAATCTAATGAAAGAAATAAGGTAAAGATTGAGGTTACTTTTTGAGATATAGCAAAATTACTTCTGCGTATTCAACTCCAGCTAATTTGAAAGGTCTTATTGCTGCAACATAGGCATTAGCACCATCTACCATTTCCTCTGTTGCAATCCTTCTAATGAGTTCGTCAGATACATCGCTAACTGGAACTGGTTGGACTCTCGCTGTTAGACCAACATGTCGAGGATCGTCAACTTGAGCATCCCTCCTTGTATAATACCGACCATCTACAACTTTTAATCTTTCAGGTACGTTTCCTTTCATATATCGTGGAAAAAGGCTTTTCTTTATAAATTTATTTACTTTTTAAGGGTTATGATTCTTCTATTATACTTCCAAGACTTCGCTTAATTCTCAGAATTAAACAAACTTTCTCGTCACTCCTCAATAATCTTAGTGATTTCATCAATCTTTTCTGGATTTAAGCTTACTTGAAGGCCATAAGAAGTAGGTTTCTGTAAAACAAATCCCTCTTTGATAAGTTCTTTCACTGCATTTTTTGCTTCACCGACAGTGTGCTTTGGCAAGCCTTTTGTTAGATGCTCAATGGCCGTATGTTTTCCGCCAATAATTCTAAGTCTGAATAATTTCCTCAAAATTATCTTCTTGAAGTCCATTTATCCAAGTAAACGTAGCCATTTATTTATAGTTTTGTTCATTATAATGAATGTTAAACTATAGAAAAATATATAAACAAGCTCATACAATAATACATCATGGGGGAAACAGAGAAAATTTCAAAGAAATTTTCGAGTGCTCAGAAATCAGGGATTTCTGACAAGTCATCTTTTAGGCTAGTATTTGGAGATTCTCCAATAGTTAAAGTTATAGATTTCTTCCTAGACAACAGAGAGTTTGACTATAGTCTGACAGATATAGCAAAAAATGCTGATATTGGATGGAGTACCTTGCATGGATTCTGGAATAACATTGTTAAATTAGGTATAGTAACAAAGACGAGGAAAATTGGAAGGGCAGAATTATATAAATTAAATTTAAACAGCCCACTTGTTAAAAAATTGATAGATTTAGATAACGATATTTCTAAAAAAATGATGAATGAAGAAATTAACAAGCAGAAATTGAGAGCTCCTGCGTAATCTTTTACTAAATGAGAAAGTACACGCAATAAGCACGAAAAGATTAAAGCCCAAATTTCTTTCTTTTGACTTTCCGTCCCAACCCAGTCATAAAACAATTAGGGAAAATTATAAAAAGCTACAGTTCTCCGATACTCCCATGCCTTTACAAAGAAAGCCAGCTGAAGACAAGGCTCCGGTAGCAGAAGCCCAGGAGCGCTCCGCAGGTGCTGTTGTATTTGTCAAGGAAAAGCCGGAAGTGAAATTCCTTCTATTGCATTACACAGGAGGCCACTGGAGCTTTCCCAAAGGAAACATTGAGAAAGGGGAGACAGAGCTTGTTACAGCACAGCGTGAGATTCAGGAAGAGACGGGGTTAACAGACCTGCAGTTCTTTGACGGTTTCCGTGAAGTCATCCATTACTACTATAAGCGAGGCGGAAGTACAATCCTGAAAGAAGTTATTTTCCTTTTGGCGCAGTCATTCAAGGAGCACGTTACAATATCCCATGAGCACATCGGCTTCGCCTGGCTCACGTATGATAAAGCCTTGGAAAAAGTCACTTATGACAATGACAAGAATATTCTAAAGAAAGCTACAGATTATATTAAGAGACATGGAGATTAATTTCCCAGATGCTATCTTCTTCATTATCCCAAAGCTCTTTCATCTTAATCTTTTGGGTGTAAGAACTTATCATATTTCAAACCAAGAAATAAACAATAACAGGCAACAACAAGACCCCCATCGCATGGTTCCTCCCGATATTTACATAGCCCGGTATTAAGCCTATAGCAGTTGAAACCAGCAAAATAAAGAATCCGATGAATCCTGAGAAGTACAGCACCAGCGATAAGATAAATGCAATTATGCTCAGTGATAGTACCCTGTAATTGATATAATTCATGATTCTGGAGAACACCTTGGACACTTCAAGCGTGAGATAAGTTGCAATCCCGCCTGCAACCAGCGCAACCGCAAGAAATACTATCAGCACATTCACATCAACCTTACCAATTAACTGCTGCACCACGATGATTGAGCCGTTCCGCGCCTTCTCAATGGTATACATGGTTATCAGGGCAAGCACCATGGAAACTGTATTTATCCCGCCCACCAATACCAAATACAAATAATCAGTTATCTTGCCTACCAGCTGGCTTCCCAAAATAGCAGCCTGTGCCGGCCCTAGTCCAGGAAAAATAGAAACAAGCGAGCCTGAAAACACACCAGATGCCAAGGCCCTGCCTGTGTCTTTCTTGCTCAAAACAATCTCATCTGTTACTACTTGCTTTGGAATCCTTACCTGCTCCGCCAGGCTTGTTATGAGCATACTGATGCCGAACAATCCAGACAATAAGGGAAACAATATATTATTCACAGGCATCTGGAATGCGAGCAGTCCAAGCAATCCAGATAAAAGAAAAACTAGAAATGCCCAGAACTTCCTGTCAAGTCCAGCCTCCTTCAATATCATGAATGCAACGACCGCCGCAAGTATCAACCCGATGTAAGGCTCTAAAAAGCTGAACACAAGCGGCACTGCATACACAAGGGCTGGCGCCAGAACCACAACTAAAATCAGGCATAGCAGGCTTCCCACAACAGTTAATTTCACTGCCTCATACGCCTTCCCCTCCAGCAATAATTTGTGCCCTGGCAATACGGCAAGCGCAGTATCATCCGAAGGCGCCCCTAAATACACAGAAGATATAAAGTCAGAGAATGTGTGCGTTATGGACATTGCAATGATGAACGCGGAAACAACAACAACATTGATGTAATCCAATAAATATGCAGATATGGAAAGCAGCATCAGCGCAACCAGATTAATGTGCAGCCCTGGCGTTATGCCGGTTATGATTCCCATCATGCAGCCTAGCACTACTGCAAGAAGCAGCTCAACGAGCATTAATGTATCACCCTGATCCTATCAGCCACTATCTGCTGCTTCCCCTTGAACTCGGAAACCCTGCCAATGATCTCAACATTATCCTGCTCATTAATTGTCGCATTGCTGAAGAATATCACGGAAATGGTTTCAGGCTGCTGGATCTGTAGTACAGTATAATCTTTATTATCATACACCTTAGTTACTTTTCCCTGGACCTTCACGAAATTACCGATATCAGTCCTGTCAATCTTTGAGATAGTGCTTTCATCAAGCTCAATCCGTTCAGCAAAGAAATAGAGCAGCATCAATCCAATTAAGGATGTGGCTAAAGCGACTTTTAGCAGCAATGATTCCCTCATATGCCTGCAAGTTTCACCTGCTTTTTATTGTTTTCTCTAAATTGGATGCTGTTTGCGTAAAACATTTATAGGCAATTATGCAATCTAAGGATTATGCTGGCAAAAGCCCAAACTGGAGCCCCTCAAAGCATTGTTGACGTTCTGTCAAAAATTAGCTTAGACGATGGCACGATCTGCACTTTGTTTGCTATTCTACAGCTTATACGTGAGCTTCCTGATATTGTGAATCCAGGCTCTGCTGGCTATAGCTTAATACCTGGAGAGGCTCATGATATGTATGCCGAATGGAGAGCCCAGTTGCCTCAAAGCATAAAAACAGACGATCTGATTAGATGCGCCTTTGGCGAAATGAAGCCGATGAGGTTCACTCCAGACCTCTATTGGTACGACCTAAACTAAGGCTTTCTTTCACGGCAAAAAAGGCTGTTAATTCCTATAACCTCTGCGACTCTGTCCTAAATGTAGGTTAGCAGCATAAGGTTGAGCTTTATTTGTTTCTAGCTTAAAGCAGACAAGGGGGAAGTCCCTTACGGGGAATGTCTGCCATCTGGGTATACTGCGGAAGCGAAAAGCTGCTAACCCGAGCTTTAGCGAGATTTAGGACAGAGCCAACCTCTGCATAACTTTTATAAACTACATACAAATGCAAACCATGCATGTTAAGAGCTGAGCAGCTAAGAAGAATTGAGCGAAGGATTCAGCAGCAATCAATGTATGATTCTCTTATGAAAGCATTGCTGGATGAAGGCATTGAGATTAAAAAAGCTACCATTCCAGCTCCATTGCCAATATCCTTGGTGTATGCCTTGCAGGTGTATACGCTTGGGGAGATCATTGTTAATTATGCAGGCCCGCTTGACGCGCTTGGAGCCCGCTTGACCCATCATACAGGATTAGGAGTGCTTGCCAGGACTGAAGAGGTTCTATTTTTTGACAAGATAGAGCCATTAAGTGCGCGCTACCAGAGGGTCATTGTTTCCCAAAGACCCTTTTACTTCTTGGAGAAACCTAGATTAAAGCCTTTAACCCTTGATTCTTTAAAATAGGAGACTATTTTCCCAGCTTCAGAACCCGCAAATTATGAAACAAAAACTATATAAACCATCATACTTTTGCATATTGGAACAGAAATGGTTCTGAATTACAAATCAACTGAGGAGATACCTATACCTAAAAACCTGGTTGAGCAGGTTGTCGGCCAGGATAATGCCGTAGAGGTCGTCAAGAAGGCTGCAGCGCAGAGAAGGCACGTTCTGCTCATCGGAGAGCCCGGGACAGGGAAATCAATGCTTGGCATGGCCCTGGCAGAGCTTCTCCCAAAGGAGAAGCTGGTTGACATCATAGCTTTCCCTAACCCGAATGATGAGAACACGCCGTTCATACGCGTAGTGCCCGCAGGCAAGGGCCGCGACTTGGTTGCCAAGGCAAGGATTCAGAGCTCACAGATGTTCAAGAACCAGAACATTATCATGATAATTCTTGTTTTGATTGTGACCATCCTTCCCTTTTATTTCTGGAAGACCGGAAGCATATCAGATGTCGTGTTTGCAGCCTCTATCATAACTAGCGTAATACTTATAGCATCCTTTGGGTTGTTCCTTAATCTTGGAAAAAGGATGGGAAGCCCGAAAGTCTCCACGCCAAAAGTTATCGTGGATAATTTCAACAAGAAGCAGGCCCCTTTTTTTGACGCAACAGGCGCGCATGCAGGCGCTTTACTCGGAGATGTACTTCATGATCCATTTCAGACTTTCGTAACTGGGCAGGAGTTACAAGTAAAAACAGAACAAGGATTAAAGAAATATAAAATTAATGAAATAATAGATTTCAGTATTTCGAAGAAAAAGCATGAAGTTCTCCACAAAGAGCCTAATAACTATGAAGCAATTTATTTCCCAAAAAATGAGCTTTTTGTGCTAGGCGAAACCAATGGTTCAATTTCTCCAGTTGAGGTTTTATCTGCAAATAGATATGACTACAATGGTAAAATGATAAAACTAACAACTTCCGAAAGCAAGGACATAATAGTTACGCCAGAGCATAAAATAGCAATTTTGCAAAAGGGAAAAATTGCTTACATAGAAGCTAAAAATGTTAAAGAAGATGATGAAGTTATTTCCCAATCTGAAGATATCTTTATTGATGAGCAGGATATAATCAATACTTACAATGAAAGGCAACAGGAACAATGTAGGTTATATCATGAATACTTAGAACTAAAAGCTCAGAATCCGAAATGGGGATATAAGCGAATTGCTAAGGCATTAAACCAACCAAGCGGAAAAACCAGATGGTGGCATGCTGGGGAACATATTCCAGTTCCAATACAAACTGCAAATTGGCTCAAAAAGCGAGGTTTGCTCCCTTTAAAAATTGATAATCCTAAATTGCCACTAATTGCCAAAGTTTTAGGCGCTACATTTGGAGATGGCGGAATTTTTGAGAATCTCAATGGCATCTTCTTATCAAGCTCAGAAAAAGATGCTGTAGAAGAATTTGGTAGGGATTTGGAGAAAATCTTTAATTTGAAGCAGAATGAAAACTCAAGAGTCATTGAGGGGGGCGTTTATGGGCATTCATGGTGTTACCAAAATACCAACAGAAATATTATTAGATTTTTCCTTGCTTTAGGAGCCCCTAAAGGCAATAAAACTAATATTGAATTAAAGACTCCGGCTTGGATATTATTAAACTCGGATTTTGAACAGGAATTCTACGGCTCATTCTTAGGAGGAGAATTAGGGACACCAATTATTCATAAACATGGAAATTTCTTGACCACTTTAGAAGTCGGCATTACTGGTCTTCCGAAATTTAAAGGTAACAGAATCCAATTCCTTACTGAATTATCAGAATACCTCAGGAAAAATCGAGTAGGCACAGCTTCAATATATGAGGGAAAATCTAAAACAGAAGGTTCGCTTGTTTTCAGGCTGCTAATAGAAAAGAAATTTGATAATGTTATATTATTTCTAATGAATATTAAAATTAATTATTGCAAATATAAGGTTGATAGATTGTATAAATCTTTAGGGCAATGGGCTGAACTCAAGAAGAGTAAATACTATGAACTGCTAGAGAGGGGTTACGGAGCGGAAAGTGCAATGAATTTATTGAAATTGACTCCAAATTCCCTATATCTCTTACTAAATAACTTTGGGCCGCCGCAGGAGGCAACACTATGAAAACTCCAATTAAAAAGTTTCCCCTTACAAAACTGGAGCAAAAGAAATATGTGATATCAACAAATAAAGACTATGAGATACTAAGCAAAGTTAAGCATCTTGAAATTTTAAACATATCGAAACAAGATAAATCTTTAGTCCTGCTCATAAAAACACAACTAGAGTCTGATTGGAGGAAATACCTCATACAAGCATTAAACCAGCTTTTGAGAAAATACTCTTAAAATGAAACTCACCAAACAAAAAATAACAAAAGTGGAAAAAATTCATTACAAAGGCAAGCTCTATAATCTTACAACGAGCTCTGGAAACGTGATTGTAAATGGGGTTCTCTGCAAGAATTCTGGCGGCCTGGGAACGCCTGCGCACGAAAGGGTAGTCGCAGGCATGATCCATAAGACCAACTTGGGCGTCTTATTCATTGATGAGATCGCAACCCTTGAGCCGTCAACGCAGCAGGAACTGCTTTCTTCGTTACAGGAAAAGAAATATGCCATCACAGGCCAGTCAGAAAGAAGCGCAGGCGCAATGGTAAGAACCGAGCCAGTGCCGTGCGATTTCGTCATGGTAGCCGCAGGAAACGTAGAAACTGTCAGCCATATGCATCCTGCACTGCGCTCAAGAGTAAGGGGCTATGGGTATGAGGTCCATATGGAAGAGACCATGAAAGATACCCCTGACAATCGCGATAAGGTTGCAATCTTCGTTGCCCAGGAGATTGTAAAGGACAAGAAAATCCCCCATTTTGCCAGGGAAGCCGTAGAGGAGATTATAGAGGAGGCGCGAAAAAGGGCGAACAGGAAAGGCCACCTCACATTGCGCCTGAGAGAGCTCGGCGGCCTGGTAAGGGCAGCAGGTGATATAGCCAAAGACGATGGAGCAAAGCTTGTATTAAAGAAGCATGTTCAGACTGCAAAGAAGATTGCAAGGACGCTGGAGCAGCAGATTTCAGACAAGTACATCGAGCACAAGAAGGAGTATGAGGTTATTGTTACTGAAGGCCACAAGGTAGGGAGGGTTAATGGCTTGGCTGTGTTAGGAGGCGGCCAGGCAGCTGTGATGTCAGGCATTGTCCTGCCTATTGAATCGCAAGTCACTCCCGGCGGCAAGGAGCGCGAGATTGTAGCGACAGGCAAGCTTGGAGAGATTGCAAAGGAGGCCATAAAGAACGTTTCTGCAATAGTAAAGCGTTATTTCGGCGAAGACATCAAGGAGAAATATGATATTTATGTCCAGTTCCTGCAGACACATGAGGGCGTTGAAGGAGATTCAGCATCCATAGCGGTCGCGACCTCCATCATATCTGCATTGAAGGACATCCCTATCAGGCAGGACACTGCAATGACAGGCTCGTTATCAGTTCGCGGCGAGGTTTTGCCCATAGGCGGCGTTTCTGCAAAGATAGAGGCAGCGATTGAAGCAGGTGTCAAAAATGTAATCGTTCCTAAATCAAACTTCAAGGATATCATTATTGATCCAGAGAAAATCAAAAAGATTAATATCATCCCTGTAGAGAGCATTGTTGAAGTGCTTGAGCATGCATTGGTCTGGAAAGGCAAAGAGGCAATCCTGAAGAAGATTACTAAAGAGAGTTAAAGCAGAGGCCGTCTGCAGGACTTCTGGCACGGGCGCTAGCAGCGCGAGCGCAAATCCGCGCTTCGCGCAGTACAAGTACAAAATAAAACACATACAAAATCAAAATGGCAAAAGACATCACTAAAGAATGCCCGGAATGCGGCAGCTTCAACGTCATTGTAAGCGAGAAGAAGGACAAGGTAGTCTGCCAGGACTGCGGCCTGATATACGAGCCTTTAATGCCGGATGATGATAAGAAGCTGAGGAAATGATTTCTTTATTGAAAATTCATTCAAACAGCAGCAAGAGGAGCATAAGCCCTATCCCTAAAATAAAAGACAACAGCTGCAATACTGACCTGCTCACCTTTACTTCCTTGTGCAGCTCCGGTATTAAATCAGAGCCTGCAATATAGATGAAGCCGCCGGCTGCAAACGGAAGCAGGAACATGTTGATATTCTCCAATAAAGAGCCCAGCATGAGCGCCAGTAAAGCGCCAAGGAAAGCCGCCAATGCTGTGAGAAAGTTGAATACTAAGGCCTCGTATTTTGAGAAGCCGCCATGCAGCAGGACTCCAAAGTCGCCTATCTCCTGCGGAATCTCATGCAGGACAACTGCCATTGTTGTTGCAATGCCGAGCGGTATGCTTGCCAGGTAGCTTGCTCCGATAATGATTCCATCAATGAAGTTGTGCACAAAATCCCCGAACAGGTTCATGATTGCGAATGCGTGGAACTTCTTGCCTTTGTGCTCATGCTTATGCTTATGCTTATGGTAATGGTGGTGCCAGTGCAGTATCTTCTCAAGCACGAAAAAAACGCCTATTCCTGAAAGCACAAGCAGGGATACCTTAACATTAAAACCGAAACTCTCGACAGCCTCAGGAAGCAGGTGGATGAATGCATCGCCGAACAATGCGCCTGCGGACAGGCTTACCAGGTAGAGAAGCATCTTCTTGAGTCGCTGCTCCCTGATGGCAAGAGTCAGCACGCCTGCAAATGACGCAATGCTGACTACAAGGACACTTATAATGGTATAGAGCCAGACACCCATTGCATCTAGTATATTTGTTCCTTATTAAAAAGGTATCTGAAAACTTTTGGATTTCTGTCTTCTAAAATCAAAAGATTTATATATAACAAAAACATCACAAAAGATAGTGATAAAATAATGAACACTATTGGCTACAGGATTCGGCCAAGCAAGCATTTCATACTCACTTGGATGCGAAAATGGAATTATGACATTGATTCGCTCAGATCGGCATTAGAGAATGCATACAAAATCAATAAAGTCGGTAAGAACAAGTACGAGACATTAACCCGGGCAAAAGGAAAAAGTAGAAAGTTAATATTCATAAAGGACGAAGAATATAAAGAAATTTTTATCATAACAGGAGCCGAAGGAACATGAAAAGATGTCTAATATGCGGGAAAGGAGAATTAGTAAAGGTTGAGGATATAACTCTGGAGATAGAAGGCTACATATTCATAGTAAAAGGTGAGCGTTGCACAGAATGCAATGAGGAATTTCCTTATGAGGAAGAAACCCAAAGGACAATTGCAGTGGCACGTAAATTAGGAGTATGGCCTGAGCCATTAAAACTATATAGGCATTTGTCAAAAAGCGGCGGCGGTCTTGTGCTGCGCATCCCTAGTGATTTAGAGAAGCAGCTCAAACTAAATGAGAATATTGAAATAGCTATAACAAAAATGGGCAATAAGATTGTAATAGAGCCAGGATCGCACAAGTAGTTACCGCCAGTCCACATCAACATCATCGGTCCTTTGATACGGCTTAATATCAACCGCATCATAATCTTTAGTCCAATGTTTTTTCTGCAATATTCCCTGCCATGCAATCATGAGCCCGTTATCCACAAGGAACTGCCGCTCAGGCGCAAAGAATTTTGCCCTCCTTTCCCTGCACATAATCCTGCACATCTCCTGCAGCCGCGCATTGCAGGCAACCCCGCCGCCCAGCACCAGCTCTTTCTTATCGGTGTGCGCCATGGCCCGCTCGGCAACCTCTACCAGCATGGCAAATATTGTCTCCTGCAACGAGTATGCCAAATCCTCTTGCCTGTATCTGCCTGAGTCAAGCTTCTGCTTCAGGTTGGTCAGCAATCCCGAGAAACTGACATCCATGCCCTTCACCACGTAAGGCAGCTCAATATAATTCCTTGACTTTAGTGCAAGCTGCTCTATCTTCGGCCCGCCTGGAAAACCCAGTCCCATATGCCTCGCAAAAGCGTCAATGAAATTGCCAACGCCCTGGTCTAATGTCTCGCCAAATATCCTATATTTCCCGCCTTCGTACGCAATGATCTGCGTGTTGGCGCCTGAGGTGTACAGCAGCACAGGATCCTTGGCTTTTGTCAGTTTCCTCGCAATTTCAAGATGTGAGATGCAATGATTCACGCCAACTAGCGGGATTCTCGCTTTCTTTGCAAGCTCCTTTGCCTTTCCCATTCCTACAAGCAGGCAGGGCGGCAGCCCGGGCCCTTGCGAGAATGAAATTATGCCAATATCAGAAAGCTTTAGCTTTGCCGCTTTTAATGCCTTCCTGACAATTACATCTTTCACAGCATTATGATGCTCTCTTGCCTTGCTTGGATGTATCCCCTCTTTTTCAGAGACGTACATATCTCTAACATTGGCAAGTACTTTCCCCTTACTTGTTACAATCCCAACACCGAA
>JACPIF010000003.1:19430-160221 GCA_016188215.1 Candidatus Woesearchaeota archaeon
TCATTTTTACTAATGCATTCCACGGAATTTTCTAATTGATCGCGATAAGGCTGTCCGCCGCTTGAGGACAAGTACCAGTAGCGGAGGGTTTTACCCGAAGCGTCCTGCTAGTAAATGCTATTTTCAATTATGATGAGGGGGAAGGGATTTGAACCCTTGTACCCACTAAGGGACAGGATCTTAAGTCCTGCGCATCTAGCCTCCTTTCGGATTTGACCAGGCTCTGCTACCCCCTCGTATGCGGAAAGAAAAGTATAAGATGTGTATTAAAAGCTTTTCCCTAGTACTTTGCGCCGCAGGCTCGCGTCCAGCGTTATTGGGTATGCGCTTTTCACAGAGCACAAAAGGCTTACAGCGATGAGACAGCATATCCAACAGGTGCAATGCTCATTATTAGTCTTATTCTTAGAAAAAAAGAAAGAATAAAAAACACGAGAGAAGGGAAGGAAAAGAAAACGAAAGAAAAAGAGGGAAGAAACGAAAAAGAAGACAATGAAAAGAAAAAGAGGGAAAAACTAAAACGAGGAATTCATAGTAAATCTCAGAAAAATATAAGCAGGATTTGCACAACCTCAAGGGCATCTAGAATAAATTGCCGAGTGCCAAAAGTGCTGCGCACAGCCTAATAATTAACCAGAATCTCAATATCTTTCCCGAACACCTGCTTCAGGTTCTCAATAAGCTTTTCCTTGATGAACACTCTTGCAGGTATCTCCACTTTAGCAATGGCCTGCTCCAGCTCTTCAATGCTGCTCTGCTGTATCTTCTCCAGGCTGCCGTCTTCCTTAACTTTCGCCTTGGAAACCTCTTTCTCCTCATGGTCAATGTCATGGATTATAAACGCATCCTGCCCTAACAAGAGGACTTCACCGAACCTCTCGCCGTGCTTCACCCGTATCTTTGCCCTGTCCAGCTCCCTGCCTCTTTTGCGCTGTATTGTCTCAATCAGGAACCGTATCAGCTCAGTGCTGTCCTTCCTCAGGCTCTCTACCTCGTGCTTTGTCAGCTTCCCCTCATCATAGTCCTTCTTGCCCTTCATTACATCCTTCAGTATCCTAACATATTTCTGGGGAGCTTTTCCTTTCGCAATGATCTCATGCTCAAACAGCCTTGCAATTTCAGTATCAGCTGTTTTTTCAATGCCTTCCATCCTTAGCAGGTCGCGTATCATGGTGAGCACAGATTCGTATACGTGCAATACGTCATCCTTCTCTTTTGCATATTCAATCTGCGAAAACAGCTTCCTGATCCTTTTCAGGAATTTATCCGCATCCTTCATAAGCTGGTCAACTTCCTTTCCAGTCAGCTCCTTTTTTGTGCCGTGCTCAATATCCTTGCGTATCTGCACGCTGTTGTGGAGTATCTTGACATACTCCTCCTCTAGCATCTTCTCCTTCTTTACAAATATGTCGCGTAGCACCTCAGGCGTCTCTTTTGGCGATGGAGGCGGCAAGCCATAGAGCATGATGGCTGCCTGTGCAGGGGTCAGGATTGCATAGTAGATATCTTCCATGCCTATCTCTTTTAGCTTGAAATTGACGCGTTGTATCATCTGCTCGCCAGAGCCCATGAAGATGTCTATGGCTTCATAGCTCGGCTTTATCTTGCCCATCCGCAGCAATTGCTTCCATGGCATGAATATGCCCCTGTCAAAGAACGGCACTCCATCCCGCAGCAAAGTAAAGATGACAGGGTTTGCCTCTTTCAGCGAATCCCAGAAATCAGTTAAAATATACACTTGGATGTTGAGCTTGTTCCTGATGCCGGTTATCTCGCCAGCCTCAATACCCATGCCTATAATGATAGCCCGTAACTTGTCCTTCAGCTCTGCTCGTGTCATCTTCTTGACATCAGTATCATCAATCACGACCCATACATCAATATCAGACTCTTTTGTTGCCCTTCCTTGTGTAAGGCTTCCTGCAAGCACATAGCTCACGATATATTTCTCAAACTTCTTGAGAACCATTGTCTTGTGGATTTCAGATATCTTGATGGCAGACAGCATACCTGTGTCATACACCGGCGCAGAGACAGAAATAAGTTGCAGCACCTCATACTTCGCATCATAGCAGCTCTGCCATACCTCAGAGAGTATCAGCACATAAGGCTTCATATTCTCATCAGTCTCCTTTGCTAGCTGCTCAATGATCGCTGTTAATTTTGTCTTCAGCTCCTGCTTGGGCATCTTCTTGCTGTCAGAATCATCAATCAGGACAAGCGCATTGATTATATCCATAGGATCAGGTCCTGCCGGCTTAGCTTCAGAGATTGGCTTGATAGAAGAAGGCTGCATTGCAGGTATCATGCCTGCGCCTGCTCTGGGTATCTGCGGCATCCCAGGTATAGGCTGCATGGGAAGCGGTTGCAGAGATGGCATAGGTTGCATGGGCGGCATAGGTTGCATAGGTCCTGGCATCCCACTAGGCGGCATAGGCATTCCTGCTCCCGGCTGCATCCCCTGGTATGCCTGATCTTGGGTAGGCTGCCCAAACCCTTCGGGAAGCTGTATCCCCATAGCCTGCATCTGAGGGATAGGCGGCAGTAAGGCAACCGCAATAATATATTTGTCAAACTTCTCAACTACCTTCTTCTGGAATGCCTCCATCTTCTCCTTGATGGCCTTAAGCTTCTTCTGCGCTTCAGGAGGCAATTGCTCAAGCATCTCAAGCTCCTGGCTTACCTTGTCCTTTTCAGCCTCTTGAGCCTTGTCACTATCTTTGGATTTGGCATCCTTCTTGTAGTCAGGCTGCACCATAGGTCTCACGATTATCTGCTTATTTTTAAAGGCTTCTTTTTTGCTGACAGAAAAGTGACACAGGTACAAAATCAGTCTGGCATTTTAGTGTTCGCTAATCGCTCCCCAACCGGATATGCAATAAACTTTAAATATGAGTTGCAATGAGATGTTGCAATGGTAACACAATACAACGGGGTGGAATATCCGTTACATAGGCCTTCTAGGCGTGTTGTAGAGCCTACTCCTGCGCCATATTCGGATAAAGGTCTAATTTTAGGCGAGAGAGTACTGGCTATTAATCGTGCTGCGAAAGCTATGCTTGAAGAGGGATTAGATACTAATGTTGTTCAGGAGCGGCTTATGGGTATGCGGCTAAGTCTAGAGGGCGAAGCTGCGCAACATAAGATGAAATTTCCCTATCGTTGGGATGACCAATTACTCAGGTATAGGCCTACTAAGTCCATGATGTTGCGCAGGCATTGATATTCTTTAGTAGTAACAATCACAAGTTTTATATATGAACTCTTATAAAAAGATTTCCATGGCTGAAGAACACGGAGAAAAACCTAAGAACTTAGAGGAACTTGCAAAGCACATAGAGCATGCTAAACATCAGGATTTCACAGGCAGAATGAGCGCGTTCGAGCTTCTTTATAAAGAAGAGCATAAATATATTCCCCTGATTAGAGAACACGTACAAGGAATGGTTTTTAGGAATCCTGCCACAGGACTGGAAGGAGCTTATGATGTAGGATATAAAAAACTAGATAATTTAGTTAAGGGTCCCCATACCGAGAAAGTCGGAGAGGAAAATCTGGCTTCTGTCATGGAAGCGTATATGAGCCACTTCCTAAAGCTCGTTCTTAAAGGGGATGCTCTTGCAGAACATGAAAAATTAGTGAAAAATATGGAGCATAGCCCGAGAGAGCGAAGGCAAATGATAGGTGCACTCTTCTCACAATATGTTAAGGATGAGGAAGGGCACCCAATTAATCCACTAGATGAACAGTGGCTAAAAGCAAATGCCGATAAAGCAAAAATAGATATCATTAATTATCTCAGAGATACACTTGGCAAGAGAACCGTAGATAGCTATACGATGTTCTATCATCAAAATCTGTAAATATAAAGAAGCAAAAATTGAGCATCCCGATGAGCATTTTCATGCGACAAAAGATACACAATCATTGTTAACTATACACAGGTACGCATTACAGGGCGATTCACAAGCACTCAGTAGGCTTGGTTATAAAACACCATTGCAAAGGGCTGAAGGTGGACAAGGTGGGCAAGCTCCAGCAGGCGGTGGCGGCTGACACGGTTAATTATCAATAAGTTAAAATATCCATATTAATTTCTTAATACCATGGCAGGGGTCACATACCAGGGCAACGCAGGAGCACTTCAATCCAGCCAGTTCCCTAGCCACGCTTCCTACCTTTCCAAGCCGTATCCGGAGGCAGTGCAGCAGTTTACAAGATACTTCATGCAGTCAGCCATAGACTTTCTTGATAAGCAGCCGGGGCGCGCCGTGACCTATGATGCCCTTGCAGGATTGACTGGCATGAGCCGGGCAGTTGAGAGGAAAGTAAAGGATCTGGGCCTTGAGCCGTACATGAAGCATCATCATACGGAATACAGCCAAAAGTACAGGCTTCCAAAGCAAAAAATCCCATTCTACACGGACTGGAAAAAAATAAAATCACTTGAAGGAGTTGTTTCTCCAGAGGAAATATTAGCAGGCGCAAATGTAAATCCTGATGTTAAAGTTGCAGCTTTAGCCGACTGGATTGTAGCTGAAGCTAGGCTCAAGGGAAATTATGACATTAAATCTGCTGTAAAGAAATTCCAAGCTGCATATGTTGCAGGGGTAGTAATGAGGGAAGCTCAGCAGCTGACACTGCATTATGGCATAAAAGATTTAGGAGAAGCCAAGGAACATGCTGCTCGTTATCTAAAAACCTCAACAAAGACCATTGATCGTATGCTTGATGAGGCAGAGGAGCAAGGCTATATCGCACGCAGCAGGCAGCTAAAAGATTACACATATAATGTAGAGCAACTTATAAGGTTCAGGAACCCTGTCATCATACCCGGCGGCTTGGAAAGCCAGATGGACAGGGCAGCCTAGACAAAAAAGTAGCAAACCTCTTTTCTTGACTGCAATAATTGATATAAATACCAGCATATTTGCAGTATGCATGGTAGAATCTGTTGGCGGCGGATGGTCAGTAATGCCTCGCATAGATTATAGCAGGCCAGCCACCCAGGCTCCTGTGTACGGCTTGCACAACATATTGGCAATTCCAGAACCGGTTACTGCAGCAATGCCTTCTGGATACAATCCAGGAGATACTCCATTCTCTCCAGCTGCGCCTTCAGCAGCTGCACAGATGTATCGCAAGGCAGCCTCATTGATACAGCAGGCTTATGCGTTTATCGTACCTCAATACCATCCCCAATTGAGCCCTGCTTATAGGTAATCAGACATTCTCAATAATCCTGACAAGCTTCAGCTTTGCCCAGGCTACATATGGAATGACAAGCACCAGAAATAGTATTGCTCCTACAAGTAGGTTTATCCCAAGCACCGAAACAAGGATTACTACAAAAATAAGCAATCCGAGCTTTCCCGCTCCAATAAGCAGGAATTTCCAAAATAAGCTTTTAAACCGCTTAAAGCCCGTGGCAAAGGTCTTCTTTAGCATGACTCCCCAGCTCTTTTCTTTCAGGAAATAGTAGCATAGTACAAGGAAATATGAAATAAAAAGCACAGCAGCTATCAAAAGCAGGAAATACAAGGCCCGGAATGCCCCTGGTATGAACAATGAATCAATGCCTTGTGCTGCGTTTGCGTACACCAGAAGCACTGCAATTAGCGCAAGGAACCACGCAAGGCTCACTAAGCTGAACCTGTAGAGGTACTTCATGAAAGGAAGCGGCTTTCCTAAAGCCAGCCACCAGGTTACTGACTGTAGCAGGCAATATAAAATAATAAAAGCAAGCGCAAGCAGCAGTACACCATCTAATATCTCTGAATAGTAAGCTAGGAACTGCTCATTGCCCATTAATGATTGGTATACCTCTTCACGGGTTAGGAGCTGCCCGACCTGCCCGGCAGCCTGCATCTGCTCTGCTACCATCTGGCTCACTGCAGTAGCATGCGGCGCTATGGTTAGGAGCAGCTTGTATGCAGCAAGGCCTAAAAGTATGCAGAACAGTGCATCAAGCAGCATTATCTGCAGGAATGTTTTTTTATCGTATTTTTTCTTTGCCATAGCCCTATTAAGGTAGTGGTATATAATCCGGTGCATACTGGCAGCAGCTCTTATAGTTCTTCTGCACAGGGCAGTTATGATTAATAAGAGAAATATAATTGTTTCCATACCGCCCGCAATCCTGCCGCGCACATAATCCATTCCCCCCTGGCGCCTGGCATTCATCTTCTGTAACCTCAGCCAATATATTGCTCAAAAACGGCTTTTCACCTATATCATCTTTGACATTAACGGATATGGTGTAATATCCCGGTTGGACAGTATCAACTGGTATTGGGTTTGATTCCCAAATATCCATGCCATCGGGCCTTTCTTCTTTTTTAGTTAGAGCGCCCCACTGAGCCCCCTGCAGCGCATACTGTGCTTCTTTAATGGAGGGATTGCGCGTGATCAATGCACTGACCTGCAGGATGTTTCCAGGATCCCTCTTCACGAGGTACCTGCCCGGCTGGACTTCAACTTTAAGCTTGTCCAGAAGATTGCATTCTTGCTTTACGCATTTCCCGGAGCAACAGTAAAAGCCGCCTGTGTCCCCGCAGCGCTCAGTGCCGCATGCGCATACGCTTGTAAGCTCTTTTTGTCCCTGCTTGCTGCATGAATCCAGCCCTGCAACAGCTGTAGACTGCACAACTATGCTTTCATCCACTGAAAACACGCCTTCCTTAATCTGCGGCTGCCCGTTGCATGACGCTACAATCTGTGACTGAGTTGTCTTAGTCCTTTCATCCGGCTGGAATATGGTTACTTTATAGCTTAACTGCCTCTGGGGTATATTGTTAACTATAGGCACATTTGAAGAAGTCCCTTCAATGAGCACCTGCCCCTGTCCTGAAAGTGTTATATCCATCCCATCGCAATTGAACCTTGTGGGATCTAATTTTTTGCATGGCACAGGAGTTGACAAAGGCGCAGGTGTAAAGATGTCAATCAATCTTCCGCTCCCATACTGATATTGCGGCAAAGTTGTTCCATCATAGGTTATCTTCATTGTAGTAAGCCCTATCAATTTACAGTTTGTGATAGGCGTGGCTGCTGTAAGGCCATCCTTACTATCAATTGGGCTGCAGTATATTACAGATGGATTGCTGCTCAACAATCTGCTAATGCTTGACTTCAGATCAAATGGTACAGTTGTCTTATCTTCCTGTGTAATCGGCCACAGCAAGCTCTGAACCTGCTGCCCCTGATCTCCTATCAGCGTAAGCTGCGCATAGAATGTTGATTGTTTCAGCTTGTCAGGGCTTGTCTTCTGCACATCAAACTTCATCTGCACGCTCCTTGCATTCTTCGGAATGACTGCATCTGGTCCCACTGCCTTATTATCAACATATATCTCAGGCTCATTAAGAATGCATGCTATCCCTATCTCGCCCATGTCAAAGCTGCACCTGAAGCTTGCGCTTCCTACATCAAACTGGCATCTCACCGGCGGCTGCCCTCCAACCTGGCTTATCCTGAATTCCTTGACTTTATTTACAGTCTCCCCCTTGTTATCTTTATAAGAGTAAGTTACTCTGACTCTATCATATCGCACTGCAGCGGCAACTCCATGTTTCTGCCCTGAAATGTCAATGAACTTGGCATCGTTTAATGTCTGCCCCAGCCTTAAGAATCCTGTTCCTAAAGTTACAGGGAATACCCGTTCCCCGCCTGCACGCGCGCAATCGCATACACTATTCTCAAACTCTCTCGGGTCGCAGTCATTCTTGTTTGAGCATACCAGCTCCATCCTATACCTGAAATTATCAGCACCTGGAACAATGAAAGCAGCCAGATGGTATACATGAGTAACCAAGCCGGTAGTAGTATCATAGCTGAGGAACCTCCTGTCAGCTGGGAACACTGTTATAGTCGGCTCTATCGGTATGGTGGTTATCTGCTGTATAACATTATTGAATGATATGTCCCAATCGCCTGTGAATGCAAACAGGCATGCTGAATGTATCAGGCTTCTCTCAACAAATAAAGCCCTGTAGAGGCTTGTCGCCCCGTATCTTGCCTGTATGCTACCCTGCACTTTTGAGCCTGCATTGGTGACATATTTCAGGAATCCCGGCAAACCTTCCGCAGCAACCCCAGAGCCTTCTGACATTCGCTCCTTAATACAGTTGATGGCATAGTATATCAAATCGCAGATATAGATGCTGATAACCTCCCTGCACATCCCTGCGCTCCCGTCGCCTGTTTCTAGTATAGTCTGGAAGCATCCCCGCACCGCAGCCATTATTGTCCTGTACTTATTTAGGTATGCAAGTGTTCCTGTCATACAGCCTGACTGCACCGCGCTCACCACATCTGCTGTAGGATCAATCACATAATCCTTGCCCTGGTTTCCAGTGCAGAACATCTCAACCACATTTTGAGGCACTTTCCTTTGAACCCCTGTCTCAGACTGTTGGCATCTTGCTTCACATTTCTTTGCACTTTCTAGGCAAGCTGCATTGCATTCCCTGTCATTTTCTTTCCCTTTGCAATTTTCCTTGACGCAGGTCTGTAAATGACAATCTTTGGCATTCTTGTCAATGCATACTATAATCCTTTCATCAGTAACCCGCTTGTACACTGGCTTGCACCTGCCATCATTGTAGCCTTTGGTGCAGCACTCGTCCTGCACATAGATAGGATCAACCTTCTCTATAACCCCATTCCTCACTATCTCCTTGTTTTCCTTGTCTGTTTCCCGATAGATTACTTCCCTGCCGGTATAGAGCGCAGTGCCGCTGTATCTTCGCACATATTCCTCAAAGTCTTTAGGAAGTTGTTTCTCCTCCGGAATGTCTTTGCCTTGCTTGTCTTTCAATGGAGTTGGCGGGAGGCTCTTGAGCCCTTCTTCCCTGCTCTTTCCCAGCCCAGTGATGTAATCCTGGAATTGTCCTTTATCACCGTCAAAGCTTTCAATTACAAACCAGTCGCCCGCGACATTTACCTGCCGTGAGTTTGCGCTTGACTTATTGCCGCACAGGCTGAAATCGCGTACTGTCCTGAATATCTTCTCTATCTCATTGCCGCATGGATCCGCTTCTTCTGTAGTCTCAGGCCCGTATAGCTTCTCTTTCTCAAGCTTTGCCCTGCACGCGCTTTCCTTTAATGGATCAAGCATGCACAACCCGCTGTTAAAGCAGAGAACCGCAGGATCCCAGTTCTTCTTGTATTCATAAGCGCAGCATTTCCCTTGAGGATCAATAGCCCCGTCTGGATTTAGCACGGTGCCCTTGCAGTCGTTTACGATGGTTTCGCTGAATGAACTATACTTCTCATAAGCATCCTTTGCATTGAGCGGTGCGCCCTCTGCCCTGCAGTTTGAGTTAGGCCTAGTAACCACTTTTTGTATGTCAAACTTCGCCTTCAATCCAACCTGGTCCTGCCGGTATTTCTCATAGCTCGGCACCGCAGGGCACATGATCCTGTCGCAGACATAATTTAATGCTTCCCATACTTTTGCAGTGCCAAGTTTTGCATTGTAGCATGCTCTGCAATATCCGTTTTCCTTTCCAGGAATAGTGCAGGCCCCCTGTGAATCAGCACATCCAGAGCACTTGTCAAAATCTACATTAATGCAAGAGAAATATTCGCTTGCAGTGCTCGCAAAATACGCCCCCCAGGTGCCAAAGCATCCAATCAGGGTGAATTGCGTTGCGGTCTGCAGCGGACCGATTATCTTGTCAATAAGGGCAATCCCTGAATCCAGCAGCTTTATGGCCTCACGCAGCAGATCCTTCGGGATGACCTTTGGAGGAATTCTTGGGACAATGACTACATTGACATTAGTGCACTGCTTCTGCACGCAGCTCTTGGTGACTTTCCTGAACTGGTCGCCGAACTGCTCAAAGGATTCGCATGGATACATTATTTCAATCGTAAGGGGTACATTTACGCAGCCCGCATTCACGTATGCTGTATCAGTATGGGGGACGTTGAAGCATTTCCCTTTATTGTGCTCAGAAAGGTTCTTCTCCTTGTCATAGATCGTACCTTTTGGTACAGGGTCCAGCTTCTTGAAATTGACCATAACATAGGCAGATTTCTGGCTTCCAGGCCTGTTCCAGGTTATGCTGCTGACCCAATCCTCGTCATACACCTTCCTGTCCTTGGCGCTCAAGCTCTGGGGGAATCCTGCAGTTACCCTTATGCTGGTAATGCTCGGCTCCCGTCCCTGCACAGGCAGCCCGCGGTAGGTAAAGTTCAGGCCAAACCCTATCTGAGCAAACCCTTCAATCAGGTACCTTGGTATAATCTCAGTGGGGAAGACTTTATCCTTAGGGATTTCAATCTCCCAATCTCCCCCGCCGCCGCATAATGCATAGTTTATGAAACCCTTGACCTCATCCTGCAGCCCTACATTATTTACCGCAACAATCCTGATATCATTTCTCGTGAACTGCTCAAATGATGACTGCCCCCTTGTCTGTACAGGAGCTTGCGGCTGGCCCGCATTCGTGTTGACATCGCTTGAAAAGAGGAAATTGCGGGACAGGCTCACATCAGCCTTGAAGCTGCCGTCAGGAGCTGTATCAACCGCAGCATCAGGCTTGCTGCCATTGTTGACAAAGATAAGGACACGTGACTGCTCGCTCACCTTTCCAATGATAGTGACTTCTGCCGAATAGCTCGGCGTAAGCTCATGCAGGTTGGTGCTCAGTATCTTTGGCGGCTTGTTATTGAACAGCGTCCTGTTTCTCATGCTTACAGTATTCCCTGCGAGATCTGTGAAGACAACCTCAACCTCATTAAGGCCGAGCGCAAATGCAATCTGCTGCTTGAACCTGTTGCTAGTATTGAGCTTTGCAACTGATGATTTCTCCCTGCATGGCAGTTCAATCTGCTTTGGCGCAATCTTCAGTATGCTCCCATTCGGCATGGTTCTTGCCTCCACAACGTCCGAGCGATCGCCTTCATTGCAGGCATCATCCAATGCAGTGACCTCGTATTGGTAGGTAGTTGCAGTATCAACTGCGCTGTCAATGAATTCTGCAGCTTGCGCAAAGGTCAGTCGCAAGCCATCCCTGTAAATCACATACTTATGCACGTCACTGTCATTAGCCTTGTTCCAGGCAAGCTCAACCTTGTTCTTCTCCACCTTTCTAACCTGCAGCCCTGCTGTCCGTGCAGGCTTCTCAAAATCAAGGCTTGAGACTAATGAGACGAAGAACTCAATGTTCACCGGCTCATTCACTGTCCCGTTTAGCATCAGCGTTTCCTGTTTTGTTATGGGCGGGATATTTGTGATGGCAAAGGAAGGCGGCGTAGTGTCAATGGTTACTGTGAAATTCCTGCTCGCCTTGTTCCCGGCGCCGTCTTCTGCAAGGACCGTCACCATATTATCGCCAGAAGAAAAGCCTCCAACTGACCTCTGAGAATGATTCTGTCAGCCCTGCTACTCTTATTATCTGCTGGTTGAAGTATCTCGGAAGGCTAACATTGATGAACGGCGGCAGCACATCGCTTCCCGGCACGAACTGCCCGGTCTTCTGCGCGCAGTTCCCTGAATCATCGCATGAGATTGCGGTGAAGCTTATGAGCGTCCCTGCCCTCAGATTTTTCAGCTCAATGGTATGGTTGCTGAGGAATGTCTTCCTGTTCTCTGCCAATGCTACTGTTGCATTGCCATATCTTACTGTTGCATTCGCAGCCTCGTTTGTCTCCCAGTTTATTTTTGCAAGTGTCGGTGTGAGCACGAGCAGTCTCGGTGTTGTCATGACCGGGGCTGCAATATCAGCCTCCGGTGTCTCAAGATTCAGCGGGTCTGATTTCTCGCCTTCATCATTCGCAGGATTGAATGCAGCTACCTGGTAGCTATATGCTGTGGCTGGCTTTACATCATTGTCAACATAGAATACTCTTGTGGTGTTTGCTATTGCAACATCATTCCTGTAGACCCTATAACCTTTCAGGAACTGGTCTTCTAAGGCTGTCCAGTTGATGACGACCTGCTTCCGGCTCGTGACTGTATTCGTCACTTCTGCAACTTTTCCCGGGGCAGGCAGGGAAAGAGTGGTGAAATTAGCAACAGGTGTCGTATTGCAGTTGTTTGCCTGGTCGCATGAGCTTACCTTGAAGTAATATAAGGTCTTGAAGGCCAGGAATTCAAGCGTCACCGCATGCTGCGTAACGAACGAGGGGAAGAACTTGGACAGCTCCACATCAATAGACTTGCCGTAGAGGATAGTTGATGTTCCAGGCTCATCAGTATCCCAGGTTATGGTTGACGAATTTGCAGTCACTGCAACCTGCACATTGCTGACCTTTGGCGGGTTTGCATCCGCAATCGCAAGGAATGAAAGCAGTGTTGCCACTACCAAGCACAGTACACCTCTTTGCCACATCCTCTTTTCCTTCATTTTTTCAGTTCAGGGCGTCGCAGACCAACGTCCAGCGATTGGTTCTATGGGTTTCGCAGATGTATTTGTAAATAAAGCGATTAGGCAAGCTGGTACAACATTACGGTGCACATTACAGGTTTTCTTTTTTCCGCTCATTCAAACCTCGGCTTGAGCGCGTCCTTGTATGCAGCATTATCTTGCAGATATGTTATAAGCTTGAATTGGTCTTCCTCGTTCAGTGGCTTGGGTATGTATTCAACCGCATGGAATACCAGGCCTGATTTCCCTGAAATGTCTGCATCTGCAACATTCCATGTGCCCTGGTAGCCTCCAATAAGGATATTGTCTACAGTATCATACAGGTGGACAGTAACCTCATAATTAGCATGGCTGTCAATCAGGGCAATCACTGCATCCTTATCCGGGAATTGCCCATAGAGCGTATCAGCAGCCGGCTCATCAAGATTCTTTAGGCTTACAAGCGCAACCATGTTTTTGGCGAGGGGCTCTGCTGCCTCTATTTTTCCTGAAATAAGCTTGTGCCGCAATACATTCATCTTCAATGTTCTCAGTTTGCTCAGCTTTACATCAACATCGGTTGAATCCAGCACCTGTGCCCTGCCCTGCATATATCCTTCTTTTTCTGCAACAATAAACCCGTTTGAGCAGCTCTGCGGCAGCTGCGTGCGCAGCCGGTAAAGCCCTTCATCCGCTCTTGTAACACCAAGCTGGCAGGAGAACTGGAAGCAGTCATAGCTTATATTCACGCCTTGCAGCTCAATATTGCTGATGCCATGCTCGTCAGTACCAAGCGCCCTGATATCATATACTTCATCGCCTCTCAGGCTGCACGCAAGATCAGTATCTGCAGACGGCGCTTCAAAAACAGCCGTTGCAGTATCCTGCCTGTCTGGCTTGTTGTGGTTGATAAGCACGGGAAATGAAAACCTGAATGTATAGCCTCTTCCTTTGAATGCAGTGTCATCCCTGATTGAGACAAGGATAGGATACCTTACATCATAGGTAAAATGATAGATGTTTATACAAACAAAATTGAGCAGCTTATATCCGCTCTTGCCCACATTTGATTTCAGGATATTGCTTTCACTCGGCCTTGCTTCTATCTGCATGCCCCATTCAGGAAAATACTGGAAGCCCGCGCCCAGGTCAGTCTTCTTGATGCCTATGTCATAGAGGAAATGGAAATAATCGTATGCGTCATCCGGCGCGCTCAGCTGGGTAACGCGCCCTTCTACAAAATCCTCCATCGTATATTTTTTCAGGGCCTGGTATGCGGCCTTGTCTGCAAGGAACGGCGCATAGTCAGTATTTTCAATACGCATCTTTTGGGCATTGAAATATAGCATTTCCTGCAGGTTAGCCTGTATCTCTGAAAGCCTCCACCGCATCTGCCCACACTTGAATTCCATGCCTGTAAATGGAATATCAGGATGCAGCGCCATCAGGTCAATGGTTGACTGCTCAAGAAACGAGTTGCGGTTCTCTTCCTGCATCAACTGGGATGCAACTCCATACATCTGCTTTAGTCTCACAGGAAGCACTGCCCTGAACTTTGTGAGCTTGATCTCTTCATCATCTGCCTTGCTCTTGATGTTGAGAGGGTATTCAGCAGCAGCAATTACATCCTTCTCTCCTATGGTTACAGTTATTTTCGGGCTTGCTTCAGCTGTTATTTCAAATTCCTTATCAAATGCCTGGAAATTCTGCATGCAGGAATCTGCATTAGATGAAATATACCTTGAAAGCTGGTTTTCCATCAGGCTCAGGCTTGGGATCCTTGAATTTCCCCTGTAGTACCAATAAGGAAGCTTTACAGCGCCGTCGCCTAAAGAAAGGTAGCTTGCGGTGTCTCGCTCAACCTCAGCTGGAATCTCAAGGTAGCCACCCTGCAATGCGAGCAATTGTAATCCCTGCTCTGCGCTATTGCTGATGCAGCTTTCCACAAAATTCTTGATAGGCTCAGCCTTAGGTGGCACAAGCTCAGCTTCCTCCACCTGCGTTTGGATATAGTACGTATAGATTCCCGTAAGAATAACGAGCGCAATGCCTACTATTATAAATAGGGTGACCTGACCTCTTTTCCCCGTCATTGTAACACTTCTAGAATCAACTTTTACTAGTATTTAAAGATTGCTTTTAGAATGGTAATAGGGGTTAATGGAATAGTTTAAGCTGGTTTCAGCACTTTTGCAACATAAAGCCGGGTCCATGCCATCCACACAATAACGAGCAGCAGGAATACTGCTATTTCCCCTGCATCAGGCAGGTACTGGTATGCATAGTAAAGCTGTGAAAGCAAAAGCAATACAAGTGACATTGCCAGATAAGGCAGTACAAACAGGTGCAGTCTCCCGAGGCCAACCCTTAATGTTTCTTTTAGGGAGGCAAATACTTTCTCAGTTTTAACGGTCTGCGCATACTTGATATAACCCATATGCAGGTATACTGCAAGAAGTATCAACCCTAAGAATTTAAGCGCATTTTGCATTAGCACAAATAGCAATATAATAGCCGTCACAAGCCAGCACAATTGCCAAAGCCCATTTACAAGAACATGCCTCATATACTGCTGCACATCATACTTTTTCCTGAGGCTAATGCTCCACTGCAGGCCCTTCACAAAAGTCCATATAAAAAATGCAATTATCAGGAAGACAAGCAGGTACACCGCTATCTCTAACCTGATTCCTGTCACTATGCCGTAAAAAGCATCCAGCTCAGATACTGGAGTTATCTCTGGGTTAAATATAGGCATGGGCGGGATATAATTCAGCCTTTTCTTGATAATCTCCCAGAAAGCCATGACACCTAAAGCAAGCGCCGCATAAAGTGCAATATCCAGCAGAAGGATGGCAATGAAGCGCTTGTCTAATTCTTTAAAGCTGGCGATAAAGTCTTGCCAGGTTTGCTTTAAATATGCCACTCTTTGCTCTCTTTTTCTAATCTTTTTCCCCAAGCTTTCCACATCTTTCTATTTTCTTTTAGAATCTCATCCCACTCGGTGTCATCTTTAAAGGTGCCTGCTAACTTGTCTAGTGCTTCCAATGCTTTATTTCTCTTAATCTTTGACATTTTCAAGCCTTAGATTTGGAACATTCTTAAAATCTTTAAAATTATTAGTTAGCAAAACACATTCATGTGCTAAAGCAATGGCTGCTATGAATAAGTCCCTGTAATCCATGTTAATGCCTTTGGCCGTGATATTTTTAAATATATTTGCTGCAGTTACTGCGCAAGCTGTATCAAACTCCAAAACCTGCAATTGTGACATTATAAAATGCACTTTGTCTATATTTGTTTTTCTCTTGTAGAGCTCAAAAACAGTAATCGTGGTTGAATATGCTTCATATCCTGAAAATTGGTGCCTTATGCGAGCATAATAAGCGGGATCTTTTAGAGCATTAATTAAAATGTCTGTGTCTATGCATACCTTTTTCCCCATCGTTTCCATCTCTTTTTACTATCCTTTAAGATGGCATCGTATTCTTTATCGCCCTTAAAGATTCCTGCTACCTTATCCAATGCCTCCCAAGTTTTATTCGGCTTATCTTCTAAAAGATTATTAATTACAGAGCTAAAACTCTCATTCTTTTTTTCTTTAATTTTTTTAAGCTTGTTATAAACCTCATCCGATACCATCATAGGTTTTGCCATGGCTTATTTATATATATACATATATATAAATCTATCGTTCAGAATCAGATATTCACCACTGGCTTGCCTGATCTCCCGCCGCCCCGCCGCGCTGGCGAGGATGTTGTTGTGCCGCCCACTCCCTTTCCTGTTCCGGAGCTGCCATCCTCTTCACCGCTGCCGCCCCAGCATGCCGGCATGAACAGCGTATAGGCGCCGCCGCACGGGTCTCCTATATTCATCTGCTGCGGCCCGTTTGCAATAAGCGGGCTGCTGAGCTCATCGCCCTCAGAGACCCCGTCAAGGCATGGCGTTACTTTTCCAGTGAGTTCAATGAATTTGATTGAAACCTTATCATAGCTGTTCTGGCTCTGTGCAAAGACCATGTTATTGCCTGCAAAATCAACAGGATCCCCGCCTGCCTCCACGCCAAATACGAAATCGCTGCCGTCGCCTGAATCAACAAACAATGATCTCCTGCCTGAAGGGCCCGAGACCATTACCTTAAAGTTCATGTTGCAGCCCCTGCTCTCAATGCCAGGATTCACTTTCAGGCTGATCTTGTACAGGAACAGGTTCGGCTTTCTTTGCCCTGTGGACGCGTTGAAATCTATGATAGTTGCCTTCTCCCCTTCAACGTGGGCAAATGCCCCTGAAAGCGAGGTTGCAAATGCAGCTCCTAGCTCATGTATGTCAGTTGCCCTGTCCGCGCATATCTGCGAAGTCCAGCCGTACAATTCCCCGGTCGGCCCGCCAAGTATGTTGAGAAGCGTAGGGTCATCAACCCATGGGGCAGGCTCACTATACAGGAATGAGAAGAATGAATAGCCTTTAACTGCGGTCTGGATCTCCCTCAGCATATCTCCGAACCAATTGAACCTTTGGACAACTGTAGGCTTGATTCTTTCTAATTGTTCTTTTGTTAGCTGAACTTTAATCCCTTGCTTTTCTAAATTATTAAGCATTTGCGTTCCGCCAGTGACAGCCCAAAATGAAAATCTATCCAATGAAGTGCCAAGGAGATCGAGATATCTTATGTCCAATTGTCTTTCTTGGAGGTTAGGATCATTCAGTCCAAAAGGTATTTGAGAAGCAACTGTCTCAACAACTGTTACACTTCCGTCAGGATAGAATTTAAGTGAAAGGCCATTAGCTGTGTTGTAAGTGATTATATCTGTTGAAGTTTTCGTAAAAGTAGAGCCATCATTTGCAATAAAAAGCTTTACACTTACTTCCAGTCCGTTTTTAGGATCACGATACTTCAAGTCGCTCTGGCTTTCATAAAATCCGTTTGGTTGCTTGTTTAAAGGAAGCAACAATGGATTTGCTTCTGCATAAACTGAAATCGGATAATAAAGCTTGCCATCATCTTTGTTCTTATAAACGAGTGTATCACCTATTTTATAGGTATTGTACTTATTTTCATCAAAGGAAATAGTTCCGGAATAGTCATTGATAGTTGCTGGGGCGAGAGCAGGTGGCGGAGCACTAGGTACAGGAGTGCCGGCTGACACAGGAGCCTCCTTTTGCACTGGCGAAATTACCAAATTGCCAGTTCCTAGAGTATTCTGAATCTTTGCGATTATCCCGGTTGTATCACTTCCAGACAGTTTTTCAGTAATGTATCTTAAATCAGATGCACTCAATGGATTACCACTGGAATCTGTAAATGTTATCTCTTGAATAGTCTTTTTTTGTTGAGTTTGTCCTGTATCTGCTACTGTAATAACATCATCTCCACGTTGTTCCCTTTGAACCTCTTTAGTAACTATTCTAACATCATAATTAATACCTTTCTCGTCTACAAATCTAACTAGCCGTGTGTCTTCACTTCTCTGCTCTGAATAGAATATACCAGTGGACAGCGCCGTATATGTATTTCCATCCAGCCCTTTATACGGCACAGCAGTTATCTCGCCCTCTTCCCTTTTAATATCTCCAGACACTTCAAATAATTCTCCGCCAATATCAATGAACATCTTTTTATCTTTGTCCTGATATATCTGATATTCTTCTTTTTCATTCACGGTCATCTTTTCTACAGGCTTCAGCTTAAGAGCCGCTATTTTCGCAGCTTCAGCCTCTTTAGCCTTACTCAAAGCCCTTTGTTGAACATCTCTAAAGCCAATTGGAACTTTCAACGGATTATTTGGATCTGCAGCATCCTTGGAAACTTGAGTTGCTCCACTGCTTGACACCAGTATAAGCCCTGTAAACCTGTGATAAGTATTAGTCAATACATTATTTCCTGCCTCATTAAACCAAACCGGATTTGGAACTCCTCCTTGGCCATAGATGGCGTCATCAGTTATAGGAACCCCCCCTGAACTTATTGGCCTTAGAAACCAAAAACCTGTTGTTGGATTTTGATCGGCTCTATAATAAACTTCAACCTGATTAACTTTATTTGGATCTTTGAGATCCTTGTGTTCCTCCAATCTGCCAACTATATCCCCCTTCTTCAGTTGTCTTTCAACACTATCAGAATCCACAAATGTAAGCGGAGGAATTGCAGAGGTTGTTCCGGTGGTTGCGGAATCTGGTGTTCCTGGGCGCACAACTGCAGCTTCAGCGGTTCCGGGTTTTGGTCCAGATTGGTCATCTTGAGGTTTTGCATCCCCGCTTGGAAAAGCTGCTGCAACAGCTTCGGGATAATATCTTCTCAGAATATTATAACCCTGCTCTTCGTTTGCATTTGCCAGTTCTGGAAAAAGGGAACTTTCTGATACATCAAACCATGTCAACTTAAAAAAACGTGACATTTGCCACTTTTGGGAATCTTTATTGAATCTGAACCAGAAAGATCTATACCATATACTGATTACTGGTTGTGAACTGGTCTCGAGTACAGGTGTTTCAGGCGTCTGCTGTCCTTTTTTAGCATTAGAGTTTTGAGCTTCTGGTGGTCTTTCCTCAGCAGCCCTTTCTGGAAACGGTCCTGGCCTGTCAGGCTCTCCGCCAGTGCTTGCTTTTGTGGAAGGCTCTGTTGGATATTTCTGTCCAAAAGTAAATGCTTTAAATCCGCCTTCATCTACGCATCCTTGCGGATTAATGCAGTACCATTCATCTGCTCTTTGCTCCCAATCAGTAGCTTGCCCTATTGGTGAGGTAGTTGATGGTCCATCTCCAGGTGGCGTTTCGGCAGATGCTGGAGGCACTAATTGTGGCAATTCAGGTGTTTTTGCCCCTTCTGTTTTAGCCCATTCCTCCTGCAATTTTCTTAGCGCTTCGTAGCTTTTTGGAGAACTTGCGATCTTATTTACTTGGTCTTGAGTTAGAACAGTATTTCCACCCCAGTCATCAATAACAAATTTGCCATTTTCAATCTTTACCTTGGAATCTCCAAGAAATCCAAAGGTTGCTTTGGCTCTTAAATCGCCATTTCCATCTACATAAACTAGGTTCCCCCCGCCGATGTCAGTTGGATTCTCTTTAGTGAATTGGTTCTGTGGTTGTGGAGAGGCACTTGCATCGTTCGCTTTTGGTTGGTCATCTACATTAGAACCAGCGGATTGAGCGCGGGCAGTTTCTCCACTCTCAGCCGATTGTATGTCTGTAATCACAATGTCAATACTTTGCTTGATGATAACTCTGCTTTTACCTGACAGAGGCAGTCCACTACTGTCGACATCAGACTTATAATAAAATTGAGGTACGCCTCCAACATCAACAACTACAGCTTCTCTTCCCGCTATAGTAATCCTATAGCTATTGATTATTGATGGATCATTTACGCCAAATGCGCTGCTTACTACATCATATGCAGTAGCACCAGGATCTTTATCATAATCATATGAAACTGTGTAGATGCCACCTTCTGTTCGTATAGCTTCATACTCAACGCCCCTAGATTGTGTAGAGCCTCTTCCAATATTGTACCCCTCCATAAAGTGATTAGTTCTTCCTATGCCCGCGCTTCCCTCGTGTAAGCTTCCTTTAAATATGTCATTCGCTGGATTTTTTGGATCTGCCAGATAAGCCTCAACTTGCCTGGAGGTAGGCATATTTCCAGGTCCTCTATTCCATGCTACCTGCAATTGATTCGCTCTTATATGATCTTGTGCGGAGGAATCAAACCTAGAATTTCTCATGAGATCTTGTGTTATCCATCTTGCAGCAATTTCTAATGATCCCTCCAAAGTATTCACATCATACATGCCATTCGGATTATACCTTCTGTCATTATATCTGGCGCCAGTTAAACCAAAAATGCCAGTGCTACCTGCTTTCTGATCAGCAGGATGATTGTGGTTGACATTTGTCCCATAAGTTGATTCAGATGCATACAGCCCTTCCAAGGTTCCCCTAGGTATTTGAGGATATTTCACATAAGTTGCATCAAATTTTGCTTTAACTTCAGGCGGTATAAGAGGAGAAACTGCCGCAGCCCCGCTCACCTTATTTCCATAATCTCCGCTAAGCAGAACCCCGCTGACTAGCATGATAACTGCTATGACCGCCAGCATCTTCTGGAATTCGCTCATTGCCTTCTTGCTCTTTCTCATATTCCTAACCCAGGCTCGGAGTCCCCTCGCTCACCTTCGGCTTATTTTCATCCTGCAGCGCTTCCTTGCATGCCGCATCAGTATCAATCTTCAGCTGCTCCCAGACAGGCTCGCATCTTGCAGGCCCAATGCCCAGGTCGCATAGCACATCAGTGACCCAGCTGATAGTATCTGCAGTATAGCATGCATAGCAAAATCCAGTAGGCGTTAGCTCATTCATACAATTTAATTTGTAGCACACTATGGAAAGGCCAGTGCTCACCAGCTCAAGCGGATGAGAAAGCGCTTTGGTGACAGCCTGCCCTATGCTTGTTAAAGCCGCCGCGAACGGAATTATATTGAACACCTGCCCCCACACGTACTTGCAATATGCATAATCCCTTTGTGCAGTGCATAAGTAAAGCGGCATGCCGTTCTTGGTCTCCTTAAGGCAGTTGATGTACCTGCAGTCTATGACCCTTGCTTTCTGCAGATTATAGATAACCCCAGGCAGGCATAAAAACGCAACGCTACCCACCAGGCTTTGCTTTGGATCAATATTGGCAACATAAAACTGAGCCCATGCTTTTGGATCTTTGGTATTTTTCCCACGCACAGAACTAGGCACATTTGCATTGCTTAAGACATCAAAATACGGATTTTTTGCCCACTCTGCATCAATAAGTGAAGCATCACTCCCGCTCTTTGACTTGGTGCCTGCTTCTTTTCTTAGCCAGTCTCCCCAGAAGAACTGGCAGTTTATTGCTTTGCAGAACTGCGCTGTCCGCGCCTGGAATCCAGTCTTTGCAAGTTCAACTGAAGCAGTTGTGCTGACTCCAAGGGCCTTGGCAAGCGGGCAGCAGAACCCTCCGCCAAACCCTCCCAAGGCAATTCCCGCCTGGCAGCATGATTTTAATTTTTCAGTCCCGCCAAAGAGAATATTCCATACAGTAAAAAGATAGCTAGTGAACTTGCACACAGTCTGCGCAAAATTCAGTATCTTCTGGGCAGTCTCCATCCAGGTGGCCTGAACAATCCAGCTGTCCCTTACCCTTTCAATCTCATCATTGATCCTTGAGTCAATAGTTCCAAGGGGATTGTTGAAGTAATTGATGGTGAACGTGATATTCTCCGTCTCTTCAGGAGAAAGCTCCCTGCCATCAACCAGCGTCCTCACCTTTACAGTGCAGCTCACCTTTACAGAATCCTGCGGAGGCAGCGCTCTCTCCATGGTGAACTTGAAGAATGTATTGTAGGGAAGCGTGCTGTCAACTTTTGGAGTTATAGGATTGAAGTTGAAAACCTCAGGCTTGTTGCCGGTAGTTGAGCTGAGCAGCGCAGCAGTATCATCAGAGCATCTGTCAAGCGTAACTGATACAGGCCATCTTGTTAGGGAGCTTTCAGCTGTTGCAAAAGATGAAGGTGTTCTTGTCAAATTGGTATTTGCATCAACACTTAAGGAAACCGGGAACCATACGAAAGGGTCGTATCTTGTAACGAGCTGCTTGTCAAGCGCAGATGGTGATGGGCTTCCAACCGCAGCTTTCCAGTAATTCACCGGCTTGTCGCTTATCCCCGTTACAGTAATGGCCTTTTTGTACACCAAGGCATTGCCCGCAATGTCGCTGAAATTAAACACAAGATCTTTTGCGATGAACCCCTTTATATTCACCTCATCAGTGTTCCATGCGCAGCGCCAGTTCCCTGCCGCATTCCTGGTGCAGTCATCAGCCTCCAGTATGCTCGCATTCTTGATGAATCCAGATGCGTCTAGAAACGCCCTGATCCCGTTCTCTTCAGCTAATTCAGCAGTAATTGCCAGTGCGTTTCCTGTTAAAATCAATCCAGGCAGCACGCCCTGTGATCCTGCAACTGCGCTTACATTTACAGAAAGCACCGCAGGAGCTATGGTATCAAGCACAAGCGCGTCTATCCCTGCCTGTGCAGCCAAGGGATTGCCTGCCTTATCCTTGGTCAGGGGATTAATGCCTATATATTTCTGCCCTGAAGATCCCGAAATAGGTATTGAATTCCAGACGCAGGTAACCTGCCCTTCGCCCGTGCAGCTGTCCGCAGGAACCGCATTGCCCGCGCCCAATCCTGAGGCATCAAGCAGGACATCTTTTGCATCCAGTCCAGAGCCAGTCTCAACAATTATTGCCTCAATCCTTTTTTTATTTGCACTGATATAGTAAGTCCCGTTTGAATCAGAAGATTCAGTATCTATATCGCTTACCACAGGCCCTTGCGTATCAATGAAGATATTGTAAACAAGCGATTCGGATGCATTGTTGCCTGCCTTGTCTGCTGCTTTGAAAGAAAGCGTGAGGGCAGTGCTCCGTGTAGTGTCAGGAGGCGCGTTCAGGTCAAGCGTCAATCCATTCCAGAAGCATCGTGTCCTGTTTTGGTTAAGTGCCGAGCAGCTGCTTCTGGCAACATCACCCACAGTAACGCGTGGTGTCAATGCATTGAGATTCGCCTTGACTGTGTTCAGGTCCAGGCCGATATCCTGCTCAATGATGTCTACGCTTACTGTTATGCCTGTCAGTGCCCTGTTTGACACACCTGTGACAGCTCCTGAAGAGCTTGTGATGCTTACATTCTCAAAATCAGGAGGAGCCGTATCCGGCCGCAGCACTTTATCAAGGGCTATTATTCTTGTCCGCCTATTGCCTGCAGTATCAGAAGCCTGCGCTGTGACAGACCCGGAAAATGTGGCAGTGTTCACCCTTATCAAGGCAGTGTTCAATGAGCAGCGCATCATGGTTTCATTTACAGCAGCGCACGAAGGTGTTGTTGAGCCGCCCCGCACGTCAAGGCTGCTCAGGTCAATGGCGAATGAATTTGTGTCAAGGAGTTTGTCTGACACCTCAAAGCTCATGCGCGCCAGGTATGTCTCCGGCACGAAAAAATCAACGAAGGAGCCGTCCTGCTTCCTGATGTCAAACTCTTTAAGCTCAATGCTCGGGCTTGAGAAGTCAGTGGTAAAGCTCATGCTCTGGCCGGCCCGCTGCCCGAACAGGTCAAACGCAGCCAGCGTTGCAGTGGGATTGCCCTCTGCGAATGCATTGCTCAACTCCTGGACTGAGCCGCTGTAGCTGCATCCGCTCGGGAATATCTGGAAATTCCTGGAATAGTTGCCTGACGAGAGCGTGATATAGTTGAGCAGGCCTGTGCATTCAGCAGCGCCGCTTGATACCCTTGCCTTGTCAGTGAGTGTAAACGAAAAGGTGACGTTCTGGTTTGCCCCGTATTCTGACTTATCTGCCGAAGATGTAACCACAGGCGCTTCTGTATCGCAGATTGGTGTTATGGTTTTTGCGTCTTTAAGCACGTCAGACTGGTTTAGGAGCCTTACGGTAAAGCTGAATTCAGGGCAGATGATAAAGTCAGACATGTTCCTTGAGAATGTGCAGTCGTAGCTCCCGTCCGCCACCGGTGTGCAGGAGTCAAATGCAAACCCGCTGGAGCCTCCCGGCCCGATGAGCCGCACCTTGGTATTGTTCACAGATTCTGTATCAATAAAAGCGCGTGCAATGAACGTGTAGTAATCGGCATTGCTCCTCACATACCCGGTCACGCCATCCTTGCCGCGCACATTAAGGTTGCTCAATCCATTAGTTGCCGCCAGCGCATCTGCAGAATATATGGGCAGCATTATCATTAATGCGGCCAGGAAAATTGCAATCCCTTCAATACCGCTAAAGCGATTCCGGAACTCTGTTTCAATACTCACCTTTCTTTTTGGGTTCATTATTTTCTGACTTTTTATCTGGCTTTTACATATTTTACATATTTTAATGAGCATACTGAGCGCGTAATGCGCGCTCTACCATAGGGAAGTCCCCGAACAGCAAGGCTACAGCCAGAATCGGGGACTGTTCACAGCAGCCGAGATTCATCTCGGCTGAGTCATGCTCGTTTCTAGTTTTACCCGTTCCTGGTTTTATTATCATAGTCTTCACCTATAAGTCGGCTCAATGCTTGCCCTGAACTGGGCTGCGAGGATCTCTGATTTCCCAACCTGGCTGATATCTTCAACGTCTAATGAGTCAAATGATGCGCTGTCCGGGCTGCTTACAGCATAAAATATAATCTGCTGCGCCCTGTCAAGGTCAGCCTGGCTCAGTACCAATTCCAGGGTTGTTGATCCTTCGTTAAACACTCCGGTAAGCGGGTCAATGTGCACTTTCTGCCCAGCAACAATCTTGTCCTTGAACTCCACATAAGTCCTGCCTTGTGCATCCGGCAGGCCATAATAAAGCTCAATGCTCACCGTATACTTGCCCGGCACCAATCCAGGGAGGACCTCTACGCTGCTCTCATTTCCATAATAGATTACCGTTGCAAACAGGTCAGGCTCTGCCTCAGCCTCCTTTATCTTCTGGATACTAACAACTGCGTATTCATTCTTCAATAATGGAGCGGGTGATGCATCAAAGTTCCAGGTGCCTCCTGATTTAATGTTCCGCTTCTTCATTACCGCGATATTCTTTGCCCTGTACGGCTCAACTGATACAGAGACCTTTCCGTTGTTACATACCACATTCTTCTGCCTGCACATTGCATGGTTCTCAGGAAGATCGCACCGCACGCTAAGGCTCTGCGGGGAGCTGAACACCTCATGGCCTGAGACTGTAAGCGTGCATCCGCTGCCCACGCATTGCGGCAGGCTGACTTTGCCTGCGCTTATCCTTCCCACAGAGCAGGCCTCTCCTTCATGCCCATAGGCAATCTCTGCATCCTGTGACAGGTTGCCCGAGCTTGTCGCTATGCTTACATTAGCGCAGAACAGCCTTGGATCGCAGAGCAGCGTCCCTGTTGGCGGCAATGTTGCCGGCAGCCCAGTGCCTGTGCAGTTCAATGGCTTGTTGCCCCGTACATTTGATTCAAGGTTGAACATGAAATGGTAGCCGCGATTATTCAGTGCAGCAGGATCATAAATATCAATCCTGACAGGATATGAGACATCATAGTAGAAATTATAGCGCTGCAGGCCCAGCCAGCTGAAGAGTCCTGTTATGCCCGCTGTCTCCGGCCCGATGAAGTCGCCTCTCACTCCCCTGCCTTTTATGTCAAAATAAATGGGCCACCAGCTGAGGTATTCAAAAGTCACCTTCAAGTCTGCATATGTTTCATTTACAGGAACCGTAGCCTTCTGGTAATAGCCTCCTCTTTCATCATAGTTGCTTGTCCTCCACACCTGCAGGAATTGGGTATAATAAGGCAATATTGAAAACTGCATGAGGTTCTTTGCATCAGACTTCTGCCAGTACTCCGGCTTCTTGCTAGGGTCAAAAACACTGGCAGCAGTCGGCGGCAATGCTTCTGCATCAGGCCCCAACCCGAATGCAGTGACCTGCTCAAGTGTCCATCTCTCAAGGAACGGGTATTTTATCTCGGTATTGGTTATTTTTGAGGCAAACTCGTACAGCCTTGCAATCGGCACATTGACAGAAGCAGTGAACTGTTTCATGGATATCTCAGAATTCTCAAGCACTACGCTTATCGGGTAATTGAGGATTACAGAAACTCCGTCACCGGCAACAATTACATTGCTCGTTGCAGGCCCAAGCTCCTGGACCACAAATCCGTCCTGTTTAAGGCTCCTGAACCCCTGCAGGCAATTCCCCAGATTTTCATTGATATAGCGGCCGAGCTGCCCTTCAATGCTTGGCTCTCCCTGGTTTTTCCTGAGGTTGGGCCGTTCTGAGCCGCATTGGCAGTTTTTAGTGCACAGGTTATTGCTCTTGAAATGCCACCAGTATGCGATGGCTGTATCCTCATTGCTGGGATCAAATCGCACAGCCCTGCCTTCTGTGGGCTCTGCAGGATCTGATGCTATCCCATACCTTCTGGGCTCTATATATCCGCCTGTCTGGCCGATCCGTACAAGTCCTTCTTCAGCAACTTTTGCAGCGCAATTCTCAACAAATACCTGCACTGCGTTGAACTGGCTTGGAATCTCCTGCTGCTCTTCAATCTGCCCTTCGGGCAATGACAATCTTTCCGTGCTGACAATGTAGAGCGTTACACCGCCCAGTAGCAGGATGCCGAGAATTATAAATAAGGTAGTTTGAGCCCTAGTACTAGCTAAAACCCTACACCCTCTTTTGCATACCATTTATAGGCCATAACCCGCCTTTTCTATATATAAAGGTTTCTGGTAGAGCTTTGTATAGTCTTGAAACCATAAAGAACCACTAAAACCCTGCAACTGGCTGCGCCACGCCACCCAGCTGCCCAGTCAGCTGGCACCTGAGGCGACCTCGCTTTTGCTCGGTCACCAGGTCCGTGATTGTGGATGTGCTCGCAGTTCGCGGACCCCGCACAGTCCAGTTGAGCTAGAGCTCAACTGGTTCCTGCTCATTTGTAGTAGATAATCAAAATCAAAATTTTCCAACATGGGAAAGTAGCTACGAAGCTTTATATACCTGCAATTCAGGAAATCTGCTAATGCCGGATCCACGATTAACTGCATATATTCAGGCGCAGCTGCAGAAGGGAATTCCTCTCCAGGCTGTCCGTGATGGGCTGATTAAATATGGCTACCAGCCGCAGCAGGTTGATGAGGCATTCGCAGCCTTGCACCAGACTGTGAAGCATGAGCACAGCATATCAGCCGGGACACTGCTCAGTATCGCTGCAGTCCTTCTTGGAATTATCCTAGTCACTTTTGCATTTTTCTACATGAATCCCTTCACTCAGAAGCAGGAGCAGCTTTTGGACATTAATCTGGAAGAGATTATCACTGAAGCCAAACCAGGAGAAACAATAACATTCCTTAAGGAAATCTCAAATCTCGGCTCAGACAAGAGGTATGATATTACAGTTAAGCATGAGCTTCTGGATACGAGCGGCAATTTGGCTTATTCAAAGGAGGAAACCCTGGCAGTAGAGACCAAAAGCTCAACCCAGACAAAATTAAAGCTTCCTGCAACTATCAACGCATCATGCCAAGAGCTTACTGACGCCTGTCCTGCTTCATGTGACGATGAAAATCCCTGCACTGCTGACAGCTGCAGTCCTGCTACAGGCTTCCAGTGCGCTCATGAGCTGATTGCATTCTGCTGCGGCAACAATGAATGTGAGGCAGATGAGACTTCAGCGACTTGCGCTACAGACTGCCTGGCATCAGAGCCCGATATCTCAATATTTGACCGTCTTGAAGACATAAAAAGTCTTGCAGCTTCCAACCCTGACAAGGCAAGCTCCCTGTGCGCCGGCATTGAGAGCAATACATACAGGGATGACTGCTACGGAAATGTAGGGAAAGTAAGCCGCGATCTGCGATTCTGCAGCCTCGTCAAGAGCGACCGCACCAAAGACGACTGTGTTTCAGAAATTGCCAAATCAAGCGGCAGCAGCAGCTTATGCCAGCAGATAACCCTTGACACAAGGCGTGATGCCTGCTACATGAACTTTGTCCTTACCGGGGACTACAGCGTCTGCGAAAGCATAGTTGATAATTATCTCAAGGATTCCTGCAATGCGTTGAAGCAGAACGCTGAATTTCAGGCACATAGCCAGGCACAGCCTCAGGCCGAGCAGGCGACTGAAGAAAGCCAAACTCCTAGCTAAACACTGGTTCAAGCTGCGCTCTATAGCTTCTCGTAATGTTGGTGATGTCCCCGCCCCTTGCCACGTCATCAAACTTGCTTGGGTTGAATACCTTGTACACATAGAATGTTACCGCTTTGCCGGCATCAAGCGCATTCCTTGGCACGCTCCAATAGCCTGTTTCACTGCTCATTTCAACCCCTCCCACGATAACTGGCTTGATAGTTACACTAGGTATGCTGCCTCCTGCAATCCCCGCGCCGCCGGTGGTATCAGTTGATATTACCGTGCCGTCCAGATTCTGGAGGACAGCCCTAACTTCATAAGTTCCGGGAGCCAGCCTGATTGTCTGCTTTGGATTTTTGGCATCCATTACAAGTGAGCTTGCAATACTGTCATCTTCACCACTCTGCCGCACCCTGCTTACTGTCAGGGTAACCTGCTCATTTCCAAGCAGTGATCGTGCAGCCTCCCTGAAATTACCTTGAGCCAATCCATTGATATCTGATGCAAGTATCTTTACTTCCTTCTCTACAATGGTATCCAGTAACGTATTTACTGCTTTTGTTTCATCCGGCCTGCTCTCAAGCATCACTGTCCTTGCGATTACACCATCTTTCTCAAGCTTGAGTATTCCCTGCCCAATGCAGACCGGTAGTTTTCCTGCAAATTTCCCATCCGCGTCAGTAGAACCAATAGTGCAGCTCCTGTAATTCCCGCAGGTGTAGGTTATTGAAACGTCTGGGATAGGATTCTGTTTTGCATCCGAAAGTGCAAGCGTAAGGTTTGCCCCTATCCTTTGGTTTGCATTGCAGAGCAAGGTCTCAGGAATCCTCGGCCTTGACGTCTTTGCCGTGCTGGTTGTGCACGCGAAATTACAGGTTATGTTGTCTGCATACGACTTGCCGTTCAGCGGGCAGCTCCATGCAGCTCCTGATTGGGTACATCTGCCTAATGAAGGCTCAGAGCTTTTGAAGGTGACAGAAACCGAGTTAGGATCATAATACCCAAGAGTACCCCTTCCCTGGTTCCATTCGTGCAGGTCCTTGTTATCCCGTATATTTGCTTCAAGTGCAAACATAAAGGTATACCCATGCTCAGCTTCCGAGAGCAACGAAGCCTCGTCCCTGATGACGGCAATGACTGGATATGATATGTCATAAAAGAACTCGTAGTAGTTTGTCTGCTCAGGCGGCGCGAAGTTTGAGGGGAATGACTGTCTTATCACTCTTGGCTGTATTGTGCTTCCGCTCCTTGGCGTTATGTCAAAAAATATCTTCCAGCCGGGGTCATAAAGGAAGCGCATGCTGAGGCTTGGATACTCAAAGGGCAGGTATGAAAGGTACAGGCTCTTGTAGAATCCCTGCACCACGCTGCCTGAAGCCTCAATCGGCTTTGCATCCTTTGTCTTGTCAACCTGGATGATGTTTATGTTGGGCGCCAGAATCTCATTCCTGATCCTATCCTCAACTTTATCCTTAGGCCATGTCGCAAAAGTTTTCCTGCTGTCAATCCAGCTGATTGGCGGTATCTTGTCTGCATCCGGTGCAGAATATACGCTGAACAATCCTAAGGTGATGTCCTCAAGGCTTAGATTATTGATCTCCTCAATCATGGTGAGCACTGCAACGTCATACACATGCTGGAAATCAAGGTCAAGGTTAATGCTGAAATCTGACATCTCGTACAGCGCATTCTCCTTTCTGATAGTGAGCGGATACCTCACTCCAATGCTCACATCATCCCGGTTCACCCTTGCTGTTGCCCCGGGCTTGCCTTCCTGTATCTCAAATCCGGCCTCCTTGAATGAGGCAAACCTATCGGTGCATTCCTGCAGGTTCCTGTTGACGTACACATCAACCTGCCTTTGGATATGCTCAATAGAAGGCATTAGGCTTGAGACCCTGCACTCACTGCACAGATTGTCAGTCTGTAGGTACCACCAGTACACAATAGGGGTCGTATCTGCTAAAAATGCAGCGTCGCTTTCAGTCGGGCTATTCCTGTCAAGATTAAATGAGAATCCTGAAAGCTGCGCATCATACGGGTCTATATAGCCTCCATGCGCCCCAAGCTTCTTGAATGCCTCAATGCTTTTGGCCTTGATGCAGGAATCAACATACTCCTTGACCGGCTTGACCCACTCAGGCATTTCAAGCGCCATCACTGCCTCAATATCCTTCTCTTTTATTGTTGCATTGTAGTAGACAATGGTTACAGCTGCTGCTGCAAGGAACAGGATTCCGAGTATAATAAATACAGCAAGCTGTGATTTCTTGCTTTGAAATATCATATTTGAACGAGCCTTTCCTATTTTGGAACTGGTCAAGCTGGGTAAACATTTCGAAAACCATGGTTTTCGGATGTCTCGAAACTTTGTTTCGAAACATGTCCGCGATTCAAGCTGTAAAGCCTTCTGTTCGCGGACCAACGTCACCACGGAGCGAAGCCAGAGGAACTTTAGTTCCTTGGCCAAGAAAATGCTATGCATTTTCTTTGGCTTTAGCTGAGCGACCACTTTGCTCATTTTTCCAATTTTAATACTCTTTATTTTATCCATGGTGTGAGTCTTTGAATTTCCTATAAGCCTCATAATAGTAAAACTTGATCCACGCGGTTTCCATGATGAACAGCAGCAGCAGGATCAAAAGCGCGGCATCCAATGAAAGATAGATTGCAAGCTGCGCCGATATGCTGAAAAGCACTCCTGAAAACAGCACTATGATTATCATAAAGAATGTGAAAAAGAATACAGCAGGCATGAACCTGTAAAACCTGAATATAGCTGTGTGCAGCGCATGCTTCGTATTGCCCCAGGCGCTTCTTGCTTCAGTATAGCTTGCATGCATGACCATCAGCAAATAAAGGAAAGCAATGACCCAGAGCTGTGCAGAAAGTACGTCAAGTGGGCTCCTCAGGAAATAGAGGCAGCCAAAAAAGGTAAGTATAGCTGCCCAGAACCACATAAAGTTTATGGCAAGAAATCTCTTGAAGTAAAGCCTTGAAAAATCAGTTCTCTTGATTTTTGCCCATGCATACCCCTTAATCAGCGACACTAAAAACACGGCAAAAGTAAACATTACGGCAATTGTCGCTACAGTCTTCCGCAAAAAGCTGCTGAGCGCAGCTCCCAAAAGATACACGCCATCGTATAATTCACTGATTACCTCAGGCGTAGCCTGAATCCTGGGGTCATTCATGAACTGGAATACCGTAATGGCCTTTGGCAGCGCTACATTTGCCTGCTCTGCATAGGAATTGAGCAGTTGCTTGAAAATTCCGGCAGTGAGCAGCAGCCCAATAATTAGCAGAATGTCCATGGCAAGCACAATGAAATACCGCCTGTCAAGGTCAAGGCTTCTCATGAATGCAGTGCTGTAGAACCATGCGATTAGATTGGTTCTTTCCTTCACCTTCCTGGCTTTCTTATGCGCTGCCATTATCCTTCCACCTTGATCACAGGCACTTTAACATATTGGTTGTTTGAATATGTCAGCACGACATGCGTCAGCTGCTCAGTGATGTTAAAGTATTTCGCGTAAAATCCGACTCCTGGATTACTATTAGTTGCGGTTGACGCCTCCTGCACGCTCCACGGGCTTATCGGGCTGTTGCCAACAAGCTCAACCTTGTAGGAGACTGAGCTGGCAGCAGGCTCTATATACCATGTGACTTTGAAAAGCGAGGTATTATCCGGCTGCTCTATCTTCTCACCCTGCAGTGTCAATGTCAGGACAGAAAGGTAGATTGGCTGCGACAGCTGTGCGCCTGCCTGTGCAGCCTCTGTCCCGCCCCATTTGCTGCAGATGTCCAGCTCCCACTGCTCAACCTTATACCAATCATCCATCTTGGGGTTGAACTGCTTGGATTTCGCATAGGCTATAGTTGTAAGCAGAAGGAAAGACAAAAGCAGCACAATAATTCTCTTATCAGTCATTAATAATCCCTCCTTTGCATTCCATAAGATTTATAAATAATAAAGTATAGACGATTATTATGGCAAAGAAGTATAAAACTAAGGAAGAACTGATAGCAGCTATAAATGAAGCTATGAAGGATCCAGAATTTAGGAAAGGTATCCGACAGTTTATTAAGGCTACTACTTGATATTATGTTCAAACCTTCTTTTTCTATTGCGAAATCTTTATATATCTCTTCTTCTTCAATAGAGATTATGAAATCAAAAAAATATGAAGATTTTTGGGAAAAACTGGAAGAATGGCAAAAAGATCCAGATTTTAGGAAAGCAGTAGCAAGATTTGTCAAGATAACAACCTCCTGATTTCTTTTATGAATTTTGTATAGTCCTCAAAATACGGCGTTCTGATATTATTTAATCCGTTTACTATTTTGTAACTCTTAACTGCTGTTTCGCTTGCCATTGTTTTGTTGTCTTCTGAATAAATTATATCAAAATTCTTCATGCTCGATCCTGCCACTATAATAAAATCATTCAGAATTTCATGCTCCTTTGAAGAACCTCCTAATTCTTTATATACTTTATAATACTTTCCTGCGAGATCTTTCATCTCTTGGTCTATGACAAGTGTATGATTCCCCACCAGCAAATCATAGAAATTAAGTACCGTTAATCTTACCTTTTCATTACCAATAATAGTTTTGCGTGAAGTCGCTCTTAATTCCTTTCTTATGACGTCAAATCCGTAAATTATAAAATGGCCTTTCAATACGCCTCTATCAACAGCTTCACGTATAACTTTCTGATGAAATTCCTCTAATATCCTGCCATAAATATTAGTATCAAGAATTACTCTTTTTGCAGGGCTATCTTTACGCATCAGTAATCCCTCCTTTCATCAGGGTACCCTGCGGTTGCGCAGTAATCCGGACCGTTTAACGCGCTTTTATCATAGCTGAATCCGCCATATAATGTGTCCCAGACACCTTTCAGCTCAAGCAATGTTTGTACGGTCCCTACAATTCCGCATGCTGTAGGATATTTGCCTGCAGTTGCTATAAATGTTGTAAATGCCTGCTGGCAGTATTCAGGGCCGCCTGTAATCGAATATGCTCCGCAAACACTTTGATATATCAATCCCCCAATCAAGAAAGGAAGCTTTTGCGAAATAGCATTAATCAGGTTGCCCATTGCATTCTCATTGTCAAATAACTTGAATTGAGCTCCATCAACATAAAGGCATTGCCTTTCTTTATATGCCAAATCACATGCTGTAGTTGTAACTCCAGAGGTTAATTCATGCTGCAGGCAGTTTCTATACATACATTTTATCTGCCGCTCCTTCTTGAGATTGTAGATTATTGGCGGATAGCACATGCACGCATATGCATAAGGCTTGCTCTTGTACGGATTCCATATCCATGTTGCACTTTTAAGTTCTTCAGGGGCCTCTGTCTCTACAATAGAATTTCTCCAGCCGTTATTGTCTGGCCTGTAAGTTACTTGAGGCGGTTTATAATCTCCAACACCAGGTACATCAGGGGGACCTGCTGCTTGGCCTGTGAAAGGGAAGCCTGAGTAGATGACAGTTGATATAGGTCCAGAAGGTGGTGGAGGTGTAGAAGGTGGTGGAGTTATAGTTGGCTGATCTCCAGTTACGAATAGATTTAGCGCTAAGGGATTTTCAGCGAGTTTCCAATTAATTCCATTCGAAGTCTCGTACCAATACCATACACCATCAATTTGTCTGCTGGAATATACAAAAAATCCTCTCTCATCTCCTGCATTTGGGATATATATCCGCTCTCCAGAAAGCACATCAACAGCATAATAGCTTCCCCGTTCATCCCAAGCTTGGTATGCTAAATTTTTATCTACGTTCGTAGCTATATCATCAATAATACCCTGAGCAAATCTAGGATACCCTAAATCAACATTTTGTGGAGGAGAAGGACTAAATGTTTCTATAAGATTATATGGATCAGTATCTCCAAGAGGGGGGGTGGGTGGAGTGGTGAGTATATTAGTGGATGATTGGGAAATATCTCTTAATCTCGCAGGAAGTTGATCTTCAGGTATACTCCTTATCTCATCTCCACGAGCTACTTGCCATTCCAATCCTCTATCCGTCTGTGATGCAACATAAACTAAACTTCTATCATCACTTGGTATTAGAATTAATTTGTTATCCTCGGTAATTGCCATAAAATTATCATTTTTGTCAACTCGATGATATGTCGCTATGCTTTTATAATAATCAACTAGATCAGCTTGAGGTGATGTTGCACCGTCATAATTTGGGCTCCACCCACTCCCACTAAAATCTGTTTGTTCCACACCTCCTTCTTGATAACTTGCAGGAACTACTAAACCTCCCTCTTTTGGAGTTTTATATCCTTGATATGCCTCTTGTTCCTCTTTAGTCGCTGGCGCAATACTTTTGCTCCATCCAGACCCATCTTCATTTTCAGATAGCCTTCCAGTAAAAGGTTTTTGTTCTTGAGACTCAGGTGGTGGTGGACTTGATCCTCCTACACTAGAAGGACTTTGAGTAACAGGCGCAGAAGGAGTACCAATTGGAGAATATCTATAAGTTTCATAAGATTTTAGAATAATAGATTCTCCTCCTCCAACATCAACTGTATATACCCATACACCTGGTTTTTCACCCACTTTCTCGCCAGCAGTAACTTGGACAATATTGCCTTCTCTACCATCAACAATAATTTTATCACCCTTTCCTACTGCAGTTTTGGTGCTAGTGTCTGTAACATCTGCTCCAGTCCCAGTTCCAAAGAAATTAGCCACAGTCCCCTTAATATGCTTTCCAAATGCCTTATCCAGAGCATCAAATCCGACATCTATCCAATCTTCCCAGTCGCACAATGCGCATTGGTAGCTTATTGCGCAGCCCATCTTGTTTATCATGCCTATTAGGCTTAGCGCTGCAGCTGGGTTGCCGCTAACAGCACTTGAAGCTGCGCCTGAAACCCCCCCTGCTGCCGCAGTCGCAGCACCTCCCAAGCCAAACGGCCCGGGCGGCCATATGAATTTGTCAACAAATGAGTGGAACCATCCGAATTTAGTGCAGATAGACATGAAACTAGTTTTTGCACTGTTCCATACTGCTGTCCCTGCAACAATTGTAGAGGCAGATGTTGCCAAGGCTGGTGAAAATCCCGCTGTAGTTGGACATGCAGCAGTTGATGCGGATGCCGTAGCAAATATCCCGGCAACAGTATCAGCGGATTTTGCTGCAAGAATATTGCCTGTTGAGGATAAAGCATTATACTCTGCAACACCTTCTGTAACCCCTATCTCTAATGCAATTAGTTTAGCCTTTACTGGACAACATACAGTAGATGTTACAACAGCAGAACAGCCTGCAGAAGCAGCAGGAATTGCAGCTGTAAAAGCAGCGGTACCAGCTGACATTGAAGTTGATATTTGGCTTATTGCATTTATCTCTTGAAAATTCGTAACAGTATACCACAGCAATTTCACATTCTGCAACACGCTATTCAACTGCCCCATTAATTTGGAAATAGTGCACCACGTTGCTAATATGCTTGCAAACTTTTCTTTTGCTTCTATCTCTTTTCCTAAGTCTTTTATATCTTTGTCAATCTCATTTAATTTAGCCTGCACGTTTGCATCTGCAACACCAGTAGGTGCATCATAAAGCGGGATTTTCAGCTCTATGGCCTCAACTTCAGGCTTTGAAAAGATAGTGCTGCCTCTTTTCACTGTCATGCTGAGCTTGCATGGTATAGTTATCTCATTCGCAGCAACATTGCCTACTTCAGAAGTCAGCCTGAAAGCAATAACAGGATCAATAGTTCCTTCATTTATGATATAGGTGCTTCCTCTCTCTGCATACTCTGAACTGCAATCTGCGCTCATAGAGAGTATCTGCACGTTCTCTTTTGTCCCTAAAGAAACCTTGCCGAACATGCTGAATGGAACTTGTGATGTAGCTTTTCTTGGCACTTTGGTAGGTGTTATCCCGGTGCTCTTAACTGTAAGAAAATCAGGAGTCCTGCGCGCATCAGGCTCAGCTATTTCAAGCAACAGAACTCTCTCAGCAGTATTCCCTGCAAAGTCCTCAACTAATATCTTCACTTTATCTGACTGCGCTTTGGCAGGCAAGCCTGTTAATTCAAGATGGCATGTCACGTCATTCCTGTTTGTTTCATTATCAGTAGCGCTCCTGCATTCCATTCCCAGCTCAGTTGCATTAACAATGCTTCCCGGATACAGCACTGCTCTCTTGACACCTGAAACAGTATCTGCAGCTTTCACTTCAAAGAAAATCTTGTCTGTATATGCGGGATACTGGGGTATTTGCTTTATTTCATTGATTGCAGGATTGCCCTCATCTATCTCAAGCTCAAGGGACAGTGAACTTGCAGCCTTGTTCCCAACCTTGTCCTGAATCAGCAAACTGCTGCTTATGGCCCTTCTGTCAGTGAAGCTGCTTCCAAGCTTATTCCAGTAGCACGTAAATATATCGCCCTGCTGCACACATCTGTCTGCAGCCAGATTTGGATTTCCGGTTATGGCAGATGCATCAAGCATAACATGGGACTCATCTAGCCCCATGCCTATCTCCTGCAACACCAGCACGAATGTGCTCCCCTTTGGTGAGATATAGTTGACAGTCTCAGGCTCCTGCCCTTCCACATAAAGCTGCAGTGGAACAGGGGGCTCAGCATCAACAAAGACGCTATAAGGAAGATTCTCAGTTATATTATTGCCTGACTTGTCGCCTGCGGTGAACGCAAGGCTTTTGTGATTCAGCCCTTGGACATCAAGCCTTGCATTGACATTGTTCCAGGTGCACCTTGTGAGATTTTCCTTTAGAGGAGTGCAGTAATCCTTCGCAAGGTTTTTGTAGTTTGCAAAAGAGTTCAGTGCAGATAAGTCAGCCTTGACTGTTATTGTTTCAAGACCAGTCTCAGGCTCAAGTATGTCAACGCTGATGCTCACCTGATGCGTTCCCGGATTGGTGACATTAAACACTTTGCCTTGCTTCTGCACATTAAGGTTAGCTATCCTTGGCGCTTTCTTGTCAACAGGAAGGGATTTGACTAGGCTCAGCACAGTTGTCTTCTTGTTGCCTGTTGAATCTTTTCCAGAGACAGTAATTATTCTGCTGAGTGAAGGCTCCTGAAGTGATAAGGGAATATTGCTCCATGCGCAGCGCTTCCTCCCATCTATATCAAAGCATCCATATTCAGCTGACGTAATGCCAAACTCGCTCAAGTCAGCCTCTAGGCTGCTTTCATCAAAATCAGGCTCCAGCACATCAACTGCAAATTCCACCAGTACCTGCATAGGCAGGAAATAGGCAATATCTTTATGGTTTGTATCCGTTACATTCACATAAGCCAGGATGAAGCTCAATCCCTGGAAATCAGTATCAAAATGAGGGTAGGCGCTGCCACCTTGGCCGAAAGCATCAAAACCAGTTACATTGAGCGTTACGCTGCTAACATTGGTTCCGGTATTGAAAACTGTTGCTGATTCTGTTATGGTTCCAGAGTAGCTGCATCCATTTCCAGGGGTTATCGTGTATGCTTTGGAGAAGCTGCCTGAGCTGACTGTGATGGTATTCTTTATTCCGGAGCATTCAAAAGCTGAGCTGCTGCTGTAGGCAGTATCCTGAACAGAATAGGAGATGGCAACTGTATCCTGCGAACTGTACTTGGCCTTGTCAACAGATGCTGTGACTGATGGAGCTGCGGTATCGCACAATACTGTTGCCTGCTCGTCATCAATAAAATTTCCGTTAGGATCATACAGATTGACATCAAACGTAGTCTTTGGGCATATAAGGAACCCGGTCATGTTCCTCGCAAGCTTGCACTCATATCCATCACTTGAAGAGATGCAGGATTCAAACGCAAATCCTCCGTTGCTTGAGGTTCCTCCCAGCCTGACTTGCTCTGGTGCAATATTCTGGTCGCCATTTTTTGCAATGACTGAAAAGGTAAAGAAGTCAATATTGCTGCGGACATACCCCTTGATACCATCCCTTCCCTTTACCGTCAGGCTTGACAACCCCTGCGGCGCAGCCTGAAGGGAGGCGAGCGTAACCAGGAGCAGCAGCACTGCAACTATCCCTAGGCTTATACCTCTTCTAACATCCCTAGTGACCCCTTTTTTTTCCTTCATCTACTTCATCCAGACTTCCCTCACCTCAAAGGGAACCTTATGCTGGTTAAAATAATTGCTAAAATACATTGCAAATCCTGCAGGGACAAGCAGCACATTGCTGCCCAGCTTCTGCGAATAATTCTTCTGCAGCATGCCCTCATGCCTGTATTCAGCCTTGCCTTTCTTTTCCCTGTATCCAAGAAGCTCCCTCAGGATTTTTACCTTGTCTTTCTGCGGCTTGCTGCTCAGGGAATAGGTAAATAGCATGAAATGGCGGAGCTCCTGCTGCTTCATGTGCAGGGCTATCTGCTTTTTGATATATAAACCTTTCTGTAATAAATAACAATATTTTATAATCAATCACAAAATTCCATTACATTTAATAGAAAATATTTAAAAATTAACATTATATATGTTACTTATAACAATAATCTGTAATTTAATCAATATTTATAATAATCTTAACAGATTATGCCTTCCTGTTGCTTTCAATATGTGCAATCAGCTCAGGTATCTGTGCATTAAACGGGGTATAGATCTCTATGGGTGTCGCTGTGTAGCGCAGCCTTATCCTTAGCCTACCGGTGAATGAGCTTATGAAATGGTGCAGCGCCACCAGGCCTAGCACAAAAAAGAGCAGTGCGAGCAGCCTGATAAGGTAAATTAGCCCCTCAAGATTGAAGAAGAAACTCCAGAACGATATCTTGGCAGTGCCCAGCTGGAAGTAGAACACATACGAGAATGCGAGCCAGAAGAATGAAGTTATGGCCGCATGCCACCTTACTTCGGTCGTGTACTCCACAGATTCAACGTCACTTATCTTGAACGCCATCAGCTGCTTATGCAGGCTCTTTTCAATGATTACCTTTGATTTGGTTGCGGTGATGCGATAGCCGCCTATAGAAAAACGCTTTGAAGGCTTCTCACCCCTATGCAGATAAGAAGCATAACTATGCTGTCCTCTATCCCCCCTTTTTTTCTTCATCTTTAGGTAATATAAAATTGTGGATATATAAACCTTACTTACTACTTGATGCGAGCACCATCTCCTACCTTTTCTGCGCTCAGAAGCTCTTTATCTGTCTTCATGGCCTTTCCATTGTAGTAAATCCCGCCATCTTTCGTGTGCATCTGTACCTTTGTAAAATCTTCATAAGTTATCTGTCCTTTGTTGACCTTTGTAAAGCCCTCCATATAAACCTGGTCTCCCGGCTCTGATAATTTTGGTGCCACTACCCCTATTTCTTTTCCATCATCACCTGCAAGCAGCATGCCGTTGCTTTCCTTGCCGCGCAGCATCGCAGGCTTCAGGTTAGTGAGCACAACAATTTTCTTTCCGAGCAGCTCTTCCTTGCTGTAAAACTGCTTTATTCCCGCCACAATCTGCCTTTTCTCAGTTCCCAGGTCAATCTGCAGCACAATAAGCTTGTCTGCATTGGGGTGGTCTTCCACCGCAATTATTCTTGCAACCTTGATGTTGAGCGGGAACACTGCAGCCTTATCCTTCTCAGGCGCAGCAGCAGCTTCAACAATTTCAATCTTGGAGAACACTATTTTAGCCTGCCCCAAGGCATGCTCTTTTATGTCAAATGATGCATCCTTCCAACTGAGCTCTTTCAAATTCAGCTGCTTCTCAAGCTCAGCGCAGAATGCAGGCAATATCGGCTTTGAAATAATTGCAAGTATCTTCACGATATCAGCAGCAAACCCGATTACACCTGCTGCCTTCTCCCTATCAGCCTTGATAAGGTTCCATGGCTGGTTATCCTGCAGGTATTTGTTGCCGAGGCTTGATATGGCAAGGGTTTCCTTCAGCGCCTCGCCTATCTCCAGGTTATAGTAGTGCTCTTCTATGTTTTTTACTTTCTTGAGAATTTCTTTCTCCAGCTTCTTCTCAGGGGATACATGGGTTATCCTTGAATCCAGGTTATTGTTTGCAAAACTCAATACCCTATAGCAGAAATTAGCGAGATTCGCAACCAATTCATTGTTGATTGAATCCTGGAAATTGCTGAAATTAAGGTCTATGTCAGACATGTTCCTGGCAAGAGTTTTCGCGTAGTAGAACCTAAGGTATTCAGGCCTGTACTTTGAGTGAAAGTCAGCGGCAGTAAAAAACGTGCCCCTGCTCTTGCTCATCTTCTCGCCATTGACTGTCAGGAATCCATGAACGGGGATGTTGAACGGCAGGTTGAATCCCGAGCCCATCAGCATTGCAGGCCAGAACAGGAAGTGGAAATAGATAATATCCTTGCCGATGAAATGAATGATCCTTGATTTCCTATCAACCCAGTAATCCTCTGTCTTAAGCCCCCTTTTCTTACAGTAATGCTCAGTTGCTGCAATGTAGCCGATAGGAGCATCAAGCCACACATAATAGTATTTGTCTTCCTCTCCTGGAATCTTAAATCCAAAGTACGGTCCATCGCGTGAGATGCACCAGTCTTCCAGCCCATTCTTTATCCAGCTGTATACAAAATTCTTGATTTCAGGTTGCAGCTGCTTGTTTTTATCAAGCCATTTCCTCAGCCTTTCAGAGAAAGAGCTGAGCCTGAAGAAATAATGCTCTGCCTGCTTCCTTATCGGCGTGTTCCTGCAGATAACGCAGTATGGGTTGATTAGATCAGTGGTCTTGTAGGTTGCGCCGCACCGCTCGCACACATCTCCATACTGGTCAGGAGCGCCGCATTTCGGACACGTCCCTTTTACATACCTGTCCGGCAACGTCCTTTTATCATATTCGCAGTACGTTACCTCCATCTCTTTCATGTAGATATATCCTTTCTTGTTCAGCCGCTCAAAGATGAGGTCAGAATAGTATTTATTCTCGGGGCTATGCGTTGTGTAGTACTCGTCAAAGCTTACCAGGAAATTGGAAAAATCCCGGGTGTGCTCCTTATATACATCCTCAATCAGTTTTTCAGGAGTTATGCCCAGCTCTTTCGCTTTAATCTCAATAGGAGCGCCATGAGTGTCATCTGCGCAGATAAAGATAACATCTTCTCCTGCCAGTCTCAGGAATCTTACAAATATGTCTGTCTGTATGTATTCTACTAAATGGCCACAGTGAATCGGCCCATTAGCGTATGGTAAGGCGCTCGTTACCAGAATCTTGCGTCTAGTCTTGGACTTTAGTTTGACCACCTTGGCTAAAGAAATAAGTCAATTGTTTAAAAATGTATTGATGCATTTAAGACCTCTTCTGAGGAGGCATTGTCGTCACATATGAAAGAACAGCTATATTCTGTACTCCCTCAGCTTTGTAAGATGGTCGTTGATCTGCAAGTATATGAAGGGGAGTCTGAACTTTAAAATTTCCATCAATTATTCTCCTTAAAGTATAATGATCAGATGGCCAAATAGAAGCTTTATCTAATCCTCTTCTTAATCTTTTGATATCCATTTCAGATTGGGAAACTTGGATTCTTCTTCCATTAACTTCAGCCTGCAATAAATTTCCTTCAGTCATCCTATATGCAAACGTAAGCATAAAATATTCAAGGCCCCTAAGATTTCTAGCATTAGGGTCTGCTGGCGTATCATTCGAACTGCTACCTAACATATAGATGAACCTGTCTGGTCCTAAACCCTTTGCGGCTTGTGTATATCCGCTAGCAGCAACAGGAACCGCAATTAATTTTACAATATGGTGCAACGGTAGAAAATCAGGACGCGAACCAGGAAAAAATCCTTTACCATCAAGGCCCCATACTATTCTTGGATCAGATAAATCGCTTAATCGCTCAATTCCTTGTATCTCTGTAGGGCTGAATACTTCTGGTTTACACCGCGCCGCAAGACTAGCAGCCAAATTTGCATACTCATTTGCTACTATTTCTCTTGTATGTTGATTTTCGACTCTGGAATAAGTTTGCTCAAGTTCATGTAATCTTCGTTTCTGTTCAGCTATCGAATGCATCTGAGGAGCTTTGGTATCATCTCTGCCCATTCTCCTTTCTTTCATCCTTTTAGCTGTATCAGCACCCGGTCTCCCTTCTGTGTCAGGTTTCCATCCAAAATGTCCCATACTACCTGAAAAATTATGACTCTTTATAAAGATTATTACAAAACTAGAAATGCCCCAAACCCTTATTCATCATCAGTCTTGTCACCTTCACCCTTCTTCCCGATCTCCTTCATCTTTTTGGTGATGTCAATGTTTGCATTGCATTTCTGGCACTGCACTCTGAGAACATCAACACCCTGCACCTTCTTTCTTTTGAACGGTACTTGTACCTCGCCTGAATTCTTGCAGCTGGGGCAGGTATACATGACATTTGCGGTAAGCGTATCCTCATACGCCTGCTTTTCAGCTCTATATCCACAAGCAGGACAAACATATTCCTTTGCCCGGATTGATACTTTGCCGGTTTTCTTGTCAACAGGCTTGCCCATCAATGCCTTGCCGCACTTAGGGCAGGGGTTCCTGAATACCCATGCCATTACTTTTCCGTCTCCAATAACGCGCCTTGTAAAGTAGACACATTCATCTGCTGAGTTAGGTAGTTTTAGTGCCATTATTTTGACCTAATTCCTGCTTTAATCCATTGACAGCTCCATTAAATCTTGCCAGACTAACCCGCGCATATATATCAGTTTCTACTAAAAGCGTTACATCAATTGTAGGCTCTCTTACAAAGCCAAATCTAGTCCTTAAAGCATCAAATGCCGTGCCAGGATCTGGAGCTGCTTTATAAATTTGTATTTTTGCGAATAAAGGAATTCCGGAATATCCATTACCAGATTTTGTCAAATATCCTTGAATAGAATACCAACTCCCGCCTGGCATAAGTTCAATGCGGGCATCTTGTGCTAACATCTCAGCAATTTCGGGGATTTCAGTATCAATAAATCCCACTGGTGAAGGTTTTAACACCACCTGACCATCTCTGGAAATTATTTGGACAATTCCCGAAAATCCAGATCTTTTCTCATGAGGTGGCTTAAACCCTTGGGCACTTAGAGCATTACTGTATAGTACAACCTGCCAGTGGACTTCAGGAAAAGACGTGCATGCCTTTTTAGTTTCAAATGTATTAAAAAATACAGGTTCATTAGGATCAATCCCAAGAACTCTTCTATTCCATACCCCCGCAATGTATTGACCAGCGACATCCAAAAAACTCAACCCAACACCACCCAAAACTTGCTAATTAGTTACTTTCCGAACTTCTTTATAAACTTTATTGTGCTACAAATCAAGTCGTTTTATTTCAACAGAGATAGCGTTCTCATTAACCCTGATATATCTAGGACATTCGCTATACTCATATCCATTTCTTTTGCAGTAATCTATAAGCTGCTGCTTCACAGTATCATCCTCATACTTCACGATGACCACGATCCCCATCTTGTCCTTATGGATAATATCAAATCCATCAAGCTCATACTTTACCTTGCCTACTTCCTTGTACAATGCAGCAAGCCGCTCAGGTGCTTTTTGCAATGCTGCAATCACCTTTTCCTGCTGTTGCGCATCAAAGCTGTATATTGCCGGATTTTCCAACCGTGCTGCATCTATGACTTCCTTTAATCTGCCGACAAATCCCTTGCTTCTTGCGCTGATAAACCCTCCATAGCCTGCATTAGCTACTTTCCACTTCCCAAAGCTGCACACAAAGAAATCAGCAGCATCAGCAGTGTACATGTACTCATCTGAGATGCAGCCAGAAATGTCCATAATGACAAAGCATCCATTTCTCTTGCAAATCTCATATATCTCATGAAACGGCTGCCCTGCACAGTAGCCTGAAGGATTAGCATAGATTAATGCGGCAGCGCGTTTCGCCTTCTCTTCCAGGTCGTGCAAATCAATGACGCCATAGCCTGTCTTGACTTGTACTGTCCTTAGCCCCAATCTCTCAGGATACTCAAGAAAGGTCTTCCATCCGCCTTGGTCCTGCACCAGTATAGGACCTTGCTTCAGCAAGGAAACTGTTTTCAGCGCAACCCAGATTGCAGCATTCCCTCTTGCAGTAAGGAATATGTTGTCATGGCCGGTATACTTCCTTATTAGTTCAAGGATTTCTTCCATTCAAAAGCCGCAATCAAAAGTATTTATATAATCTTTTGTTTTCCTTGCCTGCATGAGCCTGCAGGAATACAAGTTTCCGGATTCTTACGAGCAGTTGCGTGCAGCAGAGCAACTCAATAAGTTGAGAATCATCAGCAACGAGCTGAACCTTAGCGAAAAATCAATATTATTAGACATAGGTTGCGGCACGGGCTTGTCACGCAAGGTTTTCAATTGCAATATTGTAGGCGTTGATCCTGAGCCAGCACTTCTCCGCAAAGCGCCCCTGCACAAGAGCCTGGCCCGCGCAGAATCATTGCCTTTCAAAGACAAGACATTTGACGCGGTGATTGCAGTGACTTCATTGCATAATGTGGAAGATATCCACAAAGCATTGGCTGAAATAAAGAGGGTTGGCAGGGGGAAGTTCGCCTTCACCATCTTGCGGAAATCACAGAAGCATGATTCAATTGTCACTGATATCACAAGGCTGTTTAATATTACTGACATCATTGAAGAGAAGGCAGATACTATCCTGGTACAGCACTAACTCAAACAAATAAGTATATATACTTGTTTTCTGAGAAATTGACCAAGGAATCATGAAACAGCACCTGAAGTCAGTGGGACAATTCTTCCTGACATATCTGAGGAGCCTCAACCCTACATCCTACTTAGAACTATATACAAGGATGCATCGCAACATGCTGCACTTTTTCTTCTCGCTTATCTTTGTGGCCATGGTAGCACTGTTGGTGCTTTCCCTGCCGAAAATGGTCCTGTTTCCCTCATAACTGGACAAGCAGCTTGACAAGTTCCAGAAGCTGGAGGTGAAGCCGGATATAGTCATGACTGCTCCAATATTCTTCACCGATTCCCAGCCGCTCATAATCATTGACACCTCAGGCACCATAACATCGCTTGAGAACCTGCCTGCAAAAATCCTCATAACTGACAAGAAGATACAATTCAGGTCTTCATTGGCGAGCATCTATGAAGCTGACATCTCAGGCTATTCAAATGTGATTCAGCACCGGGTGGAGATCAAGCGGTTCCTGATATACCTCATTATTGTTGCACTGCCAACCATCCTGTTCATACTTTACCTGTTGTTAACTATCAAATACCTTATCCTTATCCTGCTTGCCATACCGATAGCATTCGCTATAACGCGTGCATTCAGGAGCAATATCATGTTCAGGAGCGTAATCCGCGTTGTCTTTTATGCGTCAGCAGTAATGATTACCCTGGATGTGCTCACCATGACCTTCGGCATCGGAAAATACTTCTATGCAATTCCCTTTATCCTTGGCCTGGACCTCTATATAGTATCCCTGCTGGCTTTTATAGTTTATATCAGCATTGGAATCGTCTTGGTAGCTGCAAGGGAGCGGTATGATTCCTAGGGCAATGTTTATATACCATTTCTCAGTAAAGCAGTAGTAAGTAAGTTAACTGACTTTGAAACTAGCAACTCCAGAGAAACGCTTTGCGTTTCTTGGCCAAGGAACTTTCAGTTCCTCTGGGGTCACACGGGCGGCGCGCAGCGCCGTGCAAATTATCAAAATTTTAAAATTCAGATAAACAAATGGCAACTGAAGACGAAATTTATAACATGGCTGTTTCTCTGGGCAAGACCGGTGTAGCTGCCAACATGACCGAGTCATTGGCCCTTGCACGCAGCCTGCTTTCGCACCAGGAGGAGAAGGCAAAGCTGAAGGAAGAGCTGAAGCAGAAAGAGCTTCAGGAACGCTTGTCAAGGCCTTTTATCCTGCCGCCAGTTAGGCTTGGAGTAGAGGGAGAGATTGACCTGAGCAAGCCATTGAATGAATTATTGGCAGAGCCTGTTGAAAGGCCTCAGGTACCTGCTCCTCAGCCAAATGCTAAGGTTGCATCAGAAAAAACTCAGCAAACGCAGGATAATTCAGCGCAAAATAATTCTCAAGAAGCGCCTAATCTTTTTAATGCTTTTAAAACTAAATAGGATGCTATCACTACTCATAAATAACGAATGCCATAACCTTTAAATACCATAAGCTTCTCTACAATACTATGAAGATTCAGGCTATAGTGTTGGGCTTATTCGTAATATTATTTGCATCTGTAGCCACAGCTTTGCTGTCAATTAACCCATATCCGGTATACCTTGGAGACTCTTTGAGGGGCGTTAACTTTACAGGCAACACATTCAACATCACAAACACCGCAAGCACAGCTATAAGCAGTGTTTCCATCAGCTCAGATGCGGCCTCTAAATACAGGCTAACATTTAACACAACAAGCATTTCAAGCCTTGGAGCAGGCAGCACAGCAACTATTGCTTATAATCTATCAATACCTACAGATGAGCCCATAGGCAACCGCTCTCTTGCATCATTAAATGTGTCAGCAGGCACTGTATCTAACTCAACTTCATTCATGGCAAATGTAAAGGGCAGGCTTAATATTAAGGATGTTGATGTAACCATTGATGGAAAAGGCTCATCAAACATGCAGGATGGAGGAAAGATTACACAGGATGCAAAGCCCCGCTCACGGGTAAAGTTTGAAGTTGACATTGAAAACCTGTTTGACAAATCGCAGCATGATATAGATATTGAGGATGTCCAGGTTACAATAACCATAGAAGAGATAGATGATGGCGACGACATAGAATTAGAATCAGGCACTTTTGACATAAATGCAGGAAGGACAAAGATATTTGAGCTTTCTTTTGAGGTGCCTGAAATCACAGCAGAAGGGGCTTATGACGTAAAGATTCTTGCAGAAGGGATAACGGATGAGGATGCTGAAGAACAGCAGGAAATTACTATTTTGCTGGAAGTAGAAAAACAATCTCATGATATCCATATAACACAGTCAAAGCTTGATCCAGCAACTATAGTCTGCTCCGGCCAGGCAAAGCTTGACATTACAATCCAGAATGTAGGGGATCAGGATGAGCGATTGGCATATATCCTGGTAGAAAGCCCGGGCCTTAAATACAGGGGCCATGCAGGCGAGATTGAGCTTTTTGCGGATCCGGATGATGAGGAGAACATCGCTTCAAGGAACTTCACCATAGCTGTACCCAGGGGAACTGAGCCAGGAAGCTACTCTATTGAAACAAGAGTTTATGATGACAACAATGATGTTCGGGACTATAACAAGCAAATCCTCACCGTAGAATCATGCACCCAGCCAGTTACTCCTTCTAGGAATCAGACAGCTGAAACAGGCGGCACAAGGGATTTGACAGGCGCTAATGCAAGCACTGCAGTGATTCCTATAATAAGGGAAGAGCAGCCTGAGCCGGGGTTTAGCCTTGATGCATTCAGGAAGTCTCCATTGTACTGGCCAATGCTCGGCCTTATAGCATTGGTTGTGTTCTTTGCAGTTGTTATAATCATACTTAAGATTTCAAGGAAGTAGCTTAACGCGGCTCAGTCCCTGATATAGAAAGCAGGCTTCCGCTGCCTAATGCAAGCGGCATCTTCCCGTCCCATTTCTGTATGGTAAGGTAATTGATATATTGCGGGCTCTTGAGGAGCTCTTCATTGATGATTTTTATTGCTTCTGCTTCACCTTTTGCAGCTTCTATCTTCTGCTGCGCCTGGAATTGCACAACTCTTAGATTGTTCTGCTCTTTGAGTGCATTCTGCTCTGCAGTCACTTTCTGCTCAATCGCATGGTTGAATTCCGGGCTGAAGTCAAAATTAGTAATGGAAAGGTCATCCAGGATTATGTTGCTTTGTGCAAGCCGCTCAGCCAATTGCTGCTTTATCTCTTCCTTGAGTATTGCCCTTTTTGTGATAAGCTCTTCTGCGATATGCTTTGCAGTTGTTGCCTTGACCACTTCCTGTATTGAAGGGCTTATGATTCTCTCTTCGTAACGCTCGCCGATGTTCTTGAACAGGTCATTCACCTTATCTTTTTCTATATGATAATTGAGTGCAACCTCAGTAGAGACTATCTGCAGGTCTTTTGATGCTGCAGATGCATGCGCATTGTAGATTCTTGTCCTCACTTCAAACCTGTATGGAGTCTCAAAGAAAGGCAGCTTGAAATGCAGCCCTTCTTCATATGTCTGCGGCTTGATGCCGAAAAAGCTGTTGAATATGACTCCTTTCTGCCCAGGGCCCACGACAAAGAATGAGCCATAGATAAGTGCAAATAGGACAATCCCTATGATGATATATTTTACTACCTTGAAAACAGACTTCTCATCAATCTTGCTTCCTCCTGCGTCCCAAGGCTTTTTTTCTGCCATGCTTATCCCCTGCAGTATACTTTAGAACCGAATATTTAAGCTTATTGCAATTAAAAACTATTTCTGCCGCTTATGATACCCGGACTGCTCCCGCTTCTCAATGAACTTCTGCATCACGCCGACATATGCCTGCGCTTCCTTCAGGTACTTGTCATACTCCTGCCCGGAAACCTCTTTTATCTCGCGGTGCATTATCATTTTGGAAATCTTGTAGAAGTTCCGCATCACGTCAGCATAGCGCTTATCAAGCATCTTGGTCTTTACCATTTTCTCGTCAATCAGGTCTGCGACATGCTCTGGTGTCGGCGGGATCTCGCCAAGGGACATGAGCGCGGCATGGCTTGAGTCAATGACAGCCCAGTAAAGGTCAATCACTCCTTGCATCACGTGCCACTTTGAGCTGTTGACTGTCATGGGAGCCCGTGCAAAGTAAGTCCAGATGGCTTCCTGCGATGGCCTAATCCTTCCCTGACCCAGCAAAACTTGTATCGGCTCAAAGAAACCCTCATCAATGAGCGGCACGCCGTCCCGCAGCATATTTATCACTATTGGATCGCCATTCCGTACATACTCCCAGAACGCAGTCAATCTCAGGGTTGTGATATGCAGCCTTTTGGAGACTCTTGATGCTGCATTTTCTGCAATAATCCTGTACGCGGTGATTACCTCCTTGTTCAGGATGAGCGTGAGGTCATTCACTATTACAAGGACATCAATGTCCCGCTCATATATCTGCGTATGTGCGCTGGCTCTTGCAGCGCTGCCGAACAGGATAACTGCTTTTAGAAAATCCCCAACTTCTTTCTTCAATTCTTCGCCGAACTTCCTTGCAAGCTCATAATCTTCCTTAGAATAGCTCTTGGTATTAGGATTATCTCTTTTTTCTATCTTAAACTCCAATAATATCCCCTCTTTTTTATTTATAATGATGGCTATTGTTTATATATGTTACTAAATTAAACTAATTAGTAAAGTGCCTATTATCCCCGCCATATATTACTCTTGCTGTCTTTTCCACATATTCTGCAACTTTATCCTTTCCAAGTATTGCAGCTGTAATCACCCGCGTCTCATATTCACTATCAGTATGTACGTGCTCGTGTATATTTACTTCCCCGTCCATGTCTTGCAAATCAGCAGGCTCTTGTTTCACGAGCATGCGCGAACCCAAGTATGTGTAGCCAAGCAAGCTTCCCATTTGATTTTTCCTTAAGGTGAAAATATCCTTCCAGGGAATCAGCTTAGTCATATCTTTTTTTGCGTCTTCAAACATTTTTAAGTACATTGAAGGTTCAATAGGAATATATCTCAAAGATCCTTGTTTGTAAGCCTGATTATTAGAGACTTGCTCATGGTTTTCACTTGTATTCACAACTCCTTCCAACCCCTTGCTGAATTCCATAACCTTATGCATAACTTTTATATACTTAAATGTTTGGCTGGATATTATATCCAACGGATAAAAGAAAGACACTGTGGGGTTGAGTGCAATTCAAACATTTGCAGAGCTAAGCAGGTATAGGGCGCCATTTTCAGAGATTGATTCTAGCATAGTTGATTACCAGGGGAAAAAACTACCTCAAGTAAAGGCGAGAATACCTGACAAGAAGGATGGGGGCAGCCTGGAGCGCACTGTAAATTCTATTGGGCAAAGGCCTGACGGGAATTTTGTGATTGATGGCAGGGTTGCAGAGCCGTTCAAGCCGCAGTATGATGCGAGCAAAACAGTTGGATACCATCCGGCGCAAGAGCATGCGCAAGAATACCAGCAGCCCCCAGCCCTGAGGAATGATGAAGATTCTACTGCCTTATCCCATCAAAAATTACATGAGATGGCGCAGCACGATGCCTTCAAGAATATGGGATTTGTAGAAGGGAATGGGAGGCATTACACTCCCGCAGAAAAGGAAAAACGGAAACATAGGAACTATGCCCGCATGTCACCTTTATTGACCCAGATGGAATATTCTGGTGCTTTTAATTAAACCTGCTCAACCTACCCTCTCAAGAAACTGCTTTATCTCACTTACTTTCCGTGGATTCAAAGAAATATGCTCATTTGATCCTTTGCCAGTTCTCTTTGGCGCAAGAATAACCCACTCTGCATTTATGAGTTCTTTCAATACTTTTTCAACTGCTTTCTTTCCTTTATGAGTATTTCTATAATGCTCTGGAATTCCTTTAGTAACAAAGTCAAGAGGGATATATGTTTTCCTCCCCAGACATTCGCCCTGGCAAGCCTCTGAAGGATTAGCTTTTTCAAAATATCTGTCTCGTCCATGCCTTTGCCTTTAGGCAACTCATTAATAATTCTTTCTTGACATTCTTGTACATCAACATACAATAAAGAAAGATTTAAATACTGTTTGGTATTATCATGCAGCATGAAAGAAGAATCAATATTTTTGGACTATGTCGGGGACAGCCCAAGGATGAGAATTTTGCAGTACATAATAGAAGGCCGTGACTTTGACTATACACTTACAGATATGCTCAATGCTGGTGTGAGCTGGGGGACGTTGAATGTTTTGGTTCCCAAACTTTTAGAACTAGGAGTTGTAATAAAAACAAGAAAAATAGGCAGGGCTACGCTTTATAAGATCAACAAAAACAATATAGCAGCTAAGCAACTCATTGATTTGTATGACAACCTAATTCTACAGGAATTAGGCCATTTGGAAAAATCTTCTAAGAAAAAGGTAAGAGTTCCTGCATAATAATTTATATGATTCTCATTCAAACGGAACCTGGCTCCACAGCGTCCACTCATTGCTCGGGCTGTAAGCCCCAAAGATAAAGTATGGGGAATATGCTCTTCCGGAATAGCTGTGCTGGAACTGCCCCCAGCTCACGCCTCCCGCGTACCCTCCCCTGAATGTTGGCGCTCCAAATGCCCGCCACGTCTGAGTCAATATCCTGCCCTGCCCGAACTGCTCTTCCTCATGCCCTTCTGAGACAATGAAGCCATTGAAGCCTTTTTCCTTGAACCTCTTGACAGCTTCAACCACCGGAAAGATTCCCTGCCCGGGCGGCAAATGACCATGAGCACCGCTTGCAGAATCAACTGCTTGTATTGAGCCTACGACATCCTCGCGTGCAAGCATATCCACCTGATCAAGATACCATTTCCTGAACGCCTGCAATCTTTGCTCCTCACCTTCTCCTGGAACCCTCCTGAAATGGTTGTACCACATGCCCATGTGGGAAGTATCAAACAATCCTTTAATATGCTTTTTCGCCTCTTCCCTTGCGCGAGCTTCATCCATCTCTCTATAATGTGGATTATGTACCTTTACTCTCTGAAGGTTGCCCTGCTCATCAAGCACCTCTTTCTCAAATTCTGGCTTTGTAAGGAATTTCACCATATCATCCCGCGCCTTTTTAATCAGTTCCACGAATTCAGTCGGATGGCTTCCCCAGCTTCCGGGCCATCCTATCTCTGGCCCAACCGAAATATCCCGCTTCACATTAGGATTCTTATGGGTCTCATCCATGGCATAGATGCCTGCAATTGCATACCCTTCAACAGACTTTTGCTTTGCGTACTTTTCGGCTGTCGTGATGTGCCTCCTGAGGATGGCAGCCTCCTCTGCCTGCTGAAGCTGGCCGCGGCTCATCTCCCTCCTTGAGTTCATGTCATTCCTCATGCTTTTTATCGCATCTTCAATAATTTCACTTGGTTTTTTATAACTCGCAGGAAGCAGGCCTCCTGCAGTTATATGACGGGCAGTTTCATCGCTTACCTGCCGCATGACTTTCCATTTCTCCTCTTCTGGCAGATTGTCCTCAATTCTTTTATAGAATTCAAGGGATTTCTTGAGCTTTTCAATCTCAGCAACTTTCTTGTTTACATCCTGCCCATGGATCTGCGCCCAGCCGCGAGCAATGGATTCCTGGCTTTCAGTGGTTGCGAACATGAAGGCTTCCTGCACAGTATATTCTTCCTCTGGCCGCAGCCGCCTTCCCTTCTTTTGCTCAAGCTCGCGATTTAGCTCGTTCCTTTCGTCCTCAAAATCTTTCCATCGCTTTACCCTGATAATCATCTGCCCTTCTTCATCAATCTCGGGCACTCTGTCTTTCCTCGCCACTTTTCTTCCTTCAAAATCTACATAGTCGCCTTTTTTGATAGATGCCCTGTTTCCCTTGTCATCCACTCCTTCATAATCTGACTTTGCACGCTTCCATTCCGGATACGGCACTTCCTGGTTCAGCCTGATCTCCTGGATGACTCTCCCGGTTCTATCATCTACCAGATGCTTCACCGCACGCTCTTCTTCCTCGGGGTAAGCTACAAATTCAGGGATTTCTTTGCCATTGATGTTGTACTTCCTTTTGTTCCATGTAGCGTCAAAAACTGTTCTTGGGAACTCCATAGACACAACATCAACAGCGCCCCCGCCGGAGATATCCCCGATAAACCTGATGGCATCCCTTATCTCGTTCAGGTCCTGGAATCTTTTGTCGTCGCTTATAGTCCCGTTCTGCGGATTATAGCCGGATAAGTTGCTGATAGCAGTCGGCAATTCAACGCCGGAAATCATGACCTCGTTCGCCTTCGCCAATTCACGGATAGCTTCCCTGACATCTTTTCCATAAGCTTTCGGCCTGCCGCCTATTGCAGATTCAGGCGGCGTTGTCAGCACAAACTGTATATTGGCAGCTCCTGCCTTGATGGCAGCTTCAGTCGTTTGCAGGATATTAGCCCCTGTCCTGGGATCTCTCTCTGGAACTGTCTGGCCCAGCTCGTGTATCGGTACGATGGGCTCCTCCAGCTTCGGCTCGCCCTGAGCCATCGCCTCAAAATACCCCCGGTCCATCGGGATGTAATATCCTGTGTTTGTGTTGAATTCCATCAGCTGAAAATCAGCTGGCACTTTAGGCGGGTTCGCTCCGCTCACCCACCGGACAGCTGACATTTTATTCTTTATGAACCTTATGTGTCGGCTATCACGATACACGGCGATGATTAGCCGACCCTTGGCACAGTAGCCTGACTTTTGTCAGGCTCGTCCTTTGCAAATTATTTGTTTCCTTTGCTCTATCCTCTGATGTATTGCATTATATTCTTCGTCAGGCTTGCTGTCTTGTCGATGAGTTCAGCAGTCCTTTCATTGCCTTTGTACACGCCTTCCTGCATGTCCCTTCCTTTGTAGAGTGCAGCATATTGCAGGTCCCTTGCTTTTGAGACTAATTCCTGAGCTTGCTGCTGGTACCTGTTTGGATCAAGCTGTTTTGCCTCTTCAATCAGCTGTGAAGCCATGCTGTACAGGTCCCTGATTGGCGCTGTTGCCAGCCTGGTTTGGTATTGCCTGTGGGCTTCCAGCTCAACAGGACTTAGCCGTGTAGGTTCTGAACCAAGTGTCTCTTCCAGCTTTTTCTCTGCGCGTTTTGGCTTTTCATCTTCATCGTCCTTCTTCCTGGCGCTGACCTGCCTTTTGGTGGCAAAAATCCTGCGCTCTTCCTCACTGACAAGCGTATCAAAATCAACAGCCTTCAGCTGCGGTATAGGGAGCTGCTCTTTCTCTTTCTCCTCCTCAACAAGCTCTGCCTCGGACTCCTGCATCAGCTTGTGGGCCTCCTCAATCTCTTTCTTGTTGCGCTCTTCAATCTCCCTGAGCCTCTTGAGCCGCTCCTCAGGAGGCAGGTACATCAGCTCCTTCAGCTTCGCTACGATATCATCTGCCATGCTAAAATTAAAGCTTTTAACTTATATAAACTATATGGACTTTTCATGAGCTGGTCTTTAGCTGTAATTCTTGTATAAATGAAAGATATTCCCATTGATTGCGACGCTTGCCTCGCGCTGCAGCTTTGTGGTATTTAAAAACGGCCCGTAGACTATCAACCTGCCCTGCAGCTCCTTCCTTAGCTTTGCATCCAGGCCCCTGTACAGAGGCTCGTCTGGAAATGAGAACACCATGTCATATGGTGCAATGCCGTGCTTGTAGAAATCCTCTTTAAGGAAGCTTGCGCTCAACCCCAGTTTGTGCTTTATCTCAATGCTCTTGCTCAATAATTCCTGGTCGCACTCAACTCCTGTTGCGTTCGTGAAAAGGGATGCAATCAATACTACCCTTCCGTCGCCGCTTCCCAGGTCAATGAAATTCCTGTACTGCGAAAGGCCAATCTTCTGGAATAATTCAAACACCTCATCGCATACTGAGACTCCCCAGAAGCCCTTTTCCGTTGACTTCACCGGCAGCCTTCCCTGCCTCAATAATTCCCTATGGTACCTGCTGTATTCTTCCTTTATCTGCCTGAACTGCCCGTGCCTCTGCCCGACCCTCTCGGCAGCCTTCCTGCTGATCTTATCCTGCTCGCGGTTCGCAAGTATCTGCGCAACCTTTTTGCTGTACTTTATTTTGAGCATTCAACACCTTCTTTTTGAAATGTATTAACTTTGACCTTTGCACCGCGCTGCTGCGCGGCATGCGCTTCGCGCACTGCAATATGTCCCCGATTCTGGCGGTAAGCTTTCTGTTCGGGGACTGTTCACAGTCCAGCTCTGCTTTAGCTGAGCTGGTCCTGCACATTTCCTAGTTTTCTTACTTTTGCTAGTATAAAATACAATACATTACTTACCATGAAAGCATGCCATGCGCTTTCTTGTAGTTCTTGTATGTTGGCCACATGAATCCCCTTGCGTCCCTTTCTGCATCGCGCTTCTCGTACACTACTGCAAGCTTGCTCATTCCTTTTTCATGGGGTTTGCCTTTCTTTGATCCAAGGCCGAACAGCTCGCCGAAACCTTTGAACATTGAAGTGAATGGGTCGTATATAGTGGCAGGCTTCTTCTGCTCAGGTTCCTTGCGCTCAACCATCTCGCCTGCTTCCTCAAGGTATTTCATCAGCTCGTCGCCTAGCGCGACCATTGCATCCTCCACGCTCCGGTCAACCAGCGCAAGCAGCTCAAAATCCTCCTCTGCCCTGTACCTCTTGTAATTCTCAATATCATCCTTGCTCCACCCGTAGCCTCTTGCGGTGACTTTTATTTCACCGATGTGGATGGGCCCTCTCTGATAGCCTTCTGCCTGGTACTTGAGCTCGGGCCTTACCCTGAACCTGAAATTGTAGATGGCGACTCCCATGTACTTCTTATTGGTTCTCGGAAGCCTTTTGCATAATAGCTCAACTTCTATGACAGCCCCTTCAAACGCCGTGATCAGGTCAGGCGACGTTTCCTTTTGGCTCTCCAAAACTTCAGAATGCATGCGCTTTATGTTCCTGAGATACGGCTTGACCCACATCATGTACATCTTGATTATGTCAAAATGCTGCCTGAGGTAGCGCAGCGTAAATAATCTTCTTGACTTGAGTTCCTTGTAAGTATGCTCTTTCCATTCAAGGTAGCTGCGCAGCTTCCGCTTCAATACTTCCTTCACCTTGCGGTTGAAGTCTAGCTTTTCAACAACCCTGTCAACATCATCTGTTCTCAGTGGATGCACGCTGAAGAATAAATCAGGCAGGGTGGTGAACTGCAGCTCGCGTGCCATGCCGAACACAGATGCAGGATTCTTTGCCCCGCCCTCTGCCTGGTCAATGAATACTCCTTTTAGCGTGATTTCCGCGCTTTCCCGTGACCTGCTTTTTTCATCGTAAGAGTCTGCGTAGTAATGCAGCCTCTCATCCAATATGCGAAGCTCCCTTACCAGCTGGAACAATTCCCTTACCATCTTGCCGATGGTCGCAAGAAACTGGCTTACCTTGTCCTGCTGCAACCCTATGCGCTGCTGGGAAACGCCAAAGAATGTTGAATGTTCTGTCCCTACAAACACATCAGTTATCTTCTCAACCTGGCACCCAAGATCATAGCGTAGGTAGTTCAGTACCCAGAAATACGTTTCCTCAAGACTGGCAGAGAATGTCTCATATACAAGGCGGTAGCGTTTGGTAGGCTTGGGGTAGCCTGTCTTGACCATCTGGTCCTTCCCCTCTTCCATGATCTCTTCTTCGTACTGCCCTTTAGGCTTGAAATACTCGTCCTTGGTCATCCGCGGCTTTACCGTGAGCGCAGGAGTAGGCTTAGCCGTTATTAGTGTTGATGCCATTTCAAAAATGTTCCATTTTTGAGACCCTGAAAATGGTTACATTTTCATGGTATCCCTCTTTTACTGTAGTACTGACTAGCTACTAGTATACTATTTAGGTGCTTTATATAGTTTTCTGTTTGAATCTTTTAAGTAATTATACTACTAATAGGTAATAACAAAATCATAAGATTTATATAGTAGAAAACATGTGTTTATAGTATATGACAAAAAATCCATATATTGGATCAGATAATCCTTTGACAGATATTACTAAACCATATAGTCTTAGAAATGAGCGTCTTTTATACGGGGCTGGTGTAGCCGGTCATGGTATTTTAGGGGCAGCTGCCGGTGGTACTGGCAAGCTTATTTTGACAGTTGCAGGGCAAGGTGTTGATGCCACTATGAATACTCCAGCTGCCGCTAAGCAAGCGGCCCAACGAGTATATGACAGCGCTAAAGAGACAGCAATTAACACCACACGGAAGGCATGGGCTTTTGTCACACGTACAAAGCCTGAAGAATACAAAGCTGAAGTTAGGCCTGAGCCAGAATACTCCCGAGCTTTTGAGAAGCAGTGGGGCGGTGTATATGGTGATGTTTTCCTTACATTAGCTCTTTTGACAGGCCTCGCATGGGGCGCAGTCAAGAATAGCAGATGGTATCTTGATGCCAAAAGGCAAGCTGCAGATATCAATGTTCAGCGTGCACGTGCATATGCAGATTTCCAGCGCGCAGAATCAGATAGCCAGCTCGCATCTTCAAATCTTGCTTTAGCAAGAGCTGCTATCGCAGGCAAAGGCACTCTGGAAGAAAAGACCCAAGCATAATTCTCAAAGTCTGCTCAACACCCTCAGAACATCAAACGGGCTGACTTGCCTGTTTCTGTAAAACTTTACAATTAAGTGTTTATCTTCACTAGTTACCGAAGCTACTGGTTTTTCTGTTTGTGCAATATAGCCTACTACTTTTGTATGATCCCCTTCCTTTCTTGAATAAAGACCATCTGAAACAACGTTGAATGCTTGGGCAACTGCATATGCAAGGTTATTAGGATCTTTAATATGGCCCGTCTTTTGAAAGCGCGCAGTCACAGGCCCTGATCCCTGCTGACCATTCAAAGTAACATATTCGCCGCGCAAGTGAAAGCCATGCCTTTCATATACTTCTATATTCGGCATACCCAGATGAACTCCTTCTAAACCCATCTTAAAACCCTAATGTTAATTCCTGAAGAAACTTATATATAAAGTTTTATGCCTAAACTGACCAAATCCCTACTCTCTATACACACATTAGCAAACTATATATTACTGTTAATATATAATCTCCATAGGAAATCAAAGATTTCCTGGTCTCAAAAATCCCTGATTTTTGAAACATTAACTATAAAAGACACCGTATCTTCAATAACACTATGAGAGCAACAATAGTCCACACATTAATCTACTCAATACCGAAGGAGATTGAGAAGGCTAAGCCAGAGGTAGTCAAGCCTGCAAGAAGCTCCCCTAACTATGAGGAATACTTCCCGATGTTCAGGATTCTTGAGCAGGGCGTCGCGAAGGAGATAGCAGGGAAGAAGGTCACCTTCATGTTGAAGGTCTTTGAAGATAACTTGATTGTGGAGGCAGAGACATATTTTGATTTTAAGACAGCCCAGGCAATCCTTGACTTTAAGGAGCTTTTGTCAGAGGAGTCCAAGAAGTTTGCAAAGAAGTACAAGCCTTCCAGCTTTTTTGAGGAATACACATTTTACCTGAAAAAGGATTATGACAATGCGCAGGGCTACATCAATGCCAATAAGAATACAATTGCAGCTCTCCTTAAAGACGAGAAGTCAGGATTGACTCAGAAAGAGGTTGATAGCACGCTACTGAACCGCATCACTTATGGAAAGGAAGACCTGACCATTATTGAATGGGATGGCGCATTCCTGTTTGACAAGGAGGGTGAGTTCAAGGATACCATCTCAATCATAGAGCTGGCAAATGTTCAATTGCTTAATCTCAGGCTGCTGGACAATAGCCTGCAGGACGACATCGGAAAGATCAAGGACCAGCTTGAGCCAGGCGGCCTGCGCTCATTCTTCAGGCTTTCAAAATTCATGAAGGACATCATCAAGGTGAGGACGCAGAGCGTCATTGAGCTGGACAGCATTGACAACTCGCTGAAGCTGTACGGCGACTGGTATTCAGCAAGGGTCTATGACATGGCTGCAAGGAAATTATACCTGGAGCGCTGGCGCAGCAATGTAGAGAAGAAGCTCAATGTGCTGAAAGACATCTACGAGATGATAGCCCACAGGATGTCAGAGAACTATAACCTGCTGCTTGAATTCACTATTGTCGTCTTGATTGTGCTGGAGATACTGCTATTTCTTCCCACCTAACCTTCCGTGTACAGAACAACAACCCTCCCAACTACATCAACCAGCTGCGCTGCAGTTTTCACTGCAAGCTCTGCTCCCAGTGCTTTGACGTCTTCAACCGGTGCATTCTTCAGCAGCTTTATCTTGACCAGTTTCCTTGCCTTGAGCTGCCGCTTTATCTCTTCAATGGTTGTATGAGTAGCCCCGAACTTGCCTATCCTGACAGAAGGCTCAATTGCCCTTGCTTTTGCCCGCAACGCCCGCAGTTCCATAGTGCCTCAGCTATGGAGCGGATGCTCATGCCCAATCTCCTTCCTTAAGACAAGCTCCTTGATGTGCTGCAGCTTGTAGGGAAGGACGCTGCTTGCTTTGCCAGTGAACCTTTCAAGAAGTCCTGAGGCATATTCCCCTCCTAAAAAGTGAGGCAATATTACGTAGTCTGCTCCAGCCTTGTACAACTCAAGCGCATCTTCTATTGAATTTGCAGTAAGCATGATAACTGCCTTCTTATTTGCATCTTTAACTTTTTCCAGCAGCAGCAAGCTGTCATAAATGCTTGGAACAGTTGAAACCACCATCTTTGCATGCTTGAAATCAATGGCGTCAAGCACCTCCTCATCACCTATATCCCCATAAAGCGTAAAGGTTTGCTTATCCCTTATTTTCTCAATAATTTCAGGATTATAGTCTACAACGAGCACTTTCATATCCAGATTCTTTAACTTTCTCCGTATGCTATACCCTATCCGGTTGTGGCCTGCCAGCACGACATCATAGCGATCAGCTTTTTTAGATACATACTCCTCTTTCCGGAACCTCAGCAAATCCAGGAACCCCAGATATGGCTTGCATACCCTATATACTGTTTCCTGGTACTGCATGAGATATGTGGTGAATGCAATGGTTATTGCGGTGACAACCATCACAACAGAGACGACCTCCTGCGATATAACCCCAAGCAGAAAACCTTGCGCAATTAATATCAGGGAAAACTCACTAAGCTGTGAGATGCCTATGCTTGAAAGGAATGAAATCTTCTTGTCATATCCCATGAGCGAAAGCGGGATCATGACGCTTAATGGGTCTATTACCATAACAAGCAGTATAAATAGAACTGTAATCCAGATATATCCCAATGCCGCTCCGAGCACAATCTGCATGCCAAGAGATACAAAGAATATTGTGGCAAAGAAATCACGTAAAGATCGCACTTTTGCAACAATCTCGATGTGAAATGGAGAGGCTGCAAGGCTGATCCCTGCCAGAAATGCGCCTATGGCAATGGAATAATCAAGAAAATCTGCCAGAAAAATCATAATAAAAAGCCAAGAGACCGAGCTTAAGAAAAGCAGCTCTTGCGATTTTGCAATCCTTGAAAATAAGTAAGGAGCGAGCCAGATAAGCAATGCAGTCAAGCTGAACAATACAGCCCCCTTTACAAGAGCAATAAATATCGGATATATCTGGAAAGAGCTGCCTACGGTTGCAAGCAGCGCAAGCGCAAGTATTGCAACAAAGTCCTGCACTAACAATATGCCTATCATAAGCCTGCCGTGCAGGGTCTCAATCTCTTTTTTATCTGAGAGTATCTTTACTACAATAAGCGTGCTGCTGAACGCAAGCGCCAGCGATACATACAATGATACTATGTGGTTGAAGCCAAGCCATAGTGCCAGCAAATAGCCCAGGAATGTTGTCGCCGCAATCTGTGCAATACCAGCAATGACCGCAGCTTTTCCGACCTGGCGCAGCTTTCTAAAGTCTAACTCCAGCCCAACAATGAAAAGCATGAACGCTATGCCTAAAAGTGAGAGCGTGTTGATGACTTCTATGTCTTCAATTAGCGCCAGGCCAGACGGCCCGATGACAAGCCCGGCTAAAATGTATGAAAGGATAGGTGGCTGTTTGAAAAACCTGATAATAATTGCTACACCTGTTGCAAAGATAAGTACAATCCCCAGCGTAAAAAACAAGTCAAGCTCCATGTAACATCTCTTACACCATCTCCAGCCTTCCCGAATCCTTTTCCTCTTTTGCCCCCTTATCCCTTAGGTTCAGCTCAATGACATCCTGTTTTTTCAGCATTGTGACAGCTTCAGCTTCTGAAATGCCCATCAGCTCTGCCAGATCCTTCAGTTTCATGCGAACCTCTTTTTATAAGGGATTATAAGGGGAGTTGCCCGCCCAGCCTGGACGAGCAGCTCCGTCAACCCCTCACTTTGTGGTGAGCTTGTCTATTTTTGTAATCTCTTTTGTGCTTTTTCCTTTTCTTTGCATTGCTTTTTTTTTATTACTCTACTATATGTGCATGACTGGCGCGAAATGCGCGCCCAATTTGTCCCCGATTCTCGCTGTAAGCTTTCTGTTCGGGGACCATCGAAATGCTTTGCATTTCGGGGGTTTCGAAACTATGTTTCGAGACTAGGAATTGGGCACAATTCCTTTGTTTCGGAACGATAGTTCCGCAACTATTCACAGCAGCCGAGATTTATCTCGGCTGAGTCTCCAAATTATTAGTCTCTTTCCCTAGCTTTTCTTGAACCTCCGGTTATACTCTGCAAGGAAACCCTTTTCTGATAAGTATGCAATCAGGATATTCTTCACTTTCTCCGCATCTTTCGTTCCCAGCCCGTACAGGCTGCTCAGTATCCTTGCCTGCTCCTTGTCAATTGAGATAGAGACCCGTTTAGTCACGCAGCATGCCACCTAGCAGGATATTGCACTATTTGCACTAATTTGTAACAATTTATAGTCAATTTAGTTACGGATTTGTAACAAGAAGTATATAAAGCTTTCTACAAGCAGAATAAAGCAGAATCAGAAGTTCTGCTTCCTCAATCTACCAATCTCCTCAACCATATCGCTCGCTAGAAAACTATACCCTTTTTTCTTTTTCAATAATTGGTCGCCAATCATCCCATTGTAATACGCAGCATTGATAGCTGCCTGCAATAAGTTCCTTTTCTTGTCCTGCGCCAGGAACCCTGCGCATAATCCCGCCAGTACGTCTCCTGTTCCTGCTTTAGTCATTCCTGGATTGCCTGTTTTGTTGGCAAAAACTTTTCCTGCGGCAATGATATAATCAACAGCTCCCTTAACGACAAGCACATTATTCCCGATGTATTTTTGCTTGCTTAACTCTTTCACTTTAGCTTCCATTGTCTTAAGCGCATTAATCTTCCCGCAGCCGGAATTCTGCAGCAGGTTCTCAAGCTCGTTATGATGCGGCGTGAGGATTGTATTCCTCAATTCGCCCAGGTTTACCATCCTGAGTGCATCTGCGTCCAGCACCAGCGGCTTGCGTATCTTTCCAATCAGGAAATTAACAAGTTTGCTGGTCTCAGGGTGCAGGCCGAGCCCGTTGCCTATCAGCACAACGTCATGCCGTTCAGCTTCTTTAAGGATTATAGGCGCATGCTCCAGGCCGATATGCTCTCCTTTCAGCTTAAGGGTGATCAAGTCAAGAGAAAACGCATTAATTGCCCATGCAACCTTTTCAGGCGCAGCTATCCTCACCAAATCACATCCGCTCCTTAGCGCAGCCGCTCCAGCAAGTGCAATAGCCCCTGTATATTCCCTGCTTCCTCCTATGCAGAAAACATAGCCTCCATCACCTTTATGGCTTGGTTTCGGCCGCTTTGGAATCTTTAGGAGCTTCTTAGTTATGAGTTTAGGCATCGATTGGCAGATAGGTTTAATGGGCTTTTATACTTTACCTTTAACACTTTACTTTCCTGGCTGCGGCCTTTTCAGCAGCTTGTCATATTCCGATTTGATGACATCCCCAATCTCCTTGGGCTGCGGGCCAGTCTCCAGCGGGAAAGGTGACTGCTGGATAGTCTGCCGCTCCGGCTGCATTGCAGCATCTGGATCAATCCTTTGTTTCTTCATTTCTTCTGGCATAAATGCCCTTTGCTCAGGCGTAGTTGGAAATGGGGCATAGTGCACCTTTTGCTTTTCAAGAGTTAATCCTTGTTTTACAAATTGTTCGCTTGGCTTGACTATCTCTTCAGGGTGCGGAATTTTATCATCCCTTGTCATGAATCTTGTATCAAATTGTGGGATAGGTGCAGGTTTTTTTAAGGGTTGACCTTCTGCAAGCTGGTGGTCCATAGTGTCTGGATGGAAAGGCAATCCGGGCATTGGTGTCATGGGAGGCTTTACTGGCCCTGTCCCGTCAATTTGTTTTTCCTGAGATGTCTTTGCCTCTGCCTTCTGCCTTGTCTGCTCCTCAAGAGCTTTCTTTGCCTCGTATGGCTCAGGGCTTTGCTTGTATCCCGCAGGCGCTGTCTCAACTCTGTATCCCTTCTGATTCTCACTGCCTTGTGGAGCAGGCGCTGTCCGCGGCTCATCTATTCCAACATTCTCCTGCATCTTCTCAAATGCTCCTGGTGCCTCGCCTGGAATTCCTTCGCCTGGAATCCTGGTCTCTGTAGATACATCCACCTGCATGGAAAACCCTGCTTTCTGCTTGACTTTCCGTATGGCAGTGGAAACATCGCCCTTTTCTGAAGGCTTGGCGCGCGGCAATGCCTTCAGAAATTTAGATTTTGTCCTGCCTCCAAAAGACTTCTCAAGAGCTCTAGCTTTTTCTTTCAAGCCCTTTTTAGCCAATGTTTTCCTTATTGTTGCCATAGTCAAAAGAAATCTTATTTAACCTAATCCCCTGGCTTTTTTAAAATTAGTGATGCACAAATTCAGGGAGTTCAGAGAAGTGTTGCGTACGCATCCTGCTCCTTTTGGTATGAGAAAGAATAGCTGAGATACTGGTCGCTGTATATATCCCTCAGCGAGAAGAATTCCGCAATATTGTTCAATATCTTTTTTATGACATCTGTTTCCCAGTAGGCTTTTATCGGCTTCAGCGGCTGCAGCGGGTTGAGACGTTCCCCTGCTGCCTTGTCAAATGCCACCTGCTCCTCTGCAGGCCCTTTCAGCTCCCATACCTTTTGCTTTATTGGGATACTGATAGAATAATGGTAATGCACCTGCCTTGGCTTTTGAACGTATTGCTGTTTAAGCTCATCTATCTTTTCAATGGCCTGCGGTGTCTCAGTTTCATGCGCAATATGCACTGCATCCGCTACAAGCTTCTGCTCCAGATCCTGCTTAGATTCATTGCCTGCGCTGAATTGCCGGGCGCATGCCTCGCTGCAGAACTTATTCTCATCAAAGAATACTCTTCTAAGTACTGTAAATGGGTTTGCTGAACGCCTAATAGGCTTGTTACAGGTTTTGCATCTCATTTTAGTGCATTCAGAATATACATTAATAGGTATAAGGCTTTTTAAAATTAAGTATACATAAATATACTACTTTTCAAAAGAGCAATCTCCTGGCGGCAGGGCTGCCATTATATCATCCAGGCTTATTTTTTGCTTGGTGTGCTGCTCAATCATTTTCTGCAGTTTCTTGGCAGCATCGCTCTTTTTTAGCCTGCCCGGCTTTACTGTCACAAAATACGCGCAATGCTTCCTGCAGGCGCTTTCAGCAGCAGCCATCACCTTCCCTGCTTCAGTGACTCCTACGCTTATCTTAACGTCTGCAAACATCTTGTTTTTCTTGCCGTATATCATAAATGCCCCTTTCCCGATGTATTCTCCGGAAGGCGCATCTTTGCTGACCTGCTCCGGATTCACATGGTATACCTCTAGGTTAGAAAGCTCAAGTTTCCATGCCCGCGAATTAGCTGCACAAAACACAGCAGTCTCTTGCAGTGTCTGCTCCCCAACCTGCTTTCCTTCAGCCTTGATTATGCAAAAAGGAGAGCCTGTAATGTCTGCATGAAAGATAATATCCGTTGGATCAACATGCTTCTTGACAAGAATATCATTAGTTGTAGCATCCCTGCCGCCCAGCACCATGAACCCCTCGCTTGAGATAAACCATCTGAACTTCTCATACCACTCTTTTTTCTGTTTTGCAGCCCTCTTTTGCAGCTCTTCCTGCTCCTCAAAAGTGGCCTTGCGCTGCAGCTGCTCCAATTTCTTCTGGTGCATGGCTAATGCTTCACGCGCACCCGCTGCCTTCTTCCGCGCCTTCTTCGCCTTCTCAAAATAATAGGCGGCATTCTGCTCCACAGTCTTGTTGATGTCCAGCCAGAGCCTCATGGTGTATGTGAAATTGTCTTACGTATTAAAACTTTCTTACTGCTAATTTGCAACTGATCATACTGTATATCCATGTCCCCGTTTCCGGAAGTCAATTTGCTGTACGGGGACCACTCGCCCAGTGAGACGAGATTTATCTCGTCTCAAGTCAAGCACCAAAAATTTAGTTTTAATTACCTCTCGAAATCCTTACTAAAACATCTAGAAACATATATAAAACCCATATTCAAGTATATCTCCCAATGGTAACCACAAAATTCCAAAAGGAATTTTGGGTCCCGAAAATCAGGAGATTTTCGTGGAAAAGAGGAGGTAGGCAGTCTCAGCTAGCTGTGCATCCGATTATGTTTCTCTATATTGCATTTGGCTTTGCAATAGCAGCCCTGGCTGGCGTCAAGATATACAATTACGTGCAGGACAGTCAATGCAGGACTGCCCTCATCACTCTGAAGAGCAATGTTGATTCAGATTTCACTGAGATTGCTTCACGGCAGGGCTCAGTCATGGAGCGTTCTTATACCTATTCCTGCGACACCGATGCGATCTACTTTGTGGATGCTGCCCAGAACATTCCCCAGGATGCATTTAACCAGAGTGCTGAGATCCAGAACAGCCTTTTCGGCAGCACGACAGATAACCTCTTTATCCTTCGGAAAGGTAGGTTATTTGCCTCTTTCAACATAGGCCAACTCTCATTGCGCCATCCGTATTACCAGTGCTTCAACACGACTGGAGTAAAGAGGCTTGAGCTTCTTATCCAGGGTGAGGGAAACGGTGTTTCATTGTCACATACAGAGAAATACAAAAGCACAGGATATGACTGCACTGATTACAGCCTTCCGGAAGAGATTGCAGTACAGCCGGGCGCTGATAAGGCAAGCAGCATCATAGGAAACTCAGCAGAATACCTGGCACGAAGCTACGGATTGGATGCAAGGACAGCATTTGAGCGTTTTAATGAGACAGAGGAGCGTGTAGAGATTGACCGGGAATTCCAAAAATTAGAGACAGGCACTAAAGTCAAGATAAAGATACGCCCGAAGAACCGCAAGGTTATTGACAATTTCATCTACATAGAGGACATCCCAAAAGCATGCCTGAGCTTCCTGACAGATTATGAGATTGAGGATCAAGGCGAGGTAGTCACTGCAGACCCTGTAATAGCATGGCACTTCGCTTCAATAGAGGGCAGGCAGGAGGCAAGTTATTTCATACCTGATATTGAGCTTAAGGAGCGCTGCAAGGAACTGATTGATGGTGTAGGCCTGGCTGAGAACTTTGTAGATTCAAAAGAGGCAATCAATAATGACCCGCCAATCCTCGCCCTGCCTGACCTGTTCCTTTCAGAAGATGATGCATTGACAACAGACCTAGCTCCATATATTTCTGACCCTGATAACCTAAAGAAAGAACTGAGGGTGAGCATAGCATCCCCTGCAAACCTTCGTGCAGAGCTTGACGGATTCATCCTGGTGCTGACTCCAAATCCGGATTGGAATGGTGCTGAAAAGCTTTATATCACTGTGCAGGACCAGGCGCAGGCGACAGTCCAGGCAATAACTGCTACAGTCCATCCGGTAAATGATGGGCCAGTGATAACTTCAACACCCCTTACTCAGGCTGTCCAATACCAGCAGTATAACTATCAGGTGACTGCCACTGACCTTGAGGCTGAGATAGAGCATGACATCCTTAAATACGCCTTGCTGGAATATCCTGCAGGGATGTCAATTGATGAAGCAGGATTAATTAGTTTCATTCCACAGCAGTCAGGGGAATTTACTGTAAAAGTGCAGGTTTCCGATAGGGGGACTTCAGCAGTCCAGCAATACACGCTTAATGTTCAGCACATAAACAAGGCTCCCCAGTTTGCAGCGCTGCCTGCAGTCTCATTGCAGGGTCTGGGAACAAATGATAACGGCGGCAGGGATAATGTTATAGCAAACCTCTGGGTGTTTGTTTCAGACGATAATGATCCCAAAACTTTCACTTATTCAATAATCGCGCAGACCAATCCTGGGCTGGTATCCTGCTATGTTGATTCTATAAACAATCTTGACTGTGTTGTTAAGAAAAATGAGGATGGCTATTCAGACATCTCAATCAGCGCTTATGACGGGCAGTACAGCGCTTATACGACAGTGAGGGCAACTGTGAAGACAGTTCAAGTCCAGCAGGTTCAGCCTCCACCCACGCCTCCTCCCCCGCAGCCTGCGCAACAACCGCAGCCTGAACCTCAGCCCCAGACACAGCCCCAGCAAGAACCTGAGCCGCCTCCTCCAGAGCCTCCCCAGTCTTCTGCTTATTCCACAAAGATTATTAGTGGGGATAACCCCAAATGCGATTCTGGAGAAACTATAAGGAAATACTGGGCAAGCACCACCTGTTTTGACTCAGTCAATTGCAATACCTGCTCAACTGCTGCGGGATGGAGCGCTGACGCGCCAATATGCTTGTATGGAGGTTACCACAAGAAAAAGTGTGGGGCCCCAGAGCTAACCTGCAAGGCAAATACCTGGACACAGGTTGAATGCTCATGCACAGGCAAGCCTGTAAGGCGGTGCGAGGGCAATAATGTATACGATACTGATAGCTGCGGGACAAGCTCGCTCATTAAATACTGCGGTGATTTGAAATGCCTGAGCGGCAGATGCTGCTATAAAAAGACAAAAGAGAATTGCCAGTGGTGGAAATGGCTCTTTGGCCAATGCTCAGAATGGGTGTGCCCATGAGAAAAGCCCAGCTTATGTCGCAGCCCATGAATTTCATCTTTGCACTGGTGATACTAGGCTCTATCGCCATCATAGGCTACAAGGCTGTGAGTTTCTTCACTGACAAGGGCTGCGATTCAAAGCTGCTCAGCATGCAGATTGACCTTTCTGAAGCAACACAGCAGCAGGCATCATTCACAGGCAGCAGGAAAGAAAAGACTTATGGCCTCTGCGACCTGGAGAGGCTATACCTGATTGACGCATCCAAAGATGTGAGCTTCTCAGAATTCCAGGAATATCCGACTATTGTAAATGCGCTGAAAGGCAAGCTCCAGAAAAATATGTTCCTTGTAGAGCAGCGGCAGGTGGCGAAAGACCTCTATATCCCGAACCTTGACCTCGGCACACCCTATTACTTATGCTTAAGGCCGCGCAACAACAAGGTTGAGCTTGTCCTTGAGGGAAAAGGAAGCGGCACAAGGGTATATCCCAAATCAGGATTGTATGACTGCACGTTCAATGCAACGCCTATTGAGCTGACAAGCCAGGACCTTGACGAGCTGCTGGCTGACATCCAGAGCGAGATAAATATAGGCGATAATGAGGTCATTGATCCAAATGATGCGTGCCTGAGCCGCAGCATCGTGGAAAGCAACACCTCTGACAGGACAAGGGTTACCATACGTAAATGCCAGGGAAATTTCAGGTTTGTAGAGCAGATCCCTAAATGCGCTGTTGAAGAGCTAAAACGCTCTATGGAGCGCGGCGATATAATATTCTCAGAGCCGCCTTCCATCCTTGAAGCAGATCCCCTTATCATGTGGGAATTCTCAGGCTCAGGTGACGAGGAAAAATATTACGAGATCAAGAAGCGGATTGAGGAAAGCTGCAAGACTCAGTTCAAGGGCGTTGGCGTGAAAGGAAAGAAGGAAGATGCTGGCGTCAACAGGAAGCCGGGAAAGAACGTGAGCCAGCGGCCGATAGACCTGCGGGTGGCATACATTACTGATATTGGCCACCAGCGCAGCGAAGATGCCCTGGACAAGGTAATGGCGCAGGATGATGATGAGGAAAGCGTTGATGTAAACGAGTTATTGCACGTTGAATTTGAAAAAGGCCTGGGAAATAGGGCTGCGGTCCGGGTATATGCGCGCTGCGAGCCTTCAGGAATCATTTATTTAGGCTCTGAGAAGCTAGGCACGCTGCTTGCGACTGCCTCCTGCGATGACAAGTTTAGGATGATTGAGCTTACTATCAATGCGCGTGATTTCTCAGGCAATGTCTTTGATTTAGGGACTACTCTGCCGGTAAGGAAAGTTGAGTATGATTATGTTGATATTAAAAAATAGAAAAGTTTATATATTATATATATTTATTAGACATATAGACTTATATAACAATGGCAAAAATATTGCACTATCCAAACTTAAAGACTGTACTTCAAGTAGAAAAAGTGCTGCAAGCTGCAGATACTGTTATCTCCAAGAATGAACTGAAGAGAAGATTGCCAACCAAAATAATGCACCAGACATTAAATCTTATCCTTGACTATTTAGAGGATAGCGGAAAAATAGTAACAGGTTCAAAAGGGATAACTTGGATCCAAAACGATAATCCCAAACTAAGGAAACTTCTGGCAAGAGCAGTGAGAGTGGCTTGATGAAAGAGGTATGGGTTGAATTCTCCGAAGAATCAAATATAGATTACCTTGAATTACAGAAACAAGTTTTATTGGAAAAAGAGCAAGGGAGGGAAAATTCATTTAACCTGCAGTTGCTTAAGGCGGTAGAGCGGGAAAAGAGCAATCTAAAGATAGATCCGCAACATGGAACCCATATCCCAAGAAGGAACATACCTAAAAGCTTGATTGATAAATATGGCACTGATAGATTGTGGAAGATTGATTTAGTGGGTTATTGGAGATTACTATACACAATTACAGGTGACGAAGTTAAGATTATTGCGTTTGTTCTTGAATTTATGGACCATAAGAAATATGATAAGCTATTTGGGTACAGGAAAAAATAATTATCTTTTCTTCCTCACGGTAACGTGCCGCATAGGCTCATGCTCTTTTCTTATGCCGTGTAACCATGCCCTCAGGTCCTTTGAGAAGAAAAAGCTAAGCAGCAGGGCATAGGCCAGCATGAATCCCAGCAGGCTGAGCACGAAAAACGAATTGTCGCGAACCGGCGCAAGCCTTATCCCTGATGCCCCTATGGTTATAGCCTCTTCATTGAATAAAGGGACGAGCAGCACCAGCGCAATAACTAAAGGGATAGAGGCTATCGTCATCCTGGTGCTTTGATTGTAGTTGAAGTCCAGCATTAGTGGTATTTTTAGGTTACGAGAATTTAAAGGTTTTGGTTCGTTACCTTTTTATACTTTCCTTCTTAAACACTTACAGATGACTAAAAGGGGTGAACATGAGGCTAGCAAGAGCAGGATACCGTACAGGCTCTTCTTTGAGGAGTTCCTGCTTCTTTACCTCTTATGGTCTGATATCTCAGGATATTTTGGAGTATTGCCTGCAGACTTTGAATACGTTGACAAGCTCATTGCATGGGTTGTCATTGGCCTGCTCCTGTACCATCTCAGCCTGACCAAGCTCATGTTCGGCCACAAAAACCCAAGGGAGGATATCCTGATAATCATTGCGTTCTTCTTGCTGGTATTAAAGAATAATTTCGTCATCATCAAGGACTTGGCAAGGGAAAGCATCTTCTTGACAGACTACTTTAAGTTCATGCTGAAGCATATCATAATTATAGAAAAGCTCGGCTTCTATGCAGGAGGAATACTTATCATCCTTATTGCATTCTACACAGCCAAGAGGCTCTCAATCAGGAAGCCAAGCATCATGCATCTTATACATGAAGAGGGAGAGCCTCCAAAAACAGCAAGCAAAATATTTGCCCGATTCATTACAGTATTCCTTGTACTAGTTGCATTCTTTATCATGCTATTCAACCTTTTCATAGAATGGATTGGCTACCTGGGTGATGATGCCATTACACTCCTTTCAATAATTCTGGCAATAATTATAATACGGAAGCACACCACCCATCTGTCAGAATACAGGCTCTTCAGAAAAATCAATACCCTATCAGAAAAGTTCATAGATAAGATCTTTGAATCATTGGAATCAAGGAGGCATGTTTTTATTGCGCTCTCAGGAATATTGGTATTGCACCTCCTGACTGATTTTGTAGTGTTTATCATGCCATTATTAATAGGGCAGCCTTCTGTAAGTTATCTTGGGTCCTTGGATTCAAACCATCCCACCCTGTTCAGCCTTGCCGCGGCAGACATTGCGCCGCTGCCTCTTTCCGGGAAATTCGTATTCCTCTATTTGTATGCTGCTGAATTCATAGCCATAACATTCCTCATGGCCTTTCCGCTGTACATATGGTATCTTTACTATGCCGGGAAAGAGATGAAAGTTCCCCACAGCATCCTGGCGCTCTTCCTTGCCTCATTGCTGCCGTTCTTCCTTGCGCCAATCTTCAGGCTCAGCTCAATCTCAAAGGCTACGCTTCTTGGAGTGGACATCCGCATCAATCCTGTTTCCTTTGCCGCTTCCATAAATCCGGAATATATCATGATGGCATCATTAGTTACATTCATCCTTGTGTTCATTGCGCTGCATTACTTTACATCCCTAAAGAAAGCATTGGTCTATCTTTCATTCATTCCCTTTGCCCTTTTTATGCTGAGGTATGTATTCCTCTTCCTCAAGGATCTTGCAATCTTCTACCTCAAGGCTATCTCAGGCTTCCTGCACGCCTCTGAAGCCTTCTTCCTGCTTTATTTTGCGCTGTTCCTCATACTCACTGTATTGTTCTACGGCTTCGGCACTATATATTTCCTGTACGAGGCAGAGAGGAAGCTGGGATATTTTGCCGAGCACATTGACAGGAAATTTTATAAAGGCAGCAAGGATGTTTCTCCAGGGAAAAAGAAGCGGTAAACATGTCAATGCATCTTGAAGTGGCGAAAAAGGCGGCGAAGAAAGCAGGCATACTGCTCTTGAGGCAGTTCGGCAAAAAAGTTGTTTCATACCGCAAGCACGGGTTAGCGTATGTCACGGATGCGGATTTTAAGAGCCAGACTTTGATAAAAAGGATATTAAAGCAGGCGACCCCCTCTTTTAATATAATCTCTGAAGAGGCCGAGATTGAGCAGCATGGCAGTGAATATACGTGGTATATTGATCCCCTTGACGGCACCCATAATTTCATTCACAACCTCCCTGAGTTTGGAATTTCCATAGCACTCGCGTATGGCAATGAAATAATAGCAGGCGTAATTTATATCCCGTTCCAGGGTAGGATGTATTATGCCGAAAAAGGCAAAGGCGCATACTTGAATGGAAAGAAGATCCATGTCTCTTCCAGAACTTCAAAGCAAAGGTATATCCTTATGATAGAGCTTGAGCAGGCGACCCGCTCCTCTACTACAAGCTTAATGAGGATCATGATACCTGAAAAAAACAGGTTGCGCGCATTTGCCTGTGCAACCTATAGCCTTGCCAACCTTGCTTCAGGAAACATAGACGCGTATGTAACCTTGAAGACGCATCCATGGGATGTTGCAGCAGGCATGGTGCTTGTGCAGGAAGCTGGAGGAAAGTTTACCACACTCAGGGGCAAAAAGGGGAATGTCAATGATCCCGGGCTTATATTCAGCAATGGAAAAGTGCATGAAAGGGTATTGTCATTATCTAGGAAGGCAGGATTATGAAACTATACTTTCTCACAGGAAATCGGCACAAGTTTGAGCAGGTCAGGAACGCCATGGAAAAGCTCGGCGTTGAGATTGAGCAGATCAAGGTTGACAAGCCGGAGATACAGGCAGATACACTGGAAGAAGTGTCACGCTATGCAGCTGAGAAGGTTGCGGCTGAGCAGGGTAAGGCAGTCGTAGTTGAGGACACTGGAATCTTCTTTGAAGCTTTCCGGAATTTCCCAGGAGTCTATGCAAAATTCATTTCTCATTCGCTAGGCTATGAAGGCATCCTAAAGCTCCTGCAGGGGAGAAAGAGAGGCGCTTATTTCAAGACAGTTGCTGCATATGCAGAGCCGGGAAAGCCAGCCGTTCTATTCTCTGCAGAGACGCATGGCAGAATCTCAGAGGAGGTCTATTGCCAAGATGCAGATGTCATGTATTATGACCGCATCTTTATCCCGGATGGCTGGAATGAGCCTTGGTGCAAGAAAATTGCTCATGAGGATTATGCGAATCACAGGAAAGCTGCCTTTGTAAAGCTGGCTGAGTATCTTAAAAAAGATAAACATAAATAGGCTATTAAATTAATATCAGCAATGGAAACCTGCATATTCTGCAAAATCGTAAAGGGTGAGATCCCTTCAAGCAAGGTCTACGAGGACAACGAGTTTCTGGCATTCCTTGATATAGGACCTATCCATAAAGGGCATACTCTATTGATCCCAAAAGAGCACCATGAAGACTTATTTACCATGCCGGATAATCTGCTTGAGCTGATGAGTGGAATTCTAAAGAAAGTAGGAGCTGCTGTCATGAAAGGGACAAAAGCAGACGGCATCAATGTCGGCATGAACAACAAGCCGGCAGCCGGCCAGATTGTCTTCCATGCGCATTACCATATCATCCCAAGATTCAAAGGGGACGGCTTAAGGCACTGGCCGCAGGGCAAGTATGAAAACCCGGAAGAGATGCAGAAGTATAGCGATATTATTAAGCAAAATCTCTAGCTAAAGTCAGGCTCCCAGTCAACATGGAAGGTTTCTTCTTTCCCGTCATGCTCATGCACTAGCTCGTTGGCATCCACGCATTCTGCATAGTCGGGAATCTTGACAGTTTCCTTGCATTTCGGGCATTTGGTCTTCCAGCTGCTCATGATTAGAGAATCTATTTAGCGATATTTAAATTTATTCTAAACATACTTCTCCACACCCTGCCTTGGGCATAATTTAAAAAGCACGCACTTGGTGCAAATTGGAACAGGAGCCTTGCACACAGCCCTCCCATGCTCTATAACCAAATAGGTGAATTTAAACCACTTATCTTTGGGCAGGAGCGCCATCAAGTCCTTCTCTATTTTAGTTGGATCTGTATGCTTAGTCAGCCCTAACCTAAACGTGACTCTCTTCACATGGGTATCAACTGCAATCCCCTCAACAATATTATAGGCATTGCCCAGCACTATGTTTGCGGTCTTCCTGGCAACACCTGGCAGCCCAAGCAATGCAGCCATAGTATTTGGTACTTTGCCATTATGCTGCTCTACAATCATCTTTGCTGCCCCCTGGATTGATCTTGCCTTTGCCCTATAAAAGCCAGTAGAGCGGATCAGCTGCTCAAGTTCCTTAATGTCCGCATTCGCATAATCCTTTGCTGTCTTGTATTTCCTGAATAATGCAGGCGTCACCATGTTAACTCTCTTGTCAGTGCACTGCGCAGAAAGTATTGTTGCAACAAGCATCTCCATAGGATTTGAGAAGTGCAGTGCTACTTTTGCATCGGGATAGGTTTTGTTCAGGAGAGTATAGACTTGGAGAGCCTTCTTTTTCTCATCCATGGGAAAACCTGGTATTCCACAACCTTTATAAAATATAGTATAACAATAAAGCTACTTCACGCCGAAGTAACTCAGCCTGGCTAGAGTGATGCTCTCATAAAATCATTTGGGCAAGGCATAAGTCGGGAGTTCAAAAAGAACTTATGGCACACGCCATGGTTCTGGAATTTCTCCCCTTCGGCATTTTTAAGCTACACGCCTGACAGTAATATCCCTTCCCCTGACTCTGACATGTACTTCTTCCACCACTTTCTGTTCCAGGGAGAACCTAGCTCTTGTCACACTTCCCCTGTCCACACCTTTTAAGAGTTTATTGAAGTCTTTTGTTAGCAAGACCCTGCTATTGGGGTATAACAGCTCGGTAATGCTAAGCGCTGTATAGTTAGGCGCGCCTGTCCTATTTGAGAGCAGCCATACAGGAAATGTTTTCTTGCCTGGCTGACTTCCATGGTATCTATAATTGAGGTATGCGGAGCCTATATCATCTAACGGCGCATCTTTTCTGATGGGAACCTGTGTAGCAGTCCATCCGCGCTTGAATGTAGCATATGGCTGCTCAGCATCCCAATGATAGGATATTTCCGTATCCCTATGCAATAAAATTGTAGGCAGAATTCCTGACATTTCTATTGCAGATTCAGTTGGCCTAAAATGCCCGTTTGCAATTATACCTTTTGAATCTACATTGACTGAAGCAAGGAACCTTATACCGCCCTTTATTGTTATGTGATAAGTATTTGCCGCCCTATCTATTTTTTCTTGGAGGGTCAGCGGTAGCGTTATAGCAGTTTCTCCAACGCTGCCTATAGCTTCATACAGGTAAGTATTATAAGTTTCTGCACGAGCCATCTCAGGCAAGCCAAAAGACGTGTAGGCTAGCGCAAGAAAATGGCGCCTTGTCAGTTCCAGCCTTATCATGTGCCCCCCTTACTTATTTGATGAAGCATCTATATAAAATATTTGTAAAAAAAACGCCGGCGCCCGGACTTTCAAACCGAAAGTTTGAGCCTTCTGGTCTTTGAACCGAGAGTCCCTTGCGGGAGCAGTTCGCTCTCTGGTGACCGAAGCGACGCGAGGTCGCCCAGGTGCAAGCTGACTATGCAGCTTCGAGATTCAGCTTTCCCATCTGCCGCTCTACCGGATTAAGCGACGCCGGCATAACAGACAGGAGGCTTTAAACGCCTTATATACCTTACGCAAATCAGGATGGAAACCCTTAAATAATCTTCTTTTCAGAGTAAGGTATATGCACATCAGGAATAAGCATCTGTTCAATGCCCTTCTTATATTCTTCCCGATCTCAATAGTAATGTGGTACATCGGCATAAAAGGCGCGCCGTTATTCATTGTCTCTATCCTTTCATTGCTGCCCATTGCAAGGGTGATAGGCAAGGCAACTGAAGAGCTTGCCCTGCAAACCAACCCTACTATCTCAGGCATTCTCAGCGCAACCTTCGGCAACATCATTGAGATTATCATAGCGATTATTGCCATCAGGGCAGGCCTGATTGAGCTGGTAAAGGCGTCTTTAGTTGGCTCAATCCTTGCCAATATCCTTCTGTTGATTGGTCTGTCAATCTTCATAGGCGGGATAAAATACAAGGAGCAGCGCTTCAACACGCAGGTCGCAGGAGTATCCTCGACCATGCTGATCATAGCTGTTACCGGCATGTCATTGCCGTCAATATATGCTATAACCACAGGAAAGCGGCTGCTTATCCTTGGGGATATTGTAGCAGTGCTGCTTGCCATTATCTACATCGCAGGATTGGTCTTTGCGCTCAAGACGCATAAGCACCTTTTTGATTACACTGATTCCTACAAGCGGGAGGCTCACAAGCCACTCTGGAGCAGGCGCAAGGCAGGCTTCATAATGGCAGCATTCATAGGCCTTGCTGCAATCCAGTCAGAGCTCTTGGTAGAGAGCATTGCGGGAGCCTCAATAAGCCTTGGGATCTCACAGACATTTATCGGCTTCACATTTATAGCTATCCTCACAAATATTGCAGAGAAAAGCGCAGCCATACAGATGGCGCTCAAGAATAAGATAGATATTTCCCTGGAGATAGGAACAAATTCCGCGATCCAGATTGCCCTTTTTGTGCTTCCAATCCTTGCATTCATAAGCCTTTTCATGCAGAATCAGTTCTCATTGTTCTTCAACCTGTTTGAGATTGTCTCAATGCTGTTTGCAGTTATGATTATCAATTATCTTTCCTCAGACGGCAGGTGCAACTGGCTGGAAGGCGCGCAGCTGATGACTGTTTATCTTATATTCGTGGTTGCATTTTTCTTTGCAGGGAGATAAAAAAGCGCTCCTGCCGGGATTCGAACCCGGGTCTCGGCCTGACCCCTCGGAAGAACGAGAGGGCCGAATGATTGGCCGCTACACTACAGGAGCATAGTGTAGCAGTTTTGAGGTCAATTTATTAAGTTTATGGTAGAAATGAGCAGCTGCTAAGAAACCTCATGCAGCTTGTGCTTCAGTGATTTCTTGAAGTTCTTGATGTCTTTGACAGTCTCTTTATATCTCTTGATGGTAGTGTGGTCAAACTTGTGCTTCATGGCTCTGCTCAGCGCCATCTCAGCGCGCTTTTCCTGGATCTCAGCCCATTGCTGCTGCAGATCAACAATCTTGCGGTTCCTACCTCTGCTTGATATGGTCTTGTCCTCTGCAGTCTCAAGCAGCTTCCCGAGGACTTCCATCTCCGCGATATAGGTTCCGATATGCTCATCCTGATGCCCAAAATCCAACAGTTCTTTTGGCCTGAATATCTTTTTCTTATCTGAGAGGAACCTGCCCAGCCTGGAGATAGCCATCTCGTTCTGGACCAGCCTGATCTTTGCATGTATAAGAGTTTTAGTGACCCTGTCAAGCCGCTTCTTAAGAAGGTAAGATTCCATACTTTTGGGATAGCATCTTCTTATTTAAATTTTGCGAAACCTATTGCAACTTTTACATTGCTTTTATCCGCTCCCATGCCAATTTTCTCGCAAATCTCCATATATTTTTTTTAAATTTGAAATATGAGTTGCATGCCTAGCTGCATTTGAATATCTTAGTCCTACTAGCATGCAGCTGCTGCTTTTTCTGCGTCTGCGAGCAAGCCTTTCCTGTAAGCGAACATGTCCCTTTCCAGCGTCCTTTTTGCATCTTCTACCCTGCTTGAATATATTGCAAGGTCAGAGGATTTCTGCGGGTATAGCCTGATTACTGTATTTGCAGTGCACCAGACAGAAGCCACTGGAAAGATGTACCCTCCCATTGCATTATCATACCTATAGAACAGGATAAGGTGCGATTCAAATATCACTTTCTTGCCTTTGACTTCTTTTTCTTCCATTTCCGGCTCATACGAGTAATTGGCATCAATCCAGTCTCCCTCATAGAGCTTATTGTAATCTATCAATTCCTTTGATAGCACATTGTAGTTCCTTACATCAAGGTCAAAATTTCGCTTCATAAATTCAGTAAAATTATTGTAGTAATAAAGGTAATTGTGAGGTTTCTTGATCTGCCATATGTATATCCTGGTAGGAGAGGATTCATAGACTTCAAAAAGATTCTCAAAATCTGTTACGTTCCCCCTGTCCATCACCTTGAAGGAATAGAGCGTCTTATTTGTAGAGAATGTGTCACTCATAATCTCTTGGACATCCTTTATTGAAAGATTTGCCTGCTTCTCCGGCTGCTTCAACTCTTGAGGGGCTTCAACAGGTGCCGGCTCTTCCAGGGAGATATTCTCTGGCTCTCGTGACTCATAGATGTCACAGATAGAGTTTGCATCTGCATCAGTGCAGCACTCTCCTGCAACCATGATCTCCGGAGCCTTGCACTGAGGAGCAGCTACAGCTGCCGCGCTTGGCGACTGGGATGCTGAGCACCCTGCAAGAATTATAATTGTAAAGCACAGGATATATAGCATATACTTCATTGTTTCATCCCCTCAGCGTCTGGTTTAATTTTTTACCTTCCTGCAATAGCTCGGCATACCCTACCCATTCTATCTTTTCTGAAAATTCATAAAATATCTTCAGGTCTGCATCTGTTATGATAAGCCATACATAATACAGCGTATCAGGCGGCATGCCCTGGTCAAAGAGCTTTATATCCTCAGTCTTGTTCATGTGCAGCATATATTCTCCTGTCTGCGGCTCAACCAGGACTGCATGCTTCATGCTGCCGAAGACTTCCCTAGATGCAACGATGGGCGAGCTTGTCAGTGCATTCACGCAGTGTCCGCCAAGCTGGTTGCCAATGGCTCTTGGATGGAACAATCCGCAGAGGACGTACATGTATTGCCCAGTGAGCTTCTCTTCCATGTCAGTTGTCCCAGTAGTTATGTTTTCTCTCCCAAAGCCGCGGCTCCCGCACTCTTCAAAAAGGTAATTGTATTCAGCCATGAAAAGCAGCGAGAAATCCTCGCAGTCGCCTCCCTTGAACAGGTCTATCTGCGTCAGGTTAAGCATGAAATCCTCTTTCCGTATTGAACTGGTATCCTCTATGTAGCGGATGCCATTGTCATAGTTCACCTGGTACACGCATGACAGGTTAATATAACAATTGGCATCTGTTTTTATGCAGGTGCTATTGAGCTTCTCCCGCGTTGAATTGTATGCATCAGAATGCCTTATGTTGCTGTTTGCGGCAAACCATTCCATAGATTGCCTTACCCTGACATCAAAATCATGGAGCTTATCAAGCGACTGGTCCAGCTGCAGCTCAATCTCCTTCATGGATTGGTTTAGGGAAGCTGATTCCTTCTTGAGCAGCTCATTCGCCTTTCTGCTCTTGTCATAATTTGCCTTCAATGTTTCATAATTTGCTTTTAAGGAATTAAGGTTCAGCTGCACAGTCTGCAGGGCCTGTTTTGTGAGCGATAATTCCTCGCGGGTTGATGCCAGTTTTGAGGAGAATATGAAATATACGCTTCCAAGCGCTATAAGGGCTATAGCTGCGATAGAAACCAGGGAAATTACTAAGGTCTTGCTGTTGCCCCCCATTCGTATGAGGAATCAGTACCCATTTAAAAACATTTATGCTAAGATATATGTGAAAGTATATATTACCTGGTTAGATTTGAAATGTAACCGACCTGCACAGGTCGTATGTTCCCTGCATAATTTGAGCAACCTCGAATCTTCTATCCATGACATCATGCAGCCTGTTTGCACAGAACAAAAGAGGATTCTGCTGCTTAAAGTTTACCTTTTTAGGATCAGGGCTGAAAAGTACTCTCTCTGAGTTTAGCACGCCATCTTCCATATAGCCAAACCGATGCAGAAAGCCAAACATGTTCTCTACTCGCCCCATTAAACCTTCTTTTGAGCCAAGGGCGTAGTCAACTGCTGTATTCGGCAGCTTACTTACAGCTTCTGCCCTAATTGAAACTAAGGCACATAAATTATCTAAAGTTAGCCTCTGTTTCCCTTTTTCCTGTGCAAGCCTTACAAGATATTCGCCTCCAAGCTGCGCAGCAGTATAAACGTTTAAATCAATGTATGCTTCCCTTATCCGTCTTGTGTGATGTTCTACGTCCGCCCTTATGTATTCCCCATTCGATTCGTTAGGTCGCCTTTGTACAGGCTCATAGAGAAATGGTCTCGAGAAATTTACAAAAATCAGATGTGAGTTCTTTCCACTAGAAAGCCTTCTTCCAGAGAGCAAGTCAACAGTCAAGCCTATTGGGGCAAATGCAACAGTTTCAATGCCACTATCCCCGCGCAGGACAGAAGCGTAATAGCAGCCTGCCTTGATTGGATATATTGTACCGTCAGTGCTTGTAGTCCCTTCCGGCCACATTATGGCATGCACACCATGGTGATATTTTTCTGCGATAGCGGCTAATTTTCTTTGGTTGTCTATTTTTGTTCGCTCCGCATCTCTCTCATTTTTTGTATCCCCTTGAGAAGCTCTCCCCACCTCAACTATGAAGGGCCACAATAATATATGGTCCAAGACCCACTCGCCGATTCCTGATAGGGAGTCTAATCTTGGCTTTCGCTTTACAATTCTTATGTCCGGCTGTGAAGGCAAATCCATCCAATGGTATAAAAGAAAGAAATCCAAAGATGTTTCATGCTTTGGCAGCCAAAGAACCGGACCCTCGTAATCTGTGACACATTCTGCGTTAAATAGTTGCACCTCATCCAAGAATCTTCCATGCATCTGCTTAAGTGCTCTAGCGGCAACCCCCATAGCTGGCCTTTTAAGGTACTTAAACAGCACTGATTCGCTTGGAGGCTCTTCAATTAAAGTTATTTGTGGTTGACTCATTTATTGAGCGGACTAAAGTTTGCCTTATAAGCTTTATGCCAAACAACCAAAACATCACTTAACAACCTTTTATTTTTTTTAGAATATCAAAAGGAATCTTAAAATTCTTATGTATCCCCATAAATTCTATTCCAACTAATTCTTTCTTTTTATTAAGGCTTAAGATTACGAGGCCTTTATCAACACTAGAATCTATTTTTTCTTTTTCCTTAAATATGGTAAGATGATCCACGTTCTCGTCATAATTGACGTATTCAATTTTAGCCATATTGCTCTTTAATCCATTGCAATATTTAAATGTGTCTCAAAAATAATAAAACGCCGGAGCTGGGACTTTCGCACAGTACAGCATGCATGGATACTGATTATCCACGTGTTAAGTCAGGCAGCGATTGCTCGTGCTTGATCAGCTGCACCATATTTGAACCCAGATTCCCGTTAGGGACAAGCTCTCGTAACTTCGTTCCGAGCCTTTGTTCAGAGACCAAAGTTTCCAGGCTTGCGCACTACCAGGTTATGCGACCCCGGCAGGAAGGAACTACTTCCCCGGCACTGCTAAAAATAGGAGGATACTTTATAAATCTTATTGAGAATTGCTAGAGCGAGGCAAGCATGCTATTCATCAAGAAACTCATCAGTTGTTATCCTTGAGTTGATCTCCCCCCTCAGATTCTGCCCTATCAATCTCTTAACCTCTTCAACAGGATAGTTAGCAAGCAGCCAGGATAACTTTACCAAAGCAGTCTCTGCAAGCATGTCTTCTCCAGGTATCACACCAAGCTGTGCAAGGTCCACTGCCTTGTTGTACACATGCATGTTGACCCTGCCAAAGATAGTCTGGGAAGTCATTACAACCACGCACCCTGAATCAATGACTTCCTTTATAGCAGGGAATATCTTGAGGTGTATCCTGGCAATCTCATTTGGCATGTGGCCTGGAGTGTGCCCCAATCCAGTACCCTCAATCACCAGGCCCTTGTATCCTTTGAAGAATGAAAACTGCTCAGGAAACATGTTGATATGTATCTTAAGCAGGCCAACCTTTTCTTCCATGGCAGGCTTTATAACTATTTTCCGTGCCTTGTCCTTCCTGGTATAATCCTTCTTTACAAATTCAATCTTTCTGCTGTCATAATGCACACGTGCAATAATCGTGTCATTTACAGCTTTAAATGCATCTCTCCTTGAAGCGTGCATCTTCCTTGTCTTGGCAGCTGGGAAGAGCGCGGCAACATCATCATCAGGCTTTTCATGCATGCAGATGGCAACCCCTGCAAAATCAGACTTTGCAATGAACTCAGCAGCGCACACAAGGTTCATGTACGCATCTGAGCTGCCGCGGTCAGAACTTCTCTGAGCCCCGACTAGTATGATAGGGACAGGCGTTTCCTCAACAATGAAAGCAAGTGCAGCAGCTGCAACCGCTAAATTATCTGTCCCCATGCCAATTATTATACCTTCAACTCCTTTCTTCACTTCTTTCTCAACAGCTTTTGCAATCACTTCAAAATGCTTAAACCTCAGGTCATCTGACCACATGTTTGAAACGAGCTCAGAACTGAAATTGGCAATCTTTGCAAGCTCAGGAAACTGCTCAAGCAGGTCTTCAGGTGTAAATGATGAGAACACAGCCCCAGTCCTGTAATCCACTTTTGAAGCTATTGTTCCTCCGGTGTGCAGTATAGAGATAGTGGGCAGCTTTGGATTATGCTTGACTTCCTTCCGCTCTGCTTTCTGGGCAAGCCCGGATTCCCTGAGAACCTCAATATTACTGACATCTTCCCTGTTCAGCCCTATATTATAGCCAGAATTCAGCTTTAGGACAATTATGCTCTCGTCCTGGTACTCGCCCCTTGGCATCAAAATGCCTTCAATAACCTCATCCTTTGTCTCTACCTTTATACGGTCGCCTGGTTTAGGTTGCATCAGCTTTCCAATCTGTCATAGTGCCTATATAAAGATTGCTAGGTATCATATTCTATTACAATACTCTGTGAATGCCATTGAGCTATGGGTTATTTGGAAGAATCTTTAAAACATGCATCTCACTTGCAGTCAATATGCTGGAAGATTCAAACAAATTTCCCAGATTTACGAAGTTCCTTGAGCAAAGGCTTTCAGGAAGAATTTTCTATAGGAAAACCTCCAGCGACAAAGACTATCATTTTTTTCTTGACGTGGTGATACAGCACGAAGTGTATGAAGTGATATGGATGCGCAGGATTAGAGATGGATTCTTCACTATTTCTACTGATGTCAAAGTGCTTGGCACCATAGAGGACACTATAATAAGTCCTGATGAGGACCTCATTCATTATAGCACTAGAACAACAGAATATTTAGGTAGGCTCCCAATAAAAGGCAGATTAACGCTCTTTAACAGAAGAACGGTTGTTACTGAACGCCCTCAACCTATGGAGACAAATGTTCCGATGATGAGGGAAGTAAGGCGCCCATTATTGTACAGGCCAATGTTTCCAGCGACTATTTTCTCCTACACCCCAGAGCCTGATTTTAGTAAAAGAGAGAACTAACCATATACGCAGGCGCCTAATTTTGTTACTTTACTGCTTTCAGAAACTCGTCTCTATCCATCTTTAAGTCATGTTTAACTATCTTATTAAGGAGCCCTCTATCAATTTCTTCACCAGGATGATTTGGGATTACTGTTGTCCTTCCATCTGAATGCTCAAAAAACATATGGCTTCCCTCCTGTCTTTTGAATTTAAATCCAAGCTTATTGAGAGCTTTAACTAGCTCTTTGGCTGTCAATAAGGGCAATCTAGGCACACTACACCTCTATTTGCTGCACTCCTAAGAATTTAGAATAAATCTCTTTATCTTTTGTAGCTTTTAAATACAATGAAACAGCTTCTTTTGTTCTTTTTAGCAATGCATCGATAGATTTGGCCTGGGTATGGCAACCTGGCAATTCAACTACATCTGATATCAAATAACCATCTTCTCCTTCCTCTATAACAACGGTGAATTTCTTTGGCATAAGGTAACATATTATTTTTGTATTTAAAAATATATCGGTATAACTAGCCCATATAAGCAGGCTTCTCTTCTGCCATCTGCTTTGCCCTTGCTGACCTGAACTGGTCGCGCATCTCTTCGTACATCTTCTCAATCTCTTTAGTTATGGAGGGCGGCACCCTTTTCAGGGCCTCTTCAAAATGCTTCATGCCGACTTCCTTGGCCCGCATGTCCTCACGCAAAGCAATGATTGCAGCTTCCCGGCACACAGCTTCTATGTCAGCGCCTGCATAACCTTCTGTCTTTTCTGCAAGCTCATGCACATTCACCCCTTTGAGCGGCATGCTCTTGGTATGCACTGCAAAGATTTCCTCACGCGTCTTAAGTATTGGAGCTGGCGTAAGTATAATGCGGTCAAACCTGCCCGGTCTGAGTAGTGCGGTATCAAGCATATCCGGGCGGTTGGTTGCGGCTATCACAACAATATCATTCATCTCCTCAAGGCCATCCATCTCAGTCAATATTTGGTTTACGACTCTCTCAGTCACATGGCTGTCTGCAGCAAGCCCCCTTCTTGGGGCAACTGCATCTACCTCATCAAAGAATATGATGCAGGGCGCAACCTGCCGTGCCTTGGTGAATATCTTGCGTATCCCTCTTTCAGATTCCCCAACCCATTTGCTCAATACCTCAGGCCCTTTCACCAGGATAAAGTTAGCCTCGCTCTCGTTTGCAACAGCCTTGGCAAGCAGCGTCTTTCCTGTTCCAGGGGCGCCATACATAAGTATTCCCCTGGGAGGCCTGATGCCCATTCTCCTGAACGCATCAGGATTCTTGAGAGGCCATTCCACAGCTTCCTTCAGCTCCTGCTTGACCTCTTCCAATCCGCCTATATCTGCCCATTTTATTGTAGGGATTTCAACCAGGACTTCACGCATCGCACTAGGCCTCACTACCCGCAGCGCTTCCTTCAAGTCCTTTCTGGTGACTATCATCTTCTCAAGGATATCCTTTGAGATTGGCTCATCCTCTTCCAGCTTCATGTCAGGCAATACCCTCCGCAGCACAACCATGGCAGCCTCTTTTGTCAATGAAGCAAGATCAGCCCCGACAAAGCCATGCGTTATTGAAGAGAATTCCCGCAGCAATTTCTCTTTCTCTTTCTCTGCAAACAGCTTATTCCTCTCGCCTATAGGCATGTTCCTTGTGTGAATCTTGAGGATATTCAGCCTGCCCTCCTTGTCTGGCACGCCAATTTCAATTTCCCTGTCAAACCTTCCCGGCCTCCTCAATGCAGGGTCAAGCACATTAGGGATATTGGTTGCGGCAATTACCACTACCTTCCCCCTAGACTTAAGGCCGTCCATCATCGCCAGCAGCTGAGCAACCACCCTTCGCTCAACTTCCCCATGCACCTCTTCCCTCTTTGGCGCAATCGCATCTATCTCATCAATAAAAATGATGGAGGGGGCATTCTTCTCAGCTTCCTCAAACTTCTTGCGGATGTTAGCTTCGCTCTGTCCATAATATTTGCTCATGAGTTCAGGCCCATTTATCAGTATAAAATTAGAATTTGTTTCATTTGCAACAGCTTTTGCGAGCAATGTCTTTCCGCTTCCGGGCGGGCCGTGCAGCAGCACCCCTTTTGGCGGCTCTATGCCAAGCCTCTCAAATATCTCAGGATGCTTCAGCGGCAGCTCTACCATCTCCCTCAGCTTGTTTATTTCCTCAGTCAATCCGCCTATATCTTCATATGTTACTTCAAGGACTTTCTCCTCAGGGAGCTCAACCGCTTCCGGGTTGAATATGACTTCTGTAAGCTCAGTTATTATTACCGGCTGCTTCGGCTGGCAGTCCACAACTATAAATTTCAGGTCGCCAAGGCCAAAGCCCATCAGATTATCATCAATCATGCCGAAAACATCCTCAAAGAATTGCGAATGGGACATTGCGCTTCTCCTTCGCTTGGTGCCGCCCAGGCTTACTATATCGCCCTTGACCACTGCCCTTCCCAGCAATCCCTGCTTGAATATCTCAGAAGAAGCCCTGATAAGAATCCCTTTTTTGGCAGGCGCAAGCACTATCCTCTTTGCCTCCTTTATATTAGCCTTTGCCACCCTTACCATCTCACCAACGCCTGTCTTCGCATTTCTCCTGATGATGCCGTCCATGCGGATGATGTTGAGGCCTATATCGCCGGGGTATGCCCTGTCCACAATGCCAACTGTCAATCGCTCGCCTTCAATCTCTATGATATCCCCTGGCCGCATCTCCATGTCCTTCATGAAACCAGAATCTATGCGGACTATTCCTTTGTTCACATCATCCTGGATCGCTTCCGCGACCTTCAGCTTCAGATCCTGCTTTTCTGCCATTGAAAACCTTGTTATCGGATATCCGATATAACTCTTATTTATAAGCTTTGTGGATTTTCTTGTTTTAGCAAGGAATGCTTATAAAGTTTTTGGCACGATGTGAGAATTTCCTATTTCTTGCCTGTCTGCTCTGACACCTGCGGCAATGGTATCGGGCTCGGCAGGCTAAGTTCCTGGCTGAGGATAAGCGATTGTATAGTGCACCTGGACAGTATATGGTTCAGGATGCCTTTCATTACTGCAGGATCAACTTTCTTGTCTTTATTCCAGTCTTTAACTATTTCCTTGAGTACCTTTGGATCATCCAGGAAGACAACCTCTCCTGTCAGCACAATGCTGCCTATATTTGGCTCGTAGCTGCAGCTGTATTCAAAAGTGAACACCAGGCTTTCCTGCCTGTCCTTGCCGCCCAGGCTCAATTTCTGTTCTTTGATATCCTTGACAGCAACATTATTGCTGATGTTGATCTTTCCTGTAGCGATGCCTGTCCGCTCAACGAGAAATTTCTTGTATGAAAATCCGATTACAACCACTGTATCACCAGTGCCGGAAGGTAATACCTTACTATATAAAGGTTGTGATAATTTTGAATTACAGTTTTCTTATGCACTATCCTCTGGAAAATGCCGGCATGCGTTTTTATAATCTTCTCAAGCTATACTATCTATAATTATTATCTAATCCTCTACGATAAACTTTCTATAAAGTTATAAAGCGCTATCTTGCCGTCTCTCTGCATGAAAAAAAGGCTTATGGTGCTTATAGGGCTTATAATTTCAATTTTTGCATTGATATCCATATTTTCCGTAATGCTTGTAAATGCGGTGACGCATCCGGTTGCTGCTGATAGGCCAACATCTGCAAACCTTACATGGCAAAGCGTGCTTGGGGTCCTTAAATCAGGCATTGCAATCCCAAAGTTCTCAGGCAAAACCCCTTCAAGATATGATCTTCAATATGAGAATGTATCCTTTGAAAGCAGGGACAGCCTGCTGCTGAAAGGATGGTATATCCCTGCAGAAGATCCCAAAGGGACTATTATAATAGCGCATGGCTGGGGTGCAAGCAAGGAGAGCATGCTAAAATATGCAAAGCTGCTAAACCGCAATGGTTATAATACGTTTCTGTTTGATTTCAGGGGCTTTGGCGAGAGCCAGGGAAATTTCACCTCTTTGGGATACTATGAGCGATATGACGTATTGGCCGCGGTAGATTACCTGAGAACAAGGCAGGATGTTGATGTCAGGAAGATAGGCGTGCTCGGCTTTTCCATGGGCTGCGCCGCCTCAATCCTTGCGGCACGCGAAGAGCGCCCTTTCAGGGCAATGGTTCTTGACAGCTGCTACACCTCCATCAACCAGAATGCTGCACGGAGAATGGAGAAGGCTTCAATCCCTAAGCAATTTGCAAATTCAGTTACCTTGATGGGCAGCCTTGTGCAGGGCTTCAATGCATTCAACCTTGCTCCAATAAAATACATTGACGAGGTGCATTCCCCCTTATTGATCATGCATGGCAGCAGGGACGAGTTCGTTTCAGTTGAGGAAATAACTGAGATGTACAGCAGGGCAGCTGACCCCAAAGAGCTGTGGATTGTTGAAGGGGGGAAGCATGTCGGGCTGCACAGGCAGGATTCCAATAAGTATGAGGAGAATGTGGTCAGTTTCCTGGACATGTATTTTGTTGGTGCAGGCTAATCTGCCAATATCCGAAATGTTTATAAATAACCTATATCTTACATACTCTAAATTGATAATTCTGCTCACTGATAATTATCATAGAAATATTTGGTCTTAAGAATGGTCAAGCAAGAAAACGTAATGGAAACAGGGACTACAACTGTCGGCATAGTCTGCAAGGACGGCATTGTGCTTGCTGCTGATAAGAGGGCGACCGCAGGCTACCTGATAGCAAACAAGAAGACCGAGAAGATCCAGAAGGTCACTGACAATATTGCATTGACGATGGCAGGCACAGTCTCAGATGCCCAATTACTGATAAAAGTGGCGGAATCAGAGCTCCGCCTCAAGCGGATACGTGCAGGAAGGGAAGTAAACGTAAAAGAGGCAGCAAACCTTATTGCGCGCCTGGTCTACTCAAATATAAGGAAATTCAGCGTCATCCCCGGAATCTCACATTTTGTGTTGGGCGGCAAGGATTCCAAGGGGCATTACCTGTATGACATTTATGCAGACGGCTCAATCATGGAGATTGATGATTTTATCTCTTCAGGCTCCGGCTCTGTTTTCGTTTTCGGCGTTTTGGAATCACAGTACAAGAAGGATTTGTCAGTTGAGGAAGGCGTGAAGCTTGCAGTGAAGTGCGTCAACGCGGCATTGCAGCGCGACATTGCATCAGGCGACGGCATTGATGTTATGACTGTCACAAAGGACGGGGTCAAGAAAGTGCTGTCCAGGGAACTGAGATTGAAGATTGAGTAAATCTCTTCTGCTCTCCAACAAGGTGTTTGCTATATCAGGACAAAACAATTCTATTTGCAGTGAATTACTATGACGGATATCATTAAGGAAGTTTTGAAATACATACCTGAAGGGAAGATTAGTGAAGCCAACTTTGAAGGGGCTAACATTGTCCTTTATACTAAGGACATGGACTTCTACTTCAACAATAATGGTATGATTAAAAAGATAGTTGATGCTATAAAGAAACGGGTTGAATTGAGGCCGGACCCTTCCATAACCATGGAGCAGGAGAAGGCAGAGAAGGTGATCAAGGATCTTATGCCGCCTGAGGCAGGCGTTGATAATATCATCTTTGACCCTATGCGCAGCCGTGTCATCATTGAGGCTGAAAAGCCAGGGCTTGCCATAGGCAAACAGGGGCAGCTGCTCAGGGATATAAAGCAGAGGACCTATTGGGTACCGCTTATCAGGAGAATGCCTGCAATCAAGTCAAAGATAATTGAGAATGTCAGGGCAGTGCTCTACCAGCAGTCAGAATACCGCCGGAAATTCCTTGATAAGGTAGGCCACAGGGTATATGACGGATGGCTGCGCGGCAAGAAGAAAGAGGAATGGGTGCGGTTGACCATGTTGGGCGCAGGCCGGCAGGTCGGCAGGAGCAGCATATTCCTGCAGACGCCTGAATCCAGGATTTTGCTTGATTGCGGCGTGAATGTTGCTGCGATGGACGAGACAGCATATCCCCACCTTGAAGTTCCTGAATTTGACATCAAAGAATTGGATGCAGTTATCCTATCTCATTCACATACAGATCATATCGGCTTTGTGCCATACCTGTTCAAGTATGGCTACCGCGGACCTGTCTATTGTACAGCTCCTACACGTGATATATCTGCGCTCTTATTGCTTGATTACATCAAGATAATGATGTCAGAAGGCAAGGAGCCTATATTCAGCACTGACGATATCAAGGAGATGGTCAAGCACACCATCTGCCTGGATTATGGCGAGGTCACCGATATAACCCCTGATGCGCGCATCACCTTGTACAACGCGGGCCATATCATCGGCTCGTCCATGGTGCATCTGCACATTGGCAATGGACTGCATAACTTCCTCTACTCAGGCGACATGAAATATTCCAAGACACGATTGCTTGAGCCTGCTGTCACTGACTTCCCGAGGCTGGAGACTCTTATGCTTGAGGCAACTTATGGCGGGAAAGATAACATCGGCGTAGGCAGGAAGGAGAGTGAAGACCAGCTGATTGAGATAGTCAAGAAGACAGTAGCACGCCGCGGCAAGATTCTTATACCTGTGCTTGGAGTCGGCAGATCGCAGGAAATAATGCTCATTGTTGAGTATCTGGTGAGGACCGGGCAGATTGAGAAGATACCTGTATACATTGATGGCATGGTATGGGACGTTACCGCTATCCATACTGCATATCCTGAATTCATGAACGGGATAGTCCGCAAGATGATATTCCACAAGGATTCAAACCCGTTCCTTTCTGACATCTTCAGAAGAGTGGGAAGCGCAAAGGAAAGGATGCAGGTTGTTGAGGAAGAAGGGCCCTGTGTGATCCTTGCGACATCCGGAATGTTAGTCGGTGGACCTTCAGTTGAATACTTGAAGCATCTTTCCAGCGATGCACGCCATTCCATGATATTTGTCAATTACCAGGGCGAGGGCTCTCTGGGAAGAAGAATACAGCGCGGTGAGCGTGAGTTTACTATGGGAACCAGCATCCGGCCTGAGATGCTCAGGATAAACATGGAGATACACACCCTTGAAGGCTTGTCTGGGCATTCCAATAGAAAGGAGCTGATGAGTTTCATCTACAAGTGCAGCCCAAGGCCGAAGAAAGTCATCATCAACCATGGTGATTCAGCACGCTGCCTTGACCTGGCTTCAGGAATCCACAAGCAGTATAATATAGAGACAGTTGCTCCAAGGAATCTGGAGACTGTGAGGATTAAGTGACTATCTTATTTCAGACAAACCTTTTCTTTTTAATTCTTTGATTTTATTAAAATCCGTGTCTTCTGAGACTATTATTGAGGCTTTATTCTCTAAAGCACATGCCGCGTGTAGTGCATCTCTTGGATCAAGATGATATTCTTTTATAAGGTTCAAGCCAAGCCAGACTATATTTCTATCAACAGGTGCTACTTCCAAATTTGGGGTGAGGAGCATTGCCTCAGTAACAGCAATTGCATGAGACTCTCCACGCAGTTTCTTGACGCCCCAGAAAACTTCATCGCATGTTAGCGAGCTGGTAACTACTTTGCCAAATGTCCCAATTCTGGTCTTTTGCAGTAATTCCCTGGCCTTCTCTGAAAAGGAGCCGTCAAGTGCAGCAGTAATAAAAACATTGGAGTCGAAATAGAATTTCATTTACGGCTGCGCCTCATTTTGGCCAATCTGGACTCAAGTTCAGATTCATAAGCATAGTGCGGAGTAAGCATTTGCTTTGCAAGCTGAGGAGCTTTGGCTACAGTTCTGAATACGTCCTCGATCTTTATTTCAGGCTTTTCTATTGCTATCCTTGTGTCATCTAAAGCTACAACTACGTCTTCTCCTGGAGCTAACCCAAGTGCCTCCCTAAATATTTGCGGTATCACGACCTGGCCTTTTGGGCCTATCTTCGTTTGCTTCTTTAATATTACCATAGGTTATACTCTAGTATAACTAGTATTTAAACTTTTCTATGCCTACCTACTAAGTTTCAACCGTCAGTATAATACAAAGACAGTCGCTCTCAGGACTCTGGAAGCTGTGAGGAATATTCTCTCCTCAATTCCAAAATATTCCGATTTAAAATACGAAAGTTTATAATGAACTTACTCAATTATAAATCCTAAAAGGGAATTAAAATGTCCAAGAAGAATAAAACTATAAAAGAAGAAATTATTCGATCGAAAAAGAACACTAAGCGATATAATCAAGATATTTCTAAGTGGATTTATGGCGATAGGTTATACGAGGAAGTTTTCTGATATTATTAAGCACAATCTTTATAACCTCTTTTCTAGTTCTTTTTTATATGCTTACACAAGAACAAATAAAGGACTGGAAACAATCCGGAAAGATATCTGCAGAGGCATTGCAGTATGGCAAATCACTCATCAAGCCTGGCGCATCTATGCTTGAAGTCCTTGAAAAGATTGAATCTAAGATTAAAGAGCTAGGCGGAGAAATCGCATTCCCTGCGCAGATGGCTGCCAATGAGGTTGCCGCGCATTTCTGCCCGGATGCTGATGATAATACGATTCTTGAAGATCAAATCTTAAGCCTTGATATCGGCGCGCATGTGAATGGCCACGTCACTGATACTGCACTGACTGTTGACTTATCAGGCAAATACACTGAGCTTGTAAAAGCGTCTGAGCAGGCTTTGCATGAGGTTATGAAAGTCCTGCAGATAGGTATAGAAATAGGTCAAATCGGTAAGCTCATAGAGGAAACCATTGCAAGCTACGGCTATAAGCCTGTAAGGAACCTTTCAGGGCATGGAGTTGGCATCTATAATGTTCATATAGCCCCAAATATTCCTAACTGCATGAGTCAAAGCACTCAAAAGCTGGAGAAAGGCATGGTAATTGCAATTGAGCCCTTTGCTTCAACAGGGGCGGGAGTTGTCATAGAGAAGGGTGCTCCTACAGTATTCTCGCTGCTGCAGAGCAGGTCAGTAAGGACCGGATTCGTGCGTGATGTGCTGAAAGAGGTTGAGCAGCGCAATGAGCTTCCTTTCACTACCAGATGGCTTCTCAAGAAATTCTCAAGGGCGCAGCTCACCTATGCGCTCAAGCAGTTAGAAGAGCAGCATATCATTCGCAGCTACCCTCCATTGGTAGACAGGGCAAATGGAATGGTATCCCAGGCCGAGAAAACCTTTTTAATAGATGATGAGGTAACTTTACTGACATGATACAATCAACATATACTAAAGAGTCATTCAGCAAGCACAAACGAGAAATCGGAATAGCTGCAAATGCGCTGGCAGCAGCAGCATATGTCGATCATTTCAAGAGACTAGGGGAATTGCATCAGATACCATGGTATGCACTGGTGATAGGCACTAACTGGTCTTATTCGTTGCGGATACCTCAAAAGAGACAAGCTCTACTAGAGCAGGCTCACCCTTTCATTAAAGGGATACTTTCACAGGAATGTGAACCGCAATTGTTCCAGATTTTTCCTGAGGTGCCTCTGACTATTGATATGGTAGTTGATCTTTACAGAGGTGCCTTAAGCCTTCGTGAAAGGGCAAAACCTGGACTTTATGTAAAACATGGAGAACCTATTTCTGTATTTTTAGTAGGTGCCCAGAGAGTGGCAGAATCAGAAGGGTTTCAACAAGAGCTTAAAGCCCGCTCCGCCGTGGTCGGGATTCATTCTCCTCCTAATCTCGTATTATTCCACCATATACCGGGAATTGAAGAAATAGAGATGATACCCTATATCCCCAAAAAGGAAAATTAAAAAAATCCAAGCTCAGTCAGCTGGTACTCAGGCCTGACAAACAGCTTCTCCCTGCCAAGGATGTATCTTAGGTTTTTTGACACTGTAGTGGTATTTACGATGCCGGTAATGTTGCCTCCGTTGACCACCACCACTCTCCTGATATTATTGCGGTCCATCATCTCGCTTGCCTCAAAAAGGCTGGCATTCTCGTCTATGGTTATGAGCGGATAGCTCATGATCTCTGCAACACTCGTTGCGTCAGGATTCCTCTTGTTTGCCACAACCTTCCTTAAGATGTCCCGCTCTGTCACTATGCCCCTTACCAGGCCGTTATCCCTAACGAGCACGGCGCTTGCCAGATGCTCATCCATCAGCCTTGCCGCTTCAGAAACCGATTGCTCTGCCTCCACGATGGTGCAGGCATGCATCACCTCTCCTACTTCCATGGGCATCCTCCTCCGTGACACCCCTCTTTTACAGCTCTGCTCAACCAAGGTTGATATAGGTAACAGATTATATATACATTTGCCTTAATGATTATAAGGACTATATAATATCTCTATTAGCCCTATCCCTGTATTATATTGACTGCATCTTCAACAGAAACTAGCTTTTCCTCGCCGCTCTGCATGTTTTTTATCTTGACCTTATTAAGTTTCATCTCTTCCTCACCGATAAACGCAACAAAAGGTATGCCCAGCGCATTCGCATATTCAAGGTTCTTGCTGACGCCTCTGCCTACCAAGTCTATATCCACGGCAATTCCAGCATTCCTGAACTCCTGAGCTATGCCAATCGCGTCTTTTAACGAAAGCTTTGCAGACTCTCCCCTCTTAAGCCCAATGGGGATAATATAGACTTTAGTGACTGTCTTCTCCTTGCCTTCAATCTTGAGCGCATCAATGATAACATCCAGGCCGAAAGAGATGCCGACTGCAGGGAACTCCTGCTTGCTGCCCAGGAATTGCTGTATCATCTTATCATATCTTCCGCCGCCTGCAACTGCAGACTTTATCTCATTATCCACTAAGAACACTTCAAATACAGTCCCCGTGTAATACGCCAGGCCCCTTGCCAAAGTCGGCTCAAAGGACACAGTAAATGGATCCTGCAGGTAGCTGAACAGTTGCTCTATATCCTTCAGCCCTTCCTGCCCTTCTGTGCTTGTTAATACATTCTTTAGCTTGGTTATCTTTACCGGATTGGTACCCTGCACTTCCAGCAGTTCTTCAACCTTGCTGATAGCTTCCTGCTTCAGCCCCTTTTCTTTTAGTTCTTTTTTAACAGTTTCCATTCCAAACTTCTCAAGCTTGTCCACTGAAAGGATCACGGTCTCCATCATATCCTCTTTAATGCCAGCATAGGCTAGCATGCCATTCAGCACTTTCCTGCTGTTTATCTTTACGACAATCTTGAGCCCAAGCCTCTTGAAGATATCCTGGGCTATCATTACAAATTCTGAGTCAGCAGTCATCTCCTTCACTCCTACCGTATCAACATCACACTGCCAGAACTCCCTGTATCTTCCCTTCTTCATGGGCCCGTCTCGCAGCACGTTCGCTATCTGGTAGCGCTTGAAAGGCATCTTTATATTTGGGTTCATGCCGATAAACCTGCACAGGGGGACAGTAAGGTCGTACCGGAGCGCAAGCTCCCTGCCGCCCTGGTCTTTCAGCTTGAATGTCTCTTTCAATATCTCAGCGCCGCCTGCATATTTTGATGCAAGCAGGTCATAACGCTCTATAACCGGAGTCTCCAGCGGTGAGAATCCATACAGCTCAAACACAGCCCTCAGCGTATCCATGACTTTCTGCCTTGCAATCGCCCTTTCAGGAGCAATGTCCCTTGTCCCTTTTGCTGTTGAGAGCTCCATTTTCACTATTCCGCATTATACTCATTAAAATGGTTTCTATTTTACGAGATGTTTATCCAAATTTCTTGCCATTGAGTCATAACTTGTATTATGTAATTGAGGAAGACCTTGATTTACTTCTTTTATCAGTCCCATAACTCTCCTATAATCAGTATTGCCCTCTTTCCGCTGCTCATTCGATAGGAGTATTGCTGAAGATTCAGCTATTGGTCTTCTGAAGACAGCAAGAGCAGAGCCAGTGCGTGCAGCTTCTTCAAGGAGTGTAGTTCCTGACGCAACTATCTCAATACCATATCGCCTGCTGCCATCACTCTGCAATACAAATTGCTCTACTTTCTCGCCTTCTCTTAGTCGATAGTGGTCATTGAACAAGTATTTGTAGATAAGATAATATTCTCCATTTACAACCACCAAAGTCCCTTCTTCCAATAGTGGAAGATCTTGCGGGTCAGTGGGTATGCTTTCAGGTCTAAAGTTCATGATAAGCATGTGCCTTGCTCCATTTATTGCAAGTTTGCCTTCATAAGATACTGAAGTCGTATCAGGCGGCAAATTTGCCAGCACTGCAGCTGGGTTGTCTATTTCAATTCCTTGAGGCAATAAATTCACAAATTTTGCCAGCAACAAATCAGAAGAAACAACAGCAATGTTGACATTGTTATCACGAAGTGTCTCTATAGGATTAAGATCACCATATAATCTAAATGGTACACTTTCTACAACCCCCTCTATTCCTGAAAAGACTATCCTGTACGGTTGCCCTCTTCGTTTTAAATCTGGCGCAACTGCAAGAGCTGACCTTATGTCAGGCATTCCTGCACTACATTCTTCAAGGAAAGCTGTTAGGTCAGCTTTTGTGTATGGTTGGTTTCCTTTAAGCCGTTTTTTATCCCTTTCAAGAATTTCAACAAGTGTTGGAAAGAGTTCAGCCTTGTCCCTAAACAATGCAGGCCCGAAATACTGCAGGAATTGGGTTACGATTCTTCCCTTTGGTTTGATGGTTGCTGAAACGATATCACCCATAGTATCCTCCTTTCTTTTTTTATTTAAAATTCATGGGTTTAAAACCCCTTGCTTTAGCATGAATTTTCAATCCCGCAAACTTGCCTATCAATCACGAGGCGCAATCAAAACCCCAGCTTTTAAGCTGGGGATTGCGCCGAGTGGCAAGTTTGCGTTATATTTTGGTAAAATCTCCGCGCTTACAGCCCGCCGGCTCAATCTTAGTTTTATCTTTAGTAAATGAAAAAAGAACTAGTTATGACAATGCAGATTAACACTTGATCTAGATATATTTTGTCGTGTTAAAGAACTCAAACCAAGGAATTGAATAATTCCTGGGCCTTGAAACAAAGTTTCAAGAGTAACAAAATCCTTACTAGAATTACATACAGTGAAGATAACCAACTCGTGTCATAATAGAATCCTAAATTGTTCTCTAGTATTTAAATCTTTCTATTGTAATTACCTGGAAGTAACACTACTTCTGGGAACCAGCACTTCAGCCTTTGCCGTGAATTTCACTGCAGGAAACAATCCAAATCCAAACATTGTTGCGTTAACATTTACCTGATCCTTTTGCCCATTAAAAGGCTGTATGTGGTGTGCAGTTGCCAGCATGCAATGTATTCCTTCAAAATTAGAAGCATAGAAATTTGACTCCACTCTCTTGAGAATAGTGCGATGTCCTGGAAAATCATTCCCTAAAACGCTTGATAGGTATATAAGGGGCAGGATCAATCTCATGCCTTCATGCGCTGCCCGTTAAGGGCAACTAAGCGGGAGTCATGCGCGGTCTCTCCAGGATTTATATCAAAATATTTTTTATGGTAGTCTCCGGCTGCGACAATCTTTTGCTTTGCTCCGTTAAATGGGTTGCCCAGCCGAACCAGGTCAAGCCAATAGTAAACTCCGCTGGCTGCGTCCGTCAAATATGCAGCAGGGTCCCAGGGCCTGGCTAATGTCTCCGGAGGGGGATGAGAAGGACTTCCTACTTCAATTTTCCCCTCAATTATCTTCTTACCATCCTGATTTAATGAAGTAATGTCATAGGATGATGCTTTAATAACTTGGACCCCTGTTTCAAGTACGTCGTCAAGAAAGAGTGGTCTCTTAAAATCCACTTTTACCTTTGTAATTGCCCAACCATTAGGTATGCCATGGTTTTCTAAATATACAGCTACATAATCTGCAGCCACAGCAATTGGAAAAACGCCGTGGACAAGCCTTCCTTTATAACCCTGGTTTTGCGCCTCCGCATCAGATTTATGGATAGGGTTAGGGTCGCGCTCGCCTAGAGGACCATCAATAACAGAAGGAGTAATCCTGACTTTCTGGTCTATTACTGCCATTAAAATAGGTGCTATTTAGATTGCTCTTTTTATATTTTTTTATTAACGCGGGATGTAAGCGACGCAAGGGAATATTTATAAAAGCCATTCTAATACTAATCTGCATGAAGCTTGTCCGCGACAAGATACCCAATATCATCAGGAAGCAGGGCAGAATGCCCAACATCAGGATAGCTGCTGATTCTGAATATGTCCAGCTGCTGCTCAAGAAGCTGGACGAGGAAGTCACAGAATACCAGATCTCGCGTGAGCCTGAGGAACTGGCAGACATCATAGAGGTTGCGATTGCCCTCGGCAAGACGCATAAGATTTCCCCTGCAAAACTAGAACAAGTTAGAAAGAAAAAGGCAAAGGAGCGCGGCACATTTGACAAGAAAATAGTGTGGATGGGCAATGCACCTAAGTAAAATTTTTTACTGGCATATAACCCCATTAAAACTTATTCTATCAATATTTCCAATCTTTATTTTAGTTTTTACTCAAATTTGTAGCCCATTAGTTGGAGATGTTATAATGGCATATTGCCTAGGAATTTATATGATTTTCTTTTTTATCTTAATCTCCCCACTTTATCTATTACCAAATTCAAATGTAAATGGCATTCTATTAATCTGGGTTTGGCTAATTATTATTTCAATATCAATTTATATAGGGATATCATATTATCAAGCGAGAACTAGAAGCTTAAAGAAATAAACAAATAAATAAAAAACGGGTTCCAGAATTAGGCCAATGAACCCTAAAGTTGGTCACCACAACCTATTATTAAGTAGTGATAGTATTATATAAAGCTTTCGTTGTGTAAAGGCGGGATGGCAGAATTAGGTCAATGCGACTGGTTCAGAGCCAGTTAGGTCACCACACCTATGCGGGTTCAAAACTTTTTCGAAAGAAGGAGTGTTAATCCCGCTCCCGCCGCACTAACAAGAAGGGAAACTATTATGAAAGAATTTGACGCTTTGGTTGATGCCTTGAAACAATCCAGGAGGAAGTGCCCATGGGCGCGGGAACGCATTACTAAAGAGCATCTTGAAGCGCTCAAGGATGAGGTAAGGGAACTTGAGGAAGCAGTTTTGTCAGGAGAGAAAGATAACGTCAGGGAAGAACTGGCGGATGTCATCTGGGATGCCTTGTTCATTGCAATTATTGAAGAGGAACAAGGCAGCTTTACCATCAAGGAAATGTTTGAGAAAGCTACTGAAAAATTAAAGCGCAGGAAACCGTGGGTTTTCGGCACTGAGAAAGTAAAGGATTCAGAAGAGGCAGTAAGGCGCTGGAACGAGATAAAAGCACAGGAAAAGGCTAATAATATAAGTAAATGATAGTGTTTTTAACTGGAACTACCTTGCAGGAGCCAATTGAGGTAAACCTCAATTGGACTGTACATGGTCCGCGAATCGCGGGCTTACCGCAATTACTCGCGGACCGCCCCGTGGTGGGCGCGCATTTCGCGCTAGTAATCCAAAATTAGTATTGTTATTTACCAGTTCGGCAAAACTAAAAACTTGAAACATGGAACTGCAAAACCTTACACCTGAAGAGCAGAAAGCCATGCAGGAAAAGCTCAAGAACATGAGCCCTGAGGAGCTGCGCAACCTGCAGAAGCAGCAGTGCCTGTTCTGCCAGATCATTTCAGGCAAGGTGAATGCTAGGAGAGTGTATGACGATGACAAGGTTGTTGCTGTCCTGGATATAAACCCGGCAAGCCTTGGCCATGTCCTGCTTATCCCGAGAGAGCACTACCAGATTCTGCCCCAGATGCCAGATGATGAGATAGCGCACCTCTTCAACATTGCAAAGGGGATCTCAGGGGCTGTTTTGCGGGCATTCCAGGTGCAGGGCACTACCATCTTTGTTGCAAACGGCGTGGCAGCAGGGCAGAAGGCAACCCATGTCATGGTGCATATCATCCCCAGGCATGAGGGTGACAAGGCTGCGCTTGATATCCCGGAATATCAGATCAACGAGGAGAATATGAAGGTGATCCACAAGAGGTTGCTGGATTTGATGACTGCAGACTTAGGCATGATGCCTGAAAATGAAGCATCCCAAGCAGGGCCAGAATCAGAAACTCAACCTGCGGAAGCTGCAGAGACTCCAGCAGCTCCTGAATCAGTGCAGCCGCCAAAGACTCCTGAACCAGAACAACAGCCCACTGCCCAACCCATTGCCAAATCTGCACCACAATCACAAACTCAAAAGCCCCGCAATAGAAAAGGCCTTGACGACCTTACGGGTGGGTTTTGAAACCATGAAAATGCGCACATTTTCGGGGTCTCAAAAACCGAGGGGTTTTTGAAATGGCAAAAGAGGATTGCTTGCTTTGCAGCGTGATTGACAACAAGGTTGCTGCGCGGAAAGTGTACGAAGACAAGGATGTGCTTGCCATCCTGCATCCAACTCCTGCATCCGTCGGGCATATTCTAGTCATGCCCAAGGAGCATCTTGCAATATTTGAGCAGCTTACTGAGTTTACCACAGGCAGGCTGTTCCAGGTGACCAACAAGCTCTCTTCTGTCGTCTTTGAGGCCCTGCAGATGGAAGGGACTAACATCATCATCAGCAACGGCACTGCTGCCGAGCAGAAGTGGCCGCACTTCACCATCAACCTCATCCCAAGAAGGAGCCAGGACGGCCTTAACTTTGCATGGAGCCCAAGGCAATTCAATGAGGATGACATGGGCACTGCCGAGCTCAAGCTCAAGGCAGAGGCAAAGAAGATAACTGAAGAGGTCCTTGAAGACCAGGCTGAGCCCCCGGTCATAGACACGAAAGTTGAGCACCTTTCCGGAACAGAAGAGGACAATTATCAGATCAGGCAGCTTAGGAGGATGCCTTAGCTTCTATGTGTTAGTTCCAGATTCTCCTTAAAGAATGGCATGAACCAATTGACATATCTTTCTTTCAGTCCAATAATTCCAAGACCGCTTGGTGTGTAGCTATGCCTTTGTTCAATTTTATCTCTGGAAGGTACATAATCCAACGAAGCTTCCAGCACAAAAAATGGTTTGCTTGTTAGACCTTTAAGCCCGCCTGCATAGAGTACAAGCGTTTCACCAAAACTCTGCACGCCCGGCACAAAAGGGCCATATCTTCCTTGGCTGAGAGGCCTTTTCATATTAATATGCGGAGCAGCCATCCATGCCTCAGTCGTTATCTTTGAAAGCCCAATATCAGGCGTTAGCATGCATCCGCGTGCTACCTTGATTTCCCAGCGATAAACAAGCTGTCTTCTCTGCTCATTATATGCTGCAGCCGCCTGAAATTCGCTTCCTTCACGCACTTTTACAATCCTGAAGCCAGGAAGCGCGCCTTCGAGGTCCCTGAATGCTTCGCTCATATCCAATAATTTGGCAGATCTTATTACATCTTCACTTGAGAAATAATGCCTTTTATTAGAAAAATGCCGCTCATAGTGCCGTTGTAATGCCTGAATCCTAAACCAGGAGCCTATGCTGACCATTATTTATAATTTTCAATTATCATATAAAAGCTTTATTGCACTGCAGCTAGAACAGCTTGCCTGCTATGTTTCAAAAATCATGGATTTTTGAGACTAGGAAATCACTTGATTTCCTATGTACTGCAGTAAATTCCCGGCCAGAACTGTTGCGATAAATGCAGCCAGAAAAGACGGCACGAACGGAATTCCCGTCTTGAGCCAGACTTTCTTTATTTTTTTCTGTTTGTATAGTTTCACTAAAAGCCTGATCTGCTCCTTGCTCACGCCTAAGTCTTTTGGCCCTGCAACTGCCTTTCCCTTATATTTCACCTCTTTGGCGACCCAGTCCCCTTCAGTCAGGACTTTAGGGTGCACCAGGCTCAGCATGCATACCTTTTCCACTGTCCTCACAAAGACCCATATGATTAGGGTGAAGAGCATCATCACGAGAAGGGCTATTGTAATAAACCTGATATAGGTGTCATGGAGCATGAAATATGCTATTATGCATAGGACAAGCAGGGATACTACTGTTACATGAAACCCTTTAACCCCCGCAATTCCTTTCTTGAGGGCAGGCATGAATGATTTCCTTTGCCTTAAGGCAAGGTACAATGAATACATAAGCCCGTATACTGCACCGAGGAGCAGCAGGTTTACGAAGAATGAAACGAGAGGGGTGCTCATCAATACTTGCAAATCCCATCCAGTGAATGGCATCCCAAAAACAGCACCAAGGGCCATGAGCATCTTGCTGTCGCCGCCTCCCCACTGGCCGGTATAGAACATGAGCAGGCCTACAGCTACCAATAAAATAAGCCCGGCAATGCCTTCCAGGAAATGCCACCAGTTCTCATAGTACAGTGAGAATACCAGGCGCAGCCCAAGCCCAGCAAATATCAGGCTGTAGTTAAGCCAGTCAGGCACCTCTCTTGTCTTTAAGTCGGTGTAGGAGGCGATAAGAAGGGCAATGAGGGCTATTAGATATAGTATAAGGAGGCTGGTATCCATGCAATAAAGCCTCTTAAAGCAGCTTTATAAAACTATTCTCTGAAATATGTTTAACTGAAAAGTGACGAAAAGCTTATAAGCTAAGGGCCTAAAAGTAAACATATATGGAAATAGGGATAGGTTCAGACTTGAGTTCCAAATACAGGACTTTTCTTTATACTAATTCAAAAGGAAAAGAAGGGAGACTTGCAAACGAGCGGATACTTAGGAAGCTAGCATACCCGGATCCTGGCTCTCAGTTTGATCATAAGATTGGACCTATGAAGTACCTTTTTAGAGCACCTACTAAAATGCGGGTACTAATGCCTATAGCTATGCAATTAATGATGCCTGGAGCACAATGGTTCCTTCAAAGAGAAGGGTACGATGCATTAATGCTTGGTCTGGATGATAGGATTATCGCACATAGCGCATTCCAAGTAAGGCATGACATCAGATACGGAGCAAGGGCCCTTCATGTATTCTCAGTAGAAGTTGATGAGCCATACAGAGGACATGGACTTGCAAAGCTCATGGGGATTGAGCTTGTGGGGCTAGCAAGGTCACAGCGGTTTCCTAGCATAAGGTTTGGAGCAGGCGGACACACTTCAATGGATAGCATTATCGGGCATTTGGCCCAAAGAGCTCCTGAATTGGGCGTCAGGGCAGCAGGTAATAATTATGTGGATATTGTATATCCTCCAAGATCTGACGGCATCGCACTGGCACAGCAACCTTTATAAACATCTCACAGTTCCTGTTTGATTACCAGTGATTAATGACGGCAGCTGTTTCAGCTGCCTGAATGAGGAGTACGTTCTTGTATATCCTCTAAGCTGCAGGGAGGAAGATTACCATGGCACAAATAGAAGTTCCAAAAGAGATGATTGACAGGGTCTACGAGGCTATTGAAGTAGCGAAGACCACGGGAAAACTGAAGAAGGGCAGCAACGAAGTGACCAAGGCGATTGAGCGCGGCGTGGCCAAGCTTGTCGTGGTTGCAAAGGATGTAAACCCTCCTGAGATAGTGATGCACATCCCCATACTTTCAGAAGAGAAGAATATACCTTGCGTCCAGGTCCCCAGCCGCGAGGAATTGGGGGCAGCTGCAGGCATCGGCCTGCCGACTGCAACCGTCGCCATAGTGGTGGAAGGCGAGGCCAAGGACATCATCAAGGATATCATCGCAAAAGTAAAGTAATAGAGATGTTATAAAAGAGCTAAATAATTAACAACTAATAATTTGGGCGGCTAACGCCGCTTTGCGTTGGGAAACCCAACGCACCGTGAACAGTCCCCGAATAGCAAATTAAAAGCAAATATTCGGGGACATGGATACACAGCCAGACCAGTTGCAAATTGTTAGTCGTCTAAAAACCGAAAGAAATATCTTAACACACAAAAAATGGCAGAAGAGCAAGTCCAGCAGAAGGAAAGGAGGCGTGACAGGCCGCAGCCTGAAAAGCAGCAGAAGACTGCAGTACAGTTCTCAGATGCAGTTCCTTCGCGTGTGGAAGAGATCATAGGCCGCACTGGGACGAGGGGAGAGGCTGTGCAGGTCAGGTGCAAGATACTTGCAGGAAGGGACCAGAGCAAGATCATACGAAGGAATGTAAAGGGCCCGGTGCAGGTCGGGGACATACTTATGTTAAGGGAAACAGAGATTGAGGCAAGGCAGATCACCAAGGGCGGCACCAGGGGGACAACAGGATAATCTTTGAGATGGTAAAATGCAACTTTTGCGGCACAGAGCTTGAGAAAGGCACAGGAAAGATGTTCATTGAATTAGACGGAAGAATCTTATACTTCTGCTCAAATAAATGTGAGAAGAACACATTCAAGCTAAAAAGGAACCCACGGCATTTGAAGTGGACCAAGAGCTATCAGAAAGGAGGTGCATAATGTATGCTTGAACGAACCCTAGTCCTGGTAAAGCCGGACGGCGTGCAGCGCTCCCTCACAGGGGAGATAATCAGCAGGTTTGAAAAGGCAGGCCTGAAGATTGTAGGCATGAAGATGGCGTGGGCTGACAGGAAGTTTGCAGAGGAGCACTACAGTGCGCATAAAGGCAAGGCATTCTACAAATCTTTAGTTGGCTTCCTCACAGAAGGGCCTGTGGTTGCGATGGTTCTTGAAGGCCTTCATGCAGTAGATGTAGTCAGGAAATTGACAGGCGCAACAGAACCCAGGACCGCAGCGCCTGGAACTATAAGAGGGGATTACGCGCATCACTCATATGAATACACTGACAAGAAGGGCATTCCCATAAAGAACCTGATACACGCATCTGGCGACAGGAAGGATGCAGAAAAGGAGATAAAGCTCTGGTTCACGCTAAAAGAGATGCATTCATACAAATCAGTGCATGACGTGCATGTGCTTTGAGTTTAGTTTCTTAGTTTACTACCATGGCAGAAAAGACATCAGACAAGGCAAGACGGCTGATGATGCAGCATGAGCATATCAGGAATATAGGCGTCTGCGCCCACATTGACCATGGCAAGACAACATTCTCAGACAATCTTCTTTCAGGCGCAGGAATGATGTCAGAGGAGCTTGCAGGCAAGCAGTTAGTCCTGGATTTTAGGGAGGATGAAAAAGCCAGGGGAATCACTATAGACGCGGCAAACGTATCCATGGTGCACGATGTTGAAGGCCAGGAATACCTGATCAACCTGATTGATCGCAATTGTGCTGTGCGACTGCGTTGAAGGCATCATGCCTCAGACAGAGACAGTGCTGAAGCAGGCTTTAAGGGAACGGGTTAAACCGGTATTGTTCATCAACAAGGTTGACCGCCTAATCAGGGAACTAAAGCTGACGCCAGAAAAGATGCAGGAGCGCTTCATCAGGATCATCAATGATGTAAACCGGCTTATCAAATCATACCTTGACAAGGACATGAAGACTATTTGGCAGGTCTCTGTGAACGATGGCTCGGTGGCATTCGGCTCTGCCGTGCACAACTGGGCGCTTTCTTTTGACTACATGAAGAAGCATAACCTCACGTTCAAGGATGTTATTGACGCATACAACAGTGACAACCACAAGGAGCTTGCAAAGAAAGCCCCGCTGCACCGTGTTGTCCTGAACATGGTGGTCAAGCACCATCCGAATCCGAAGGATGCGCAGGCATACAGGATTCCCAGGATATGGCATGGCGACCTTGACTCTGAGACCGGAAAATCGCTCATAGAATGCAATCCCAATGGCCCGCTCGCCTTTATCGTGACTAAGATCATAATTGACCCGCATGCAGGCGAGGTAGCTGCAGGACGCATGTTTAGCGGCCGTATGAAATCAGGCGATACAGTCTATATGAACCAGGCCAAGAAGCAGGTAAGGGTGCAGCAAGTCTCTATCTACAACGGTCCGAAGCGGGAAGTGGTAGAAGAAGTATTGGCAGGCAACATCATTGGCGTAGTCGGCCTGAAAGGAGTTTTTGTAGGGGAAACTGTATCAACAGAGGCTATGGACACTTTTGAAGCTATCAAGCATATGTTTGAGCCGGTTGTCACCAAGGCAATTGAAGCAAAGAAGCCAAGCGACCTGCCGAAACTGGTAGAGGTGCTGCATCAGGTTGAGAAAGAAGATCCCACCATCAAGATAGAAATCAATGAGGAAACAGGCGAGCATTTGATGCACGGCATGGGCGAGCTGCATCTTGAGGTCATTGAGAACCGTATCAGGACTGAGAAGGGTGTTGATGTAGTGACTTCAAAGCCTATAGTGGTGTTCAGGGAGACTATCCAGGCAAAGAGCCCGGAGATTGAGGGCAAGTCGCCTAACAAGCATAACAAATTCTACTTTATCGTAGAGCCTGTTGAAGATGCAATCATGGCAATCATAAAGGCAGGAGAGATATCAGAAGGAAGGATAAAAAAGAAGGATCTTGTATTGAGGGACAAATTAGTTGCCGCAGGCATGAGCAATGATGATGCGCTTAAGGTGCGGGATATCTACAAGGGCAACCTGCTGATTGACATGACCAGGGGAGAGGTCCATATTGGCGAAGTCATAGATATGGTTGCTGACGGATTTGAGCAGGTCATTGATGCCGGCCCGCTGGCAAAGGAGCCCTGTTTCAAGGTTAAAGTCATGCTTGTTGATACTAAATTGCATGAAGACGCAATCCACAGGGGCCCGGCGCAGGTGTATCCTGCAGTACGTGATGCTATCAGGGCAGCTATGCTGAACGCACGTCCTGTCATGTTTGAGCCGGTGCAGACACTGCAGATAGACGCGCCTGCAGAGTATACTGGCGAGATATCAAAGCTTGTGCAGAACCGGCGCGGCCAGCTGATTGACATGCAGCAGGAAGGCGAGCATTTGGTTGTGAGGTCAAAGATGCCTGTTGCCGAGATGTTCGGCCTGACATCTGACTTGAGGAGCGCAACAGGCGGCAGAGGCAATGAATTCCTGGTTGACCAGAACTTTGAGAAGATGCCAAATGAATTGCAGGAGAAATATATAAGGCAGATCAAGGAGCGCAAGGGATACAAGGTAGATGAGGCTATTGATAAGTTGTCTAATGTAGGGGATTAGTCCCACCCTTCCACACCACCAGCCAGCGAGGCAGTTTTGTATCCCATATCTTCCAATATCTGGGATGCAAAGACAGAAGTCCTGCCAACGTTGCATACTGTGATAATTTTCTTATCTTTTGGCAGCACAGCAAGCTTCCTCTTGATGAGTTCAGGGCTGCTCACATAGATATCCTCATACACATCAATATTTATGCTGCCAGGGACTGTCTTTTGCTTTACAAGCGCAGGATTCCTGATGTCAACTATTACAATGTCCTTGTCGTGCATCATCTTCCTGAGCTCTTCCGGCTGGATTTCCTCTGCCATGTATGAGACTTGCCTAAGTTCCTATTTAAGGATTGCGGAGCATTGGAGCATTGCTTGCCTTTCAAGTGATAAGGAATATTTATAAAGAATATGGCTACAATATATTGCATGGAAACTGTCTTCATCTGCGGCAGGTGCGGCTACCGGAGCCACCATCAGGGGATTTGCCACAACTGCAGGATTCAACTTGAAAAAATGTGCGAGCACTGCTTCTGTGCACTGGGCAACTGCATATGCCTCAGCCATGGAGAGCCGCATAGTAAGCTCCTCAAGATCAAGAAGCAGCTGCAACAGAACCTGACTGCGAAGCGGACAGCAGTGCAGCACAGGAAATCACACCGTAAAAAGAAAGTCGTCAAGAGGATTGTCAAAAGAAAAAAGAGATAGTGAACTAATACCTTGCATATTAGTCGGTGACATAAACATAGGAAATGCAAGCATTTCCTTGGCTTTAGAATTGCTAGGCAATTCTAAAATGTCACCTCCGTGGCGACGTTGGTCCCCGTTATCGCGATTGAGTTCCAGAAACGGGGACATGTTGCAGTGCGCGAGCATGTCGAGCGCGTCCGCGCTAGGCGCGGTGCAAAGTAATAGTTTCGTAATCGTCTCAAAGTTGAAAGAGGTGATAGGATTTGCATGATTGCATCATCATAGGGGGAGGGCCTGCAGCAATGGCTGCTGCTGTCTATGCTGCGCGGCAGAAGATCAGCTTCCTGATGCTCGCCAAGGATATAGGCGGGCAGACTGCGCTAAGTTCAGACATAGAGAATTACCTTGGCTTTGCGCACACGAACGGGGCAGACCTTACCGCTGAGTTTGTAAAGCATCTGGAAGACAATAAGGTTCCCTACAGCACAGGAGAGGAAGTCACCGGCATTGAAAAGAAGAATGCTGCATTCATTGTCCGGACAAAAGACAAAAGCTATGAGACCAGTACTGTCCTGATAGCATCAGGGAAAAAGCCGAGAAAGCTGGATATTCCAGGGGAAGACAGGCTGTATGCACATGGCGTAACGTACTGCGCAACATGCGAGGCCCCTCTGTTCAAAGATGTGCCTGTTGCGATTGTAGGCGGCGGCAATGCGGCAATGGATGCAGCGCTCCTCTGCTCCAACTATGCATCAAAAGTCTACATCATCACTATCAACCCTGACCTGATGGGTGAGCAGAACATGATGGACACCATCAGGAAAGGCAGCAAGTTCCAGGTTTTTTACAACGCAAAAACACTTGAGATATCCGGCAGCAGGAATGTTGAATCCATAAGCTTTGATATTGGCGGGCAGAAGAAACAGGTTGGGGTCAAGGCTGTCTTCATAGAAATCGGCAGCGTCCCATCCGCTGACTTTGACAAGCTTACCGAGAAGAACGCACCCCTGAAAAGCAGATCAGCGTAGCAGCAGGCGAAGGCGTCAAGGCAATGCTCTCCATCTTCAGGTTTTTGAACGCGAAGTTTGCTGGGTATTGAGTTGCAAGTTGCAGAAAGATTTTTAATTGCATTCAAAAAGAATAATTTTAATATGTCTAAGACAATTGCTGCATTATCTGCTGCCTTTAGCATCTATAGCCTGCTGTTTGTAGGAGGGGCAGCGCAACGTTACAGTAATATTGACCACGCCAGTCGTGAATTCACGCAGGCAGGGAATATTCAAGCAAGGCAGCAATGGCTTGCATATGCACAAAGGGAATATGATCTGATGCAGAGCTCTATGGCATTGGTTCCTTTCAATGCGATGATATGGAAAACTACAGCTCCACCTTTATTCAAGCACAGGACCAATGAAGAACAGCAGAATTCTGATATAGGAGCTATTATGCGGTATGTCACTGGCTTAAGGACTCCATGATATCTAAGCTTATAAAATATATAATCCAGCAAAAACAGCAACATTTATATACCTTCCCTTTATCCTAAAGCAAGCTTTTAGCTCGTAAGTAGCTATAGTCATGTTAAACGATAAAAGGACAAATTTGGAGGATTCATACATAAAATGGCTAAGAACAAACCGCACTTGAACCTTGTATTTATCGGTCACGTAGACCCTGGAAAGTCAACCACAGTAGGAAGATTGCTGTACGATTCAGGCAATGTTGACGAGCAGACCATGAGGAAGCTCAAGGACAAGGCAAAAGAGCTTGGAAAGTCAGGCTTTGAATTCGCATTTGTCATGGACCAATTGAAGGAAGAGCAAGAGCGCGGAGTTACCATTGATCTGGCCCACAAGCGGTTTGAGACTCCAAAATATTATTTCACTATTATTGATGCGCCTGGCCACAGGGATTTCATCAAGAACATGATTACAGGAGCATCACAGGCTGATGCCGGTGTTCTCATTGTTTCAGCCAACCCTGGCGATGGCGTCCAGGCCCAGACCAAGGAGCACGTTTTCTTGTCAAGGACTTTAGGTGTAAACCAGCTTATCATCGGTGTCAACAAGATGGACATGGCAAAATATGATGAAAAGCGGTTCAACGAGGTCAAGGCTGAGGTATCTATTCTATTGAAATCAGTCGGCTACAATCCGGATACAATACCATTCGTCCCGTTAGCTTCATTGCTCGGGGAGAACGTAGTTAAGAAATCAGAGAACATGGCCTGGTACAAGGGCGCTTCACTGCTTGAGACCATGGACACTCTAAAGGAGCCTGAAAAGCCAACATCATTGCCGCTGAGGCTGCCTATCCAGGATGTATATAATATAACTGGTATAGGCGTAGTCCCTGTGGGCAGGGTTGAAACAGGCATCATGAAAGTCGGCGACAAGGTCATGGTCATGCCAGGAAGGCAGGGCAAGGGCGCTGTTGGTGAAGTAAAGACCATTGAGATGCACCATGAGCAGATGACACAGGCAGAGCCTGGCGATAACATTGGCTTTAACCTGAGGGGCATAGAAAAGAAGGACATTGCAAGGGGCGATGTCCTCGGCCATACTGACAATCCGCCTACGATCGCATCTGAATTCACAGGACAGATTGTTGTCCTGAACCATCCGACAGTCATCACTGCAGGCTACACCCCAGTGTTCCACATACATACGGCGCAGGTAGCATGCCAGATTACTGAGATTGTCAAGAAACTTGACCCAAAGACAGGGCAGAGTATGCAAGACAAGCCGGACTTCATCAAGAACGGCGATGCAGCGGTCATTAAGGTAAAGCCTATCCAGCCATTGGTCATTGAGAAGCAGAAGGATATTCCACAGCTCGCTCGGTTTGCTATAAGGGATTCAGGGCAGACAGTGGCAGCAGGCATGTGCATTGATTTAGTCAAGAAGGCCTAGGCCTAAGCTGCTCCATTGGTAGTTCACCATCATGGTAAACTGGGCTTATCATGAAGCACTCCAGAAATGCTATATTGAGGTCAAAGAACTATGCCGAAAGCACGCATCAAACTGGCAAGCATTGACATAAACAAGGTCAATGAGGTCTGTAATTCTATTAAAGATATAGCTGAGAAGACTGGAGTTGACATGCGCGGCCCAATACCTCTTCCTACAAAGAGAATGAGAGTCACTACACGCAAGTCTCCCTGCGGCGATGGCAAGGCTTCCTGGGAGCGCTATGAGATGCGTGTCCACAAGCGATTGATTGACCTGGGCATTGATGAGCGTGCCTTAAGATTGGTGATGAGGGTCCCTATACCAGAGGGGCTTAACATTGAGATTGAGATGATTGAGAGCTGATCTTTGGCTAAAGGTTTATTAAGTCTTTTAAAAATCCAGCAGTATGCTTAACTCTTATGATGCCCGTGAATTTCATTGCATGTTAAGGCAAGGTTTTATACCAGTTGTAGCTTCAACAGATTACCAAAGTCTTAGGAGATTGAAAAATGCTCCAGCTGCTGAAATTGCACCGGGAGATGAGGGTAGAGTAGTTAGAGTTGCTTTTTCAGAACGTTTTGACCTGAATCATCTGAATGATTTTGGCATTGTTGTTGACTGGGGTAAAAGAAGAAGTGTCTACATTGACGGAATTATTAAAGAATTATCTTTTAAGAGATACGAAGCAACTCCTGATCATAGCCGACAGTTAGCCCTTTTCTAAGTATCCACCTGTTTACCAACTCCAAAATTTCTGCATATAATGCCTATTATAAACTCCAAAGATTTATTACGCATGATTGCTGGTTTATGTAAAGGGTGATGTGCCATGGCGCAGGAATTCCGGGAGCTTGAAGGTTCTGTGGAAACATCAAAGATTATCGGAAAGAAAGTTCTGGCAGCCAGCGGTCAGCGCATCGGCTCCATCCGCGCAATATATCTTAATCCGAATGACCTTGCAGTGCAGGGCATCACGGTGAAGAGAGGAGCCTTTGAGCATGACGATTGCTTCAGCGCTTCCCAGATCAAGTCGCTCGGTAAGGACGGAGCGGTGCTGTCTGTAACGCCAATATCGGAGCTGATTGGGTTGAAAGTGTACGATGCTGCAGGCAGGAATATAGGCAAGGTGAAGAGGGTGCAGCCGGGAAAGAATCGCATAAAGTCAATTGTTATACACCGCGGTATGCTGGAAAAGGACCTGATAGTTGAAGAGGAAGAGATAGCGCAGATAGGCGACAGCGTTATGCTCAACAAGCGCGTTGAGGCTTAGACAAGATAGGAATGAGAACGGGGGGGATAGCATGGCGAAACAACATGATGCGAGACGTGGTAGCCAGGGCAGGAAGCAGAAAGATAATGATGATAGCCCTGAAATTGCAGAGGACATGCCTATCAGCGACGAAAGCAGGCAGGCGGAAGACATGGATAGGGGCATGGAAGAGGAGGACGAGGAGCGCGAGCGAAAGATGGAAAGGCGAGAGGTAGAGCAGTAAAGCCTGCAAAAAAAGAGGTGGCTTTATTTCTTTGGCTCTTTGGTCTTTGCACAAGATTTTTAAAGCAGATTGATGTCCTCTTAGTATGTCCCTAGTACAGGATATATTCGGCATTGATCTGTCTGAGAACTGGCACGTTGTTTCTACAGATGGAATTTACCACCTACCAGATGAATGCGCAAAAAGCAAAACATCTCTAGATTTTAGGGATGGCAAATATAGAGTTCCCGCATTTGAAGAACTAAGTGTCCTGTACGCGTTAAATGCATCAAAGGGGCTCTTTGTGCCTTTATATGAAAGAGAAGCGAGAACCAGGAAAGTTAATGCGCATATTCTCCAAAGGGGTAGCAGGATTGTTACACTCTTTGAAGATCCTGTTACTATCTTAAACAGGTTCGGCAAAGGATTGAGCATCAAGCCTGTTGTTGTAGACATTGGTGGTGATGAATTAATGGAAGATATGATTCTAAAATTAGGTCTGGTAAAGCTCCCCAAGCCTTCTCATCGCACCTAATCTCTATCTGCACTATTCTAGGAGATTAAGTACGTGTCCAGTGGCAGCAAATTATATATAGTAATCAATCATATATGTCAAAATGGACAAATCATTGCGTTATGCAGCTGTTGCCGGCATCATCTCCCTTCTCTCTCTGGTTCCCGTCATTATTTTTGACATACTTAAGGAATTTGGAAGGGCAAACCAGAAGTTCCTTTTTATCTATATAGCCCTGTCTTTCATTTCCATAGCTGCATACCTCATCTTTATGTGGGCATTCAAGATAATTGGTGAGAAAACCAAAAATACTCTCCTGGTCGCCATGGCTTACCTCACCATAATCCTTTCAGTCCTGTTCTACCTCTATGATATGCTTGGGCTGCTGTATCCTTCCCTTGATAACGTATTTATGGGTGTTGCCATTCTTATACTGTCAGGCATAGTAGGTATACCCTACGGCATAGCCCAGCTCCGCCTCAAGAAAAAGCTCGGCGGGGTAGCAACAGCAGCCGGAGTCCTTAACATCATCACCGCTGCCTGCTTCATCACAGTCCTGCTCGCTGTTGTCGGCCTGCTTCTTTTGATACCTACTGCTATTGTAGAGATTGTGCTTGTTTTCAGGGCTTCTAAGAAGTTATAAATTTTTCTTTCCGTACATCTTACCCCTCAACACAACAGCAGTGTGCGGCACTGCAATCTCCACATCTTTTGTCTTCCTGATTAGGTCAAGCAATTCTTTCGTGATAAGGCTTGATAACTCCTGCACTCTCTGCGCAGGCACCAGATACCGCACGTGCACATTTACCCCGCTTGGCTGGAAATACGTCCTGGTAAAAGCTTCCTTATCTGTTCCGAACTGCTTGATATGCTTCCGTGCCGCCCTCAATGCCAGCTCAATTGCCTTATCAATATTGCTCTCGTACGTCACCTGGACCGTGACCTGGTCAAGGATGTTCTCTGTCTGGAAATTATAGTTGATGATCTTCTGCTCAAACAGCAATGAATTCGGAACCATTATGGTCCTCTCAGACCGCTCCTCTCCTGCAACCAGGCCGCCTATCTCACCGATGTAGATGTGCGTTAAAGTGATATCTACGACATCCCCTTTTACATCACCGATGATTATCCTGTCGCCTATCTGGAAAGGCCTTTTGATGACGAGCATGACCCAGGCAGCCACCCCTGTGATAGGCTTCTGCAATGCCCACCCTAAAGCAGCAGACAATAAGCCTACGCTAAGCCCCAAGCCTGCCCACGATCCTGAATATGCAAAGAGCGCGGATATTATTACAATTACCAAAACAGAATACTGCAGCACCCTGGAGAAAATCTCAATATTGGAATATTGCGCTCTTGTCCTCGCCCGTTTCAATAGGAACTTCTTGAGCCTGCGCACAATAAACCCAAAGACCAGCAGGAGCAATGCTGCAACCAGCATTGTCCTAAGTATAGGCAGGAAATCCAATGTAAGAAACTGAAGAGAAACCATGGCTCTTATAGCGTAAATATATACTTAAAGATTGTGAAAATCCCAATTATTGTATTGTAAAATCTCCATTCAGTGGCATCTATATATTAGGGAATAGCGCTTACAAGAAAACAACAAGATTTATAAATAAAGCCCTATTATACTCGTCCTAGTATACGAGAACTGCTTCTAGTAGTTTTTCAGTATAACTAAACAGAATGAGGTATAAAGAAAATGGCATTTGGAGAACGTAGAGGATTTGGCGGCGGCGGTTTTGGCAATAGAGAGATGCACAAGACAACCTGCTCAGAGTGCAAGAAGGAATGTGAAGTTCCGTTTAAGCCGGCAGAAGGCCGAGCTGTATTCTGCAGGGACTGCTACCAGAAAAGAAAGAAGTTCTAGTAGGGTAAACTTGCTAGTTTTTTATTTCTTATTTTTTCTATTTTCTTTTTAAAGAGCATACGATATGCTATACTTTCTTCTATTAAACTGTTGACGACCTCATAAAGTGCCGTATCAGCGAGAAGATAAACAGCACCAGGAATATCACGAATAGGACCTTCGCTATCCATGCAGCTGTCCCTGCTATCCCTCCAAATCCGAATATTGCAGCAACAATCGCCACTATCAGGAATGCTATTGCCCATCCCAGCATAAGGACCACCCTTTCTGATATAGACTTTAATTCTTTTAAAGGTTATGGACTACTGGTTATATGCTCTATATGCCCAGCCTGGTTTCATTAGGATTAAATAATCCGTTATCTTCCCACTAATTTCATGGCCCTAAAAGAGTACAGGAAAAAGCGGGATTTCAAAAGAACACCTGAACCCAAGGGAGATACTTCAAAGATAAAGACAGAAAAAAAGACTAAACAGAAAGCTAAAAAGTTCTCATATGTAATCCAGCAGCATCATGCACGCAGGATACACTATGATTTCAGGATAGAGGTAGATGGCGTGCTTACTTCCTGGGTCATTCCCAAGGGTCCTTCAACAGACCCTGAAATAAAGCGGCTTGCGGTCATGACAGAGGACCACCCCATGGAATATGCTAATTTTGAAGGAATAATTCCTGAGGGCGGGTATGGCGCAGGCTCTGTAATAGTGTGGGACAATGGGACATATGAGAACATAAGCCGGTTTGAGAACATGAAGGATGCAGTCAAAGCAGGCCATATAGTCATAAAGATTACAGGTAAGAAGCTGAAGGGTGAATTTGCTCTCATGCGCATGCGTGCTCGAAATCCATTTGAAAAAGAACAATGGTTATTTTTGAAAATGAAAGATGGATATGCACAACCTGGTTATGACGTTACTTCGGAAAAGCCTAAATCAATTGTAAGCGGGCTTACCCTTGAGCAGCTTGAGAAAAAGCACGCGAAAAAGGTGTAGTATCTTCATAAATCCTCCATAGTACATTCCCTTGGATTCTTGTCATCTCTTAATCGAAGGAAAACAGGAGCACGTGCAATCATATCTGATGTAAAGTCCTGATACTTGATTTCAGCGACAAACTTTGGCTTAACCCACTGCACATTTCTTGCTTCAGGCGGCAGCCTTTCAATGTAGGCTTTTGTCTGCAAAGGTTTCAGTTTGGCATAAAGCTCTTCAAGTATGCGCTCATTGAATCCTGTGCCAACTTTTCCGATATAGGTAAGCTTTCCTTTTACATAAAGGCCCATGGCAAGCGATGATAATGCCCGTATCTTTTGGGTGTATCCGATAATTACCGCATCAAAAGTCTTGACATTCTTTATCTTGATCCAGTCCGGAACCTGCCTTCCAGAATAGTACATGCTGTCTGCACGCTTTGCCACAACCCCTTCCAGATTCCTTGCTTTTACAGCATCCCATAATCTCCTGCCATCTGCAGTGTACACCATGAGCTGCAGGTTTCTGGTTTCTGCCACAATATGCTTTAGTATCTCCTTGCGCTTCAGCAGCTTCTCTTTCATCATGCTTTTCCTATCTTTCTCAAGGATATCAAATGCAACATATACCGCAGGATACTCCTTGCTTAACTCCTTGATTTGCCCAAGGCTGCTCACATTCCTTTTCTGCCATAATCCAAACGATGGATTTCCCTTGTCATCATAAACGACAATCTCACCGTCAAGAACGCAGCTCTTAGCCTTGATCTGCTCACGGAAAGAAAGCTCAGGATAAACCCTTGTGACGTCATGGCCGTTTCTGGTGACGAGCTTCAGTCTGGAATCAACATGGCAAATTGCCCGTATCCCGTCCAGTTTTGGCTCAAATATGTATCCTTTCCTTAAAAGGTCTGCCGGACTGCCCAAAACAGCAAGCATTGGCTTTATCATGGTCACTTGAGGCTTGCCTTAAGCGCCTGTATCAGATTCTTCTCCACCTTAGGCTGTTTGGCCTCCTTTATAATAACAGGCTCGCCCTTCTCTTTCTTCCTGATAAGCTCTTTAAGCTGCTCAGCAAAAGTGTCCTTGAACTCTGATATGTCAAACTCATCCGTTGTCAGTTTCTGCACCAGCTGCTTTGCCAGCTCAAGCTCCTCTTTCTTCAGCTTTGGCGGCTCTTTCAACTCTTCTACCCTTTTGATGTCACGGATCTCATACTGGTAATTAAGGGTAGTGAGCAGCATCCCGTCCTTGTAGGCAGAGATTATGCATGTGTGCTCCTTCTCGCGCATTACAAACCTTCCGATGGCAACCCGTGCTGTTGATTCAAGCACTTCCCTGAAAAGGAAATATGCCTTATCCTTTGGCTTTTGGGGTGCGCAGTAATAATGCTTATGAATATAGATAGGATCCACCTGATGCGCGTCCACAAACTCAACGACGTCAATAGTGTCTGCCTTTGCCGGCTTTAATTTTTCAAGCTCTTCCTTTTCAAACACATAGAACTGCCCTTTCCTTATCTCAATCGCCTTGAGCACCTCACCCCATGGGACTTCCCGCTTGCAGCCTTCGCAGAACCGCTTGTAGCGGATAGGGCTCTTGCATTCGCTGCAGATGAGCCTGAAGCTGATTGCCTGGTTTTCTACCGCTGCATACAGCCGTACAGGTATGCTTACGAGACCGAATGAGACATAACCGTTCCACACAGACTTCATGGTACCGCCTCGCAATGTATAAGTTATAGTCTATTTTGGATAATACAAAGAATTCTGGCTTAATAAATTTGCGCATCTAAATAAAAGTTAAGCTAACTATAATCTGCAATTATAGTCGGTGACATGAACCAAGACGCGCAGATGCTCATTAAAGAGCATAAAACGCACTTCTGTATGCTCCTCTCATCCTCTCAAAAGGCTGCTGGTTTTGATATAGCCATTTTGCTTCAATCATTTAAGGTTAAGCGGGTATTCGCTCTCTTTCCAATCTTCTATGCCACCTTTATAGACAAAGACATTGTCAAATCCAGCTTCATTTAGTGTATAATGGGCTTCATCAATAATGTCATAGGGCCCATAGAGTATTATTGTTGCGCTCTTGTAAGGCACTTTCTCAAGCACCCTTTCCTCAAAGCTATCCTCCTCAAAAGGGATATTGACGGCTCCAGGTATGTGCGCAAACTCAAAATCATCAGGGCGTGATACGTCTAATATTATAAAATCCTGGCTTTCCTGCATAAGGTCCTTCAAGCCTTGTTTTGTAATAGTGCCCATGCTGCCCCCGAGCACCTCTTTAGAAATAAAACTATAAAAGGCTTCCCCATTAATAAAAGTAGTGAATTTAGCCTAATTGATCTATTGATGCTCATGGCGGAGGCTTTCGTCCCTTGTCACCACATACGCCATCCACCTGCTTGTTGTCTTGCCTATGTTTCGGAACTTCTGCATCTCCTCCCTTACACTTGGATTGAACAATGGCTGCTTTTTATGCTTCTGCTGCACCTCCTTCACCCATCTCATGACGCTGCCATGCCTTTTGGCAATATCCTGTATGCTCCTGGCATTCTCAATGACAGCTGCTATCTTGCTGCGGTTTCGTATCATGCCTTCACGCCTCATAATCTTTTCCACACGCTCTCGTGCAACCTTGCTTATATCAAAATTATTGAAAGCCTTGCGTATCTTTGGCCATCGCTTCTGGACAACATTCCAGTTGAAGCCTGACACAAACAATATCTGAGCCATGGCCTCAAGGAATTCAGCATCAGATCTAGGTTTGCGATGAATATAAGTCATTGCATAATAGAAGAAAGCGTCTCTTTTAAGATTTGCTATACCCCAGGTGCACTGGCAAACCTAAATATTGCATGGCGCGGCCAAGCCATGTGATGGGCTGAGGCACTGGCTCTTTTTCCCTAAGCCTCCATTCAATAAGATCGTATTCATACACCAGCCTCTTTTTCCTGTCTTGTACAGTGCAGAAAGGAGCGTTAACATGAGTTGTGGTAGGATACGCATCTCCGGATAGATGTACAATAATGTCGCCCAGGCCGATGCGGAGCAAGGCCTCTGCATCTTTTACAGCAATGGCAACTTTACGTACTGATGTCATAATTCCATAGTGAGTCATGCCCGCAAGGTCAAAGCGGATTGCAAGATCAGCTGCTAGGCTTTCAATTGAGCTTATCCTTGTAGTCATTCAGTAATATTTTGTCTCTTACATATTTAAAGATTATCACAAAAATGCAAAATATATGCATAATATGCCCAAAAAGAATTTAATAATCCCTGGAAATAAAGACTAAAACGGGTAAAGGGGTGTCCTGTGCCAAGTGTACTTATAATTGAGCCAGATCACGAAATTTCTGAGCCATTGCGCCTTGAGGTTGAGCAAGCTTCTCACAGTGTTGTTGTTGCCAAAAACTGGGAGCGGGGGCTTGAGGTTATGATCCGCAAGGCTCTCCTGGATCAACTTCCTGATGCTGCATTGGTAAGTTTTGAGCGCGGAATATCCAATTACCTATTTGCACTCTATTTGAGGCAGCATCCTGCGTATAGCCAATATAGGCTTTCTATTCTTGGATATGGGCAATTTGCAGTGGATCCTGTTGTGCAAAAGCTGTTTGATTATACTACTTCAAGGATATTTATGGATGACGAAATATTACATTGGTTAAGCTCTGTTTCAGCAAATGGTGGCTGGGGTTTGCTGAAACCTGCATAAACCAGTTAAATTCTTAAATAGCCGAGATTCATGACTCTCCATGAGCACTGATTACAAGCTTCTCGGCCTGAAGGCAGGCCTGGAGATTCACCAGCAGCTTGACACAAGCAAGCTATTCTGTAACTGCCCTTCTGTGTTAAGGGATGATGCCCCTGATGCCATAGTCAAGAGGCGATTGACTGCAGTAGCCGGGGAAACCGGTGAAGTGGACATTGCTGCATTGCATGAAACCAGCAGGAAGGCTGCCTTTAATTACGAGATATACCACAATACCACCTGCCTTGTTGAGCTTGATGACGAGCCGCCGCATCCAGTAAACCCTGAGGCTTTAAGGATAGCCATGGAAGTAGCATTGCTTCTGAATGCAAAGCCAGTGCAGGAGATACAGGTCATGCGCAAGACAGTCGTAGATGGAAGCAACACCTCAGGCTTCCAGAGGACTGCATTGGTTGCGCGAAATGGCCATATCCAGATGAGATCAGGAAAGGTGAGGATAGCAACAGTCTGCCTTGAGGAGGATTCTGCAAAGATCATAAGCCAGGACAGGCAGCATGGCATGGTAACATACCGGCTTGACAGGCTCGGCATCCCCCTGATTGAGATAGCGACTGAGCCTGATATCCACACTCCGGAGCAGGCAAAAGAAGTTGCAGAATACCTTGGCATGGTGCTGCGCTCCACTGGAAAAGTCAAACGTGGGCTTGGCACCATACGGCAGGATGTCAATATTTCAATAGAGAAGGGGGCTAGAGTTGAGATCAAGGGAGTTCAGGACCTTAGAAGCATTCCAAAAGTTATTGAGAAGGAAGCAGAGCGGCAGCTTTCCCTGTTAAAGCAAAACCAAAAGCCGAAATCTGAAGTGAGGAAAGCGAACCCTGATAACACAACCTCTTTTTTAAGGCCCATGCCCGGGGCTGCCAGGATGTATCCTGAGACTGATGTCCCTCCGGTTCCTGTAACTAAAGAATACCTCATGCGCATAAAGCTGCCAAAGCTGTTGACTGATAAGTTAAGTGAGCTTGCCGCTGAATATGGCCTATCGGAAGCCCTCGCAAAAGAAATAATTGCCAGGAATGTCTCATTGGAGGAATACAAGGCCTTGTTTCCTAATATAGCACCTGCATATGTTGCACAGATCCTCATAGAAGTTCCAAAAGACATTAAGGCAAGGCTTAAAGCAGATACTGGCAAATTAGTGCATGAGGATTTCCTCAAAGTGTTCAGGCATCTTAACGATGGCGAGATAACAAAAGAGGCAGTGCCTGAAATCCTCGTAGAGCTTGCAAAAGGCCACAAGCTCGATATCTCTAAATATAAGTCTGTACCTGATGAGGAGCTTAAGAAAGAGATTGACAGGCTCAAGAAGGAAAAGCCAGATTTATCAAGCCAGGCATACATGGGGCTGATAATGAGCAAATTCAGGGGCAAGGTAAGCGGCAAAAAAGTGATGGAGATGCTGCAGGGTTAAAATGATAGACATAGCTTCTCTCCTCAGCTTTATCCTGCACTTAGACCAGCATATCCAGTGGGTCTTTGACAGCTATGGCATATGGATATACGCGATTCTTTTCTTTATCATCTTCGCAGAGACAGGTTTCGTGGTAACGCCATTCCTTCCGGGAGATTCCTTATTGTTTGCAGTCGGCGCGTTTGCAGCGACTGGCTCTTTGAATGTATTTTTCCTTTTCATGCTGCTCAGCGTTGCAGCAATTGGCGGCAACACGGTAAACTATGCAGTTGGGTACAAGCTTGCGCCTGCCATTACCAAAGGAAAGAAGGTGCGCTTCATAAAGAAAGAATATATTGAGAGGACCAGGAAATTCTATGAGAAGTACGGCGGCAAGACAATCATCCTGACAAGATTCATCCCTATCCTGAGGACATTTGCACCATTCATGGCAGGCGTCGGCTCTATGAGTTTCTGGAAATTTCAAATGTACAACATTATAGGCGGCATCGCATGGATAGGCATTTTCCTGTACAGCGGCTATTTCTTCGGCAACATCCCTTTTGTAAAGCAGAACTTTACTATAGTTATACTGGTAATAATCATAGTATCGCTTATACCCGCGGCTGTGGAGTATGTAAGGCACAGGAGACAGAATTAAATCTCCCCTTTCTTCTTATACCTGCCGCGCTTTTCAACCTGTGCCAGGCGCTCAAGGACTGCAGCCCCATCTTTAGCTTTCTTCTTATAAGCTTCAAGGGCCGCAGCAAAAGATTCCTGCCAAATCCTGTAATGCTTGGATTCAAGCCCTTCTTTCAGTAGATGAAGATCAACGGCCTTGTCCTCTATCTTATGGGAAAAGAAAGACAAGCCAAAGTCAATAAAGTAAATTTTCCTCTCCTTTCCATGAAGTATCATATTTGAAGTTGTCAGGTCTCCATGGATTATAGTCATGTTATGCAGCTCCGCAACTTTCTCCCCCATCTCTTTAGACAGTTTAATGTAGTCAGATTTTTCTAAAACATCTCTTAATCTAGACCCCTCAATAAAGTCCATCACAATAGTCTGCTTTCCATCCTGCTGGATAAGCCTTGGAGAAGGGAATCCAGCTTTCTGCAATGTCGCAAGAACTTTAGCCTCCCTCCGTGTCCTATAGCCGCGCAGCTTGCTGTCTATCTCTGCAATCCTGTATCTTTTGGGAATCCTATCCTTTATCAATACAGCCCCATCCCGGTAGATGTTTGCTTCTGCTCCCATTGATATCTGTTTTTTTTGCATTATTCCAATGAATTCAATATTCTCCAAGTTCTGATGACAGGGATTCCTTTATATTCTTTCAAGGAAAGCAGATCCTTATCGCCACTGACAATATAATCAGCTTTTGCGCTTTCTGCGCACTCAAGGAATTTGTTATCTTTTTCATCCCTGCAAACTTTTATGATTAATCTGGGAGCAATAACTAAATGGGAGAGTGAAACAATCTTCTGTATAATTTGATCTGGCGTTAAGCCAGCATCCTTCATAACTTTATCAAATTTTGGTCTTTTTATTACATCTTCAACCTCTTTAAGAATTTCGTTCGTAATGTACAATTTAGCCTTACCTTGCTCAATTTTCCTAAATAGTTCAGCCTCATTCCCTTCCCAAAAGAAAGCTGAAACAAGAGTATTGGTATCAAGAACCAGTTTAAGCGGCATTTCTGACATCTTTAATAGCTTTTTTTACATCTGCTTTTGTTAATCCCGCTTGCTTTGCTGCATCTCTTAAAGGCTTTGCTATCTCATCAAATGTCTTTTTAATTGCAGGGGTTTCTATTTTTTTAAGTATAACTGTTCCAGCTTCACCAAATACCATAAACTGGTCGGATTTCTTTATTCCCATTTCTTTCCTTAAAGAAGATGGAATAACAACCTGTCCTTTTTCAGATATTCTAGTTAGTTCAACTTGCATGTTAGATCACCTGTAGGATAAGTAAACCATATCTTACTTATATACTTTTCTATTTTAAAGCCAGCCTATTCATATATCTTTGAAGTAATTTCTCCAGGCTCTATTCAAGGCGCACCGCAATCTTTTTATAAGTGCTCAGGCAAAGTGATGGCATCGCCAAATACAAATTAAAAAGAGGCATAGGCTTATTTGAGGCAACCTTATACGGCATAGGCATAATTCTGGGTGCTGGCATCTATGCGCTGATAGGTGTAGGAGCAGGCATTGCGGGAAATGCTCTCTGGCTCTCCTTCCTGATAGGCGCTGCCATTGCTGCATTCACTGGCTTCAGCTACGCTGAGCTTTCTTCCATGTACCCAAAGGAGGCAGCAGAGTATGTGTATACAAAGCATGCCTTCAGGAAGAATTCTCTTGCCTTTATCGTGCAATGGGTCATGCTCTTTACCGGCATAGTATCAGTGACTGCAGTTGCTCTGGGCTTTGCAGGCTACTGGAGCTTCCTGTTTGGAGGCCAGATTGCGCTCATCGCGTTCCTGCTCATAGCTGTAATGTCGTTGATCAACTATTTTGGCATCAGCGAGTCTGCAAAATATAATGATATCTCAACCATCATTGAGACATGCGGCCTGCTTGCCATCATAGGCCTTGGAATATACTACATCACCCGCTATGATATCTTTGCTTCTGTCAATTTCCTCAGCTCGCCCACAGGCATTACAGGAATCCTGACCGCAACCACAGTAGTCTATTTCGCGTTTATCGGCTTTGAGAACCTTGTCAATATTTCAGAAGAGGCGAAGAACGCAAGAAAAGTCATCCCGAAAGCTCTGCTTATCTCGCTTGCAATATCTGCGCTGATTTACGTTCTTGTTTCAGTTGCAGCTGTTGCCATCCTCGGAGCTGATGCGCTGTCACATTCAAAGGCACCCTTGGCAGAGGTAGCCGAGAAAATAGTCCCAGGAGGCTCGTATGTGCTTTCTTTAATAGCCCTTTTTGCAACATCCAATACGGTCCTTATTCTCTTGATTGTATCCTCACGCCTGCTGTACGGATTAGCGTCAAACAAGATGCTCCCTGCACTGTTTGCCCATGTTGGCACTCGCGGCACCCCATTCATATCTGTGATTACAGTTGGCATCTTTGCGGCATTAGGCTTGCTGTTAGGCAGTATCAAGAGCCTTGCCCATCTGGTTGATTTGGGGATCTTCGTGGTCTATATCTTTGTGAATCTTTCTGTGATAATCCTTAGGTATAGAGAGCCTGGCATGAAGCGTGCTTTCAAGGCTCCCCTCAATATAGGCAGGTTTCCCATGCTTGCATTCCTGGGATTAGCTGCAAATCTCGGCTTGCTATACTATTTTGACCTCAGGACTTTTATTTCCGGAATTTTGTTATCCCTTGCAGGATTTGTCATATACTTAATATTGTGCAAGAAGGCCGCAAAGGGAGCTGAACTGAAGGTGCACAACCACAAGGCACGCTTCCATAGGAATATAGTCTTGAAGAATAAGCTGTAGCAGCCGGGTTGGAAACAGCACTATTTTCTAGCGCTGGGAGTTTCGTGTACAATCCGTCCCAGCTGCACAGCTAGACTATTGGGAATCCAGATGAGGGAAAAGAAGTAGATAAAGCGAGCAGTTTCCCAAAGGATAGCTATTGTATGTCTGTGACTTTAATAATATGCCAGCCGAACTGCGTCTGCACAGGCTTTGACAGTCCTTCTTTTTCCAATGAGAATGCAGCATCCTCAAACGGCTTCACCATCATTCCCCTGCCGAACCAGCCTAAATCACCGCCTTGCTTCTTGGAAGGGCACAGGGATATGGCCTTTGCCACTTCAGCAAAATCCTTGCCGTGCGTAATATCATAAAGCGCAACATTCGCCTCCTGCTCAGTCTTTACCAGGATGTGGGATGCTCTTATTTTTGAGGCCATTTTTTAGAATATTGGAAGACCCTTCATTTCTTCCATTAGCGCTTTAACATCCACATAAGATTCTCTCAGCCCCGGGCCGAAAAATTTCATTAGTTTGGGATATCTTTCACGCAAATCAGCGCACTTCTTGCTGTCTGCACCAAATACCTGTACAAATTTCTCATATGCGCTACGAGCGAGATCTACAGCAAGGTCATCAGGCTGCATTCGAATATCAGCTCTATCAGGATTCCTGCCTTTTGTTGCCAGCACAAATTCAGCTGCTCTTTCGTAAAGAGTGCCTAGCCTTGTCTTAGCTGCCGGCTGATCAGCATCTGGCTGGGTATAATAGTGGACTTCACATGCTTTAAGCGCATCCCTGAAGAGATCGCTTATATCTGGATTAAACTGCACTATTCCGACTGCTAGTTCTCTCGCCTGCTTCTCAGGCATAACAGGGCGAAGGATATCGTAGAGTGATGGTGTTGAATACATAGGACAAACGCTGCAGAGGTTTATTTAAAAACCTTTTGCCAAAATTAAAAATAGCCCCGGGCAGACTTTCGTGGCACATTCCTTAATGCACCTGTTCGAACTGCCGTCAAAGCCTTTCTTTTGTCACCGAAGCAACAACCAGAGGGCTCTATCCTTGACCGCTAGATACCGCGAGATTTTATCCCTCTACGGGGCTATGTGTCAAGCGGGGCATTTAGCCAAGATAAAGCCAACATATTTAAAGTTTATTGAAGCGGGGCGCTGCACAAACATTTAAAAGTAAAAAAGCAAAGCATCCTCACCCATGCAATTCAAGACTATAGATGAAGCCGCAGCAATCCTTGCAGATAAGATTCTGGATCATCCTTTGAGAAGGGTTCGGGCTGTACAGTTAGCGCAGGCAGAGGATGGTAGTGAGCCCCTGCATTATTTAGCAGTCCGAGCCTGCAACCAGTTGCTGGGCGGCTATTTCCCGCTTGGGGATGTTGCAAGTTATTGGATTTATATTGACCAATTGATGCTTCCAATGGGCTTTCATGTCAGGAGAAGAACGCCAGGAGAAGCACTCTGGTTACTGGTCTCTACTGCGGAAAAGATAAGAAATGCGGCTGTACCTTCTTATTACGCCGGGAACTAGGCTGCTGAAACTTCAGCTTTAGATTCAGGCTCATGCGCGCTGAGTTCCTTTACTATCTGCACAAGGCTTCTCTCATCGCTTGCATCCTTGGTTATCTCAAGGGTCCTAATCTCAAGGGCTTTCAGGGGATATATCCTCTTTAGCATGCCCCTGAGCTCTTCCTGGGGCTTGTAATCAACAATATCCCGTAATAAGTCTATCAGTGACTTCTGCTTTGCATACTTGATGAGATATTCCCTGGATATCTTGCGCAGCCTTGTCTTGATGGAATCCTTAACCAGGTTGCGGGTGAGCATGAACGGCTTTATCTTTATCTTGATGCCTTCCGCAGTCTCGCAGAGGATTGAGTCATCAACACGGTCGGTCCTCCTGCGCACTAACCGCTTCAATGAGGAAGCCATGATGTAGTAGCCGACAGGATCTGCCTGCGCCTGGGTTTCATTTGCGCTGGTCACCATGAACTTGATATTGACGTGCTGCTTCTTGGGGTCATTAGTCAAGGTCATAAGGTTTGCAAGCAAAGTCCTTCCTACTAACGATTTAGCCTCAAATGCAGGCGTCTCGCCCACAGGCATGTCCTCCAGCCTGGGTGCAACTACAGGATACCACTTCTTCTTCCTGATTACCGCTGCTGCTGTTTTTGCTTTTGCCATAGTATATGCAATAAGAACTGAGGAGAGGATAGAAGTACGGTATATAAAGCTTTCTCAAGTTCCGTGGGGCTACCAGATAAACCCAGGGATATCCTCCCCCTTTTTCTTCAGGTCTTTGACTATCAGGTGCTCAACATACTTTGACACATTCTCTATCTTTGAAAGCTTATGCTTCAGCAGCAATGGGAGCGATATGCTTACCGGGATCTTCTTGTCTGGATAGTTTCCTAATTCATCATACTTCTCCAAATATTCAAACGCCTTTCGTAGTCGCCTCATTCGTTCCTTGTTTATCATCTTTGCCTCCGATTTGCGTTTTTTAGCATCTCAACCAGTTTATTGATGTCAGTAATATTTTCTTTAGCGATATTAATAATTGCTTTAGTAATCTTCTCCTCATCTCTGATCTTAATGAACGCATCAAACACATATACAGCCGTCCTCTTATTTGCATCGCTGAAGGGATGGTCAACCGCAATAGCCCTTGCCCATATGGCTGCCTTTCTATAGCTGGACCTTGTGTAGGTAACATGCGAGGCTGCAAACCTTATGCAGGAGTCTGACCTTAAGTGGCCGCCAAATTCCTTGTTGACTTCTATGGCCTCTTCTGGTGTAATATCCATAATAAGAAATTTACACTATTAGTATATAAAACTTGTGGATTTAGTGCAAAATCCTTAAGTAAGGAAATCAACCCATCGCAACATTTAAATATTAGTCCATCTTATGAACTAATTAGTCCACTATGAGAACTAATGTAGCTGCCTTTATAATCGCGTCTGAAAACAGGGAACGGATAGTGAGAACTCTGCTCGAATACCCGGACCGGGAATGGAGTTGTCCTAGTGTTGAGGATGCGACCAAGCTGCCTCATGCCACAGTATTCCGCACCTTAACCGGCCTGAAGCGCTTTGGGATGCTGAAAACTAGCAAGATAAACAGGAAAAACATTGTTTATGAGGTAGCAGAAAGCCCTCTAAAGCAGGAATTTGAAAGAATGCTCAATATTGAACAGATTGCTGCCAAAAGTATTGCCCAGAGTTTTGTTGATAAAGCAGCTTCCAGGGAGGTCTATTCAATCATACTCTTTGGATCAAGTGTAAAAGGAGATATGAGGCCAGAGAGTGACATTGATATTCTCATTGTTTTAAATAAACATGATCGGGAATTGGAGATTAAGATACAGGATATTGCTGCCCAGATATCAAGCGATGCAAATAAAACAATTTCCACTGTAATTATGGATAAGAAAGAAGTGCAGAAAGAAATCAATACGCCTTTTATAAAATCTATCCTGGAGAACATGGAGCTATTGTATGGAAAAAACCCATTTTGAACAGGCTAAGCTCTGGCTGGAAGCTGCAAAGCATATAGCAAGCCTTGGAGAGGACAGGAACAGAAATACAGTTGCTGTGGCGATGGCAATACACGCAGTTATAAAGGCCAATGATGCGCTGACATTTAAGTTTCTCAATACAACAGCCAGGCGCCATGATGATGCCCGCAGGCTGTTTGAGGATCTCATTAAAAAGAATTGTATCAAGGCACAGTATTCAAGCTATAAGCAGATAGTTCAGGATGCAATTAACAATAAGGCCAAGGCTGACTATAGAGGCGCATATTTCAGCAAGAAAGACTTTGAAATTATGAGAAAAGATGCAGAAGAATTTCTGAAGATGGTTGAAGAGACTTTGGGATAGATAATTATAAATAATAACCATTTAACGCTATTACTATGAAAAAGATTAATGTGTCAGAAAATCTTTCGCTAATAGAAGATATAGAGAAGGGTATCAAAGACATTCTTGATGGGAGAATAAAAGAAGTTTAGCTTCCTAAAACTATTTAAACCAGATTAAAATCGCCATCTGCCATGAACAAGAGGGGTTTCCTTAGTAAAATATAAATACTAGTAAAATCTTATTCGTCTTATGAAACAAGTTACTATACCAGCTGACGAGTATGATAGGCTTAAGAAAAAAGCCAAGATAGCTGATGATATACTCTATCAATTGGAGATGAGCCTTAGGGACGCAGAAGCAGGCAGAATCAGAAAAGTTGCTTAAATAGATTCTATTAATTTCTTATATCTCTCTTTGTTTTCTAGGATATAGCTTATTATCTGTTGCTGAGCTTTCTTTGAACCAAAGGCTACAAGTAACACTTTATTATGGTTTTCATAGATAAGATAATATAATCTTTTATCACCAAACTTTTTCTCTCGGAACCACTCAAACCTTAACGGCTTGCCGGTATATAGATTTTCTTTTAATTGGAGCTTTATTTTACCAACCCATTCTCTCTCATCCTTCTCCATAGTAGCATATAATCTAGAAAAATACTCTGTTTCATAAATATCATAAACCATAGATTAGATAAAACTATTTAAATAACTATAAAAACTTGCTGTTTTATGAAAATAGGGATGTTGATTGGGATACTAGCCTTATTAGTTTATCCTTCTTTAGCTCTTGCAGATTCATGGGAGACATTTGGCAAGAATCTCACTGCAAACGGAATCAATAGGGATGCAGTAGGCTATCTTAACAGGAGCATTGCATTCTTCAACATATCATTCGGCATGGATGTGCAGCCTTTAGTTTATGATTTGGATGGAGATGGTTTTACTGAGCTTGTTTTATGGCAGAATGATACGATTAGGATTTATAATAAAAGCATACAGCTGATGTATGAATATAGGCTTGGTGTATTGAAGAGCCAGCCTTCTGTTTCTAACTTTACCGGTACTAAGCAAATTGTTGCGATACAGGGCAATAACTTTACGGTTTTAGGTGTAAACAGCAGCGGTATAAGTATAGTGAGAAATTTCAATCTAAGCTATAACATTTCAACCCTCGGAATTGTATGCGGCCTTATAGATAATGACAGCCTTGAGGATTGCGTGTTCAAGGATGTTAATGGCTTTCTTCATATGTTTGACAGGAATGCAGCTTCTCAAGTTGATGACCGGCTGAATGTGAATGTGAGCAATAACAGTGATACTGACATTGATATAACTATTCCTTCTATTGCGGATTTTGACAATGACAGCAGGAATGAGATAATGGTGAGGCACAGCAGTTTTGTTACAGTAGTTGATAGTGTTACTAGAACCATTGATTTTATGTTTGATATGAGCAAGGATTCAAACTACATAGGAAAAGGATTTGGGTTGTTTCCTGTTGATCCAGTCTTTATTGATGCTGATAAGGATGGGTATTATGAGATAATTGCCTCATATCCTAAATCATTCATTGCCCTTGGGAATCCAGACAGGGGAATGGGGTATCGCATGATAAACAGCTCTGGCGCTGTGTTCTGGAGCTCAGGATGCGCTTTTGACGCTGCAACCAGTTCCCCAACCCTTTCATTCGGCTCAAAGCCAGTTCCGCTTGATACATCAGATGGACCTAATACAGAGATTGTTTTAGGATGTTATGGAACTGAAAGTGTTGATTTCAAACATGGCTTTACCATAGGCATTAATGTCATAGACAGCTTGAATGCAACTGAGTTCAGGAGTACAAATGCTTCAGTATCAGCCTTCTCTAACAAGCGTGATTTTACTGCAATAGCTGACATCAATAACAATGGCATTCTTGATATAGTGCTGGCTAATGGGATTTATGAGATCCCTTTAAGGAATAATGAGCTTAACCTTACCTTTGACTATCTTGGATTAAGCTTTGAGTTCAAGAATCCCATAGTAGTTGATATTGACGGTAATGGGGCTTTGGATATTGTACAGAGCTCTAATCATAGTACTTATGTATTCCTTGACAATACCAGCACTTATAATGACTTAAGTGTTATCAGTTCTGACATAAGCTATTTTAGGGTATCCAATACCAGCATCAATGTTTCTGTTATGGTACACAACCTTGGCAGCCTTAATGCGTTTAGCATTAATGTTACAGTTGCTAACCAAAATACAGGAGATGAGTCTAGTAAGATAGTTAACATAACGAGCAGCATAGCGACTTTAACTTTCACCATAGCCAGTCCTGCGGACGGCAATACACTGATTGCACAGGTTGATACAACTAATGTCTTTAACGAGACTGATGAAAGCAATAACTTTGCAGAGACTATATTCAAGGGAACAAGCATATATCTTGATATTAGATTACCTTACAGCTTGAATACAACATTTGAAGACTATCTTAAAGATAGGTTTAGCAGCTATAACTTTGTTTCAAATGTAGATAATTCTGATATTGTCATAAGTGTTGGCAAGAGGAGTGATACCCTGCTTAAGTACAATGATTTTATTTTTAACACGCTTGGCTTCGGGATATTTGGCGGTATTGTGACGTATAATGGAGAGCTGCAGAATGAGCCTTATATTGGCTTGGTTGCTGGCTTTGAGAACGATTCAAGGAAGTATACGTTTGTTCTTGGCAATGAGATTGAGGGTGAGATAGCTGCTGCAAGGGCTCTTAATGAAGAGATTTTGGATAACATGATTCCCACATATTTAGACGACAGCTATGAAGATGGTATTGCCACCTTTGAATATCTGCATAATAATGTTAATAACCAATACTACGCTACAGACACTGAAAACTTCAGAAATATAGTCAAGACTGCACTTAACGGAAGGTATAGCGTTGAGAACTTTACTGTGTATACAAATGATAATGTAAGCCTTAGATTAATGAAAGTCAAGACACTTAATTCTAAAGCTTACCAAAACCTTACCAATAGGACACTTCCTGTTGTATTATCTAAAGGGCTGTGGAGCAATATAAATGACTGGAAAGATTTTGCACAGGAATTAGCTGATGATGGCAGCGAAGCCTGGGTCATAGAGATAACTGGAGGTCCTGGAACAGAATGTGATACCTGTGTTGATTATACCTTTGATAATCTGACTGATAGTTACTGGCCTGCTTTGATTGGAGCAGTGCAGTTCTATACTAATTCCAGCAAGGTCAATTATGTAGGGTTTTCCAATGGCTGCAGGGCAGCTCTTTCCAGCCTAGATAAGTGGAACAATGTAGGCAGGGATAACATTGGAAAGGTTTATATTGATAATAACTGGATAGATGTAAGCATGAGCGCTTACCCTGTGGATACATTTGTTGGTGTTGCATGTCCTGGGGCTTTTAACAAGAGTGATCCTTATGGTGAGGGAGTGGTTTATAGCAGTGTGGAGAGTGATACTCTAAACACTTTTGGTAGTAGAGTTATTTCTAACGCAAGACAAAAGAATTTAACGCATACTACAATCTCACAGCTAAGGAAATTGCTCTTTAACTTAGCTCTAAATTCTTTTGATATTAGGAGTAAAATATCAATAAATCTTTTTCAGGATTATTATAATTTTTCTAGTGGAGATAAAGATAATCAACCAGCAAACAATCTAAATATTCCAAATTTTATAATAATTGAAGGTGATAGATACGGAACTAATGATTTAATTGTTTTTATTTCAGATGAAAAGTTTATTTATAATAGTGTAAATTCTTCTTACAAAAAATACTTTAGATTATTTGAGAGCCATCATTCAATAACAGAAGATTCTGGAACAAGAAACATTATTATTAGGTCTCTTCTTAACCAAAGTTTTACAACTTATCAACGAATAATAAATCTTAAGGAGGAATCATGATTAAAAAATCGCCATTGGTTTTTGGTATAATATTCCTAATTCCTGTGCTTATTTTTGAATATTTACTTCTATATACTCCCTTTTTTGATAAAGGCGAAGGTGGATTTTTAGTTCTTACGTTGAGTGTTATTTTTAATTTTCCCTGTCTATTTATAAATACACAATATGAAGTAATTTGCTTTATTTTGAGTGGTCTAGTCTGGTTTGGAGTTGGGGCGCTGGTTGGGTGGTTGGTCAGTAGGAAAAATTAGTAAAATTTCTATAAATCTGTTTATGTTAGTTTATTTACTTATATCATATAACTACTTATTAAAGTATTGATCTATCTACTATATATAAAGGAAATATTTATATATAAGTGCAACGTTCCACTAATAAGAGGAGATATCTTGATTGATAAATCAAAGAAAGGAAGGCGAAATAAATCAGAATGGGGGGGCATGGGCGCCGCCGAATTAACAAGATTGATGGCTCATAGAATCGCAAGAATTGAAATTTTAAAGATGGAGATTAAAGAACTTCAGAAATTAATTGACAAGAAGATGAGATAAGATGGTAGAAACAAAAAGTGTGGAAATAGTTGATATAACACCGGACAAGAGCGTGTGGGAAAAATTTGGGAAATCTGGTTATTCTTTCTCAACTGCAATGGCTGAATTAATTGATAATTCAATCACAGCTATACAAGAATACAAAATTAAAAAACCCAATTTAAAAGAACCATTAAAGATCTACATCTATATTGATAAAGAAAAACACAAACAAACTGAACAGATAAATATTACTGACGAAGGATGCGGAATGACATATGAGGTCGCCAAGAAAGCCTTGATTTTAGGAAAAAGCAGTTGGACAATCAAAAGTTTAGGAGAATTTGGCATAGGTATGAAAGCGTCCTGTAGTGCTTTAGGAAAAAAATATACAATTTTGACTACATCAGAGGGTGATAATAACGTATACAAATATGTTCATGATGAGGAGGAATGGAGAAAACAATCAAAATGGCAGGAACAACTATATAAAGAGACTAAGGATGATAAGAAAGAACATTCCACGTCAGTTATTATTTCTAACTTAAAGAAACCTATAGGGCCCCAGAAAATTAATAATTTAAAAGTAGATTTTGCTAAGAGATATCAAGCATTTATTAAAAATAAAGAAATAGAAATATTAATTAACGGACAATCAATTGTTCCCGAGGAGCAAATTCTCTCTTACGGACCCATCAATTTTGACATTACGTTAAATAGTGGTAATAAAATTTATGGCTGGTATGGTTTGCTAAAAGAAGGCTCTGACACTGGATATTATGGTTTTGAAACTTATAAAAAAGGAAAAATGATAAAATGCTACGAAAAATAGGTTTTACACCACACCCAACAATGAGAAGAATCTATGGAGCTATACACTTAGATCATGTTCCCTGGAATTTTAATAAGCTTGATTTTGACAAAGAATCTGAGGAATACGAGGAAGCCATTGAAACGTTAGAAAACGAATTGACAGAACTAAGAAAAATGGCAAGACAAAAATCAACTGAAGAAAAATTAAGTTCAAACATAGAAGAAAAGAAAGAGTTATTTCTAGAGAAAGTAGCTGAGGTCCTAAATAATGCGGAAGAATTCAAGGATTTAAGAACACCAAAAGAAAAAATTAAACAGCAAATTACAAAATTAACAAATAAAGAACCTGAAGGTTATGATCTTATATCTATTGAGAAAAGAAATGAAAGAACTAATAAGAATGAATATAAAGTAAATCTGCCTGAATCAGAAAGAACTAGAATACCTAAAAAGACTCAACAAAAGAAAAGATTATATATCACAATAAGTGGCCAAAAAATTAACTTTAAACATGAATTTCAACACTTTGGTTCTGCTGGGACATCTAAAGAATATCATATAAGAGAAAATAATTTAATTGAAATATATTCAAATTATGATTTTCCGGCTTATATGGTTACTGAAGATAAAGCATTCTATGCATTGTCTCATGTAGCTGAATGTATATCAAGTATTATTATGGAAACTGGCGATGCACAATTCAAAACCATGGACGAATGCAGAGACAAAATACTTAGACTTACATGTGAAAAGATAGAACAATTTAGAGAAAAATATTAACTATCATTATGTCAATTAATGTGTGTAAAATTACTAGATCAGAAATAAAGGATGCTTTTAATCGTATCGGATTTGAGGATGAATTGAATCATTTGGAAATTTTCTTCAATCCAAAAATAAAAGGAAATATTTATTAGTCGGAGTATTTACTAATAAAATCCAAAAAGATTTAAATACTAAACAAAATTTAATGTTATTTATATAGGTGGTTTCAATATGATAGAAATTAAAGCATTTGAATATTTAATGAATAATATGCTTTTCTATATCGGGATAATCAAAGCAGGTGACTTAGCTAAAAATTCTAAAGTTGACGCATGGTCAATGTCTAATCCAAGCGGGTATCAAAGAGATTTAAGTCAATCAAGATCAAAAAAATTTTCTGAATATCTATCAAAGTGTAAGGGTATATTTCATCAAACTGTTCTCATAAATGTCAGAAATAAAGACAAAGTAAAATTTGTTAATGGAATATTAAAAGTGGAGGGTGAATTTTATTTAGTTGATGGACAGCATAGAGTTGGTGGTTTGAAACTTTTGTTGCAAGCACAACCTTCTTTTGATTCAATCCCTGTCCCTGTTTTAATAATGGTGGGTTTCAACCGCGAAAGTGAAGCAAAAGAGTTCTTAATAGTTAATAAAACTCAAAAAGGTGTTAGGACAGATTTATCAGATAGACTCTTATCTCACGTAATTAGTGCTATGGATAAAGAACTACTTGAAGTTATCGGAATAAGAGAGCCAAAAAGACTTACTGAATTAGTTATTGATATATGTGATAAACTAAACACAAATAAAAAATCAGTGTGGTACAATAGAGTAACGCTACCTAACCATAAACAAAAGGCTACTGAAACAATAAAACAGAGGTCATTTACGGAATCATTAAAACAAGTTGTTAAAGATAATTATATCCAATCAAATTTTAAATCTATAAATAAACTATCATCTTTGTTAATTGATTATTGGAATGTAATTAAAGAGCTATGCCCTAAGTCGTGTGGAGATGATGCAAAAAATTATGTTTTATTAAAAACTGCAGGCCCATTCATAATGCATAAACTTCTACCAATTGTAGTAATAAAATGTGGAAGTAACCCAACTAAAACAAAAATGAAGAATATACTTTCAAAAATAGAACAAATGGCTGATGATGATTGGCATAATAAAGGCGAATTGGGAGAAGGTAGTAGTCAAAAATTTTTCAATATTAAATTTGATGATTTTAAGTCCCAAATCCAATAGAATTATGACATTTACCACAATCTTTAAACAAGAATTATTAAATTTACTAGATGATAAAACAAAAAGGTTATGCAAATCTGAGGAGATTGAATATTCTAAAGGAACATATAAAATAAAATTTGATGTATATATCGAAAAAGATAATTCTATATTCATTATAGAAATTGAATTAAGAAGGTCAGACCCCATAAATAATCTTATTAAAACTTTACATTGGAAATGCAGCTCTATCGACAACAAAAAAATTAACATGATTCAAATTTTTGATAAAAATTATTATACAAAACCAGAAAATAAATATAAGAAAGATTTCACATTATTTCTAGCAAAAAGGTGTAATTTATTACATAAAAAGTTGTCACATTTTTCTTATAGATCATTAGATATTACCATTGACGAAAAGGCTTACAAGAGGAAAGATATGATTGAGGCCAAGCGAATAGCTAGGAACACCTATAAGCAATTGATTGGGATGATAGAAAAGTAATAATGTTACGACTAATATTTTAAAAGTGAATTTAAAGATTATATCAAGTTACCATCTCACGTAACAAACCTATAAATACATCGAATTTTGAGGCATTACAATGAGTCAAAAAATCGCAATCATCTATGGAAGAAAAGACTTAGTAGAATACTTTATCGAGCAATTCAATATAGACAGGATGCACGATAACGCACCTATAAAAGTCAAACTAATCAAACTAGAATGAAACTCCTCCAAACCGTCCTCTCCAAAGGCTTCTCAGTAGAATATGAGGGCAAAACCTACTACATCAATTATACGAATTCAGACGGGCAGACATTGGCATTAGCGAATAGAGATTACTGGAAAGTATTGGATGAGGAGCTTGAAGAGTTGTGCATATACGAATTTAGCGATGATACAAAGGAAGAAAGAGAGCAGCTCAGAAAGAACAGGAAACTAGTGCTCAAGCTAATCAAATTCTGCATCAAGCATTTTGAGGACTATAAGTCCAAGATTGATGATTATTGAGTTCTAAAGTATCTTATTCGGAAAGGCGATTAAACCCAAAGAGTATATGAAAATAATGATTCCAAGCGTTAATTATTTAAACTACAGGCACATAAACTCTGATTATGGGATCAATAACACTATCTGAAGAAAAATTCAACAAGCTGATGGCTGATGTAGAGGCTTTGATAGAGGATGCAGCCTCACTTTTTGACCAAGAGGAGATAGCAAAGCAAAGAATGAAGGATATAAAGGAAAATCCCTCTATAGGCAAATCTGAGAAAGAATTAGATGCCTATCTCAAGAAGAGGGGAGTACAATTGAATGGGAAATAAGAGAGCATCCGGACTTCTTTAAAGATTTAGATAGGTTAGGGTCAAATGAGCTAGGGATATTCTACAAGAAAAAGAATAAGATAAAGGAGAATCCAGAGCGGCAAAAGCATCTCAGCGGCGGAGATAACTGCTATAGAGAACCCATTACAGATAACATAAGGTTAGTGTACTTCATTGAGGGCAAAATAATTTGGCTCCTTGCCATTGGCAGACATAAGGAAGCATACAAAGAATACCTAAGAAGATTATATTCCCTTAGAACCAATAAAAAGTAAGCTGAAGTAGTTTTCTAATTGCTCAACAGGGATAACTGGGAAGTATTAGATGAAGAGCTTGAAGAGGTAAATATATACGAATTTAAAGATGATACAAAGGAAGAAAAAGAGCAGCTCAGAAAGAACCGAAAACTGGTACTAAAGCTGGTCAAATTCTGCATAAAGCATTTTGGTGACTATACGCCAAGGATAGATGCTTATTGATTCTATCCTGAGGCATTTTATCTGGCAAATCATCTCTTCTGTTTCTCTTTTGCCTGTATCTTGACTATCTCAAAAAGTTCATCTAATACTTTCTGGGGGATATCAACGCCAAGCTTATTTCTTAGCTCTTCCAGGAACTCCCCTAAATCAAATGCAGCCCTTGCTTTTCCCAGCCCTATTTGCTCCTTAGCTTCTCCTATCAATATTTCCCATCTGATTTTCCTGCTGGTTATGATATTTCGTGCATCATCCTTGTCTTTAACCCTATCGGTTGCGCATTTCATTATTATCAAGTCATGCGGATCTGCTATTTTCAGTATCAATGTATCTCCAAACTGATGGGTATCCTCTGCACGCTTCTGCATGCTCTCTGAAAATATGAAATCTATGACTTCAACCACGAATAAATCAAATCGCTCATCATTTAGCGTAAGCATCTCCGGATGGTTTTGTTTAGCCCCATAAACAGCACTTGTTTTCATTTCCCTATATCCTAAAGTTTTAATGGCATCCTTGAACATATTCCTATCTCTCTCATTTTCAAATACCAAATCTATATCCAGCGTAGCGTCCTTCATGCCTAGGAACATCATGGCTGTACCGCCAACGGCGTATGCAGTAACCTTCTTTTTCAGGGCACTGCTTATGTTTAGGAATAGTTTCTGCTGCCTATCAATCGTAATCATGCATATCACCCTTATTAAAGGGCAAGTATACCCTCCAGGTTTCTTCTACTCTCTTAAAGTCTTTTGAGCTAAGTCCAGGTATAGCATATTCAAAACCATATCCCTTTTTTGGCAAGGCATTGTTTCTGAACCGTTTCGGCATTCTACTGACTCTCATATACTTCTTGGCAAGGTCATACAACGCACCCACTTGCCTTTCAATCCGGTTTATCTTTGCCAAGTGATAGAGTTGACTCCAATTGGTTATTTTCTGAAACAATGCCAACGATGCCAAAATAGTCCTTAAGCTGCCTGTCTTAATCGCGAATACCAGAGTTTCCTCCATCGTTGGCTCTTTTCCATATATCTTATAGGTAAAGGGTGTTGAGATCTTGACTTTCGAGTGCTTGTTTATGATATCGTAGTAGCTTGTACCTTTTAGCTTGTTTTCAAATGAGATGTTATAGACTCTTGTATTATCGCTTAATTTCCTTGTCTTTACATAGCCTTCTTTCCTTAAGCGGTATAGGTAATAGATAGTCTTATCTTTATCTATCTTTAAGATGGTTCTTGCAGATTTTAGGGTCTGGACCCCTTCTAGTTTCCTCAGTAATATTCTTGTTTCCATAGTTAAATGTAGATATATGTAATATTTAAACTTTTCTCTTTATTTTATAATATTACTAAATGTAGCCTTGATGATATTTAAATAAAGTATTAATATTGAGTTATTTATATATGAAAATAAACTATCTTGACTTTAGAAATAGTAGCATGTATACGAATTCAGATGGGCAGGCATTAGCGTTGCTCAACAGGGATAACTGGGATGTCTCTGATGAGGATCTAGAAGACATAAATATCTACGAATTAAGCAGCCATTCAGGCAAGGAAAGAGAGCAAATAAGAAAAGACAGGAAACTGGGTATTAAAACTGATTAAATTCTGTATAAGGCATTTCAATAAATAGTCAAAGGATAGACTAAAATACCGAAAGTTTTAAATAGTAACTAAAGGTTTCTATATAGTAACTATAGATTACCATGATATCTTTGACACAGAAGGAAAGGGAAACATTGCTGTTTTTATTCAAGGATTTCACTACTTACTATAATGCAAATTCTATAAGTAAAGTGCTCGGCATAAGCCATGTTGGGGCGCAAAAGATCTTCAAGCGTTTATCAAAGCAGAATCTTGTCAAAGGCCAGCATATAGGGAAATCTATCGTATACAAGCTTAGATTAGAAGAGGATTATGTATGCAAGCTAATAACCTTTCTTTTAGCAGATGAGGCTACTAAGTTCAGGAGATGGAAAGAAGAATTTAAAGAGCTATTCAAGAAAGGCAGGATAGTGATGCTCTATGGCTCAGCAATTGTAAATTATGCAACTGCAAAAGACATAGATGTTATGATTGTCATAGAAAAGAATGAATACAAAGAAGTATATAAAGTCATAGAGAAAAAGCAGGAATTTCTGCCCAAGAGAATACATGCGATTGAGCTTACAAAACAAGACCTGATTAATAATATTAAAAATAGGCAGGAGGCTATAATGGATATTGTCAAAACAGCAATAATCTTATATGGCGAGTCTGAGTATGTTGAGGTTATAAAGCATGTCACAGGCTGATAATCATGTAAAAAATGGTGTATAGCAAAAGCACAGAAAGAGATTGAGGAATGCAGGAGGCTCGGAAAAAGGCCAAAGCATAGAGGACTTGTTCAGGCAAAGCCTGATATTAATGCAGCAAAAGGGCATCTAGAGAAGGCTGCACACTATCTACAAGCAACAAAAGTTCTCAATAAAGGGAAATTTGTGGATATAAGTGCTAGCACACTCTTTTATTCAATGTATCATTGCTTCTTAGCTATTGCTTCAAAATTCGGATATGACTCCAGAAATCAGACATGTACTGTCGCATTAATAGAATTGCTTATTGAACAGAAAAAGATTGAATTAGATAAGAAATTCGTTGATTGGCTTAAGCCAGAGGAGATTGGTGAAAAGTCTGGATTTGTAATAAGTATCAGGGAAGAGTATACTTATGGAGTAGAAATTTCTGTTAAAGATCCTGATAAAATAGACGAGCTAATGCAATCTTCCAAAGAATTGATAGATAAGACTAAAGATATAATATTCGATTAAACCCGTTTGCAGGCTAAGGAACTACTTTAGCCGCATCTTATCGCCTGAATTTTCAGTTTTTACCATCTAAAGCCCACTCAACATCTTCTTCAACTGCCTTAATCTCCATGACCTGTTCCTTGCTTAATTTGACCTGCATCCCATTCTCTATCTGGAGTCTATCAGCTCCTTCTGCAGCCTAGACCAGTCATCATGGCTCACAACATACTGCGCCCATTTCTCCACGTATCTCATGCGCTCATCCATCATTCCATCAGTTTCTTCTGCTGGGAACTCCATTCTTTATTAGAAGTCTTTTTGAGCCATTCTGCATAAAGATCAATAAATTCCAGGCGCTCCCTGAAATTCTGCTCTTTCATCCTCTTTAATTCTTCCAGATCAATCTCAGGCAGTTTCATTTTAGATACTTATCAAATTCTTTGCCTATTTTAAACTTTGCCTTAAAAGCCTCTAGCTGCGCTCTATCAAGATTATCTTTAAAGACAAGATATAAATGGCGGGCATCCTCAATATCCTTATCGCTGGCCATAAAAAGCTTGTAGACTATTTGTAATTCTAGGGGTGACGTGAACAGCTCGTGGCCATTGAGGAACACCAGCCTCTTATTTTTTAAACTCCAGTTATCAAGCTCCACTTTCGGGAATTTTATCTCCATGTTCGGTATAAATTCATCTTTATACGCGAACCTCAATGCATGATTGGCGCTTAGATAATAGTGGTATGCCTCATGGACATCCCCTGTGATTATACATTCAAATTTGGCTGACAATTCTTCCCAAAGCCTTTCAAAGGTGGCAAAAGGCATGTGCTCGACAAACATGTCGATGTCTTCAGATGTCCGGCTCCTGCCGAATAAAATAGCGATATACCCTGAGATGACAACGTATTTAATCCCCACTTTATTTAGAATTTGAGTAAATTCAATTACAAAATTGTCCAGAGCGTTAAGCTCCTTTTCTATGGTTATCTTATCCTTAGTATAAGTAAAGTCCATTGCATTATACATAATTAAGCCGTATTTATAAGCTTCACGCCTAAATGTCCAGTGACCAGTGAGAGCAAACCTATTTATACCAGCTTCTTCAGAAATCCAAGAATGTATGTAAATGAGCATGTCCGCGACATTACAGGTATCAGCTTAGATGGCGCACTTGAAATTACTATCAGCCCTAAATTTAGGGAACATTACCTGCATACAAAAGACGGCTATCATCTTGCTACTCTCACCAGAACAGGGGAGACTTACCTTGTTATTATATATGAGCCAAATACAACAGATCATAAGTTTGAAGAAAGGAATACATTGGCCGAGAGGTTACGCAAAATGATTGAAGATCGCAAGCCTGTACAGACATTAGTGCCTGCAAATAGACCAAAAGCAAAATATTCCGATCCGATTGCAGTTTAAACTATCTATTATACGCAGGAACCTTAGCTCCTTTCCTTCTTGCCTCGGACAATCCTATGGCGATTGCCTGCTTTCTGCTCCTTACTCTTTTACCTGACCTGCCGCTCTTCAATTTGCTCGCCTTCATCTTGTGCATTGCTCTTTTTACTGCTTTCTCACCGTTCTAAATTCTTACACATGAGCTTTAGCCATCTGCCTGCATGATTCAGCTGTCTTCCTACATATATTTGCGCATGCCATCATGTGCTCGTCATCATACTCTGCGCATGATTCTGCGCAAGCCTCAGCGACATCAGCGCACGCTTGGCATATCTCTGCTATGAACTCAGAATCGCTCAGCATGAAATTAAGGGCAGTCTGGCATATCTCTGCGCAGTCTTTCAACAGTTTCATATGTTCAGGAGCGACATGCTCCTCACCCATCTCAAGGCAATAATTTATCACGTCAAGGCACGTCCTGTGGCACACTGTGCAGTCCTCAATGCATTGCACAAGCTCAGGGCTCATTGTTTCTTCTGCCATTTTAAGGTGCAACCTTCTGCCTTCTTCTGCGCGCCTCCTGGGCTTTTTCTATGTTACTCATCCTTGCTCTCTGCTGCGCTTCAGTAGGTTTTTCATATTCAGGAATGTCTGGCCTGTCC
>JACPIF010000011.1:0-94123 GCA_016188215.1 Candidatus Woesearchaeota archaeon
GGTTATTGGAAGGGAAGGGAAATCACGCAGGCTGATTGAAGAGCTTTCTGAGACGAACATATCAGTTTACGGCAAGACCATCTGCATTATCGGTGAGGCAGAGCGCGCCAACGTTGCACGCCGTGCTGTCATCTCATTGCTGCAGGGCTCGCCACACGGAAATGTCTACAACTGGCTTGAGAGGCAGCGCCGCGAGCTGAAGCGCAGGGCCATGCTTGAGAAGTTTTAAATATAACCTGTTTGAATTCTTTATTTGCATCTATTTTTGGAGAACACTAAAACGAGCATTGTCGTCGGTGAGGTGAACCTCACCTCCAGGGCGACGTTGGTCCCCGTACTGCAGTATTGCATCGATTAACGGGGACATATATTGCCAGAGTGACTCCAGAGGAACTGAAAGTTCCTTGGCCAAGAAACGCAAAGCGTTTCTTTGGAGTTGCAAATTAGTAAAGTCTAGTAATTAAACAGGCAATGGCAGAAAAGCAAAAATCAGTAGTTGAAGAGAAACGCAAGGAGCCTATAGCAGTGGAGCTTGCCAAGCGGCAGCGCGAGGTCTCAGTCTCTGAATTTTTTGAGAAGAATCGCCATCTCCTGGGCTTTGACAACAAGCGGAAGGCATTGTTAATGACAGTCAAGGAGGCTGTTGACAACTCTTTAGATGCGTGCGAGGAGGCAGGAATATTGCCAGAGCTTTCTGTTGAGATGATTGACCTCGGCAATGACCGCTTCAGGGTCATAATTGAAGATAATGGCCCCGGCATAGTCAAAAAGCAGATACCGAACATCTTTGCCAAGCTTCTCTACGGCTCAAAGTTCCATTCCATGAAGCAGGCGCGTGGCCAGCAGGGCATCGGCATATCAGCAGCGGTGCTCTACAGCCAGCTTACCACAGGAAAGCCGGCAAAGATTACCTCCAAGATTTCTCCTAAAAGTCCGGCGCAATACTATGAATTGCATATTGACACGCAGCATAACAATCCTGAGATTGTAAAAGAGGAGGCAGTGGAATGGGCAAAAGAGCATGGAACAAGGATTGAGCTGGATCTTGAGGCTGCCTACCAGAAAGGCTCACAGTCTGTTGACGAGTATCTTAAGCAGACAGCAATTGCAAATCCGCATACAACCATTATCTACACTACCCCCAAGGCCGAGCAGATTATTTTTGCGAGGGCTACCGAGGAGAAGCCCGTGCAGGCCAAAGAGATTAAGCCGCATCCCGCAGGTGTTGAGCTTGGCATCCTGCTGAAGATGCTGAAGGCAACTGCCGCAAGAAGCTTGCAGGGCTTCCTGACTGAGGAATTCTCGCGCGTAGGCCCCGGCACAGCCAAGGAAATCTGCGAGAATGCTGCTCTTCTGCCTGCAACTAAGCCCCATGAAATGTCGCGTGAGCAGGCTGAGCAGTTGATGCGCGGCATTGCCGGCACAAAACTGATAGCGCCTCCGACAGATTGCTTAAGCCCGATTGGAGAGGAGCTCATTGAAAAAGGGCTCAAGAAAGAGATAAATGCCGAATTCTACTGCTCAGTGTCACGGACCCCTGCAGTTTATAGAGGCAACCCTTTTATCATTGAATCTGGCGTTGCATATGGCGGCGACCTTCCCAAGGAATCACGCTCCACACTATTGCGATTCGCAAACCGCGTCCCGTTGCTCTATCAGGAGGGCGCCTGCGCAACAACTGATGCCATCAGTGAGATGAACTGGAAATCATACAGCCTGCAGCAGTCAGGCAATTCAATTCCTGTCGGTCCGTTGGTCATAATGGTGCACATGGCATCAGTTTGGGTTCCCTTCACCAGCGAGAGCAAGGAGGCCATTGCCCACTACGAGGAGATCATCAGGGAGATCAAGCTTGCGCTGCAGGAATGCGGAAGGAAGCTGGCCGTGTACATCAACCGCAAGAAGCATATCCAGTACGAATCTGCAAAGCGCGGCTACATAGAGACCTATATCCCGCATGTCGGTATCGCGTTGAAGGAATTGCTTGCGCTCAAGGATTCGGATATAGCCAAGGTTGAATCGCAATTGAAGGAAATCCTGGAGAAAAAGCGCGGCAAGCTTGAGAAGATTGAGATGGAAAACCTTGAATATGACCAGAGCTTTGCAGCCATCGGCAGGGAAGCTGATGTCAGCCAGTCATCAGAGCCGCTGAGCGCAGAAGCAGTTAATAAGGAAACCAAGGCAAAAGTCCCTGAGGCTAAAGGCAAGGCTTCAGACAAAAAAGAAGAAAAGGCAAAATCAAAAAAGCAGGCAAAGTAGGCGTCGCGTACCGTCCGCAGGACTCGGACAGTGCGCGAACCAGAGTGAGCGCAAGACCGCGCAGCAGCGCGGTGCAAGTCGTTAAGTTGAATGCAAGTAAAATAAATCACATAAGCTTTCAAACATACAATGGCCAAAACTGAAAAGCCAAAGAATGTAGCAGCCGAAATCAAGGGCATTGCGCAGGATGTCTACCAGACTGTGCTTAAGAACAGGCAGCCTGAGCTCCGCATCCCGCTGCGCGCCCTGAATAATGTCAAGTACGATCCAAAGGAAGGCTATTTTGAGATAATGGGGAAGATGGCCGCAAGGACCCTGACCGCATCTACAGTAAAGACATTTGCGCAGTCGCTCAGGATGATGGCACTATCCAAGCAGCTAGTGGAGACGGATGATATTGCCACAAAGCGAGAGGCATATTATGTCAGCAAGAACTGGGATGAGGCCAGATTCATGGAGCAGGTTGAGTCCGACACAATAATGGATGATATTGAGGCTATGCTCATGGTAAATAGGGAGCAGCTCGGCTTTATTCCTGAAGAAAAAGGAGGAGATGTTGCCGGCAAATTGATTGTCATTGACAAGGATGAGACCGGAAAAGAGCTGAGGATAGACTGCACTAAGTTCGGCTCAGGCGCGTATTCTATTCCCATTACAGTGGAGCATCTCAGGTTTGAGACAAAGGCAGATTTCGTATTGGTGATTGAGACCGCCGGTTTATTTCAGAGGCTTGTCAAGCACGGCTATTGGAAAAAGGCGAATTGCATCTTGATAAGTATGGGTGGAGTTCCTACAAGAGCTTGTAGACGGTTTATCCGTAGATTGAGTGATGAATTAAAAATACCCGTGTTCGCATTCGTAGACAGCGACCCCTATGGCTTCGGTAGTATTTATCGAACATTAAAGGTAGGTTCTGGAAACGCTGCTCACATAAACAAATACTTCTGTGTTCCCAAAGCCCAATTTTTAGGAGTAACTCCTCAGGATATCATAGATTATAAACTTCCCACTCATCCATTGAAAGAAGTTGATATCAAAAAAATCAAAGACCTATTGAAAAATGATCCATTTATTAAGCATCATAAGGAGTGGCAGAAAGCTCTTGAGTTAATGGCTAAGATGGGTGTTCGTTCTGAGCAGCAGTCATTTGCAGCCTACGGATTGAACTACGTCATGGACACCTATCTTCCTGAGAAGCTTAAGAACCCTAAGAGCTGGCTGCCTTAGCTAACAACAAATCTTTTAAAGCATACCCTATTATTTCTGCACATGGCGCCAAATCAGAAGCAAAAGGAGCAGGGCAATCAAACTGTGGAGGAGCAAAAGCAGGCGGCGCAGAATCAGAAGCCAAAGAGCTACGAGGCCCATCCAGCAGGATCTCAGGAAGCGCATAAAGTAAAGCCGGCCCCTCCTGTCTGCGAAGGATGCTGGCGGTGGCCTGTGTTCCAGGATAAGTGCTGGTATTATTGGGACGGCAAGAAATACTGCACCATGTGGTCATCTGACCCTAATGAATTGCCGCCTATGTGATTCTCCTATTGACTATTTTCTCAAGGCAAATACTTTCACATCAGCCTTGCCTGTAATGGGATGATCAGCAAATATGCAGGCAGATGGCAATTTATCCGAGTGCAATTCAACAAACACCACATCCTCTGGCATAAGTTTTCTTCCTTCTATTCTAGACATAAGTTCTTCAAGCGTTTTGAAATTGCTTTCCACAACTATCCCTCCTTTTCGCTGGTACTCTCCCTGATTTATAACAGCCTCTCGGGAAGGAATTGGAACTTTAGCAATTCCGGACTTTTCAAAATACAATGCATACGAGGCATCGCTTGCATCTTTTATTTGGTACTGCATCAATGGCCAAAGGACAGGATCATTTTTATACTTTATGCCTTTCACTAGCTAAATGGAAACGCCTAAATCAGAATCTGAATGGAAGAAGAGACTGACACCTGAGCAATATCATGTTTTAAGGGAAAAAGGCACAGAGATGGCCTTCACCGGAAAACTCCTGAAAAATAAGGAAACAGGCACGTACACCTGCGCAGCTTGCGACCAGAAGCTGTTCTCATCAGACACAAAGTTTGACTCAGGCACCGGCTGGCCAAGTTTCACAGATGCCATACCCAGCAGCGTTGAGTTCCACCGGGACATGAGCCATGGCATGGTGCGGACTGAAGTAACCTGCGCAAAATGCGGCAGCCATCTCGGCCACGTCTTTGACGACGGTCCAGGTCCTACTGGAAAGAGATTCTGCATTAATTCTTGCAGCCTGGATTTTAAAAAGCAATAAGGCAGTCCGCCGATTGAGGACTTTGTTTAGTGCGCGAGGCTTGCCGAGCGCAAAGCCGCGCTTAGCGCGGACCAAAATTATAGTTGTTCTCCTCTATCTCTATACAATAACATTTATAAATAAAGTTCCGTGCTCTAAGCCTGTGAGCCAGTAGCGCAGCCTGGGTGTCTGAAAAAGACAGGGCAAATAGCGCACCTGCCTTCTATCTCAGGAAAGATAGCAGGGGGTCGGGAGTTCAAACAGGGTGGACGTCATCGTCTCCTCAGAAAATCTTCCCTGGCTCGCCTGCACCCGTAGCCAAATCCGGCAAGGCAATCGCCTGCAGAGCGATCATGTGTGAGTTCAAATCTCACCGGGTGCTTATTTCCATTAAGGTATAAGTCCCATTGTAACTTTTCTAATTTTAAGGTTCAAACAGCCTTATAAGCCCCTTTGCCTTGCTTCTAAAATGGAAAAATGGCAAGAACAAGCATATACACAAGCACGTATTCGTTTGAGAGTGCATTGGCTAAGGTTAGAGAAAATACAGAGATAACGAATGAAAACAAAAAAGTAATGCAAGCGTATTTTAGATATTGCTTTGGAATAGGCTTATCGGAAAGCCGTGTTATAAAGATTTCTTGGATGTTGCGTAAATTGGCAATAATGTTAGGCAAAGACTTCGCAGCAGCCAGAAAAGACGATATTATGGAGCTTAATAGCAAACTCTGTTTAATGGGAGAATACAGCCCTGAAACTTTAAATGACTATCGTAAGGTCTTAAAACGATTCTATAAATGGTTTAAAGGAAATGATGAAGATTATCCTCCTGAAGTTAAGTGGTTAAAATGCACAAGAAGATTAAAGGATAAGAAGCTGGTAGGCTCTCTAATCACGCCTGAGGAAGTTAAGAACGCTATTGAGGCATGCGATAACGATAGAGATAGAGCCTTTGTAGCTTTGATTTATGAATCTGGCTGCCGTATAGGTGAAATGCTCACTATACAAATAAAGGATTTTCAATTTACCAGAACCTATGCTAAACTTAATGTTCGTGGTAAAACAGGGGAAAGAAGGATTGTCATACTCTCTTCTGTGCCTTACATTTGCAACTATCTGAATAACCATCCAAATAGAGACAATCCAGAGGCTTACTTATGGAATTCAATTAGTCCATTCCATAAAAATGAACCAATAAATTACATAGGAGCAGTCAAGCTTATCAGAAGAGTATTTGACAAAGCAGGAATCAAAAAGAAGATTTATCCCCACTTATTTCGCCATTCCCGTGCTACAGAATTAGCCTCTTACCTTACAGAATCGCAAATGTGCAACTATTTCGGTTGGGTTATGGGAAGTAATATGACTGCTGTCTATGTCCATACAAGCGGAAGAGAAACAGATAGTGCACTGCTGAATTATTATGGAATAAAAACAGATGATGTAAGGTCATCAAAAAATCAGCCAATAGTATGCAGTTGCGGAATACTTAACGAATTTACCAATAAATTCTGTAAAAATTGCGGAAAAGCCCTTGACTTAAAGACAGCATTAGATGCAGAAGAGCAAGCTAAGATAGCAACAAATAAGGCTTTTGAGCTACTTATGGAAATAAGTAAAAATCCAGAATTATTGAAAGAGTTTGAAGAGTATAGGAAGAAATATAAATCTCGTACGCTTTCGGAAAATTAGCATAACCTTTATAATCAAACAAATTTATCATTATCTTATGAATAAAAAACTACTATTTATTTTCTATATTGGTATTATTCTTGTCTATGGATGCAGTTCTAAAGAACCTTTGATAATACCTTCTAAGAATATTACTACAAATTCATGTTATCTTTTCCCTGCATTGGATTTACCTCTTGAATACCAGCAGGGAGATATTTATCCTAACGGCAAATCAGATAATACTACAGGATTTCAGAATAGTTGCGGCACTACAATAAATATTGAGGAATCTGGAAATAATACTCAGCGAATTAATGGAAATCTTGTTATTCTATCGTTTAAATCTTTCTTCAAGGCTTCTAATTATTATAACAACGAAGCTAACAAAATCAAAGAGAATTACTTATATAGAGAAAATAATATCACAAAAATTAACACTACAACTTGTTTCTGGGCAAAGGGTTATACTTTAGAAATTACCCTATCAAAAATGGTATGTTATAAGTATAATATTGCTTATATGATAGATGTCCAATCAAAAGACATAAATCCAAATGATTATATATATAATCTAAGTCAAGCAGTAAGTAAAAGAATAGAATAGCTACGGAGCTGGTAAATCTGTAACCCCTGTAATTATTTCTGCACAATTTGTGTTTCTATTATGCTCTATGCCAATGAAATAGATACCCCCATGAGAATTGGCAAAAGAAGCTACAGATTTTCAGTATTTAATCGGACTTATAGCATCTCTCAAAAATAATAGAACTTTTACAGCAAGAATTAACAACATTTACCGACTATACGCTCAAAAGAAAAAGTTCCAAAATTGAGGAGATTTACTATTATAAGGTTTTCTTAACCTCCTCTCCTAATTGTGTCAGCTGGTACATTCTGCCTGTCTTGTCTTTAGGATTAACTACCCTTACAACCTTCAATTCTACTAATTCTGTAAGAGCCCTTGAAACGATATTAAAGTGCGTATTAGAGACTTTACCATATATTTTCTTTACTATCTCAGAGGGCATCATAGGTTTATCTATAGCCTGAAATACCTTGTAACGATTTTTGCCCCTCTTTATCTTAGCCAGAACATTTAAGGTTTCCATAAACAATCTATCAACAAAGAATATACAAAAAGGAATATCAACAATCTATTAGCAAATTAAGAAATATTTAAATAGAAGATAAGTAACTCCTATATACATGAGAAAAGAATCTGCACTTCAGAAAAGTAAACCAGATAAAAAATTCAAATTAGAGCAGCAGCAGGTTTAGTAATCTTTTTTTCAGCTTTAATAGTTGTTTGGGCAATTAGGGATATGGCGAATTTGAAAAATCAAAACCAACCACGCTCAGTGCCATTAAATATTCCATCTAATATTTATAGAGATGCAAATAATCTAAATTATCCACCGCAGCAGCAACCTCAAGAATCAATCAATCAGCCTCAAGAATCAATGATTAAAGAGCCTCCCTTAGCATCCTCTAATAAAATTCCTGAATGTGAGACTGAGACAGATCCAGAAGACAAGGATACTTGTTATATGTCACTTTCAAAGACAAAAAAACAATGTAAAAATATTCAAGACTTTAGTATAAGACAAGATTGTTTAGATACTACTGATTAAATGATAATGGCAAAAAAATTAAGTATCGAAGAGGAGGCAAAAAGAAAAATTGCCTTAGAAGAAGAAGTAGAAAAACAAAAACGAATAAAGAATCGTCCACAAGCTTTCTTCGCTTTAGGGGGCGCATTAATTATAGTGACATATATAAGTCATCTTTTTGGTATATGGAGTTGGATGTATCCTTGGGGTATTTATTTAGGGATTGCAGCTGTCATAGTTGCTCCATTGATGTATTTTAAACCAGAGTGGTTTAAATAAATCAAATGGTTAAAAAAGATAAACGAAACTCTTTAAGAGGAATAAATAGAAGGACTTTCCTTGCTAATACTTGCATCAGAACTTATCTCTTCTTCTTCTTTAATATCAGGACTACTTAACGCTTTTCTAACCATTTCGCCTATCTCGTCTCTTTCTTCCAATTTTGTATCTTCTTGTTCTTTGCTTTTATCGCCAAAATTAATCCTGTGAAAATTGACAGCTACCTCAAGAAGCTTAATTTTGTCACTAAACTTAGCATTTGATGATTTATCCATACATTCTTTAAGTTCATCAATCCAAGTCGTTATGTGAAGTATATTCGCCTCTTTGCTTTCTATCCTATCTACCAACCATTTAATATAGGCTTGACTTACTCCCTTCTTCTTCATTTCTCTAAGTTTTGCAGCAAATCTCTTGTTAGGACTTCTTACGCTGCCGCCTCTTCTGGCTATTCTCACCTGTTGTCCACCTGTTCTGAACTGAGTTTCTTTATTAGGGAATGGCATTTTAATTTCTTATAAAGTGTTGTTAACAGCACCAGCTGCCAACCCAAAAGACACTATTACTATTTTGTGTTGTTGTTAATAGTAATGTTTCATATAATATGATATATACCATTATCAAATGTTTATGCTTTTGTTAACAGTACTAATTGAGACAATCCTGTTTCCATCAATCTTAAAGCCTTGAACAGACTCCACAAAAATTGCAGCTATATCTTTAGCTCCATGTATGGGTACATCAAAAGCAGCCATTATGTCATGGTATGTGACTGATTCTTTCTCAGTTAGCAACCGCTTTAGCTTTGTATGCTGGTCTTGTATTGCGAACGATGCAGAATAAATGATAACTCCTGCACGCTTGGTCTTCTGGTCACCTTTGACATACCTAAATCCTGCTTGCGTTCCCAGCTTCTCCATTAGATTTAATGCGTGGGGTCTTGAACATCCCAAAAAATTCCTGACTTGTTTAGTATACATCCTGCCTAATTTACTAACTTCATCAGCAAGCTTCTCTTGCTTATTGCTCATTTTCTGCCGTATTAACACACCAATCATAGCATCTTGAGCATCAAGCCTACCCATTAATCTATTTTCAAAAGACTGAAGTTTTTCCCTTATAATAGCTCTTATGTCATCTGGTTGTTGTGCTTCGTTTTCCATTTTATTCTTTTCGATATGGTCAATTAATCACTCTTTAGCCGAGTTTTTGTAAAGTAAAATGTCCTTATTGCCCGAATCTCCTCAGGCAGCAGCTCCTCAATTTCAGCTGGCAGCGGCTCTAACTTAGTGCTGAACATTTGCATCACCAGCTGGCTTGATTACAAGACTACCGTTATCTGCAAGCTCAATATCCACATAACCACCATTATCCAGACGGTGAGTTAAAATCCAAATTCTCGGGATTGTCAATAAACAGGAATACTTCATCCTAAGTAGCTTTTTGCGTGTTAATCTATAATTCATAAATTAGTATAGGGATAAATCATTTTTAAATTCATTCTAACTTGTTATAACTGAGAGTTTTAACGCAAAGATATATATAATAGTTTAACTTCCCTTTATATTATGAAATCATTAACCACACCCTCAATAACACCATATGTGCTACTTTGTTTAAGCAATAGACCAACTTGGCACATGCCTAAAGAAATTTATGATAGTGTTGAAGGACTAAGAGAAAATAAACAACTGAAAAATCCAACTGAAGCAGGAATTCGTAAAGTTTTATTTAAGCTTCAAAGAGAAGGTATCATAAAGAGACAAGTTATTAAACCTAAAAACAAGTCAAAAAACATAAGGAAAAGCAAGTGGAAGATTAAGAATACTGATAAAGCGTTTAAAGGAATATTTAAGCTTCTCTGGGAGGAGGGCAGCTGGAAGCACGAGTATGTGCGGGAATTTATTCAAAGTAAATATTATAAAAAGAACCAGAAATTAATTTACTATTTGTTGAATGACACCTTTCATATAGGACAAAAACTTACTACAAATAAGCCTATATACACCAAAAACGAACAAAAACTAATTGATTTAGCTCTACTATCTCCTTCATTTATGAGCCTTTTTATATACAGAACTAAAACTAATAGTTTAGAGCAATGGTTTAGAAAAGAAATTAGTCAAAATGCTTTAGATTATATGAGATTTGTAGCAACTGCGTGCCTAACTGTTGATTCATATTACATTCAAGAAGATGTTAGCCCGTATATTGAAGAGACGCTTCGTTACTTAGTTCCTTCATTAACTTCTTTAAGGTATATCAAACAGAGAAAACAGGCACAACTACTTCAAAGTCCTGATTATGCTGAACGGAAGAACAAACTTAATGAAGTGGAGCAGGTGCAGCCGATAAAGACTAATTTAGAGAAAAACAAGAAGGAGGTAAAAAAAGAAGCTCTAAGGCAACTGGGAGTGAAACGCATCACTTTGAAATAGGGCTATGAACCTTTATAGAAAATATAACACCGGGTGCTTATTTTCTCCCAAACCTTTTTATACCCAATTCAGGATATATATGCTAAAATACACTCAGGAGGTGTCGTATGGGAGATTGCTGTGGAGGCGTGTGCGTAAAGTGCAGGGGCGGAAAATGGCTGGTGTTTGGAGTAGTCTTGCTTATAGTGACCTGGTGGGCAAAGAGCAGGGGAGATGTATACCTGATATGGTATGCATTGGGCGTCCTGGTAGCATTGAAAGGCCTCATGAAGCTTGCAATGCCGAATTGCCCGCATTGCGCAGTTGACATGCCTAAGAAGAAACGATAAATTCTTATTTTTTTTACTTTTTATTTATCACAAAATAAGCGGGTGTAAACCTATTAATTTTCGTTCTAGAATAGAAAAGAAAATTGCCTATTTTATGAAATCTTTCTAAACCCCTAAAATATCTAAAAAAAAGAATATCTAAATTTAGCCATATAGGAAATATTACATTTCCAAGTATACATATGATTAAGATAGGTACTGGGAAAAAGTAACCCAAAATTGGATCTGGGCTAATCAAAATAAAGAGAACTACGGCAATTAAGAATAAATTAAAGTTTAAGATATTTCTAGCTTTTATTAGAATGTTCTTACCCTCTGGACTATTGAATTCTAATTCCCACATATTTGAGTAGATATAGAGAAAAATATAAAGAGGCACAGTAAAAGCATATAATTGCTCGAAAAATTGTGGGATGGGAGTTTCTCTTAATCCATTTCTTATTATATAATCAATAGTTACTGCAAAAAGAGTTATAGTTAGACTGAATTCTACCAAACTCTTTACTTTTTCTAACTCTTCTATTGCCATCATATGTTTATTCTTGTTGTGATATTAATATTTATGCACGAAACCCTTTTATAATGACCTGTATTTCTCCCTTTCATGGAAAGCGTCAAGCGCATCGCACTATCAAAAGAAGGCAACCAGTACTACATCCGCAATATTACACAGGACTACCACACCAAGGAAGGCTACATCAGGAAAGAAGACCTGAAGAAAAAAGCTGCAATTGCAAAGACCAACACAGGCTCAGAATTATTCATCTTTGAGCCAGGTTTTATTGACAGTTACCGCAAGATCAAGCGCCTGCCGCAGATAATCCCACTGAAGGACATTGGAGCAATCATTGCAGTTACAGGCATCAGCCCTAAAAGCAAGGTAGTTGATGCAGGCTCTGGTTCAGGCGCTTTGGCATTGTTCCTGGCTCATCTCGTCAAGGAAGTTACAACATATGAGATACGCGACGACTTTATTGCAGTAGTCAGGGAAAACATAGCAGCTCTCGGCATAAAAAACATAAAAGTAAAAAAGAAGGATGTCACGCAGGGAATTGATGAAAAAAATGTTGACCTTGTCGTGCTTGACATGCCAAACCCCTGGGATGCGCTTCCTGCAGTGCAGAAAAGCCTGAAGGTAGGCGGCTTCCTGGTCTCATACTCACCTACTATAGTTCAGGCAGCAGACGTGGTGCATGCCCTAAAGGACCATAAGTCGCTGCTCCACATCAAGACCACTGAGACATTGGAGCGTGAATGGGAGATTGACGAGCGCAGGATCCGCCCGCATTCGCAGATGCTTGCCCATTCAGGCTTCCTCACTTTCATCAGGAAAGTCTCAGAATAGAAAATCATGAAGAAAGAAATCCGCATACTGGGGATTGATGACGGCCCGTTCAACAAGAAGCAGCAGGGAAAACCTGTACTTGTCGTAGGCACTATCTTCAGGGGCGGCCAGTTCATGGATGGAGTTCTCTCTACTTACGTTGAATTAGATGGCAGTGATGCCACACATAAGCTCATTGAGCTAATTAACAAGACAAAGCACAAGGCTCAGTTGCAGGTAATAATGCTCAACGGCATCTCAGTTGGTGGCTTCAACATTATTGATATCCATGAATTATACAAAAAGACCAGATTGCCGGTTGTAGTAGTCGTGCGCCGCAGCCCAGATTTTGAAAAGATACATGCAGCCTTGAACAAGATTGGCTTTTCAGATAAGATTAAGCTCTTGCAGAAAGCAGGCCAGGTCCACAAGCTGGGCAGGATATATGTCCAGCTCGCGGGGATATCAGTTGGGGAATCTCAGGAGCTTCTGAAAATTTCCTGCACGCATTCATTAATCCCGGAGCCTATAAGGATAGCTCATCTGATCGCTTCAGGAATAACTGACGGAGAGAGCCGGGGAAGAGCTTAAAACAGTTGCGAAAAAAATAAAAAATAAATTTTAGAAACTTTCTAAACAAAATGAATTTCTAGAACAAAATTTATAAATAAAAGCACTTTACAAAAATTAAATGAAACAAAAATCAGCAGCTCACCTTGTCCCGTCAAGCTCAGGCAGCGGGAGACAGGCAGTGCACACCAGCGACAGGCGTGACGCAAAGAAATATGCCACAGGCTTCTCAGACCATCTTGAGCCTCTTGAAGCTCTTGATCTGGGCAAGATTAAGGATTTTGACGATCTTGCAAGCGCGATGTCAAAGACAGCATTCGGCGGCCGCTCTCTGGGCGAGGCTGCTGATGTCTTGTATGAGATGGCAAATGATCCTGACTGCTATATCGTTGGCACATTCTCCGGAGCAATGACCATTGCTAAGATGGGCCTCTTGATTTGCGACATGATAGACAAGGGCATGCTAAATGCAGTTGTATCCACAGGTGCTTTGATGGCTCATGGTTTTGTTGAATCTGTCGGCATGCGGCATTTCAAGTACAATCCAGGCATGGATGACACTGTGCTTTACGAAAAAGGATATAACCGCGTCTATGATACATTGGAATTGGAAAAGAACCTTGACGACGCTGAACTTATCATTGCAAAGGTTCTGGATTCAGCAGACCGGAACGAAATCCTGTCAAGCCAGAGGCTGAATTTTCTTCTCGGAGAATTCCTGCACAGGAATATCCCAGGGAAGGCAATACTGAAATCAGCATATGAAAAAAAGGTGCCGGTCTACGTCCCTGCATTCACTGACTCCGAGTTCGGCCTGGATTTCGCCCTCTACATGAGGAAGCAGCAGATAAAGGGAGAGAAGCCGTTCCTGTTCAACCCGTTCCTTGACCTGGACCATTATACTAATGAGATCAGAAATGCAAAGAAAGTGGGCATATTCACGATAGGCGGCGGTGTTCCCAGGAACTGGGCGCAGCAAGTCGGCCCATATCTTGACATTATTGAAAAAAGAATCGGCCATAATGGCGGCTATAAGCGGTTCAATTACGGAGTCAGGATATGCCCGGAGCCAGTCCATTGGGGCGGATTATCGGGATGCAGCTATAGCGAAGGCGTCTCCTGGGGCAAGTTTATTCCGGAATCAGAAGGCGGCAGGTTTGCAGAGGTTCTTGCAGATGCGACCATTGCATGGCCCGTTATCCTGAAGGCTGTCCTGGAGCGCATGGACAAGAAAAAGAAAGGCGGGAATAGTTAGGTCTTTTTCTTTTTAGCGGCTCTTTTAGAAACTCCTTTCTTAGCAAATTCCTTGAGCTTTGAAATAGGCAGTTCAAGCGCCACGGTTCCGTTATATCCGCATGAGGAACATTGGTACCGTGCCGGTGTAATGCCGGCAGCGCTCCAAAACTCCCTACCAAACCTTAGGCCCGGTTTCATGCATTTCGGGCAAATTTTAACATAGGTTCCATGTGCCATTATTCAACCTCGGCAAGAAGCCACTTAGGGATATATTTTCGGTTGATCTTTAAAAATGCAGCATCAGTTTGTAATAGATTCCCTCTGATGAGGTGCCTGCAAAGTTTACTTTTACAGTTGCATTCCATCTCCCACGGATCGACGCTGGAAAGCGAATAATCGCAGGTGATTTCTTCTCCTTTTCGTATTGCTCTTTTTGAGAAAAGAGCATAATCCTTTAGGTAAGCGTTCGGTTTGCAAGAATGATTCACGTACCTCTCAGGAGATTTCATGACAGTATATTTTTTCTTCCCTATATACATTGTATGATTTTGCTCTTCTAGTGGCAAATACTGGAGATTATCCTTATGAATTGTGGCAGACGTGTCTATAGTAAGGATCAACTCTCCCTGCTTGAAATCCCTGCTTGCAAAAACACCCTTCCCCTTCTTACCAGAATCCTTTATTAAAACATCCGCCATCATGTATAATACAGCTTCCCGCTTTTCTTCTGCTCCCTGTCTTTTACAGATTCAGGCTTGTTCACGCGCGGCCTGTGGCTCTCCTCATCGCGGCGCATAGTAATGTTGAGGGTTGATAGCATGCGGTTCATGCCCTCTTCCATGCTGAACGGGCCAAGTGCACTGCCGTGCTGCGCCGGCTTGCCTTCAAACACAAGCAGCCTGTCAGAAAGATAATCCAAGAACAGCAGGTCATGGTCAATGACCATTGCAGAGATCCCGCGGTTGCTTACCACATTCTTGATTACTTTTGACACCACAAGCCGCTGCTCAATATCAAGGTAGGCAGACGGCTCATCCAGAAGGACAAGCTCGCAATCTTTTGCCAAGGCTTCTGCTATCGCAACCCTTTGCAGCTCCCCTCCTGACAGCTCAGAAGCTTTTAGGTTCATCAGGAATTCCAGTTCCAGCGGCTTGACAATATCATGCTCATGCCTTTTCATCGCATCCTTCAGGATATCTGACACCAGCGCATCTGTCGCTTCAAGGTACTGCGGCTTGTAGCTTATCCTGATATTCCTGTCAACAGTTCCTGAATCCGGCTGCAGCACCCCTGCAAGTATCTTCATGAAGCTGGTCTTGCCAATGCCGTTCTCACCCAGCATTCCCACAATCTCTTTCTTGCTGATGCTGCCGCTGGCAGCCTCCAGCCTGAATTTCCCAAGTGTTTTTGTAAGCCCGCTCCACTCAGTCAGCTTCTGGTGCTGCTTTCCGCTGAAATGCTGCCGCATCTCAAAAGTTATCTTGTGGTCGCGGAACCGTACATTTTCCTCTTTTATGTAGCCGGAAAGGAAAGTGTTGATGCCTTCCTTTGCAGATTTCAGCACTGATACGATGCCATAGCACGCCTCTTTTCCATAGATGATATTGATAAGGTCAGCCATCGCATCCAGCAGTATCAGGTCATGCTCAATCACCAGGACTGCTGTCTTCTCTTTCGCAAGATTCTTGATGAACCTTGACACTAGAATTCTCTGCTTGATATCCAGGAAGCTGGAAGGCTCGTCAAAAATATAGAGGTCAGCATCTTTCAGCACAGTTGCTGCGATCGCCACCCTCTGCAGCTCTCCCCCGCTGATCTCAGTGACTTTTGAATCAAGGAAATCCTGCAGCCCAAGCTCTTCTGCAATCTGCTGTATCTTTTGCTGCTCAGCCTGTATCTTCTCCAGAAGCTCGCGCACAGTTCCCTTGAACTGGTACGGTATTAAATCAACCTGCTGCGGCTTGTATGCTGTCTTGATCTCCCCTCTCTTTATGCTCTCAAAGAATCTCTGCGCCTCAGTCCCTTTATAGAACTGCAGCAATTCCTCAAATCCTGCTTCCTTGTCAGTTCCAAGGTTCGGCTTCATCACGCCAGCAAGTATTTTTATTGCAGTTGATTTCCCGATGCCGTTCTTTCCGATGATGCCCAGGACGCTTCCGAACACAGGAGTCGGCAGGTTATAAAGCCTGAACCCGTTCAGGCCGTACTTGTGTATTGGCTGCGCATCCAATTCCTCAGGAAGATTGATGATATCTATTGCATGGAACGGGCACCTGTTAGCAGGTATCACAATCCCCGGCCCGCACAAGTCCTCATTTATCTTGATTTTCTTGTCAATATCTATGGCTATCGCTTCCTTTCCCATGCGGTTGTCAGGGCTAACCCTGATGCACAGGTAGCCCCCGCATCCCTGCGGGTTGCACCGTTCCTTGTGCACTACTGCAATCCTTTTCGCCATGCTTCCTTAGAATTTGGGTATGTTTAAAAGCTTTATTCATATATGCTGAACTATAGTTTGCACAAAATATTTAAAGCCTGAAAAAGAAAGTTTTCCTTTGTGAGCCCTACTATACAGCAAGAACCGCTTAATATGCTGGAATGTATAGCATATTTTGCAAGAAGATCATTACTAATCTCTGCTAATATGCAGCGCGCCGATAGAATTGATCAAAACGGATTGCCGATTCTTGTGGCAATGGGAAGGTATTTTGATCCTGAAGTCCGCTATACTGAATTAAGAAAAGTTTCTGATTCTTTTGCAAATATTCTCTTAGCTTTGATTCCAGAGCAATATAGGCGCAGGGGCAGCTTGACAGCAAAAATTGAGATGGGCGCTTATAGGCTATTCGGAGAATAGCTAGGAGGCCTTGTAACCCATTGAGAAATCAGGCTCTTCCTCTTCAAATCCTTCCGCTCCTAAATTATCATACCACTGCCTTATTTTTCTTTTCCACTCCACTGAGCTTCACCGGTAGTTTCTTGCCGAAATTCTTTGCAAAGCTGAAAAGGTATCTTTTCGTTTTGTGCTTCTGCCTCAGGAAGAACTCAAGCAGCTCCACATCCTGTATCGTCGTCTTCGGCTCTTTCATGAATTTTATTGAACAAACAATGATTTATAAAAGTATGTATAACATATTATAAGGTTTATATAAAAATCTTAAGCACAAGACTAACGAATCTGAATGAAACCAGTAATATTTAAATACTCAAATATTCTTTAGGATATATGGAATTTCTAGCTTTGGATAGCGTCACCGAAGAAGCTTTTGAAGTGCTATTAAGATCTAAGGGAACTATTAAAGTTGAAAATGGGCCTGTAACAGAAGTTTGGTATAATATACATTATTTTTCTGGCCGTGTAGTAATTGAATTTGACGGTGAAGTTATTCTTTATGATTCTCAGTTGTCTCCATTTCTCCGGAAGGGCGCAGTTGAAGAGGTGGAAAGGCTGCGCAGAATCTTGAATAGCTATAAAGATCAACAGCAGCCTGATAAAGCTGGTTAATAAGGCGTAATTTTATAAAGAACAGATTTTTCTATAGGAGCATGAAATGCAGCATCTGCAAGAAACAGGTTGAGGAGAACTTTCTTAAGAAGCCATTTGGCACTTATGTGAAAGATGCCAAAGGCAAGGCGCATTTGATCTGCACCTCATGTCAAATAAAATTTGATAACGACAAGGAAAAGATTCTAGCAGCACTATAGTGCCGTTATGAGAGTAAGTGCCGTCCGCAGGACTCGTATAGTGCGCGACCAGTGTGAGCGCAGCCGTGCAAGTTAGTATCCCAATCCAATATTCCTTAGGCAAAGCTTAAAAATCGCCAAAAATTCTAGATGAATATGCCCTGGTAGCACAGTAGCAGTGCGTCTGATCCGTATGGAGGCGAACCTCGTATGCTACAAAGCTAGGATAGCAGAAGGTCGGGGGTGCAACTCCCCTCCGGGGCTTTTCCGGTTCATGCTGTAATCCTGTAAAACTCGCACTTCACGCATTCTCTCTTTTCGCATCCGGCCGGCGCTTGCCCATACTTCACATTCCACAGCTTTATATCATTTGCAATAGCATACAGCGCCCGCCCTTTCTCAGTGAGCCTGTACTTGGTGCGCATCTGCGCGCCTGCTACAGCCTGCTTCCTGATTATGCCGAACTTCTCAAGCTCACAAAGCCGCTTGGAGAGAATTTTTGGTGAGACGTGCTGCATCCTTTCATGGATAAAATTGAATCCCTTGTCTCTGTTTAGCGCTATCTCCTGAAGCAATACAATTGTCCACTTTTTCCCGATTAAATCTGCAATTGCACTGGTAGGGCATTCCATGCATTATCCCTTGGTATCCTTTTGGGACCGACATATTTATTTACTTAATAAATCTTGTTGTAAGATAGATTCTGAAAGCCTCAGGGCAGTCATAAGTCCACAACTCTTAGTACAGCCTATGCTTCCACACCAGATAGGGATACAATAGCGTAGCCATCCCTGCAATAATAAAGGCGACTGCAGGTATTTTAAACACAACAAAAGTGGCAAGTGCAATCATTGTTGCAGTTATTCTTCCCAGGGCCAGCATGGTTTCCCTGGCAATGACCGCAGCAGTCACGTTCTTATAGTTGTCAAACACCAGTGTTATGCAGAACGGTGCTGCAATCACATTGATGGTGCTGAATATTCCTGCAAACAGGTAAAACAGGTATGCGTTCTGCGAGCTTAACCCGAGCGCGATTATGCTTAGGCTCAGTGCAATGGTTGCCGGATAGATGAACATCTTCCTGCTCCGCAGCCTGTCTGCAATCTTTGCAATCACTAATGACCCTATGATTCCTGCCAGGCTTAGATAAGAGAGGAAGATCCCGAGCGCAATCTCCTCTTTGATAAACAAGAGGATGAAGAATGGGATATAGACAGAATGCACTGCGCTGAAGAACCCTTCAAAAAAGATAATCATGCGCACCCTGCCGTCATGAACTGCGGCCTTGGAAGCATCATACTTTATTGTAATATTTGGTGCAAAAATGGAAAGCCCCAGCGGGATAATCATTAGAATAGCCCCAAGCATAAATACGGTGCTGAAGCCATAACTGCTAGCAACAATCCCTGCAATAGGAGGCAGCAGCATGCCGAGGAAAGGAATAATGGCGAAATATAGCGAGCTTAGGAACGCCCTGTCATTTGTATTTGGCAGCCTGAAGTACAGCACATTGAACGCAATCCAATAGGCAAAGATGGTTGTTCCCTGAAGCAGGGCAATGATATACACAAGTGCGGGCGTAAAGAACGAGCCCAGCAGAGCCAGCGCCAGCACCCTGATAGAGAATGAGTAAATGAACATGCCTCTTGTGCTGAACCTGTGCGTGTTGAGCAGTAGAAGGTATACTGTTCCGAACTGCACCATGGCAAAGATAAAGAGCCAGGTTATGGGTATGCCCTGCTTAATGAAATACAGGAATCCCAGGCTCCATGCAAATGCATCAGCCGCAAGGAACGATGCATGCAGGCTGTACAGCTTTACAAAGTCACCTGAGTACCACCTCTTCCCATCCATAATCTTCATGTAAAATCCAATATATATAAATATGGAGGAGTCTTGAAATGTGCCATGGCCATACCCGCGCTCAGAAGATGCCCGCGCTGCGGCTCATTGAATGTCAAGATTGTCAATTACCAGGGCATTCCTATACTTGTCTGCCAGGCTTGCGGCTATGATGAGTCAGCAACCTATGACGAATTCCCTGTCACTAGATCTTCCCAGAAGGCAAAGGGAAGTTTCTCTCCTTACAAGGCAGGCGGCGGCAGGCGAACCAGGAAATAGAGCATATAGTCCATTCATAATCTTTAAAAAGCATTATTACTTTATCCTTTGCATCCAAGGGGATTCTATAATAGAGACTATTATTTTTAATATGTTTTTCCTCTATTATATAGGAATTGCATACAATTCCTAATATTAGGAAACACTTAGTTTCCTAAATATTCGGAAGACATAACTAATTTTTATTAAAATCTTATGTCTTTCGTTATAGTTTTATCTTGATGGGGTGATCATGTGAACAAAATAGTAATTGCAGCATTCCTGCTTGCTGTCATCGCATTAGTCGGCTGCGAGCAGACGCTTGAAGATGAAGGGATTACAGAAGACAATGATACTACTGCATCCGGTACCGATACTGTTGGCGGGACTGCAGATACAGGCACTACAGGCATGGGTGATGCTACAGGCGATGCTACCGATGGTGTAATCTATTGATTTTTTTCTCTTATTCTTTGAAGAATAATCCGGACAAGAGATTATTTATTAGCAATGATCTTGTTTTCTGAAGAGGTGAGCTTAATGGACACGACAATGATAGCAGACGAGATATACTGCCTTGAATGCGCCCGGTTCTATGAAAGCAGCAGGGTACGGACATGGCTTGATATTATAGATAACACGGAAAGCGTCACATTCAGGTGCCCCCGCGGCCACATATGGGAAGAGCGTTAGCTGCAAGAGAGCTTTGCAGGGGCAAGGCAAGCCTTAAAAACAACAGTTACATCCCAGGCTTATGCTGACACAATCCATGCTTGATGATGCACATGCGGCTTTCAAGATGCGCTATCCTGCTTCAATTACATTCTCACGTGCAATATTCCTGAACTGGTACTGCCCGTTAGACTGCAAATTCTGCTTCATGTCCGTGGAAAAATCAAACATTAGCAGCCCAAAGGCAGCCCGCAGGACACCAGCATCAATTCTCACAGAAGCTTTCCTCTGCAGTAAACTCGGCTGGGATATTGAATTCCTTTCCTCAGGCTACCGTGTCCTGGAAAATGAATACCTGCTTAGGCTTCTCAAGAGCCTTTATGAAGTTACAGGGAAAAAGCAATGGCTCAACACAGGTGCCTTAAGCAAACAGGAGCTTGAATTCTTCAAGCCTTACATTGAAGGCAGCTGCGGCGCAGTTGAAACAGTCAATCCCATAATTCATGACAAGGTCTGCAGGAATAAACCGGTAGCTCCCATTATCAACATGTTTAAAGCCTGTGACGAGCTTGGCTTGAGAAAGGCCATGACTCTAATCATTGGAATGGGTGAAACCATTGCAGATTTCCCAAAGCTGCAGGAATTCATAGAAAGGCATGCAATTGACAGGATAACTGTCTACGCCCTGAATCCAATCAAGGGCACCATGTTCACAAAAAGCCCGGAAGCAGATTACTACATAGAATGGCTTGCCCGCACAAGAATATCATTTCCCAGAATGGAGATCATAGCCGGGATAAGGAATGAGCGGCTTGACACCATCCGGCAGCTTGCCTACCTCGGCGTCAACGCGATAACCAAGTTCATAGCACTCAGGCAGTTTAACTCAAAGGATGCACGATTCATAGAGGAAGAGATAGCAGGCGCAGGCAGGATACTACAGGGATCGCTGACAAAGTTGCCTGATATTGAACTTGAAGAGATTGATGCCTTTATGCTTGAGCCTGAAAGAAAAGAGCAGATGAAGAGAACACTAACCTCTTACCTGGAAATGATGCACCGTAATACTGTACTGTCAAAAACTATTTAAAGCACCATAAAGGCTGGCTGGTTATGGCTGTCCAGATTGAGGTAGTCACTAAAGATAGATATGGCAACTTTGAAGGAAAATCAGTTGCACAACGGCTTCTTAATGCAGGGCATTATGTCCAGGACATAACTGTTGCCCAGGTTTACACCATAGATGACGAAGTTCTCACGCCTGCAGAAATACAGCGTATTCAGAATCTTGTTACAAACAGTGTAACTCAGACATCATCTTTGGAAAGCCAGCTTACTGCAAAGGATAATGCCTGGCTTATAGAAATTGGCATACTACCGCGGGTTACAGACCCGGATGGAGATCGTATAAAGGCCGTTATAGAGCAGCTCCTAGGGAGAAAAATCGGTGGGGATGTATACTATTCTCAGAGGCTCCTTGTTAAGGATAATGCCCCTGGTCTAGCAGAAAAAGTACAGAATATCAGTAAACTGTTCTTCAATGAAGTTACGCATGCAGCCCTAGTGTATGGTCCTGATCAGCTTAAGCGTGGCATACCACAATACATTCCCCGGTCCGCTGCAGAGGAAAACCAGCTGGAAGAGATTATTGATTTGAACCTGTCCCATGAAGAGCTCGTGAAATTGAGTTTTAGAAATGAATGGGCCCTGAACCTTGACGAGATGTTTGCAATCAAGACATACTTTGAGCGCGATGATGTCCGAGCGCAGCGCCGGCGGATTGGTCTGGGAGCAATGCCTACAAGAACCGAGATGGAAGTCATTGCACAGACATGGTCAGAGCATTGCAAGCATAAGATATTCAATGCAGAAATAACCTATGAGGATGAGCACGGGAACATAAGGGCAATAGACTCTTTGTTTAAGACATTCATCAGGAATCCAACTGAGGAGATTATCAGACGCTACAACAGGACTGACATAGTCTCAAAATTCTCTGATAATGCAGGAATCATACGTCTTAATGATAAATGGCTGCTGGCAATCAAATGCGAGACGCACAACAGCCCGACTAATGACGCTCCTTTTGGTGGATCTGCAACTGGTTTAGTTGGAGTATTCCGTGATATCTTAGGCGCTGGGAAGGGTGGATGGGTTATAGGCGGACAATACTTTTTTGTGACAGGCATGCCTAACTATAATGGAGCATTATATTTGCCACAAAGGCCAGAGCCTATAGTCGGCTTCTATCCAAAGATGCATCCTGCTGAATTGCTGCACGGCATGATTGAGGGAGTGCAGGATGGAGGAAACAAGTCAGGCATTCCCACAACTAATGGAGGCACGTTCCATCATAACAGCTTCCTGGGAAAGTGCCTTATGTTCGCCTCAGCAATCGGTGTTATTCCTGCTGAAATTAATGGTAAGCCAGGATGGAAGAAAAAAGCGGAGGTTAGGGATTACATACTAACGATTGGAGGAAGAGTTGGAATTGATGGCATCCATGGTGCAACTGTTTCTTCGCTTGAGTCTGAAGCTAAAAAACACGGCGGTCATGTACAGATAGCCTATCCGTATAACCAGCGTAAGGTCATGGAAGCCCTCATGGAGCTTAGGCAGTATATTAACGGCCTTACTGATTGTGGTGCTGGTGGAACATCATCTGCAGTCGGGGAAATGGCGCAGCAGACAGGAGGTGCTGATGTAGTTCTTGACCATGCACTGCTCAAGTATCTTGGCTTGGCACCGTATCAGATCAAGATTTCTGAATCGCAGGAGCGAATGACAATCTCTGTTCCTCCGGAAAACTTAGATGCCGTTAAATCAATCTTGAGAAAGCATGACGTTGAATTTTACGACACTGGCCGCTTTACAGATTCCGGCAAATTGAAAACAACATATCGTGGTCAAGTTTCTACGTATCTTGACATGGATTTCCTGCACAATGGGAATCCGCGCATGAGGCTTAAAGCCAAATGGGCGCCGCCGCAATTTGCAGAGCCTGCATTGGATGACCAGCCTGACTATAACGGTTTGGTGCTGCAATTGCTCGCCTCATATAACCTTTGTAGCAAAGAATTCATCACCAGGCGATTTGACCACGAAGTGCAGGATTTGAGCATAGTAAAGCCACTCATTGGAAGGAAACGGGATATCAGAACCGGTGCTGTGGTTCAGAAATTTGATATTGAGAATAACAAAGAGGGGGTGGCGGAAGCTGATGTTCTTAATCCTCTCCTAGGTCAGATTGACACATACCATATGGTAGCGAATGGGATTGATGAAGTAGTCAGGAAACTGGTTGCTATCGGCGGTAATCCTGACAAAATTGTCCTGAACGATAATTTCTGCTGGCCCAGTCCAATCAATGATGAATACAAGGCTGCTCAATTGGTTAGGGCAGGGATGGCACTAGAGGATTATGCAACAGCATTCAATGCGCCCTGCATCTCAGGAAAAGACAGCATGTCAGTAGATGGCAAGCTTGTCAATGCCAACGGCGAGCAGATCCGCGTATCGGGCCTCCCAGTTGTGAAGTTGCTTGGCGCGGCAAAGGTAGAAGAGTTAAAGAAAGTTACTACACTGGAAGCAAAGGTTGCTGATGATCTGGTGTATGTTATTGGGACTACAAAAGATGAGTTAGGCGGAAGCGATTTCTATAATATGCTGGGATATGTCGGAAATGATGTGCCTAAAGTAAATCAGGCTGAAAAGGCAAAGGGCAGCTACAAAGCGCTGTACCGGGCTATCAGCGAAGAAATTGTCGCATCAGCTCATGCTGTCGCAGGCGGAGGGCTCGTTTTCGCGCTTACAGAAGTAGCCCTTGGAGGTGATTTAGGGCTTAATATTGATTTATCTAAAGTAAACTACGAAGGAAAAAATCAGAATTATAGAGTATTATTCTCGCAATCAGCCTCTAGGTTTGTGGTAACGATAGATCCAAAGCACAAAGAAAGGTTTGAGATGTTAATGCAAGATTCTTCATATGCACAAATAGGAACAGTAACCTCTGATAAGCGTCTGGAAATTAAAGGAATTTCTGGAAACAATGTCGTGAACTTGCCGATTGAGATAATGAGGGCAGCATACACAGACACGTTTGGGAGGCAGAACTAGTATGAGAGAACCGATACAAGCTATCATACCGTACGGCCATGGTTTGAATACATGGAGCGGACTTGAATATTGTTTCAGGCTAGCCGGTGCTAAGACAGTGCTTGTCCATCTGGACCAGATTACTCCCGACGATCTTGATAGGAGCTATATTCTTGGGCTTGCTGGTGGCTTTGCCCACGGCGATGCAGGAGGCGCTGGGACTCTTACCGCTGCATCAGTGCGTCATCGCTTAGACGATGCCATACAAAAATTTATTGAGGATGGCAAGCTCATTATGGGTGTTTGTAATGGTGCACAGATAATAGTAAAGTATCCTCTCCTTCCGAGGATAAAAGATCCTTATGATAAAACGGTCTCACTCATTAACAATGCGTATGGGCCTTTCCGGAATGATTGGGTGCGATTAAAATTCAACCAGCGATCGCCCTGCATCTTTACCAAAGGCATTGAATACATGGATATGCCAATCAGGCATGGCGAAGGAAGATTCGTGGTTGCAGATGATACCGTACTGTCAGAGCTTTGGAGAAAACATATGGTTGTTGCACAATATGTTGGTAAAGATGGAGCTCCAACAGCAGCATTTCCAGAAAATCCTAATGGCTCAATTGATGCGATAGCCGGAATATGCGATGAAACCGGAAGGATATTTGCATGGATGCCGCATCCTGAGGCTTTTAATGTGAATATGAATCACCCAGATTGGACATTGCATAAGGAATTGCAGAAAAGGCAAGGGCTTGAGTTTGAAGAGAAAGAAGGTGACGGACTAAAAGTGTTCAGGAATGCTGTAGATTTCTTTAGGTAAATACTGCTAACTTAGTTCTTTAATGCCATCACTCATACCTAAGCGCATCAACAGGCTGCAGTTTGGCTGCCCGCACCGCCGGCAATGTCCCGGAAACAGCCCCTATGCAGAAGGAAAAGATTAGGCACGAGGCCGTCAGCCAGATTGGAAATGCAGGCTTCAGGAATCCGAATCCGGCGGCAGCTGCAATCGCCCCGCCAGTAGTGGATATAAGGAAGCCAAGGATGATCCCCAGTATCCCCCCTATCAGCCCGAGCATCCCGGATTCCGCGATGAATATGCTCATTATATCTTTGTTCTGCGCGCCGACTGCCTTCATGACGCCTATCTCCTTGGTCCTCTCAAGCACTGCCGTGTACATTGTATTGGCAGTGTTGACTCCCGCCACGATGACCGAGACAAGCGCGATCAATACAAGTATGCCGTTCAGCACCAATATCACATTATTGAAGATCGCGAGCGCATCCTCAAATGTCTGCACGTAGAAATCTTCCTTCCCCTCTTCCTGGTCCTTGTGCTTTCGCAACCTTTCATGAATCCGCTCAGCCAGCTCTGAAGGGTTTACATCCTTGTTTGCCCGCACCATGACCCAGCCGAACTTGTCCTTTTTTTCAGGAAACATCTGCTCAAACGCCTCGTAGCCCATGTAGATGTTTGAATCATCCTGCGGGTTGCCGACAGCTTCATAAAATCCGGCAACGTCAAATATTTTTCCGTTTATCGTTACTTTCTCTCCCAATACTATTGGCTTGCTGAATATCTTGTCAGCAACCTGGTAATTGTAGCCGAGCACTACTTTATCCACATCGCCCGGCTTGAGGTTTCTTCCATGCTCAACATCAAAGGTGAACGCCTCATTCGCGAAATCTATCTTGTCTGTATCAAGGCCAATTCCAAAGACAAATTTCTTGCCCCTGTCTTTTTCAATCTCTACCGCAGACATGTACATGCCCGCCAGCTCGTCCACGCCATTTATCCTGTCCACAAACTCAGCGTCATCCCGTGATATGAAGAAATTTTCGTCGGTTCCCGGGGCGCCGATGCCGCGTGCCTGGATAAAGATCTTGTCAGCACCAGCATCCTGCGCTATCCTGTCCACGTAGTTCTGGAGCCCTGCGCCGAAGCTCACTAGCGCATAGATAGCCATGACACCTATCAGTATGCTCAACACGGTGAGGCTGCTGCGCAGCTTGCGCTTGCGCACGTTCTTGAAAGCATAATTCAGGAGCTCGCGGTTCATTGTGCATACCTCAGCGAATCAACCGGATGTTTCTTTGAAGCTTTGTATGCAGGGATTACGCCTGCGAGGAGTCCCACAAGGACAGAAAAGAATAATGAGCCCAAAACAAGGCCAATTCCTATATCTGCCTGTATCAGGTCGCTTCCCAGAATTTGCCGCCCTAAAAATGCGAATGAGTATGACAACGCGAATCCCGCTGATATCCCTATCAGCCCTCCCACAAGGCCCAGCAGGCCAGATTCAATGAAAAACAGCGCAAATATCGTTTGGTTTGTGGCTCCTATTGATTTCATTATCCCTATCTCCTTGGTCCTCTCAAGTACTGCTGTATACATTGTGTTTGTTATGCCTATTGCTCCCACAATGATGGCGACTGCCGCAATCACGTAGATGAAAAGCTGCACCCCAAATATGGTCTCGTCAATGGTCTGCAGCGTGGCCTCAGGCGATCCAACCACAAAATCCTCCTCGCCTTTCTTGACATCCCGCTCCTTCCTGAGCAGCTGCTCAATATTCGTCTTCACTGAATCCACTGCCTCTACATCCTTTACCTTGACTGCTATGACATTCACCGAACCATCCTCCCGAAAATTATCCACTAGAACGTCCTCATTCATGATTAGAGCGGTGTCAAAGATAAAGCTGCCTTTCTTCTCTAGAATGCCGATGACTTCAAACTCAACTCCTTTGAACAGTATCCTGTTGCCCAGCTGAACCGGTTTCCCGAACCTGTCTTTGTCTGTAAACCCGCTTCCGACCATGACTTTTAGGTTATCGCCGTCTTTCAGTAGCCTGCCCTGACTCACCTTTAGGTTCAGCATGCCTTCCAGGGTGGCCCTGTCTTTTCCTTCCGGCATGTTCCATGCAAAGACTATATCTTGCTTGTCATTGAATTCCATAGTGCCGGATTCTATGTAGCGGTTGATGGCCGCCTCAACTCCTGGAATCCGCTCTACTTTTTCTGTAAGATCTTCAGTAAGTGGTTTTACTACAGCAGTTCCCGGAGGCCCTGCAAAGTTAAGCCCGGATGCCTGTATGTCCAGGACATCAGGCCCCAGAAATCCGAACTGCCCGATGATTGCTCCCCTGAGCCCTTCACCTAATCCAATAAGCGCCACAACTGCAGCTATCCCTATGAATATGCCTATCATTGTCAATAGGCTTCGCGTCTTGCGATGGGCGAACGTCCCCAGCGCGAATTTTACATAGCTAAGCAGCATGCAGCCTCCACACCTCAGCTGTCCAGCTCAACTTTATTTGTGGGCTTTTGTTTTGCGCCATCTGCGGAAAACGAAATATCCTGCAGCCAATATGGCGAGAATAATTGCAATCCCTATCGCAAGGTTGCCCTCCGCCAGCCCCATCTTCCTCGCCTCGCTTGCAGAATACAGCGGCAGCTCCAGGCTTGCCTGCCGGCTGTAGGGGTTGTTGTTGGAATCCTTGAATTCGTACCTTACTGGGATTGCCACTTTATCCTTGTCTGACTTGACATAAACCTTGAATTCTGCTGTAGAGAAATCGTCGCTGTCAAGCTCGCCTATATACATCTCATTGCTTCCAACGACAGTTACCTCTTCAGTTGGCTCAATCTTGAGATTAAGGAACTTTATGTCAGACGTTCCCTTGTTGACGACTTTCAGCACGATGGCGCCTGCCTTTCCTGATGTATAGACCTCGGTGCTCTGTATCGCGACAGACAGCTCCGGCTCTTCCCCTATCAGTATCCCGATGACATTCTGCTTGGTGAAATTCTTTCCCTGTCGGTCAACATACTTTATCTCTACAGGCAGCCTGTACGCCTTTGACTCTGCATCCGCATCAACAGCGAATGTGTACAGCAGCGTGGCACCCTCTTTCCCGTCCATATTTCCTATGACTTTCTCATTGCTGCCGCCGATCGGGCTGAATGGTTTTTCTGTATCGCCGGCTCCCAGGTCAACCATCACTCTGATATTCTTCAGCAGCGCACTCGCGTGGTTCACCACTAAGAAGCTGAGCTTGAAAGTCCCTCCTGGCCTCACGAGCTCCGGTTCAACTGTCACTTTATCAATCCCTATTACAGCATCATGGCTCTGCACCCGTATCGCAAAAGGCCTTGGCCTGGTCCATGTCTGCCCATTGTCAGTGCTATATCTCACATTCAGCAGGTTATCGCCTTCAACTGCGTCCTTGTTAATGAGCAGCCGGTAATGTACAATTGCACCCTGCTCTCCAATCTGCCGCCCATAGATAGTGCCAAGATTAACCTGCGCACTCTGCCCATCCCCTAGCTTGAAGGGAAACTCAGGCAGTATCTCAAAGATAAAATTCTCTGCAGGCTCGCCCCCGGTATTCTCTATCTTGAAGCGTATATCCACAAGGCTGCCCGGCTCGGCAGGATCCGGATCCTGGTTAACCAGTGAATACCCTTTCTCCTGCCCGGAGAAATTCTGCTTGTCCCTCAGGACGATGTTTGTGCTGTCTGTTGCGTATTCTGCCCACACCGCAGCGCTCAGCACTGCTGTCAATAGTATCAATATTCCAATGGCCTGTTTCATATTTCCCTCCCTCCTCATGCTATTTTGCTAGTTTGACTTTAGATTTGACAATAATCCCGTCCTTCAGGTACTCAATCCGCTCTGCAGCATGCGCCAGCTGCTCGTCATGCGTGACCATGATAATAGTCCTCTTTTCCTCTTTATGCAATCGCTTCAGGAAATCCAGCACCATTGCTCCTGTCTTGCTGTCAAGGTTCCCGGTCGGTTCATCTGCAATTATCACCTCAGGATCATTTGCCAGTGCGCGTGCAATCGCTACTCTTTGCTGCTGCCCGCCTGAAAGCTCGCTTGGCTTGTGCTGCATCCTGTCAGCCAGCCCGACGAGCTCTAGCAATTCCCATGCCTTTTTCCTGCGCTCGTCCTCAGGGATATCCTGGAAGATCATTGGCAGCATCACGTTCTCAAGCGCAGTTAATGTAGATATCAGGTTGAACTGCTGGAAGATGAACCCTATCTTTTTGCCGCGGATTTGCGCGAGCGCTGACTCACTGAGGTGCGATATATCCTTGTCCTCCAGTAAAATGCGCCCCTTGGAAGGGATGTCAAGGCATCCTATCATGTTGACCGCAGTGCTCTTCCCGGATCCTGACGGGCCCATTACTGCCACAAACTCCCCGCGCTTTACATCAAGGTTCAGCCCTCGCAGCGCAGCTACCTCAACTTTCCCCAGCGAGTAGACTTTCCATACCTGCTCAAGCCTGATGATTGCCTTTCCCATTGAATCTCCTCAGCTTGCGGACCGCTTCCCGCAGTACAGCTTTGATCTGCTTCTCATTGCCTATCACTTTATTGCCTGCATAGAGCTTGAATATTGACCCTCTCACCATGCCCACTTCAGGCTGCAGCTCCTTGAAAGGAATCTCGCCTTTCTTGAGCTGCTCCATGATCATTAAAAAGAAGTTTGCATCATGCTTGTCATATGCAATTGCCTGATGCAGCCTTAGCATCTCGCCCATGCGCTCCAGCAGCTCATGCTTTTTCTGCATAAAGAGCTTTACATGCTGCCTGCCCTTGGCAGTTATGGCATACCTGTTCCTCCGCTTCTCCTCCGCGTGGCTTATCAGCCCCTCGTCCTCAAGCTTTTGCAGCAGTGGAAAAATGCTTCCCGGGCTTGGCTTCCAGAACCCTGTTTCCAGCTTTATCTGCTTGATGATAGCATAGCCTGACAGCTCCTGCTTTGTAAGGATTTTCAGTACCAATAATTTGAGGTGTCCGGGAAACATGGTATCTTCTCCGATATATCGCTGCCGATATCTGCTAAGATAGAATGATTTATAAATTTTTTCAAGTTACCTGCCCTTATGAGGAAGCGCAGGAAATCTTGGAATTGGTCCGCCATTATTATAGTAGCCATACTCGTCAGCAGCACTTTTGCCGTCACTTTCTATGGCCTCACCCAGAATAGCAATGAAACCCAGAAGTATAACGGCTACAAGTTCATCAGGGCGCAGGCCGGCTGGCTTGTCACCATTAATGGAAGGCAGGTCTTTTTCAACGCAGCTCCCTCGGAAGTTGAGAACCTCATGCTTGACCCGCAGGCAGTCCGGGCGCTCAGGTCAACGCCGGAGATTGATGTGACCTCTTCCCTTAATGACACGAATGCGGAGGCTATAGCCATTGCTGAGATCCAGATGGAGCAGGTGCTTGGTGATCTTTCTCGGATATATTTAAGAAGGGGATTCCTGGAAAACACGAGCTATAATCTGCCTGTCATCACCTGCAGCCAGCCTTCACAAGTTCCTGTCATTTACTTTAGGACAGGTTTAAATACCTCTTTTTATTCTGAAGGCTCCTGCCTGGTCGCTGAGGCTGAAACAGCAGGTGACATGCTGAAGCTTAAGGACAGGATTATATATGCAATCTACGGGGTTATCCCATGACTGAAAAGCGCAGGACAGGGGCTGCTCAGGAATCTGTGCAGCCTGAGCCTCAGGAAGCCCCCCTGATTGAGAACAGGAAGCTGTTTGTTTTGGTTGCAATAGTTCTAGGCATTATACTTGCTGTATTTGCGATGAAATTCTTCCTTAAGGACCAGGGTGCGTCTTATCCTCACTATACATACAACGGCTATGAATTCTACCAGTATGCAGGCCTGTGGAATACTGAGTGGCAGCAGGCCAATAAGCTTTATCAGGTGCACATCCGCTATGGTCCGCGGGAATCCGAGGATGTCCAGGTGTTTGAAGGCCCTGATGTGACTTTCAATCCGCAGGGCAAGTTATACCTCACACATGACCCAGCAGAAGGAGGTCTTGGCTATGTTGCACTAGCCTCTGCGGAGTTAAGCCTTACGCTTTCCCAGGTTTTTAACATAACGCCTATTGCAGCCTGCACCCAGAATACGACATCTGCATGCGCCTCCCGCCCCATCATAAACTGCGAAAGCAATCCAGGGCAGGGCGCAGTCATCTACCTTAAGGAGATCCCGGACCCGGCTGAAACCGCCATTATCCTGAATGGAAACTGCATGCAGGTCCAGGGCTCACGTGAAGAATTGGTTCGCGCAGCCGACAAGGTCATCTGGATTTGGTACGGCATTATCAAATAGTGTAAGGTTCGTTCCTCAAATATTATATAGCAACTTTCGGATAGTGGGTGAGATAAATCTCACCCACACTGCGCGAGAAGTCCCCCGAATCGCAGATTAAAAATAAAATCGGGGGACATTTGGCACAGTGCGATGAGGTTCACCTCATCGCTATTCGCGTAGCGATCCAAGTTTATGCAAATCCAAAAACTTACAATGAAGCATTATTTCTCAGAAAAGCAGGAAGCCCCGTTCAGGCTGAAGAAGATAGCAGCGGTTCTGCAGCGCAGGCAATTTGAGTTCTTCACAGCCCCCGGCGTATTCTCAAAATCAAAGGTTGACAAGGGGACAGAGCTCCTGACAAATTCAATGCAGTTGAAGGAAAATGCAAGAATCCTTGACATGGGCTGCGGCATAGGTATAATTGGCATTGTTGCAGCCAAGGTTTTCAGTGCAGATCCATTGTTGATAGATATCAACGAGCGTGCCCTGAGCCTGGCAAAGAGGAATGTAAAGCTGAATGCAGTCAAGGCTGAGGTGCGTAAAAGCAACCTTTACGGCAGCGTTCCGGAGAAATTTGATGCAATCTTGGTGAATCCTCCCCAGAAGGCAGGCAAGAAAGTATGCCACGCGATCATAGAGCAGGCCCCTTTGCGCCTGAATCCTGGCGGCACCCTGCAATTAGTTGCGAGACACAACAAAGGCGGCCGTGACATGAGCAACCGCATGAAAGAAGTATTTGGCAACCTGCAGGACATAGCAAAGCAGTCCGGGTATCGCGTCTATCTTTCAAAAATGATATAAGCATATATACTTCATATTTCTTGACCAAAAGATATATATAATCTCTTTCGGTATAGTACAGTATACTGAGTAAAGAGGGTGTTTCTCTATTAAAATAGAGATAATAGACGAGTCCGGGGGACTTTTTCTGAGGTAAAACTATGAGTAAAAATCCATTTTCAAATGTTCGTGATTTGTATATCTCTCCTGAATTTGCCTTATGGTCTGATTTTAATATGTATTCAGGAGGTTTAGGAGGGCTTGCGGGATGTATCGCATTTAAAGCTGCAGACAGAAAACTCCCGCTTGCAGGAGCAAGCTTGCGCTATAAGCATGGATACCAAGATCAAATCATCCAAAAGGGAAAGCAAGTCGAATTGCCAAGGCAGAGTTCAGACATATTTACAGAAAGGCTTGATGAGACAGTAAAGGTGGATATATTTGGAAGGCCTGTAACCTGCTACATTGATGTTGCTAAAGTCCCGGGCCAGACTGGTGGCACAGTCCCTGTATTTTTCCTGGATCCAGACCATCCTGGAAATGAAGATTGGGATAAAGATATTGCAAGGCAGCTTTATCCTAAGGAAGATAGTGTGCGGCTTGCACAGGCAATGCTGCTTGGTGTCGGAACTGTCAAGGTAATGTATGAAATTTTTGGAGTAAACCTTCGTTCTGTACATTTAAATGACGCGCATGGTGCCTTTGCAGCTGTTGAGATGATGAGGATATTTGGCGGCGACATTGAAAAAGTTCGGGAACACCTCAAATTTACTACCCATACCGCCGTTGCAGGAGCAAACTGGTACTTCAATCCAAATGAAGTAAGGAGTGCAATGAACGGGCTTTCAGGATATTTTAGTATGCCACATGATCGCTACTTGAGCATGCTTGAACTGGCAATAGAGCATGCCGGATATATAAATGCAGTATCAAAAAAACACCAATTGGTGACTGCTAATCTTAGACCATTTTCAGGAAGAACTATTGATTTTATTACAAATGGAGTGTATCGAAATAGATGGGTAGGTCCGGCATTCAGGGAATTGTATGATAAATATCTTGCAGGTTGGCAAATAGATCCATCCAAGTTCGCAGATACACATGCCATCTCAGATGAAGAGATTATGCGTGCTCATCACTACCAAAAGTTAGCTATGCATGACCATATACGTGAAAAGACAGGTGAAAGCTTAAACCCAGAGGCTGTTGATGTTGTGTTCGCGAGAAGATCGTCTAATTACAAAAGACCAGACTTAATATCCCATGATATTGCAGCGCTCAAGAGGGCGGTAGGTAAGCATCCAATAAATTTAATATACGCCGGAAAAGCTCATCCTGCAGATGAGAAAGGTAAGAGACATATTGAAACACTTTTGAGATTTGCCAAAGAATTACGTGAAGAGGGCTCTAACATTAGAGTTGTTTTTGTTCCAAATTACAGTATCAGAGATGCTCAGATGTATGTTGGAGGAACAGATTCATGGCTTAATTTGCCAAAACCTCCTTTAGAAGCATCAGGTACCAGCCCTGCAAAACCTGAGGCACCAATACTAAGCACTCAAGATGGCATTATTATTGAAATGAAACGGCATTCGGAGGGCAAGTTACCAATCGGTAGATTCATAGGAGAGGAAGAAAGCACCAATATTGCAGTGCAAGAGCGAGACCCGGCACAAGATGCGCGCCACGCTGCTGAGCTGTACGACCATCTAGGGCAACTAGCAAGAGATGGAGTACAGGCAAGAGATTTCAGAGGAAAAATTGAAGGGTTTGATTTTACCGATGCAGATAGGATGGTGCAGGAGTATCAGGAAGTATGGGAAGGAACCCGAATTGTGAGACCACTCGAAGATTTGGTTGCAACCAAATAGAAGCAAAATGGTAAATATTAGAAATCAAAATGAGCCTTGCCTAACCATTGAACGCAGAGTACTAGATTGCGAATATATAGTTGTTACAAATGGCAGCCCCTTTTTGGCACTGATGATCGAAAGAGGAAAACCAACTCTTATTAAGCCGGAAGAAGTTCCTCCCGCAGCAGCTTTTGTCAGTCGAGTTTCATTGTCTCAAGAAGCATTAGATGCATTGTATGCTGCTCAGAGACTGAAAGAGCAAGACCAGTTTCACTCATATCATCCAGAAGTATCCTAAACTTCTTCCAATTCTCTTTCGCCGGCAACCACAAACCTAATCCCCAGTCCAAGCCTTGTCAAAGCAGATATCAGCGCCATATGCTCCTTCCCTTCCCCAGAGACAAGATTTACTGCAACTTCCAAATCAGTAATCTTGTCCTTAAGCTGCATCTGTATATCTTTAGAGATTTCCTGAACGCTTTTGCTTGTCTTGATGATGACGAACTCAACATTTCTTCCGGCCTGGAATTTAGTGCCGAACTCTTCGGTGATCAAATACACTTTATCCCATTGCTGCTGCGAAATCAGCCTAGAAACATGCGCCCAGCTTCCCTTCCCTGTTGTCAGGCATGCAACCAACGAAGTCATTGGTCCTGCACCTTGACCCCTGCAATCTCCTCATGCACTTTAATCAAAGCGCTCATATCAAGGTCGCCATATCCCTTTGCTTTCGCAATACCTAGCATCTCCCGCACAATGGCAGTTCCTGGCAGCGCTACCCCAAGCTTCTTTCCGGTCTGTGTCATTAGATCTGTATCTTTATGCATCAAGGATAAGGCAAAATGCTGCTCAAAATCATTCCTGCCTATGGTTTCAGTCTTGAACTTTATCCAAGGGCTTGCAAAGCCCGAGGAATTCAGCACTTCCTTTACTGTTGCATAAGGAATCCCTGCCTTGCGCGCAAACACAATGCCTTCTGCAAGCGCTTCCATGAGGAATGCGCTTACCATGTTATTGACGAGCTTGATATAGCTGCCCTTGCCGCTATCGCCTATATGCAGGGTCTTGCTTCCCATCGCATTGAAGACGTCCAGATGCTTCTCCATGGCATCTTTATCCCCTCCAACCATGAAAAGCAAAGTCCCTTCAGCCGCCCCTAATTTGCTTCCGGTTACCGGCGCGTCTAAGTAATAAATGCCTTTCCTCTTCAGCGCAGTGGAGCACTTGACAGAGCATTCCGGCGTTACCGTGCTTGAATCAATGATAGCGCTTCCCGGTTTCATGGCATCAGCCAACCCGCCCTTATAGAATATGACATCTTCCACTGCCACCGGATCAGTGACAATCATGACCACAACATCACAATCCTTCAGCTCAGCTATTGACCTGGCAACCTTTGCTCCCTTGGCAGAAAACTCTTTAGTCTTCTCAATATTCCTGTTATATACAGTAAGGTCAAACCCCTTCCTGAGCAGGTTGCTCGCCATGCCCCCGCCCATCACCCCAAGGCCTATAAACCCGATTTTCTTTACCATGGTAAACCCCCGTATCGTTACCGAGAAGAATCAAGCCGATTATTTAAGGTTTATCTCAGTCTTCAGCTTAAACTGATATTTTACAAATATTTTTATAGTAATCCCAAAAGTAAAATAGTAATGTCTCTTATCACGTCATCCCTGCAAAAGATACCTGCTGCGCTTAAGGAATTCTTCATGGACGAGCAGTTCCTGGACTTGTTCCTGTTAACACTCGCGTTGACAATTGCAGCTTTCATCATTTGGTTCATGTACCGCCAGCTTTCAAGAAGGGATTTATTCAAGGAGCCGATAGTAGACCACACGACCGCAGAAAAAGGATCGCTTAAGAGAAAGCTGCTTTACCTGGTAGAATACGGCACGCTATTTCCGATACTCACCTTCATTTGGTTTTTAGTGTTCTCCGCCTGCCTGTACCTGCTCTTGGATGGCTACAATCTCACTGACATTCTGCTGTTGAGCATTGTCCTTATCTCTGCCTCAAGGATAGCAGCATACATAAGCCAGCCCTTTGCAGAAGACCTTGCAAAGCTCTTGCCCCTGACTTTAATAGCAACTGTAATCCTAAATCCCGAGTTCAGCGCCCAGCTCCAGCTGAAGAACTTCTCAACTTTTACAGCAGCCATACCTCAGATGGCAAAATACCTTGTCTTCACCGTCTTCCTGGAATTATTCCTGAGGATGTCTCATGGCATCTATGCCCATCTTAAAAATAACAAAAAAGATAAGAAATAAATCTCAATACCAATAGTCATAGTACCTTTCTTTCTCAAAAGGCAGCTGCAGCTCATTCAGCTTCTCCAGGCTCTCAATATCATTCATCTGGATCTTTGAAGCTGAGACAGTATAGAGCGCCGTGCCGATGTACAGGCTTCTCCTGACTGCATACGGGCTGCCGTAATACACTGCATCTTCCTCGCCATCCCTATGGCTGATCTTTCCTTTGACAGCGACCCCGTCAGGAGAGACGTGCAGCACATAGGCTCCCTGCCATACCTGCCACTTGTAGTAGCCAAGCTTCTCATCATAAATGCGGCTTTGCTTGCTCTCTGTTATAGGTAAGATAACAAGATTCCTCTTCTTGTCAAAAAGGAATGCCTTATGCTCGTGCAATGCCTCTGATTCAGTTCCCTGCTCTCCAATTTCCACGCTTCCTATTTGCTTGGGCTTGCTCACATCACTCACGTCAAACAGCGCAACCTTAACTCCCTTAACTGACACGCCGCCCCATTCATTATCCTTTGTTTCTTTTCCTATGCCAATGACATGGCTCTCGTCATATGGATGCAGGTAGTCCGAGTATCCAGGTATCTTCAGCTCTCCCAACACCTCAGGCTGCTCTGCATTTGACATATCAATGACGAACAATGGATCAATGCGCTTGAACGTTACCATATACAATCTGTCGCCCATGAACCTGGTGGAATATATCCTTTCATCAGGCGCGATATCCTCAAGCTTCCCGATGATCTTCATGCCCTCATCAAGCACGTAAACGTTATTGTACTGCTCAAATCTGCTTTCCATAGGAGGCATTGGCCTTATGATAGATGTGGAAGCAATAGCATCAGCTTTCCCGGCGCTTCCTTCAGTTGCATCAGACTGGACTTTTGTAACCGGAATCTGCCTGTAAATCTCAGTAGTAGTTGCCACCCTCAGCTTGCTCTCATGCTCATCCAAAGAGAACTGGTTCAGCAGCATCCCTGGAACCTCACCCTTTGCAGCATACTCTATGGCACCCCCCGCAATAGTTATCTTATGGATGACAGTTTTCATCCGCTCAAGCTGCTGCTTGGTTTCATAGTCAGCATACGCAGCTTCAATCTTCTCAATCAGCTGCTGCTTCTCGCCTTCACTCATTGCATTGTACATCTCTTCAAGTATTTCTGATATCTTCTGCCCTTTCTCCCGTGTACTGAGTGAAGCATCATCCTTTATAGCCTGTATCTTTGCCTGCACATCCCCAGGAAGCAGCGGCACCACAACCGCATAGAACCTTTCCTGCGCATAATCCTCAGAATAATAGTAGGGGAGATTCTTCTGGTAGGCAATGTACATGGCAGAAGGCGACACGTAAAGTGTATTGGAATAGCCCATAAGGAAACTCTTTGCCTGCATCTCTTCATCAAGCTCTGCTATATTGAAGGATGCAACCGTATGGTAGACATAGTTCTGCTCAACATTGTCAAAATAGTATATATCAGGTTGTGCTATGAGCCTTCCGGATTCTCTTACCGCGGGCAAAGGAATAGGCCCTGGGCTGTAGAACGCCTGCTCTTTTGCAACTAAATAGACATGATCATCTATCATCCTGGATTCAAAATAGCTGCCTGTCATTGTATAATTCTTCAGCAGCTTTGGATTTGCCTTATCGCTTATATCATACACCAGTATTTCAGTGTTCTGCGTATATCGCTCGCGTGGCATGAAATCAAATTCAGGTATTGTATACACAATGGCATCCACATCGCTGATAATGGCAACCCTGTCATTATTCAGCAATAAATCCCTCGGCCTGCCAGCAAGCTTTATTGTAGAGACTACCTTGGCTTCTTCAGCAGGGTACGCATCTGCAATGATAAATTTGTCCTGTGACACAAGATAGATGTATTTGCCATCATTCTTTACAATATCAGCCTCATCCACTCCGGAAACCTGCACATTGGTCTGCGAGTAATCCTCCGCCCCGGCAGCAGGCGCAGCAGCAGCTTTGCTTGCGACAGCATCCTCAGCAACCATGCTCCTGATGCCGATGCCGCCTGCATACACCTGCCCATGCTCTTTCAGGAATGCAGCGACTTCTGCAGCATTAGCGAATTTCTTGAGCTCCTGGCTGCCCTGTACTTCAGGCTTCTGCTGCGTGCATGCCGAAAGGAGCAGCAGGCCGAGTATGCTTATCATAAATACTGTAGACCATGCCTGTTTGTTCATAATTCTCACCAGCTATATGGGATGCAGCACTATATAAATACATTAGCTAGACTTCTAGCACGATTGCAGTTATGCCCTTTTGTGGGATTCGTTAAAGCACATTGTCATTACCATCCCGTATAGAATACTCTGAAGGCCATAATAAAATTTAAATAGGGGTAGGTTCAGGTTTATCCTAATGCTGCGAAAACATATAGCAACAATATTTACATGCATCCTGCTTCTGTTCAGCATCCTTGCTCTTGCCCATGAAGAGGATGATGATAATGTGCTTGAGGCAAAGAAAACAGCATTGGAGCTTGCCGCCCAAAAGCATCTAATCAAGCTTGAGGCAACGCTTTCAGTTGCTGAAAAGCAGAACCTAAACACAGTAGACCTGCTTATCACTAAGGAGAATTTCAAGGAAGCTATTGACGGCATCAACGCTGCAAACACTAAGGAAGAGCTCAAGGCAGCGCAGGATCAGCTTGTAGATATTGCCCAGGATTTCAGGAAGCAGGCAAAGGCATCTGCCGTTGACGTCTATAAGAGTGAAGTGAGCGCAGAGATGGGGCTGCAGCTTGAAAAAAGCAGGAATGCCACGCAGCAGTACGTTGACAAGGCTGCTGAAGCGCGCCGGACCGCTATCCTCAGGCTTTTTGACCATCATGTAGAAGATGCTCAGGAAGCAGTTGACAAGCTCAAGCTCAAGGATGTCAATACAGCAGACGTAGAGGCACGCCTTGCGCAGTTCAAGGCGCTCAAGCCTGAGCTTGTTGCCTCTCTGGCATCAGGCGATAAATCGCAGGTCTCTGAGACCATGCGCAAGGTTCAGTTAAACTGGCAACAGCTCAAGAAATCATTCAGGGAGGCCACAAGGGGCAAGCAGATGACTGAAGCGCTTGAGCGGGCTGATAAGCTGGCAGAGCGGGTGCAGCGCAACATTGACAAGCTCCGCGAGAAGGGAGTCCCGACTACCGTGCTTGAAACAAAACTTGCCACCTTCAAAACAAAAGTCACTGACGCAAGGAATGCGCTCCAGCTTGCCAATTATGATGCAGCAGAGGTCATCCTAAAGCAGATCAAGAGTGCATATGTTGACCTCAAGCAGTCGCACCAGGATATTGTAGGCAAAGCCACAGGGAAGGCAGCTGTTGAGAAGAAATTTACTGAAGAAGATATCAAGAAAGGCATGGAAAAGAAGCCTGATAAGGCTATGAAAGGTGAATCATCATGAAGAAGTTCCATATCTTGCTACTCATTGCAATCCTTGCACTTGTCATAGCAGGTTGCAAGGCAGACCAGTCCAAGGTTGACGTCTCAACCGAGCCGTTGGATGCAGCCGATGCACTGGATGTGCAGCCTGACCCTGCAGCAGATCTTGGCAACGAGACATTATCCGCAGCAGCAGACGACACATCCGAGCAGGAAGATATCTTTGAGAACCCGGTTTAGAATAGCTCTTCAGTTTCTTTCAGCAGCGTAGCGGCATCCACATCCTGCCATACTTCTACCGCATCCTTGCTGCAGTATGGGCAATTCTTTGGATAGCCGAATTCCTTTCCCCTGCTGAAGCGGAACTTGCAGGCAGTGCAATAATACCTGAGCGTGTCCCTTGTCTCTTTCTTCCGCACCTCGCTCGGCCTGACCATTGCATTCTCCGGGCTTGAGAAATCATGCGTTTGCATCGTCCCTTTGATGCCCTTCACCTGCCGCTCATAGCAGTCAAAGCATATCAGCTCAGAGCCGCTCATGTCATATTTCATGACCTTGATAGGAACCTTGACCTTGCACTTCTTGCATGTTATCAGCGTGCTTTCATCCATACCAAGATTCTTGCTTTTGGGATATATAATTGTTAGCTTTTTTGCTCATCGTTTTTAAGATTTTAAGATATAGAACGGGTCACCTGTTTGCCGGTTCATCCTTGATCAAATCCCTGATATAGATTGCAGCAACAACAATAGGTTTTACAAAAGGATACACAATTGGTCTTCTCACATATTTGGTGAAAGCGCCTTCTAGACCGCCCTCTTGTATTAAGCGTTCATCGATATCATCGAGTCTCTTGAATCCAACCTCGACATCTTTCTTCGCATAAAGATATGCTCTTTCAAATCTAGTGTCTCTGAAGAGGTTTGATACACTCATTTTTTTAAAGGAAGCTCGTTGAATATTTAAGGTTTGCGCCTTTCAATTTACAAAAGTTAAAATAGCATAACTTATTGTTCAGCAATATGGCATTCTTTACCCTTGGCGAGCTTATTGATGTCATTATAATGACAATTGCCGTCGGCTTCATCTTCTCAGGTTCGTTTAAAAGGCCGGAAGAAGAGGATTACGAGCCATTGAAGCAGAGCTATGGAAGGTTCAACTGGCAGAATATCTGGTTTGCCGTCATCATAACTGCCCCTGCTGTCATTTTCCACGAGCTGTTCCATAAGATTGTTGCGCTCTATTTTGACTTAAATGCAACTTTTCACGCAGCTTATTTCTGGCTAGGCATTGGAATAATTCTAAAGCTTATTAACTTCGGCTTCATCTTTTTTGTTCCGGGATATGTTTCAATTGGCTGCGCCTCCATGCCCTGTACTTTCACCCCATTAATGAGCAGCATCATTGCATTCTCAGGCCCGTTTCTTAACCTAGTTCTCTGGCTCGGCTCCTTGGCTTTATTGAAATTCAATCCAGGATTCATAAGGACGCGCAAGACTTTCGCAATAATCCATCTCACCAAGAGCATCAACATGTTCCTCTTCATCTTTAATATGATACCCATCCCAGGATTTGACGGCTTTAAGGTGTTTGAAGGCTTGATACAGGCTTTCTTCTAACTTAGTTACTATCAAGTAGTTAAAATACGAAAGATTTATATATATCAGAACATAATAGCCAAAGTTTATGGTACAAGTCCAGACATTAGCAGGACCAGTAAATTTATCTATAGTTCAAGCTGAGCAACAAATCAATAGGTATCAATCCCAATACAAACAACTTACCGAAGGAATAGTCAGCGCTGTAAATCTTATACGTAGCTATGACTCTGAATTTGGAAAAAGGCAGGTTGATTTGGCTGGCCTGAAATTAACTCTTAATGGTGTAGATACAACGGCCTTTCTTTCTTTACATCAGGCTTATTTGGATCAATTGCTAGCCTCTTCAAGAGGGCAAGTGAGAGGAGAAGATCTTATTTTGTCCAATGACCAGCTAAGAGGAATAATCTTTAACTTGGAAGTTTTGAATATGTATCATGAAGATACTTCTAAAGAAGTAACATGCAGTGGTGTGCATTACGGCTCTGATCCATCAAGTCCGCAAAGATTAGCCTTAGAGTTTGGAATTAAAGTTGTACCGGATGGAATAAGAGAGACAGTGAATATAAGGGGTTCTTGTCATTATACATCTCAATATGACAGAGTAGTGGATACGGAATTTCAGGATTTTTTAATACCACAAGATGTTGGTAAGAAACCAAATGATAAATTGAACTACGCGCTTGCTCTGTGGGATATCAGGGAGCCAATCGGCGGCGCTAGACTTGCTAGATTAGGTGCTTTAAGATTACAAGTGATGGATCAGGCTCTTCTGCACCTGGTCAGAATATTTGAAAAAAGGGAAGCTGGGGCACGTGAAGCAGGAGCTAGCCTAGAGAAACTTAAAGGCCTTGAAGCGCTAGCACAGCCTAATTTATTCTGAATGTAATTAGTAGAATAATCAAGCAGTAAACTTTAAATACCCCTTATCTAACACTGATTTGTGCTCTTACACAATTTATATCAAAGAGTTATTGGAATTCTTAACCTAGGGGTGCTGCTCAATGGGTGAAGAGCTTCTCAAGTCAGTCGCAGACAAGACTGTAGAGCACGAATACTACATACCTATACCTGATAACTATAAGCTTGGCCGCACCAAATATGTAATCATCTTTGGCACAGTCATGTCCGGCCTGGGCAAGGGCATTTTCTCCTCATCTTTGGCAAAACTCATGCAGTTTAAGGGCTTTACGATAGCCCCTATAAAATTTGACGGCTACCTTAACATAGATGCAGGCACATTAAACCCATACCGCCATGGCGAGGTTTTTGTATTGGATGACGGCACAGAATGCGACATGGACCTGGGCACGTATGAGAGGTTTCTTGACATTGACCTGACCAAAGACAATTATTTGACAGGCGGCAAGATATTCAATAGCATCCTGGGCAGGGAAAGAGAAGGCAAGTATCTTGGAAGAGACGTGCAATTCATACCCCATGTAACTGGAGAAATCAAGCTGTTCCTGAGGAATCTTGCTATGAAGCGCAATGCAGATTTTGTCTTTGTTGAGGTCGGCGGAACTGTCGGCGACATTGAAAACAATTATTTTATTGAGGCGATGCGCGAGCTGGCATATGAGGAGGGCAGGGATAATGTTGTCTTTGTCGCCTTGACTTATGTCCTGGAGCCGGGCTTCCTGGGCGAGCAGAAGAGCAAGGCTGCCCAGTTAGGCATCCGCTCATTGATGGGCGCAGGCATCCAGCCGCATATAATAGCATGCAGGGCAAGGAATCCAGTATCGCAAAGGGTCAGGGAAAAGATCAGCGTCTTCTCAAATGTTCCTGTTGACAAGGTCATCAGCGTGCATGATGCAGAAAGCATATACGAGATTCCTGCGCTCTTGAAAGCAGCAGGCACTGACGAGCATGTCCTTGACATTGTTAAGCTCAGGGACAAGGCAAATAGGGAAAAGGAAAAGCAGCTGTGGAAAGAGTGGCAGTCCCTTACATCAAAGCTCAGGCAGTCCAGGAAGGAGATTACTATAGGAATAACAGGGAAATACACTGGGTTGCGGGATTCATATGCAAGCATCCTCAATGCGCTGGAGCATGCGGGGCTGCATGCAGGCACAAAGGTCAATGTAAAATGGATTGAGACCACGGATATTGACGCTGGAAAGGTAAAGCCTGAGCAGGCGTTGAAGGGCGTGAAAGGCATTATTGTCCCGGGCGGTTTCGGAAAGCGCGGAGCAGAGGGAAAGATTGCCTGCATCAAATATGCTAGAGAAAAGAATATACCTTTCCTCGGCTTATGCTACGGCCTGCAGCTTGCCGCTATTGAATTTGCCCGGAATGTAGTTGGTCTTAAAGACGCCAATAGTACCGAAATTGAACCGAATACGAAAATACCAATAATTGACACATTACCAGAACAAAAGAGACTTGAAGGACTAGGGGGAAATATGCGATTGGGCGCACAAGAAGTTGTTATAAAAAAAGGAACTTTGGCGTACAAACTCTATGGTGATAAAGTAAAAAGAAGATTCAGACATAGGTATGAAGTCAATCCGAAATACATTGAGCAGCTTGAGAAAAAGAGATTCATATTTTCAGGAAAGCACCCAAAGTATCCAATAATGCAGATAGCAGAATTAAAGGGGCATAAATTCTTCCTCAGCAGCCAATTTCATCCAGAGCTAAGCTCCAGGCCTATGAAACCTGAGCCTATGTTTCTCGGTTTTGTAAAAGCGTGCTTGAAATAGAACATTAACGAGGCTGCGGCTCTACTAATCGTATATCCTCAAATTGCGCTAACAATATATCAAGGCCCTCTTCCTGTGCCCGGCTGCATATATGCTTTAACTTCCAAAACATATCAAGAGTATACGACCCCCATTGCTCTTTGTGTACCTCTAGAACTCGCTTGCCTGCAGCAATGCTCTCCTTAATATCATGAATAGGCAGTTTCCATGTTTCTGGATGTACATACCTGCCAAATCTTATTTCCATTGGCTCTCCGTTATAAGGCTGCTCTGGTAAATGTTGTCCAAATATTCTACGCGCCTCCTCAAGCAGGATGTACTGTCCTCTTCCAACATAAAGCTCGTCAGCTTTGGCTTGGTTGCGGGATACCCAATAGTTGTGCCACATGTTGGCATAGTGCCCTGCGATATCAAGCATCCTGTAATACAGGGAGGTCTGATGGCGGTGATCCTCTGCTTGCTTCATATCTCATAAGAGATTGCTTTTATTATAAAAACCTGTTGCTCTGCCTTATTCCAAATAATGGGCTGTAAAGTCTTTTGGATATATTTTTAGATTCTTGACCAAAGTGGTTTAGCCTCTTGCCGAGCATGTTCTCTTGCTCGTTCTAGCTCCCTTTCATGCTGGATTTCTTCATATTTTCTTATACTCTCTTCTGCACTGTCAGGGATTCTCCTAGCGTGTATTTTGATTGATTGACCTACAGTAGTTGATTTAGAACTACCAATTTCAACAATATAGATTGTGATGTTTCCCTTATCATCTACGCTTTGGGTAGCATTAAGGTTTAATTCTATCATTGCGTCTTGTGCAGAACACATTTCAAAACCAATTTGTCTCAACCCTGCTTCTACTTGTGATATGGCTTTAGGTAAGAAATGGGTTGCTGGGCTTCCTGCTGTTATTATTGGTTCAGCCATCAATCATCTTTCTCAATTATGAGTTTATCCCCCTTTACTTCAGCTTCTAATTCTTGTCCCGATTTCCATCCCAGTTTTTCAATGAGCTTTGAAGGCAGGACAATCCAAAACTTTTCATATTTTTTGCCTTTATATACCCTACTGGTCTGGGATTGTAGCTTCATTGCTTAATATTAGGTATCTAACAGGTATATAAATATTTCGGTATCTAAAACTATATATTAGGTACCTATACAATTAGGTATCTAAACATTTATATAGTAGTTTAGGTATCTAAAGTATATGGATAACAAAATAAGATGTAGAACCTGCAAATCAGAGAACGTGGTCAAAAGAGGCACTAGCCCAACAAAGCTAAGAGGTGTCCAGCAGAGGTACTTATGTAAGGATTGCCATAAGACCTTTATCCCTGATTTAGGCTTCTGGAAGATGAAGAACCATGAGAATAAGGTCACTAAGGCGATAGACGTTTACTTTAGCAACCTATCCAGCCGAAAGGTAAGGGATTTCTTTTATAGGCATGAAGAAACGAAAGTAAGCCATGTATCTGTTTTAGATTGGTGCAGAAAGTATGTCCTAAAGGTTCAGAAGTATATAGACACTTTAAAACCTCAATTACTTGGTAGAGTTTATGCTGATGAAACTGAAATAGACAGAGAGAAAAACCATAACGATATATTTTGGTGCTCTGTTGATTGGGATACACGATATATTAACGCAACCTTATATTCTCCTCACTCTCAAAATATGGAAGATGCTACTGAATTTATGCACAGAATAAAACAAAAAGGCGTACCAAAATATATTCAAACTGATGGATTGCCGTTCTATCCCTCTGCTTTTAGCAAAGTATTCGGTCAAGGAAAAAGAAAATATGATTTAAGGACAGAGCATAGAGTAAACAATGTTTCAAAAACTAAGAAGCATAACGTAAGGATTGAGACTGTTTTCTCAAAGATAAAAGATAGAGTCTATGACTTCAGAGGACTTAAAGCCCTTTGGAGTGCTCCTATATTATTGGCTGGAATAGTGTTGCAACACAATTTTATTCAGAAACACACAACAACAAAAGCATTCCCTTGTGAATTAGCAGGATTGCAGTTAGAAACGGGAGTTAATAGATGGTTAGGAATAATTAGATTAAGTGCGGAAGTGTGATATCCCCCGTAGTTGCATAAAATTTAAAAGCAACCTACTACAGCATATTTGCAGAAAAAATTAAGAGCCCAACCGAGCCGAGCTTGGTTGGGGATACACCCACAATAAGAAGGTGTAAAACCTTTTTAACCGAACAGTTAGAATGGTTATACTTCCTTCTTAATAAAGTTTGTGGATAAAATAAAATTGTAGCGATAGCTATGTGTATTCTACTCAGGGGCTCTTAATGGGGGTAAGGAGCATGTTAGAATCGGTAATGATAATGCTAGCTGTAGCTTTGGCTCTATTCCTATTTGGTAGAGCTGCTAGTGCAGCAGCAAGTGCATTTGCAGGACTTGCTAGTAACCTCTATGTTCTAGCAATTATTGCCCTAATAGCTACATTCCTATTCAGCTCTTTGGGGTAATTTAAGGGGGCGAGCTTTGCTCGCCTTCTTATTTTAGATAAAGTAGTGTATATATTTTTTAAACCATATCGGCAGTCTTTTTCTTAGCTTACTAATTCTGGACTCTTTCTTTTTTATTTTATGTTTCTTCTCTAATTTTTTTAATTCTTGAGTTAATTTGATTCTTTTGATATTATATGCTAATATAAATAGGTCTCTCTCCATACTATACCTATCGGCTATCATATAAAATCCTAATAAGAAGAAGATATAACCAAGCACTCCAGAGCCAATAACTATCATCCATGCAAATATATCTGTTGGTTGTGATTGTGCTACTGTTTTTATATGATTTAAATAAACATAGCCCATCCCAGTTAATGATAAAATTCCTATGGTAGTAATATAAAATTCTGATTTACTCCTCAATAGCCGTTCTATAATGTCAATCTGAGGCATCAAATATCACCCTCACAAAGATAAAAATCATGCCCAATAATAAAATACCGAGTATTAGAAAATCATTCTTTAAGGCTATTGAGAGTGCAAAAAATATAGCTAATATATATATCACAATAAAGGTTAACTTGTCTTTTGCCTTCATTTTGGCATAGGAACTTAGGTTGGAATTTAAACCTTTCTTAGAATTCACTCATAGAAACCCCCATCTGCAACCTTCTAAGAAAGGGCTTTCGTATCCAGCAGACCTTACAGCCCACCAAATAATAAACTTTATAAACATTCCACCTATCTGCTAGCCCCGATGGGGGCATTTGACAGCATCGCAAATAATCTCAGGCAGTTCTATGACCGTTACTATAAGCTATTGCTTATTATCCCGGTTGCCATGCTCCTGTTCTCCTTTTTCCAGATAGGCTATCAGCTTGCTGCAACAGGCGATTTCATGCACCGTGATGTTTCATTGAAAGGCGGCATCACAGTAACAATCCCTGTAGCTCAGGAATACAGTGAATCCGCCATCCGCGCCCATTTTGCTGGAAAATTCCCGGGCATTGATCTTGCAACAAGGATCATAACAGGAACTGAGCCCGCAATCTTATTGCAGGCAGATATCGATCCGGATTCACCTGCGGCTGATCAATTCTTCAGCGAAGTTGAGGGTTTCTTTAAGGTAGCTTCTGAGCAATATTCAGTTGAGGTCACAGGCCCCACCCTTGGCAGGAGCTTTTTCATGGAGCTGCTCCTGGCTGTTTTGGTTGCGTTTGCCCTGATGGCCATTGTCGTATTCATCTCATTCAGGAAAATAGTTCCTAGCCTTGCAGTCCTTCTTGCAGTTGTCTGCAACGTGCTCTTTGCGCTTGCCATGGTGAATGCATTGGACATAAGGATAGGCGCAGGTGGCATCGCCGCGTTCCTCATGCTGATTGGCTATTCAGTTGATACCGACATCCTGCTCTCATCCAGAGTTCTCAAGCGCAGCGAGGGCTCAGTCCTTGACAGGGTTATTGACGCTTCCAAGACCGGCATTATGATGACTGCAACTGCCATTGCCGCTATCGGCATCGCATTATTCCTCACGCAGTCTGACATAATACGGCAGATTATGATAATCCTTCTCTTCGGCCTTCTGGCGGACATTCCCAATACATGGATCCAGAATGCAGGCATACTGCGCGTGTATCTGGAGCGCAAGGGTGCAGCATGAAGTTCAGGAAGATGCTGAAGAATCCCCGTGTAATCATCCTGGTCATAGCCTTTATTCTTGCATTGGTTGCAATACAGCCCAATCCTTTTGTTGACGGCGTCGCTATCCAGGCGATTGAGCAGAACAGCTCAGCATCCCAGGGAGGCATGCATAACCCTTTGCCTAACACCAGGCCGCTTTCCAAGGAGCGCATCATTGCAATAAATAATGAGGAGCTATCCTCTATCCGCGAATTTTATGACTTTGTCTCAACGCTCAAGGCAAATGATACTGTACTGGTAAGGACGAATAAGGCGCAATACCGGCTGCTTGTGCAGGTTCCAGGCTCACTTGGAATCTCTGTTCAGGATGCCCCCATGACAAATATCAGGAAAGGCCTTGACTTGCAGGGCGGCACCCGCGTCCTGCTAAGGCCAGCTGAAAAAGTGTCGCAGGCATACCTCAATGATGTCATGGCAACCATGGAGCAGCGCCTGAATGTTTATGGCCTGAGCGACATTGTGCTCCGCTCTGCATCTGACCTTACTGGCACTCAATACATTTTGGTAGAGATTGCTGGCGCTTCCCAGGAAGATGTGCGCGAGCTGCTTGCGCGCCAGGGAAAATTTGAGGCGAAGGTAGCTAATGCTACAGTATTCCGTGGCGGCCGCGACATCACCTATGTCTGCAGGACAGCTGACTGCTCAGGCATTGACCCGAACAGGGGCTGTGGCGCCTCAGCAGGCGGATGGGCATGCGCCTTTGCGTTCAGCATTGCATTATCCCCTGAGGCTGCCCAGGCGCAGGCAGATGCTACAAGAAACCTTGAAGTCATCAAAGATGGCAACAACGCCTATTTGAGCGAGAAACTTGTGCTGTACCTTGACGACAGGGCAGTAGACCAGCTCAGCATCGGTGCAGACCTGAAAGGAAAAGCCGCAACTAATATCCAGATATCAGGCTCCGGCGCAGGAGCCAGTGAGCAGGAGGCTGTTGCAAACACTTTGGCAAACATGCGGCGCCTCCAGACAGTCCTTATTACCGGTACATTGCCGGTAAAGCTTGAGATCGTGAAGGTTGATTCCATATCGCCTTTGCTCGGCTCTGAATTCGTGAAGAATTCAGTATTTATCGGCCTGCTTGCAATCCTTGTTGTCACCGCTCTTATCTATATCAGGTACAGGAAGCTTACTGTTTCCCTCCCCATCATTTTTATAATGCTGATTGAGATATTCATTACCATAGGCTTTGCATCTGCAATCGGCTGGACCATTGATCTTGCAGGCATCGCAGGCCTGATTGTGGCTGTCGGGACTGGCGTGAATGACCAGATCGTGATAGCAGACGAGATGCTGAAAGGCGAATCAAGGCAGGTCTTTGACTGGAAGAAGAAGATCAAGAATGCGTTTTTCATCATCTTTGCGGCATTCTTCACAGTGATTGCAGCCATGCTCCCGCTGCTGTTCGCAGGCGCAGGCTTATTGAAGGGCTTTGCCCTAATCACCATCGCAGGCGTCTCAATCGGCGTCTTCATAACCAGGCCTGCATACGCAGCCATGGTTGAAATATTGCTGAGAGATTAAGTAAGAGCAAAAGATAGCAAAAGGTAAACAAAAATAAATAAACTAAACTAGCACAGTAGTCGCTGAGCTGAAGCTCAGCTCCGGGGTTACGGGAGTCCCCGAACATTAATGCTTTACAGCCAGAATCGGGGACATGTAGGCTGCGCAGTTCGCAGCAGTAATGCAAATAAAGTTAAAATGCATAACAAATAGAAAAATGACAAGAACAAGTCCATGGGCAATCTTGCTGGTATTCCTTTCTACTTTAGTGAACGCGTCCGCACAGACCCTGTACAAGCTGGGCTCAGCAAACCTAGGCAGCCTTTCCGTAATCCTAACCAACTATTATATATGGATTGGTTTGTTCCTGTACGGCGTTTCAGCATTGATGCTCGTCATCGCATTGAAATATGGTGAGCTCTCGGTCTTATATCCTGTTATAGCCACCAGCTTCATCTGGGTTAATCTGATTGCAAGATATTTCTTCCACGAAGATGTCGGCTTCCTCAAATGGCTTGGGATTGTCGCGATCATGCTGGGTTTGACGCTTATTGGTTTAGGAGAGTTCCGCAACCAGGGAAAACAAAGTTTTCCTGGCGCCAGAAATGCTGGCATTTCTGAGCATAAATCAAAGGTAACCGAAAAGGTGAATGCATAATGGCAAACACATTAATTGCAGTGGCTCTGGTATTCACCGCCACCTTAATTGGAGCTTTTGGAGCCTTATTCTTCAAGAAGGCCTCAGCCACAATACGGAGGCATATAGGCTCTTTCCTGACGAACATTAATCTTTATATCGGAGGATTCCTTTATGCCCTCTCCACAGTCTTCTTCATACCGGCATTAAAGTTCGGCGACCTGTCATTAGTCTATCCTTTGACATCACTGACCTATATCTGGGTCACCATCCTCTCAAGCGTTTACCTAAAAGAAAAGATTAACGCGTACAAGATAGCAGGCATCGCGCTGATTTTTGTCGGCATCGCTGCTATCGGGATTGGATCGTAAGAAACCTTTTTATACTTCTTCATGGTGCTAAATTCCATGCCCAAAACAGTCATCCTATCCTTAGGCGGCTCATTGATAGTCCCGGATGAAATAGATACCGAGTTTCTAAAGCAGTTCAAGGCATTAATCTTAAGCTTCATAAGCAAAGGCAACCGCGCAGCCATCATCTGCGGCGGCGGCAGGACTTGCAGGAAATACTATGCAGCCGCATCCAAAGTCTCAAAAATAAGAGAAGTTGACTTTGACTGGATAGGCATAGCCTCAACCAAATTAAATGCAGAAATGGTAAGGAGCATATTCGGCAGTTTGGCTCATGACAGGGTTATAGATAACTATGATAGGCCTCTAAAGACAAGCAAAAAAATCATAATAGGATGCGGCCATAGGCCAGGGCATTCAACTGATTATGATGCAGTCCTTATGGCTAAAAAGCTTAAATCAAAGGAGATTATCAACCTTTCAAACATTGATTATGTGTATGATAAGGACCCTAAAAAACATCCTGATGCCAAGCCCATAAAATCAATAGCCTGGAGCGAGGTAATCAGGCTGGCAGGCAAATGGAAGACCGGCATGCACACCCCATTTGACCCGGAAGCCTCAAAACAGGCAAAAAATGCAGGATTAAGGGTTATTATCGCGAACGGCAATGACTTGGATAATGTAAAGGCCATATTGGAAGGCAGGCGGTATAAGGGCACGCTCATTTCTTAGTTTATTTAGGACCATCGTATGTATAATCCCATTTGGTAAATGGTGCGGTCGGTACAATCCTTAATAATGTAGCAACCATGTCATCTAATACTGAAGCAATGCCTCTGGTTCCTTTTTCTTTCTGCAATTTATGATATATGTCAACAATAGCTTGAGAATTGTGGCTGATTGAGTATCCATTTGCCATAAGCTCTACAGGCATATTAAAGCCTGAAAAAGTGTCTCCAAACCAGAAAGCAAAGGCTTCTTCGCATGAGTTTGGAACTATACCTCCCATTCCATCATCTCTGCAATAAAGTTCAGCTTCTTCTGTTTTTCGAAGCTGTGCGAAAAAATCATTGTCAAAAAGCCAGCGATAGACTATATGTGCATATTCGTGGGTTAAAACTCCCTTAAAAAAATGAACAGGATTTGACCTTTGTCCAGTATTTTGTTTTGCAAATTGACGAAATCTATGATAAAATGGATTTAATGCAACCACAGCAGGCCGCACACCAATATGAGTTTTATTTTTTACAGTAATAATCCTAGCTGAACAATCTTTTAAATTATGGTCTTCCCAGACTTTGGTTTTAGGTGGCACTTTATCCACTAAAAGCTCTTCCAATACCATGTATACTTCATGATGACTTTGTTCTAGCTTAGGTGTAAGTGGTAAGAGCTTAACATAATCTTCTTGATCATAACAGAACCCTCCCACATCCAAAGGTGTTCTTTTCATAGTTATAAGGCAAAACCTGTTATTTATAAAATTTGTTGCACCCACCACCCAATAAATTTAAATAAGCCATTCCTCAGAAATTACTCCATGACCATGCAGCAGAACATCCAGGATCTGAAGCGCTTCCAGCAGTTGCTCTATGTCCTGTTCAAGAATGAGATGGGCCTTCTGATTTCAAAGATGCGGTTGAAAGACCATTTGACCTTGCAGGAACGCCTGGAAAAAGACAAGCTCGCAAGATTAGACACGCAGCCAGTCAGGATCCGCATGGTTCTGGAGGAGATGGGCGCTTCCTTCACCAAGCTCGGCCAGCTCCTGAGCCTAAGACCTGACATGATCCCTAAAGAATATTCGGAGGAATTCGGCAAATTAAGGGACCGCGTCAAGCCTTTCCCTTCAGACATTGCCATCAGGACTATCCAGGATGAGTTAAAAGTCCCGTTGGAAGATGTTTTCACAACTTTCAATCCAGAGCCCTTGGCCGCAGCCTCTATCGGCCAGGTGCACGATGCAACTCTCAATAAGGGCGAGCAGGTTGTCATTAAAGTACAGCGCCCGAAAATAGACCAGCTGATGCGCACAGATATTGATATCATGTACTACTTTGCAAGGCTGCTGCAGTCGCATTACCCTGAAGTTTCAAAATTCATCAATCCTGTTGAGATTGTCAGGGAATTTGAGCGGTACACAGAGGCTGAGTTGAACTACATGCTTGAGGTCAAGCATATTGAGCATTTCTATAGGAATTTCCAGAACCATCCGAATGTGAAGATTCCAAAGCCATATCTGAATTTCTCTACCAGGCGCGTCATTGTCATGGAAAAGATTGAAGGAATCCCTATCCTGGACATCAGGAGGGATCCAAAATATGACAAGAAGCTGATCAATAAGATACTTACTGATTCAATAATGAAGCAGGTCTTCATAGACGGCTACTTCCATGCAGACCCTCATCCTGGCAACATCTTTGTCCTGGGAAAGGATAGGATTGCATTCCTTGATTTTGGCATTGTCGGCATCATTGATGACAGGCTCAAGGAGAGCATAACCAAGCTCTTCATAGGCATGATCCAGGGCAACCTGGACATCATGGCAGAAGCCCTTGTCAATCTGGATATTGTTGACCAGGACACCAGCCTTTCCATGCTCAAGAAGGACTTGTATGATGCTTTTGCAGAATACCACAACACCACTGTCAACCGCTATGACATGGCTGAGATTTTCCACAAGTTTATTGCGCTTGCAAAGAAGCATAATATTACGTTTTCCAAGGATTTCATCCTGCTGGGAAAGACTATGATAACGCTGCAGGGTGTTTCCAAAGAGCTTGATCCCGACTATAATATTGTTGCTGCCTCCAAGCCGTTTGTAGAGCAGCTGGTTAGGCAAAAGCTCTCTCCTAGGGAAATATGGAAGAAGGTAAAGAAGAGCAGTGTGCATCTTGCCGCCTTCATCCAGGATTTCCCTGAAAAGACCTCGTTATTGTTGAGGAGGATGAGCAAGGCAGACGAGGACCTGCAGGCCATAGACCGGGACATCAAGAGCATGACTGTTGAGATAGACAAGTCAAGCAACCGCGTCACCTACGGCTTGCTCATAGCATCCTTAATCGTAGCAGCAGCCATCACCCTTCCTTTTAATGCGTACACAATAGCAGGCTACCCTGCACTCTCCTTTATAGCTATTGTGCTCGCCTTGATATTATCTCTAATGCTCATCATTTCGATAGCTAAGGAAAGGAAGCTATTCTAGGATAAAACATCATGTCGTCCGCCAACAGCCATATTTGCAGCAAGAATGGCGGACTCCTATGGTGGAGTGGCGAAGCCAGATGCTAATATAGTTTTACTCGTTCTATTAAGAAAGATATATAAATAAAAACCCCCAGAAATCAATAAAAACAATTTCAAGAGGTGTATAATGGTATTGCATCACATCAGAAGAGGTTTAGTCAAGGCAGCTGCAGTCAGTTTTGTAGCAGCCAGAAAAGTAAAGCATGCAGTTCTGGGCAAGAAAGGCAGCAAGCGAAGGCAAGTTGTCAAGAAAGCTGCAAAGAGAGTCGCGAGAAGGCTACGATAATGCTTTCTTAATCTTCTCTGCCACATATTTTCTAAAGCCAGCAGGCCTTGAGAACGCATACACTTTGGTAATGCCCAGCTGCTGCGCAAGCATCATGCACGCTTCTATCAATTGCACTCCAACCGACGCATTTTTAGTAAATGAAATCTCTTCTGTTATTTCAGGATACTCAAAGATAATTGTATAACCCAACGCACCTGCATCTTGCACTCTCCCATCCTTAATCACCTTTATCAATTTTGCACCAGGCAGCCCTCCTTTAGGCTTCCTGTGAAACCTCACGATAGGATCCAGATCACTTTTCAGGTATTCCTCCACATATTTTGGCGCAGCTTCTTTCAACAGTGTTTCATCTGAACTTGTTTCCTGCACAGTCTCTTTGGCAGCTGTTGATATTGCCACGCACACCAATATCTTTCCATTCGCCTTATGCGTTGACAGTGTCCCATTCCCGGTCAGTTTGTCCCATGTAGTATAAAGCTCTTCAGCATTATCAATCCGTAACGCGCTAACGGTCCCGAGCAGATTTCCTGAATTATCAAATGCCCCAACCAAAATGCCGTTCCTGCTGCGTGCAATGAATTCCTGCTCTGTAGCAAGCAGGGGATGCCATCTCTTATTGTTGATTTCAACTGCTTTCTTAATCACGTCTCTTTCAGATGGAAAGATCTGCCTGAATATATAGGAGTCAGTTCTTGCAATTGAGGCAGGCTGCATCAATCTCGGGAACATCTCCTTGATTTTTGTCCTCTGCACCTTCCCTGTTGATGTCATGGGCAGCTGCTCAGCAGATATCTCAACAATCTTCATAGGGCTTTCATAGGCGCTCAGGCCGTGTATTTTGCCCTGCTGCCCGTCTCTTGTTATGCCTTGGATAATCATTCCTCGTTTCTCTTTGCCCACCTCATCTTTGAAAACAATCACAGCACCTATCTCTTCCCCAATTCTTGCATCTTCATATCCAACCACATAAACCTGGTCAATCTCCGGATATGCCCTCTGCAGCGCATGCTCAACCGCCAGCGGAGAGACATTGATTCCGCCTTTTATTATGATTTCTTTGATCCTGCCTACCAGGAAAAATAGTTTCCTGCCATCCACAATCTTATAGTAGCCCATGTCTCCTGAATGAAACCATCCGTACTCAAAGGCTTTTTTTGTCTCCTCTTCATCACCAAGGTACCCTTTCATAATCCCAGGCCCTCGCACGCAGATCTCTCCAATCTCCCCTTCTTGCGCCTCCTTGCCATCGATAAGCACAGCCATATTAGTCCACTTCATCTCAGTCCCGATGGTATTGCTCTTCAATAGCTCAAAATATCTTTCATCCAATGCGTTACTGCTGGTATAAGGCACTCCTGTAGACCTGAGTGATGTCTCTGTCTGCCCGTATCCTTGTACAAGCGGGATTCTGAACTTTCTTACAAACTCTTCAGCCTCCTGCGGCTGAACAGGCGCAGATCCTATCTGGATTCTGGTAACCTTTAGCTTGCCTTTAACCGCATTGAACCGCTCTTCCTGCGAAATCTGGTCATGGCAGATAGTCGGCACTATTGATGTGATTGTAGCTTGAGATTCAGCCAGTTGCTGGAAGAATCCTGAGTTTGAGTATCTTGGAACAAGTATTATTGTCCCGCCGCGCAGCAGCGTGGCTAAAGTAAATGTTGTGGAATTAATGTGGTGCAGTGGCAATACAGTCAAAAACCTATCCTTTTCAGTTATTGAAAGCCAGTCAGCGATACTGTCCGCATTAGATACAAGATTCTCAACAGTCAACAGCGCTCCTCTTGGTAATGCAGTAGTTCCTGAAGTGTACAATACTAATGCATCCTGCTCAGCAGAATTGCCCAGCTCTACAGGTTTCTCATGCTCTATGAGCGCCAGGAAATCATTAATCTCATTAAAAGATATGAATTTGATGCCATGCAGCATCTCTCTTAGCGCATCCTTCTGCTTTTCATCAAGCGCATCATTCTTTACAAAAACTACCTTGCTTTCTGTCTGCCTGATCTTGTACATCATGGTTTCCAGCGCATCCCGCTTTGAATCAAGCGGCACGCTGACCAATGATGTAGACCAGCACGCAAGGTTCAGGAACAGTACTTCTGGAGAATTCTTCATTATGAATGCAATCCGCTCACCTGTTTCCAGTCCAAGCTTATTTTTAAGGTATGCAGCAGTCTTGCCTACTATCTCCCTTAGCTGCTTGTACGAAAAGATATTCTTTTTAGTGTCATCAAGATATACGATTGCATCTTTATCAGGAAACCGCCTTGCGTGCGTATCCAGAAGATGCGGCAGTGAGCCGCAGGCAAACACTACCGGTTTTCCATCCTTAACTAAGCTATACTGCCCTTCCATAAGACCCTGGCCAGATGCCTAGTTAGGCATGACCTTCTCTTCAAGCCGCCTTGAATTGCTCGGCCTTAAATGCTTGTCCATCCAGGAATCATGGCCTGAGCTGAGAAAATTGACCTTTACCCTTGCATGCCTCCCGCAGTTGCATTTCGTGACCTTGTAATGCAGGCTATCTCCTATGAAATCAGAATACCATATGTTCTTTGCCAGGTCATTGCTGCAATACATGCATTTGAACCGCGCATCATGCTCTGTTATTGCTGTTCTTAGTCCCATTATTTAGTCACCTCTGAGTTACCTCATCAATCCATTGCTGGCATTCCTTATTCACCCTATGTATTTGTATAAAACTAATACAGGGAACCGTATAGCTGTGAATTTTCTTTATTTCGCGCTCAATACTGTTCAGATTCTTTTTAGGGGCTTTTATGAGCACTGCAGTCTCTGTTTCCCTTGCTAATTTTCCCTTCCACCTGTATAGGCTTTTAACAGGAAACATATTTGCACAGGCTATCAATCTTTTTTTAAGCAAATGAGTTGCTATCTTCTCAGCTTCCTTTGCATTTTTGCATGTCACATAGATGTCCAGTATCATAGCCGTATAACCTCCCTCATCCTTTTAAGCATTACTAATATCTTTATAATAGTATTAAAAGATTATTTATAATACTAATAAAATACAGGGCGCAGGTGCGCCTCAGTTATATTTGCGCGCGGCGGCATCTTTAGCATAAGCATAATAAGCTCTGCCACATCCTCGGGCTTGAGCATACGAGCCAGTTCAGCCCTGGTTTTTCTCTTAAAATGCATCGGCGTTTCAACGGCCCCTGGGCATATCAAGCTTACCTTAATTTTAAATGGCTTAAGCTCTTCTGCAATTGATTCAGATATTCCAGTAACCCCGAATTTGGAAGCGGCGTATGCGCTCCTCTCTGGCTTTCCTAACCTGCCGTTGAGAGATGAGATATTTATTATATGGCCGTACTTCTGTCTTTTCATCACTTTCGCAGCGTATTTGCAGCACAGATAAAGCCCGCGCAGGTTTACTGTAAGCATCTCATCCAGTTTATCAGTCTCAATCTCGTCAACTGCTCCTGTATAGAAAACACCTGCATTATTCACGATAGCATCAATCCTGCCAAGCTTGTTTTTGACAATGCTTATCATATCTTTTATGTCGTTCTCACTGCAGACATCAACCTTTATGCTCATAACATTCCCTTTTGCTTTCCTTATAGTCTGCGCAACCGCATCCAATCCCTTCAAATTCCTTGCTGTTATTACGACAGCTGCGCCTTCCTGCGCCACTCTGACAGCCGTTGCCGCGCCAATCCCAGAAGAAGCTCCGGTAATTATGACTACCTTGTTGTGCAGCGCCCCTTTCATGCACGAAAGGTTAAATCCCTACTATAAAAAGGTTTAGAATTAACTAAGGGAAGATCTAATGTACTCAATTTTAACCGTATCTCCGTCTGGTAGTAAGTGGTACTGCGGCAAATCAGCCTTTGCGACTGTCTCTTCCAAATTTAATCCTTTCCCAACTATAACTCTGGCACGGATAAAGCCTCCATGCTTGTCAAGTACATGATCTGCGCTCACAACCGCGCCTTCTCGTCTCATTCTCATTCCATTCATATTCTCAGGATCGTGTACAACAGTAGACCTGTAATTAATAAGAGCCTTCACCAATTTATCTTGAGCATGAGCTTGCACTACAGCCATGGGTCAATGCTGTGCAAAACTCTATTTAAACGCTCTTGCAAGAAATATTCTTAATGTAATATTTTTCATTTGATAACCCCATTCTTCTTGAGGATGAGGTATGGATAGCCTCTCAAATCAGGGTTGGATGCATCCACGCCCAGCTCCCTTGCAAAATCAAACAGTTTCTGCCTCGTCTCTTCAATGCTTCCAAAATCTTTCAAAGATTCTATCTCAATGAAATGCCCCAGATCTTTTACAGTATCCAGGGAAATTTCAAACTCATCTTTAAATTGGTACACTTCTCTCTCTTTTTCTACAGCAACAAGCGGTTTTATATCAAGGGCCTTGAATATTTTTTCCAGCTGTTCCTGATTCTCAACTTTAGTTTCAAATTCATCACAGTGAGTTGTTACTGCACTGTTCTCCGGATACCAGTGCTTATAGCTCAGTATGGCAGCATCTCCCCGCTTCCTGATGCTGAGCCATTCAAACGGGAATTGCAGCTCCACAAAATTCCGGTGTGCCGGCATATAGTACGCGTCATTCTGCCTGTTTTTCTTTACAAAGGTCGCTATCTTGTTCAGCTTCTCTCTTGTTCTCATGAAAATAGATTCAGAAACATTAATTTTTATTTCAATCTCAACATTATTATGAGCCATTAAAGGAACTAACGGGAAATGATATAAAAATCTTTACTGAATCCCCCACTTCTCAATCTTTACCTGCCCTATAGCAGCCCCATTGTCTCTTAGAGCTTTTTGCAGGTCATTCACCATCGCATCCGGCCCGCAGATAAAAAATAAGGTGTTCTTGAAATCAGTTACATGCTCATTAATCATGCCCCAGTCAATCCTTCCCTTCCTGCCATCCCAGCCGTCCTGCACCCTGGTCAGGGTTACAGTAACCTGAACATTCTTATTGTGCTTTTTAAGTTCTTCAAGCTCTTGCTTATAGATAATGTCTTCCGGAATCTTTGTGCTAAACAGCAGCTTGACATTGTTTGGCAGCTCCCTCTCAATTATATATTGCCACATGCTCCTTAACGGCGCAATCCCTGTGCCGCCTGCTATGAGCATGATATCCTGCTTGTAATCATCCTTGAATACGAAGTGCCCGATAGGGCCGCGTATCTTTACTTTATCCCCGACCTGCAGCTTTGTCATCCTTGTAGAGAAAGGCCCTTCCTTTTTTACTGTAATCTCAATCCATTTTGTATTGCTGGGAGATGAAGAGATTGAGTATGCCTTGCTTCTACTGCTTTCCTCTCCATTCAGGAATCCGAACATGACATATTGCCCAGGAATAAATTGTATGGATTCATGCTCCGGCAGGGCAACGCGTATAGTAACTGTATCAGGCGTCTCCTGCACTACCTTGCTGATTTTGCACTCTACCCATGTTTTCGGATTCATGCCTCCAGAACTTTCTCTATGCTTTTTAAGTTTTGTGAATTCTTGAATGCAGATTCATACAACTAAAACTGGCAAGAATGCAAAAAGTTCCAGAAAAGAGTATCATAGGGCAGTTTTCCGCTATTTTTTCCTGTATCCAAATTTCTTGTCGTACTCCTTATGATCTAGAATATCAAGAACGAAACAGATGATCTCAACCTGATCGCCTTTGACAGTGTAGAGCATCCTCCAATAGTTGGTCAGCTCAACTCTCCAGAGATTTTTAGCATTATATTTAGCCACATACTCTTTTGGGATGAGTGCTTTGGAGAGGTTATCCCCGTAAAATGGATTGGCCTTAATGAGCTCTGTCTTTTGCCTTATCGAACGCAAAAGCTGCATTTCTTCAGTATTATCCTTACCTTCCTTGATTTGCTGCCCAACTATTTCATTGAGTTTCTTATACTCGAAATCCGCCTCATCAAGAAGGATTACCCTGCTGGGCTTGTTCATATCTCAGTTCCTCTTTTGATGAGTTCATTCAACTCCCTGCGCTCGGCAAAAACCCAAAGGAGCCCTTTAGTGCCAATGAGGATTTTTCCGCTTAATTGCAAATAGTCCAAAATCCTGAGCAATGTCTGGTGCATCACTTGCTTAGGCAACTCTTTTTTTAATTCTGCGACAGTCATAAGTTCTCCTTTGTTTTTCAGAGTTTCTTCAACCATGAGAATAGTGTTTAATGTAGGAGAATGCAATAATCTTTCCCGTTCCTTCATTTGTACTGTTTTGGACATCGTATATCTAATTTATATAGATTAATACATAATAAGTATATACTTATATATAAACCTTTTGGCTTGGGAGGTAAAATTATAGATAATTTATTATTCCACTTATTGCACCTAGAAAGTTGTGACTCAAAAGAATATAAAGGTTATATTAGTATTCTTACTCATCATCTTATTTCTTGCAGTCTTTTTTATGTTTATAGCTCCAGTAGATTGTAAAAGAGACCATTATTTTCTGTTAAATATGTACGGTAAATGTTTTGTATATGACGGATGTGAATCGCCAACCATTTATGACCGATACGAAAAATGTAATCTCCCAAGGGAAGAGTTAATTGGGGTAATTAAATCAGGCTCAGAGATGCTTAGTGATTGTAAACATATATGTACCGTAGAAGGTGCAAGCTTTTGTTATCATAGGTTTACTATTTCTAATACATCATTTTATTGTCCTGAAATTTATGATTGCGAGATTAGAGAAAAATGTAATTTAACGAAAGTATTGCAATTTTATAATTCTACTTACACTAGCAAAGTGATAGGATAGTAGAGCCTAAATGTTTAAATAAAGCCCTGTTATCCTAAGCAGCATGAGTCAGGCTATCATAAGCAACGTCCTCGGCATCTTTGTCGTTGACCAGCAGGCAATAATAGACAAAAAGCTCTTCAATTCACATGCAGAATATGAGGCAAGGCAGCATTACATAGCTGAGCTGAAGAAGAAGCATAAGCAGGCTTCAGAAACGCATGACCTGCGCCCATTCCTGCACCTTTTCAAAGCCCCTGAATTCCACAATGCGTTCCATGAGAGGAATATTGAGCTTACAAAACAGGCGCTCAAGCAGTCAGTCACCAAAGACCAGCTCATTATCCAGGCAGCCAATTCCGTAGCAGACCTTGACAAAATCATAAACCAGCTCGCTAAAAGATTAAGGGAATGGTATGAGCTCTACAACCCTGAAACATCAAAAGCAATTGAAGACCATGAGAAGTTTATAGAAGCAATCATCAAGAAATCAAAACAGGAACTCTTGCAGCAATTCAGCGTCAAGCAGGAGATGGGTGCAGCGCTTGAGGCAGATGATGTCCATGCCCTCATGAATTTGGCGCATCACACACATGAATTATATCGCGCACGCCAGGCACTTGAAAAATACAGTGAAAAACTCCTTAAAGAGATTGCGCCAAACCTGCATGCCATCGCAGGCACTGCAATAGCTGCAAAGCTGCTCATGCAGGCAGGCTCGCTTGAGCGCCTGTCTATTCTCCCAGCATCCACCATCCAGATATTAGGTGCTGAAAAGGCAATGTTCCGGCACCTCACTACAAAACATGCCAGGATGCCAAAATACGGCATCCTGTTCCAGCATCCGCTTATTGCAAAGGTTCCCCAGCAGGACAGGGGAAAGGCAGCCCGCGGCTTGGCAGACAAGCTCGCATTGGCAGCAAAGGTTGACAGATTCAAGGGAAAGCCGCTCGCAGCTGAGCTCATCAAGGACTTAGAAATGAGGTTTGGGTCGTGGAAATAAAATCTGCAAAATTTGACGGACTTTTTACTGCTGAAAAGGGAAAGAGGAGCATCCTGCTCACTAAAAGCCTTACTCCAGGCCTCCGCCATTTTGACGAGGACTTGTACGAAAACGGAACCTACCGCGAGCTCAGCCCAAGGCGCAGCAAGCTTGCAGCAGCAGTGGTAAAAGGATTGTCGCAGTGGCTTTTCAGGAAGGATTCTGTCATCCTATATTTAGGAGCATCCCACGGCTACACCGTCTCATTTCTCTCGGATATCTGCCCGGAAGGCATTATTTTCGCCATAGACAGCGCTCCCAGGGTAGTCCGTGATTTAATATTTGTCTGCGAGCAGCGCAGAAATATAGCGCCTATCCTTGCAGACGCCAACAAGCCGGAAACTTACCAGGAGCGTATCGCGCAGCCTGATATTTTATACCAGGATGTTGCCCAGAAGAACCAGGTGGAGATATTTCTCAAGAACATGCAGCTTGTCAGGCCAGGCGGCTTTGGCATGCTTGCGCTCAAGGCCCGCTCCGTAGACATCACCAAAAAACCTGAGCTCATCTTCAGGGAAGCCAGGGCAGAGCTGGAAAAGCACACTATAGTTGCAGATTACCGCATCCTGCACCCTTTTGAGAAAGACCATGCCTTCTTCCTTTGCAAAAAGAAATAATTTAAAAAGAGCCGTGAAGCACTATAAGACATGGCACTCTCTGTCTATAACACATTAACCAGAAAAAAAGAGCAATTCAAGCCCATCAAAGGCAGGAATGTAAAGCTCTTTGTGTGCGGTGTTACACCTTACAATTACGCTCACATTGGCCACGGAAAGACGTACATTCAATTCGATGTAATTGTCCGCTACCTCCGCTACAGGAAGTATAAGGTGTTCTACCTCCAAAATATCACTGACATAGATGATAAAATCATTGGCCGTGCAAAGCAGGAGGGCAAGACATTGAAAGAAGTTGCAGATTTTTATCTTAACTCATATCACGAGGACATGCAAGCCCTTGGCAACACCTCAGTTGACAAATATGCAAAGGCAACTGACTACATTCCAGAAATTATCAGCCAGGTGCAGCGCCTCATCAAGAAGGGCTATGCCTATAAGATATCTGATGGCTATTATTTTGACTTGAGCAAAGACAAGGATTACGGCAAGTTGGCAGGAAGAACCTCATCTGATGCTGAAGATGCAGTTTCAAGAGTGGATGAAAATGATGAGAAGCGAAACAAAGGCGATTTCTGCCTCTGGAAATTCTACCGTGAAGGCGACCCATACTGGGAGACTGAATTTGGGAAAGGAAGGCCAGGTTGGCACATTGAGGATACGGCAATCACTGAAAAAGAGCTTGGAGTGCAGTATGATGTCCACGGTGGAGCCCGCGACTTGATTTTCCCTCATCATGAGGCAGAGATTGCCCAGATGGAATCCATCTCTGGAAAAAAACCGTTAGTGAAATACTGGCTGCACACAGAGTTCCTTACTATAAAAAAGACCAAGATGTCTAAATCCCTAGGAAATATAATTCCCATTAGGGAAATCTTGAAGCAGTACGACCCTAAAGTCCTTCGGTACTTCTACCTTGCAAGCCATTACCGAAGTCCTATCTCCTTTGATTACGATGCCTTGGAGCACGCAAGGAACGCACTTCAGCGCCTCAACGATTTTATGCAGTCTGTTAAGGATGGAAAAGATACTTACCCTGCAAGCCTGCTCACCAAAACAAAAGCTGCATTCATAAAAGCGATGGATGATGATTTTGACACACCAAAAGCATTGGCAATTATTTTTGATTTCATGCGCGAGGTCAACAAGAAAGGCGGTGGCAGGAAAGCATATAATTTGATGAAAGAGTTTGATAGTATCTTTAATATCCTGACGCTTGAAGGCATTGCAATAACACCGGAACTTAAAGAGCTGCTCCAAAAGCGCGAAGCAGCAAGGCAGAAAAAGGATTTCAGGGCAGCAGACGCCATCAGGAACCAAATAAGGAAAAAAGGGTATTTAGTTGAGGATTCTGATAATGGGCCTGTCCTGAAAAAACAAAATTAAGACGCAAATTCATATCTTGGCTCTTTAAACTTTTGATCTATTCTTTTTCTTACTGGAAATTTTCTTTGCTCCTCAAAATCAGTTACCCGATCACTACTTATCCATGGATTATCCCTATAACCACAAAATCCTTGATGGATACCTTCTTCATCAATTTTTTGATTCACACGCTCGCCAGCGAATCTCATCACTAAAACAGAATCTTCTCCAATAACAGTTGGCATTCTTTGCTCTGCAGCATATCTTATAATTTTATCCATCGGAGTTCTTATAAGTTCATGCAGTCCATATTCAACTCTCAAGTGCTCTAAAGTCTCAAGAGTTCCAAAAAGCATACCATTGCTGAGCCTCATTGCCCTAAAAGCTTTCACCTCTTCAGGAGCTAAAAAAGCATCAATGCTTATTCCCGTTGCATTTAAAACTAAACCGGCTATTTGCTCTGCAATGGTTCCTGAACTTCCTCTATCACTCATTGATATTTTTTCATTAGGCCTGCGATAAGGGGCCATATATGTTCCTGGCTGACTACTCATAGCATTCCCTCCTTTAGAAAATCATATATCTTAAATACCAACACCATTAAAAATTAATAAATGTGATAATATTTAAGCTTTTCTACAGTTCAACAATCACCTTTAGATCTTTCTCAGTTCCTGGCTTAATCTCAAGCACCTCTGCCTTCAGTACAGCCTTGATATCCTGCTCCAATGCCTTCAGGGCATCTGCTTTGTTCGTAGTTATCACAATCTTTTTGGCAGGCGCTGCCATGGACAGTTTCTTCTCACTTTTTGCCTTCCTTGCATGCGCAATAATCTCTACCGCAATATCCCCTGCTTCTGCAGCTGCAGCATTAATCAGCTTTCGTTGCACTTTTGGCCATGCTGTGCTGTGCACGCTCTTCACTCCCTCAACCTGCGCAAAATGCAGCTGGTAGACCTCATCAGTGATGAACGGCGTGAAGGGAGCCATAAGCTTGAGCACCGCAAGAAGGGTGTGGTACAGAGTAAAGCGTGCAGACTCATAAGCCTGCTGCGTATATGCGCTTTTATTGTACAGTCTATCTTTTACAATCTCAAGATAATTGTCGCACAGGATATGCCAGAAGAACTGTTCAGTGTCAGCCTTGACCCGGTAATACTCATACTTGTCAAACGCTTTTGTGCTCTGCAGTATTAATGTATGCAGCTTAGAAAGGAGCCAAGCATCTATTGCTTCCAATTTTGTTTTTCTCGGCTTGTGTCCTTCCAGATGAGAAAGCGCAAACTTGCTCGCGTTCCATAACTTGGTTGCGAACCGCTGCCCTGTCATAAGGTCTTTCTCCTGGTACGGCAGGTCATCCCCCAGCTTGCTGCCAGCAGCCCAGAATCTCAGGGCATCCGCGCCGAACTTCTCAATCACATCCTGCGGATTTATCACATTGCCCAGGCTTTTAGACATTTTCTTGCCATGAGGGTCCAAAGCATGCCCTGAGATGATAGTATCATGCCATGGATTAGTCTTGTAGTGCAGCTGGCTCTTTACAACAGTGTAGAACAGCCAGAACGTGATGATGTCGTGCGCCTGCGGCCTGAGGCTCATGGGAAACAGCCTGCTATAAATTGGCTTGTCCTTGAACAGCTCAATGGCAATCTGTGGTGTCAATGATGAGGTTGCCCAGGTGTCAAACACATCTTTCTCCGGAATAAACTCGTTGCTGCCGCATTTGCATGCCTTTCTCGGCTTGTCCTTGAGCGGATCAACCGGCAGCTCATTGATTTCAGCAAGCATTACCTCGTTGCACTTCTTGCAGTACCATAACGGAAAAGGAACTCCAAAATACCTTTGCCGTGAAATGCACCAATCCCACCGCAGCCCTTTAACCCAGTTATCATAGCGTGCGCGCATGTGCTTGGGATACCATTTCAATTTCCTGCCTGCTTTCAGGAATTCTTTCTTTAGGTCAAGATACCTGACATACCACTGCTCGCTCCTGATATATTCAATCTGCGTCCCGCAGCGCTCATGCGTATTGACCACATGTTTGATGGGTTCGCTCTTCACCAAATGCCCTGTTTTCTGCAATTCCTCAAGTATCTTCTTCCGCGCAGCTTCAGATTTCAATCCCGCAAGGATTCCCGATTCAGGCTTCAGTGTCCCGTCTGGATTCATGATATCAATAGCCTTGATCTCAGGATGCCTGAGCATCCAGTCAATGCACTCAACGCCGCCATATGTGCAGTAGTAAACGACTCCTGTGCCATACTCCATGTCAGTGTATTCATCAGGGATAATGGGAACGCTCCTGTTGTAAATAGGCAGCTTTACTTTCTTGCCATGGTACTTCTTGTACCGCTTGTCTTTCGGATGCACTGAAACTCCTACGCAGGCAGGCATGAGCTCGGGCCGTGTGGTTGCAATGACAACGCTATCCTGGCTCCCTTCAATGTCCAGCTTGATATGGTTCAGCGTGCTCTCAAACTCCTTGTCTTTCAGCTCAACCTGCGCAATTGCCGTCTGGCAGCTTGGGCACCACATAATAGGAGCAAGCTCCCTCTTGATGCGCCCCATAGTATATAATTCAATGAACGAGCGCTGTGATATTTTTCTGGAATGGTCGCCGATAGTTGAATAGAATATGGAAAAGTCACAGCTTATGCCGATGCGCTTCCAGTCCTCAATAAATCCAGGCTGCAGCTCGTCAACAGTCTTCAGGCAGAGCGCAATGAACTCATCCCGTGGCATGCTCCTGCTCTTCACCTGTTTCAGCTGCTCAATCATCCGCTCAGTTGCCAGCCCATTGTCATCAACTCCAAACGGATAGAATACATTAAAGCCCCGCATCCTTTTGTAGCGTGCCACAAAATCCTGCTGCGAGTAGCTGAATGAATGCCCGAGGTGCATCTTTCCTGACATGGTAGGCGGCGGCGTGTCAATGCTGTATACAGGCTTCTCCAAATCATCAGGATTAAATCTATAGATGTCTTCCTGCTCCCAGTGCTGCCTCAGCCTTTTTTCTGATTCCTTGAAATCATAATTCTTTGGAAGCTCCATTCCAATGTTAAATTAGAATACGTTATATAAATATTGCTTTACTGCTCCAGGCATCTAAAAGTATTAAAACCCATTCTCTTTCCTGCAATGTATGCTCTATACCAAGAAATACCACCCTAAAAGGCTTGCAGGGATAGTCGGCCAGGCTGCTGCATTAAATGAGCTGCATGAGTTTGCGCAGAATTTCAGCAGGCAGAGAAAGAAGGCTTTACTGTTATACGGCCCTTCAGGCACAGGAAAAACAGCTGCAGTCTATGCTCTTGCCAATGACCTCAACTTAGAAATCCTTGAGATCAATGCCTCTGACCTGCGCGACAAGGCGCAGATTGAATCTATTGTGGGCAATGCCATGAGGCAGCGCTCACTGTTCTCCACAGGCAAATTAATACTGATTGATGAGATTGACGGCATGGCAGGCTCTGAAGACCGCGGCGGCATTGCTGCCCTAGCAAAAATCATCTCAGAATCTACTGTTCCTGTCATCATGACCACTACCAATCCATTTGACTTGAAGGTTAGGTCATTGAAAAGCAGGGCAAGATTAGTGCAGTTTGACAAGGTGGATCACACTGCAATTTACACTGTGCTGAAGCATATTGCAGATGCTGAGCATCTTGTCCATAGGGACAGTGATTTAAAGAAACTTTCCCGGATGTCAGGCGGCGACTTGCGCGCTTCCATAATTGACCTGCAATTATTGTCAATAGTTGATGGCGAGCTCCATAGTGATGACATTGACCTGCTTTCTTCAAGGAACAAGATAGAGGGCATGATTAATGCATTGATCAAGGTATTCAAGACAACAGATCACGAGATTGCATCTAGGGCATTTGAGCATGTTGATGAGGACTTTGATAATATCATGCTCTGGATTGAGGAAAACATTCCCTTGGAATACAAGGCTCCAAAGGATTTGGCGATGGCTTACGAGATGCTTTCAAAGGCAGACTTGTATAGGGCAAGAATCCGCAAACGGCAGGAATGGCGTTATCTGGTGTATGTCAGCTCATTCCTTTCAGTAGGGGTAGCCAGCTCTAAAGAAGAGCGGTATAAGGGCGTAACCATGTACAAGCCTACCTCTAAACTGCTCAAGATATGGATGGCTAACCAGAAGTATGCCAAGCGGAAGTCTATAGCTGTGAAGGTAGCAGCAAAGACTCATTCCTCTATTAAGGAAGCTATTAAAAGCACTATACCGCTTATTAAGCCAATATTTAGGAATAATAAGGCATCCAAGCCTATTGCCGAAGAGCTTGGTCTTGACAGGGAAGAGCTGGAATGGCTCAGGAAGGCTTAAAAAAGTATTATAAGGCATATCTCTTATATAATATTCTATATTAATACATTAATTTTAATAATATGTAGTTTTATTGGATATTGGACAAACAAACCTTAAATAATTAAGCTACCCTAGTATGCCAGGACTGAAAACGAGAAACAACCAAAAAGCACAAAGGACAAATCACAGCTCACGAACTCACAAAACAAGAACAGTAGCAAGAAAAAGCAGAGGTGACCAAGAATGACAATAATCGCAACCCCAATCGTAAAAGGAACAAGAAGGATCAACAGGCTATTGAAAGGCCTCTATAGTGTCATAGACTTTGAGTAGGAGCTTTCCTACTTCTTTTTCTATAGAATAATTTATAGAAAGCAATAGGAAATCAAGCCTGAAACAATGAAGGAGCCCATCTTTGCATCATGTCATAACCTAGAGCTGCAAAAGGACTTAGCATTATAGCACGTGCAAAATGACTATCTATGAGCCTCATAGTATGTCTTAAATCTTGCCCTTCACAGTAAGCGGCTCTTACGTAAGCTTCTGCCGCCAATCGCCTTAAGGCCCTGCTTCTTGGAAGGTCTCTGCCAAGGAGGTCTAAGTCCCTCGTATATCTATTTCTGGCATCTCTGACTTCCTGCACTGCAGGTGGCCTATAATCTTCATTTGGAACCACAGGTCTAAATCCAGCTTTCTGAATTGCCCTTAATTCAGGCCCTTCATTTCTTGATTCTGTAAGAATCCCTAACCAGTTATCGCCATTTATCCTTGCCAGTCTTGGCATCAATCCAGCAACTCCTCTGTAAAGCTCAGTGGCAACTGAGAAATTCCTGTCGCCTCTTGAGATTTCAGGAGTGTGACCGACCTGATAGATGCAACCCATTGCTCTTCCGTGTGCCAGATGAGGATCGCTTATATCAGAAAGTTCAGAATCAGTAAGCCTGAAAATCTGTGTAGTAACCATTGCTTGAGGCTTTCCTGCATCATTATCTGCTGTAAAAATAAGATACCCTAAATTAGGGTTTGACCAGTATTTTTTCACATTAGAAAATTTATCAAGGTCTTGGGCTGCGCTCTCATCATTGCCCGCAATCCTTATAGTATAACCAATAAGAACATCCCACGCAGCACGAAGCTGCTCAACATTTTGAGGAACTTGTATGTGAAGTCGAGAGCCATCTGGTGCTTTAATTACCGGAGCCTTCACTCTATGTCTAGCATAGTGCGTTTTCCCGTTTGGTATTACAAGATCAGTTATTGACATTTTTAATCAAAAATTCTCTAAATACTGCGCTATTTATATTCTTTTTGCATAACGACTATTTAAATCTTTCTATTTATTACTACTATGAAGTAACATCAATACCCTCTAGCCATCCTCCTAAAGAATCCAAAGACCTGCATTAAAAGTATGGGTATAAGCAATACAGCAATAGTAGCTAAGTCTATAGGGATGCTGCCATCCACCCATATCAGGGCAAGCATCGTCCCGAACATGTCAAGGGAAGCACCGCCGAATACATGCACGAGGAACTGAGGCAGCATCTTTGTGAATGCCATTATAATAAGGAATGCGGCATAGCAGAATAGTATGATGCTGAGCCACGTCCTGGCACTCGGATTTGAAAAAGCAGCCAATGAAAAGCCTTCATCCCCGAACAGGGGAGATATCATCACAGCTATGTAGATGCTTGAGACGCTATTTTCCAGTAGATCAGACTCCTTAACATCAGAATCAGAGCTGCTTACTATATAGTAGAGTTCAAACAGGAGCCACATGCTCAAGAGTGGGATATACACAAGCGGCTCCCCCATGATAAGCCCTATGACGTCCCCTACTCGCTCCGGAATTGCTGCCAATGAGCTTATATTGAATGCTATTGCCATGTTAGTGCACGTGGAATGTTATGGTTTCAAACAAGGTAGCTATGCTGAGCAGGAACACCATCTCTTTTATGCTGAGCAAACCGTCTCCTAAAAGGAAGTTAATAATGAAATACAGTACCGCGAAGAGCAGCGCAATGGTATAGAGGGCCAGCAGCCGCTCAAGCAGAGTCATCTTCTGCTGTATTCCCCTTCTGCGCAGTATCGCAACAATGATGAGCAAAGAGATAACAAAGACAGCCAGCACCAAACTCCATGAAAGCGTCTTGCGCTTGACAATAAACAGCCCGAGCGACAATGAGAACAGGACTGAAGCAATTGAATAGAAATGCCTCTTCTTGAAGCTCCACTCAAAGAACTCAAACAATACCTGCTCCTCCGCAGCAAAGAGCTCTTTAGCTAGGCTCTGCTTCACCTCTTTTTTAGCCTGTTTTGGCATTGCAGAACTATCAAATAAACTACTATAAATAGGTTATCTTCATAAAACTAACTTTATTTTCTTGCTTGGTAAATCTTGTCATGATGATCAAAGTCGTAGAATACAACTTTATCTTCCGCTTCAATATAGCGGAATGTAAGCACGAAGGGCCCTTTTATGTGCACTCTCTTTAAGTGCTGCAATGGCTTCCTGAGATTCTTATAGTGATTCACATCATTGAGGTCTAGAATTTCATCAATCTTGCGCATGAGCGCATCATACGTTTCTCTATCTTTCTTGAAAAGCTTAGAAATAACTTTCTTGAGGTCTTCTTCTATTGAGAAGTTACGCATGCTCTATATCCCTTCTAAGCTCAGAAAGATTCCTATAATCAACAAATTTATTCCTTTTCTCTATAGATTTAATTTTTTCCACATACTCAGGTCTTAGCTCCTGCTCAAGCATGTCAGTTTCAAACTTCTCTATGATGAATTTGACTGCATCTGACTTATTTTTCAGTCCATACTTCCCTTTTACGATATTGATTACCCTGTCCTGATGCTCATTCAAGTCTATGATTGACTGTACCATTTTCTCACCTTGTTATGTTTTATTAGTATTCTTAATAAATTATTAGATAACATAACATTCTATTATATAAATCTTTCGATGGACATGGTGTGCACCAGTGTACATTGATTCCAGGCATTCTAAAGAAAGTAAACTAAACTTAACATGTATAAAACTTAAGTTAATACAGAGCTTAACTAAAAACCTTTTTAAAGTACGTTAAGTCATTCTTTCTTATGAAAGAAAAAGCCCCTAAACAACCGGAAAATCAGCTCTCCATAGAAGAGATGGCGACCTTCTGCAAGCGCAAGGGCTTTGTCTATCAGAACTCTGAGATTTATGGCAGCTTGGCTGGCTTCTTTGATTTCGGCCCTTTAGGAGTTGAACTCAAGAACAACATCAAGCAGCACTGGTGGAAAACTTTTGTGCAGTCTAGAGATGACATTGTAGGCATAGACGGCTCTATCATTACGCATCCTGCGGTCTGGAAAGCCTCAGGCCACGTTGACAGCTTTACTGATATTTTAGTAGAGTGCAATAAATGCAAAGCAAGGCACCGTGCCGATCATCTGATTGAGGACAAGCTGGGCATCAACACGACGGGCATGTCGTTAGATGATCTTGCCAAAATCCTGAAGGAAAGCCCAATCAAATGCCCGAAATGCGGCAACGCTGCGCTTGGAGAACCCAAAGCTTTCAACCTAATGTTCACTACCAATATCGGCCCGATAGAGACAGAGAATTCAAGAGCCTATCTCCGCCCGGAAACCGCCCAGGTCATCTTCACTGATTTCAGGCTGGTGCAGGAAAATGCCCGTTTAAAGCTTCCATTTGGCATCGCACAAATTGGTAAAGCATACCGCAATGAGATTTCTCCAAGGGATTTCCTCTTCCGTATGCGCGAGTTTGAGCAGATGGAGATTGAATATTTTACGCATCCTGATTCAGTCAATGAGTGTCCATACCTTGATGAAGTTCTAAATCATGAAATCCAGATTCTTTCAGAGGACATGCAGAAGCACAACAAGGAGCACGTAAAGATGAGCATCAGGGAAGCCTTACAGAAAAAAATCATCAAGACTACATGGCATGCATATTGGCTTGCAAAATCACACAAGTGGTTCACCTCACTTGGAGCAAAGCTGGACAATTTCAGGATACGCCAGCATATCCCGACCGAACTGAGCCATTACGCATTGGAAACATGGGATCTGGAATACAAATTTCCCTTTGGCTGGAAAGAGCTGCAGGGCGTTGCCAACAGAACTGATTACGACCTGCAGCAGCACATAAAGCATTCCGGGAAAGACCTTTCCTTGTTTGATGAAGCTACAAAAAGAAAGATAATTCCCCATGTCGTCTGCGAGCCTTCACAGGGAGTAGAGCGCGCCTTCCTGGTTTTTATGTTTGACGCCTACACATATAATCCTGAGCGCGACAATATCGTGCTCAAGCTGCATCCCGCTCTTGCCCCCTTTAAAGTTGCAGTATTCCCTTTAGTGTCAAACAAAGACGAATTGGTAAAGAAAGCAAAAGAAGTTCATGACAATCTCAAACCATATTTCGCCTCATTCTATGACGATAGCGGTTCAATCGGGCGCAGATACGCTAGACAAGACGAATCAGGCACGCCGTACTGCATCACCATTGACTTTGACACGCTGAATAATGACACAGTTACTATCAGGGACCGCGACTCCACTGAGCAGCACCGCATCAAGATAAAGGAGCTGAGGCATAAACTGGAACAGTTGTTAAGCAAGGAAACACATTTCTCAGATTTGAAAGATTAAAGTGGGGTTGCCCGGATTCGAACCGGGATCACAAGGCCCCGAACCTTGGATAATACCAGGTTATAACACAACCCCGAGGTGTAGCAGTGCCGTTCGCAGGACTCATACAGTGCACGAGGCTTTAGCCGAGTGCTTTCCGCGAAGCGGTGCTAGTTTTTATTCCTTAAAAATATAACATGAAATGCGGGGGAAGGGACTCTCGCTGCTCGCTCGGTCTGATCGACCTGTCGAACATATTCGAACCCTCGTACCCACTAAGGGAATAGGCCCTGAACCTATCGCATCTGGCCTCCATAAAAGGATTTGGCCACTCTGCCACCCCCGCACAGTGCAATAAATCAGGCATTATTTTATAAATCTTTTGAGATTCTCTCATGGTATGTTCATCAGCGACCTGCAGCCGGGCATGAACCGCGTCATCATAGACCTGGAGATAGTTGAGAAAGGCCCAATCAGGGAATTCAACAAGTTTGGCAAGTCAGGAAAAGTCTGCGAATGCAAAGTTAAAGATAAAACAGGAGAGTACACCTTAGTTCTGTGGAACGATGAGGTTGACCAAATTAACGTGGGCGATAAAATTAGGATAATAAACGGCTACACCAAGCGCTACCAGGGAGAGCCTCAGCTGAACATAGGGCAGTATGGTAAGTACGAGATTCTGAAAGATGACTAAAAATATTTAAATGCTCTCCAAAATAATTCTTGCATGGAGTCATGGTATGCAGTTGCAGGTCTTGCTTTTATCTTAGCAGCAAATCCAGTACAATCAGCAGCGCAATCTTTAGATATAAAAACAGCAACTAGGATAGAAGCAGAGCGCAGAATCCCTGCTCAAAATTATTATACCATTCGTATCAGAAGTTATTTAGAAGTGTTTCTAGCATGCGATGGCAAAGAAGGGAATGCTAATTTTGATATGGATAATGATGAACCTAAGGACTTTGTAATTCAGAATGGCACTTGTAAGGAAAGGACCTACAAAAATCCCTCTAACTTATTAGGTCATTAATCAACCAGCCTGTAATAAATCCTCTTGTTGTTCTTCCCCTTGTTTTCAGCTTTAAGAAACTCAACACCCTTTACCTCTTTCAGATCGTCCACGTGCGGCCCGCCGTCTGCCTGTATGTCATACCCGCCGATGTCAACAATCCGTATGTCTCCCTTCACATCAGGCATTCCCTTGGCCAGCTTAAAGAATTCAGGCTTCTGCATAGCCTCCTCTTTTGTCATGAAGTAAACTTTTATTGGCATTCCCTGCTGTATCAATTCATTAGCTTTAGCAAATTGTTTCACAATCAATTCCCTATCAAAATTCTCCAGATTCAGGTCAATCCTGCCCTGCTCAATAGTTAAGTCATTTCCAGTTATTAATGCGCCATTCTCCTTGTTGAAAATCCCAGAAACAAGGTGCGCAGAGGTATGATAACGCATCAATTTATATCGCCTGTCCCAGTCAATAAACCCCTTTACTCTGTCACCAGCCTGCAATCCTGGCTTGGAAACCTCATGCGAAATCATTCCGTCAAACTTTCCTACAAAAACTACAGGAAACTCCTCGCTGTCAGATCTGATCAATTTGCCAGTATCGCAGGCCACCCCGCCGCCTTTCGGATAGAACGCAGTCTGCGAGAGCACAACATACTTATCATCATTGACAGATTCAACAACTGCTTCAAAATCTTTCAGGTAATTATTGCGCATGTACAGGGCTTTGTCTTGGTCTGCCATTGAAGCAAGAAATTGAGGATTTTATTTAAAGGTAGTGGTTCAGAATAATTTATAAACAACATGGAGTTAAATATTGCAATGCTTGAACGCACAATCCGCAACTACACCTTGCAGAACGCAGTTAAGTTCAAGGGCAAGGCAAACCCTGGCGCCATCATCGGCAAGATAATAGCAGAGCATCCCGAGCTAAAATCAGAAATAGCGGATGTTTCCAGGCAAATCGCAAAGATTGTCAAGGAAATCAACAGGCTTTCTGTTGAGGAGCAGCTTGAAGAGCTAAGAGAGCATGCACCTGAACTTCTTGAGAAAAAGGAAAAAGAAGCCCATGACCTGTTCGCCTTCCTCGGCATCCAGCCAGGGCAGAAGGTGCGCACAGCCTTCCCTCCAGGTCCTGAAAAATATCCTCACATCGGCCATGCCAAGGCGCTTATTATCAACTGCGAGCTTGCAAAAGCCTACAACGGAGAGTTCTATCTAAGGTTTGAAGACACAAACCCTACATTAGTAAAGAAAGAGTTCTACGACATCATGCTTAAGGATTTTGCATGGCTTGGCGTGGAATGGGACAAATTGCAATATGCCTCAGACCACATGCAGCTATTCTACGACTATGCAGAATACCTCATCAAGGAAGGCAAGGCATACATGTGCTTATGCTCAGACGAGGCAGTCAAGAAATCACGCCAAAACAGCATAGCCTGCGCTCACCGCTTTCATTCCCCCTCTGAAAACCTGAAGTTCTGGAAGGAATTTCCAAAATTAGAGCAGGGAAAAGCAATCCTCAGATTAAAGATAGATCTAGAGCATCAGAATACTACCATGCGCGACCCTACAATCTTCAGGATCATAGATGAGCCTCACCCAAGGCAGGGAAAGAAATACCGCGTCTGGCCTAACTATGATTTCCAGAATGCAATAATGGATGGCAAGTTTGAGATCACCCACCGCATCCGCAGCAAGGAATTTGAGCTCAGGAATGAATTGCAGCGCTGGATCCAGCATTCCCTGAACCTGCACACGACGCAAATCTACGAATTTGCCCGCTTCAATCTGGAAGGTGTTGAATCTTCCGGAAGGATCATCCGTGAAAAGATCCAAAAAGGCGAGTTGCTCGGCTGGGACGACCCTTCATTAACCACGCTGGCCGCGTTGAGAAGGCGCGGCTTTACTCCTGACGCGATTAGAAACTTTGTCCTTTCAACAGGCATCTCAAAGGCAGAGGCAACATTGACGTGGGATGACCTGATTGTGCAGAACCGCCGCATCCTGGACGCAAAAGCCGCCAGGTTGTTCTTCATTGACAAGCCGGTGAAGATCCGCATCAAGAACGTGCCTCATCAAACCATTACCTTGCGTAAGCACCCGGAACATGAGCTGGGCATGAGAACATTCTCCATAACCGAAGATTTCTACATCCCTGAAAAAGATTACAGGCAGCTGGAAAACGGCAAGCTCTACCGCCTGGTTGATTGCCTCAATTTTGTAAAGCAGGACAGCTCACTTATCTTCCATTCCATGGAATATGAGCACTACAAGCGTGAAGGGCACAGGACCATGCACTGGCTTCCGCTCAAGGGCAATGTTGACGCCTCAATCCTCATGCCAAATAAGGAATTAGTGAAGGGCATTGCAGAGCACGCTGTCCATGATCTGAAAACCGGTGATATTGTCCAGTTTGTCCGCTTCGGCTTCTCGCGATTGGCTGCCCCGGGAAAGTTCTGGTACACGCATGAGTAGGTTTTACTACAAAGGAACGCAACGCATTAATAAAACTCGAAAGGTATATAAATATAGTCAACTACTGAATACTTATGAAGCACGATATGATTCATATATCAAGGAAAGAGTATGAGGGTATGAAGGAGACAATAGAGATACTGCAAAACCCTAAAATCATGAAACAAATTATGGAAAGTGAAAAGAATATCTCAGAAGGAAAAATAAAAAAACTAAACATCTAATATATTTTATGGGTTCCGATTGCTTCAACAATAATTCTTTTTGGAATCGTCAATGCTGTAAATCATTCTTATATCTGAGCCCAACCAACAGCTCCATTTTCCTGCTAATCTTCCATGCAATGGTGAGCACCAATCTCGGTTCTTGGTGACTGTTTTAGTCTTTGCAGCTTGCTGATTAAACCATCTCGCTCTTTTAGATAGTGCTTAAGTATTTTTTCTGTTTTATTGTTTGCTGTAAATATTTCATACATAGATAATTAAAATACAAAACTAGTATTTAAACTTTTTATAAAAAATATTTATATAAGTGAGTTATATATGTTGCAGAAGCTGAATAGGCAAATCGAGCCTCATAGCAACATTTAAATACTCTTTTCAGAAGAGAGAGGATTATGTCAGAGAGCTTGATTGTCAAGGCAAAGATCAAGGATGTTGCATTGGCTGAGGGCAAGCCGTTGAATGTTGCAGGTGATTTTGCAGATGCATTGAGCAATAAGGTTAAGCACATGGTAGAGGAAGCCTGCAAGCGCGCAAAAGCCAACGGAAGGAACACGGTCATGGCCAAGGATATCTAGCCACACAATGCCAAGAAAAAGCATGGCTTTTCTAGCCTAAAAAATCTAATTTGCTAAAAAGGCATGCGTACTTGAAATTCTTCATTGTTTCGGAAATTAAAAATTTCCGAGATTAGGAACAAAGTTCCTATTGTTTTAGGAATGCAAGCTTTGTCCTGAGAAATTCTAGTTTCGCCTCAATCTTCTTCATTGCCAGGCCCTTCACATTCTTCTTTCTGAGGCCATAATACCTCTTTTCAAGCAGTGCCAGAGTATGCTCCATCTTGTGCATTTCCTTATGCCTGGTATTATGCTCGTCTGCAGCAATATACCGGTTGTCTGGATGCAGGATCATACGCTCTTTCTCTATCAGCATCCCCACTTTCTTCTTCAGTTCGTGGACGTGCCTGCTGCTCAGCTTCGGCTGCTTCTTCAAGGCTGCCAGATGCTCATCCAGCTGCATCTTTGCCGCTTTCCGCCCGCCCAGCCTGTGGTATGCTTCTGCCAGCTGCTTCAGGTACGCATTTGCGAGAAACCCGTCAATATCCTGCGCATCAATCCTCATTTCTTGAACCTGCCGAATAATCCTCTGCGCTTCCCTGCTGGAGGGAATTCAGGAATTCCCTTCTGAAATTCAGGAGGATTTCCAAACCCAAAATTTTCCATCTCAGGCAGCACCCTGCCCGGCTCTTGTGGCAGTGTCATGGGCATCTGGCTGCTCTGCATTGGCTGCATCGGCGCTTGCGGTATAGGCATATACACCTGCTCTTTTGGCTTGCTGTTGTCAAGCATGTCAGCAACTGCAGCCAAAGCATCTGCAATCTTCTCATTCTGCTGCATGATTGTGTCAAGCTTGCTGGAAATGCTCTTTATGCTGCCGCTGCTTTCTTCAGACATCCCTTTGGAGGCTTCTTTGAGGACCGCAGTGAACTCGCCCAGAAGCGCAGTGAGCTGCTTCATAGAACTGATTATCTCAGGATTCCCGCTTGCCTTGATCTCCTCCAGCTCCTGCTTCAGCTCAAGGATATCCTTGTAGGGAACCATCTCATAATTATCTTCATTCACACTATCAGCCTCTTTGAGAAAGAACTGCTGAACATGGTATATAAACTTTTCTTAGTAAGAAAATCACATCATAGGCGGCATGCCCATACCGCCCATACCCATTCCGTGGCCAGAAGGAGGCATGCCCTGTCCGCTTTCCCGTGTTGAAGCGATAATATCATCTATCCTTAATATCATTACAGCAGTCTCAGCAGCAGCACTGATGGCCTGCGTCTTTACTTTCAGCGGCTCAAGCACTCCATCTTTCCATGCATCCATTGCTTTGCCTGCAAACACATTTACGCCTTCCCACTTCTTTCCTTTATCATGAGCAGCCTTCACTTCAGTAAGCACGGTTATTGCATCAAGTCCGGCATTTTCTGCAAGTGCAGTAGGAATTACCTCAAGCGCGTCCGCAAATGCCATCACAGCAAGCTGCTCCCTTCCTTTAAGTGATGCAGCAAACTTCCTGAGTTGCCTTGCAGTCTCAATCTCAGGCGCTCCAGCTCCTGCAACTATCTTGCCTTCAGCGAGCACTGTTGCCAATACGCTGATAGCATCGTCCAAAGCCCTTTCTAATTCACTCAAAACATGCTCAGTAGCTCCGCGCAGCAATATGCTCACAGCCTTTGCCTGCTTGCAATCCTTTACAAGCGTCATGTCCTCATCCCCAATCTTTATGCCCTCAACGCTTCCTGCATACCCAATATCATCTTTCTCAATCTCATTGAAGTTAGTGATGATACGCCCGCCGGTTGCCTTAGCAAGCGCTTCTAAATCGCTCCGCATGACTCTCCTGACTGCATAGATGCCCTTCTTGGCAAGCATCTGCTGCGCGCTGTCATCCACTCCTTTTTGTGAGAATAAGGCTGTTGCTCCGGAATCTGCAATCTTTTGCACGATATTCCTTATCATGGCAGCCTCCTGATCCAGGAATTGCTGTATTTGCCCAGGCTGCCTTATCTTCAATTTCCCTTTTGTTTCAGTATTCCTTATCTCAATAGCAGCATCAGTCAGCAGTATTTTAGCTTGCTTTACCACCCTGGGCATGTCAGGATGCATCCTCTCCTTGTCAAGGATAAGGCCCTGGATAAGCTCGCTCGCCTCAATTGAGCTGCCTGCTTTCTTCACTATCTTGATGTTATTCTTGTCAACACCGTTATCTGCTACAGTCAGCACCGCATTTACTGCAAGCTTCGCAAAAGCCTCCTGCCCCATCTCTGCAGACTTTCCCCGCAATGCGGTCATTGCAATCTTTGTGAGGCTCTGCTTATCATTCATGGATATAGTCTCTGCACTCTTTTCAAGTATCTCAACTGCCTTTTCAGCAGCCATTGTGTACCCTTTAGCAATCACAGTAGGATGGATATTAAGCTCCATGAGTGATTCCGCATTCTTCAGCAATTCACCTGCAATCACTACTGCAGTTGTAGTCCCGTCTCCTGTCTCCTTTTCCTGCATCTTTGCTATTTCAGCAATCATCTTTGCCGTAGGATGCTCCAGCTGCATCTCTTTCAGTATGGTAGCGCCGTCATTTGTTATGACAATGTCACCCATCCCTGAAACCAGCATCTTGTCCTGCCCGAGCGGCCCAAGTGTAGTGCGGATAGTATCAGCCACCTGCCGTGCAGCAGCTATATTAGTGCGCTGCGCGCCCTTCCCCTGTTCGCGGCTCTTGCCCTCCGGCAATATGAAGATAGGTTGTATGTCTGTCATGTTAGAATCCAAGATGCACAATCAGGGCTCTTTATTTAAAGGTTGCGTACCAATTAAGAAATCCTATCTATCACCTTACACGCAAGTCCAAAAACTTGCTCCGCAGCTTCTTGAACTTTTTGATCCAAAAATCTCATATCCCATACAGCCGTATCTTTATGCAACTTTACAAAATCACTGATATATAGTAGGGATGCAATCCTTTTCTTGCAGTATCCAGCCGTAGCAAAGAGAGCAGAAGTTTCCATATCAACGCCAATAGTTCCTCTTGCAATTATTTGGCGTATGAAAGAAGGAGTTTCCCGATAAAATCCGCTTGTTGTTGCAATAGTTCCTTCTACAAAATGAATTGAGTCCTCTTGCAATAGTTTTTTTAAGGTATCTGTTAGGGTAACGTCAGGAGCAAGTATAGTTTTAGGAGTGTAATGTCTAGAGGTGCCTTCATAGGACAATGCCTGTCTTACAAGCGCCAAACCACCTATCTGCAATTCTGGTATTTCTAGTGCAGTAGGATGGCCCATTGTGCCTGTTGATAAGAAATCTTGAAAACCCATATAACTCAATTCCTCAACTACAATTGCCGCATTTGCATCTCCTGGTTGCGGAACAATAATTCCGAAAGGTGGACATTTCAACGGACTAAAAAAATAAATAGGTACAGGAATTGAAGTGCCTATGTCATGCTCTTTAAATCTATAATTAAAATGCTCTCTAGCAAGATTAAGAATTTTTTGAGAATATGCGATAAGGCAGACAGGCGGAACATCTTCATGCCGAATACCTCGTCGCCTCATTACTTCTTCCAAAATGTCTTTTGGAGTGAAGATGCTTGGCTCATCAAACGGAAGATCTGTCTGCGCCATCCGTGCCATGGTATTATGTCTCTTTTTAATATTTTGTGTCAATTCTATTATTTCTATTTCCAATATCCCTCACTAAACAAGTCTTTCTCCTGCGGATATTGTCTGCATATCCAATCTGGATGCCCTCTTTCATACACATTCAATATCTGCTGTATGGTTTCGTTGTATGTCATTTGATCACCTTTTGTGTTTTTATTATCTAACCATACTATAATTGAAAGAATATTTGTATATACTGGTGTAAAATACAATCAAATGCACAAAAAATAGCAATATTTATATAGTAAAGTGGATTAAATGCACCACTATGAAGGAAACTTTAGACGAAAAAGACCTGAAAATCCTAGAAATACTCATGGAAGACTCAAGCCTGTCCACCCACAAGATATCAAAAAAGACGCTTATTCCCGTAACTACAGTATTGAACCGTATCCGCAAGCTGAAGGCATTGGGTGTCATCACCAGATACTCACTGGACATATAGACATAGTGGTGCGAGTAAGGACTTCGGGAATTAAAGAATTGAATGATTACGTAGTTAATACTTTGAGGGAATATCCAGGCGTGACAAAGACAGAGACTATGATAATTCTGAATACTTGAGAAGCTCAGGCTTAGTAGAAAAGTAGGTTAGCAGCCTTAGGCAAAATGCTTTCTAGGCAAGCAGCAAGAGAGCCAAGGGGGAAGCCCCATACGGGGAATGGCGTGCTGTATGAATGGTAAGCGAGCATTTTGAGCTGCTAACCCGAAGCGTTAGCGAAGTTTTCTACTAAGCCGAAGCTCAGGTAAATATAAATATAACCTGCAGGTAGAGCATGCCATGGTTATCATCACGATTTCCGGCTCTCCGGGCGCAGGCAAGAGCACTGTTGCCAGGCTGGTTGCGAAAAGGCTCAGGCTGAAGCATTATTCTAGCGGCGATTTCATGCGCGAGATTGCAAGAAAACGAAAAATTCCTTTTCTTAGATTACATCTTATAGGTCAGAAAGACCCATCGATAGACAAAATCCTAGACGAGCGGCAGATTCAGCTTGGGAAGGCTCAAGACAATTTTATTATTGACTCTCGCCTGGGATTTCATTTCATTCCAAATTCTCTTAAAATATTCTTAAAGGTAAACGAACGCGAAAGCGCAAAGAGAATCTTAAAGAGCAGGCGCAATGAGGAGTCGTTTAGCACCGTATCAGAGGCAATCAAGATAATCAGGAAAAGGACAAATTCAAACAAAATGCGGTATAAGAAATATTACAACCTTAAATTTCCGGATTACAAGGCTTTTGATCTTATCATCGACACATCCCGAATCTCTTCTGATGCTGTCGCCAATCGAATAGTCCAATTCGTTAAAAAGAATAGCAAAGCTTATAAACCAACTAAAAATACCAAACCATAGTTCTAGCTTTTCTTATCATGCCAAAATGGTAGGGTAGTTAGTACAGCCAAAGGAGAATAGAATAGCGGCCGGGTGCCGTGTTAGCATGCGCGTCAGTGCCGTCCGCAGGACTAGTACAGTGCGCGAAGGTTTACCTGAGCGCAAACGGCGCAGCCGTCCACAATAGTAAAGTCAAGTTCAGGTTAAAAATCTTAGATTTAAAAGATCAGACATCACAAATAGAAAATGAGCATAAAAAAAGGCGATTTCGTAGAGATTGAGTACACGGGAAAGACCCAGGACGGCTTTATCTTTGATACTACGAGCGAGGAGACTGCAAGGCAGAACAATATCTTCAACGAGCGCTACACCTATGGCCCGGTCATCATCTGCATTGGTGAAGCCCAGGTGCTGAAGGGCATTGACAAGCAGCTGGAAGGGAAATCAGAAGGCTCATTTACGGCAGATATTCAGGCTGACGACGCTTTCGGCAGGAAATCAGCCAAGCTCCTGCGCATGATCCCTTTATCAGCATTCAAGAAGCAGAACATCATGCCGCATCCCGGCCTGCAGCTGAATATGGATGGTGTAATAGGCACGGTCAAGACAGTCCAGGGCGGCCGCACAATAGTTGATTTCAACCATCCTCTGGCATCAAAGGACCTTGTGTACGACCTTAAAGTCAATAGGATAGTCACGGATGATGTTGAAAAGATAAAGTCATATGTACAGCTGCAACTGAGCCAGAAGGGCATCCAGGTAAAGGTTGAGGGCAGCGAGGTAGCTGTAGCCCTGCAATTTCCAATACCAAAGGAATACACAGACAAGGTTGCAGCAAAGCTGAAGGAGTTGACAGGCAAGGAAGTGACTTTTCATGAGCCAAAGGCTGAAGAGCCCAAAGAGGCGAAGGATGCGCAAATCCAGGAAGGCGCGGAATCCAACAAATAATTTAAATATGAGGATTGCCAGATTGGCCTAAAGGTGCACAGTGGAAGAGGCAGAAATCATCATCAGGCAGGAAAAGCGGGACAAGCTCAAGCAGACCGCAAAGAATGTGGCGGACAAGCACATCTACCAGCAGGATATTGATGCAGAGCTGGAAGAGATATTGGCTAAGCAGCGCGCTGCCATCAAGGTGGTTGGCTGCGGCGGCGGCGGCAATAACACTATCAACCGCATCTCAGAAGTAGGCATCACTGGCGCAGAGACGATTGCCATCAACACAGATGCACAGGACTTATTATACACGACTGCTGACAAGAAGATCCTTATCGGCAGGGAGCTTACAAGAGGCTTAGGCGCAGGCGCCAACCCAAAGCTGGGTGAGGAAGGCGCACGGGAGCAGGAGCACGATATCAAGAATTCATTGCAAGGAGCAGACATGGTTTTTATCACCTGCGGCTTAGGCGGCGGCACAGGCACAGGCTCCGCGCCTGTTGTTGCGGAAATCTCAAAGAAGATGGGCGCCCTGACAGTCGGCGTCGTCACTCTTCCGTTCAGCATGGAGGGGCAGCGGCGCTACCAGAACGCTATTGCAGGCCTTGAGCGCCTGGAATCTTTGGTTGACACATTGATTGTCATCCCGAATGACAAGCTCCTTGAACTGGCTCCTGACTTGCCCCTGCACACAGCATTCAAAGTTGCTGACGAGATATTGACCAACGCGGTGAAAGGCATTGCAGAGCTCGTGACCAAGGCAGGATTGGTAAACCTTGACTTTGCAGATGTCCGTGCTGTCATGACTGGCGGCGGTGTTGCATTGATAGGCGTAGGTGAGTCAGACACTGAAAACCGCGCAATTGAGGCTGTGGAGAAAGCAATAAACAATCCTTTGCTTGACGTTGACATCTCAGGCGCTAACGGCGCACTGATAAATGTTGCCGGCGGCCCTGACATGACGCTTGATGAGGCAAGGAAAGTCGTAGAGACAGTCTCAAACAGGCTTGATGAGGACGCAAAGATCATCTGGGGCGCCCAGATATATGAAGACCTTACAAATACCATACGCGCCATGCTTATAGTTACCGGTGTCAAGTCTGCACAGATCCTTGGCAAGAAGAATGTAAAGGTATCAGACCAGAAGAAGCGCGAGATTCAAAACGAGCTAGGCATAGAGTTTTTTGATTGATTGGGGGTTAGATGGAGCAGGTTGCGGAAGAAACAAAGCCATCGGTATTTTTCAAGCTCAAGCGCTTTGCCATAGAATGCAGGCGAGTACTGGCAGTCACCAAAAAGCCGACTGGATTTGAGTTCAAGACTATAGTCAAGGTCTCAGGCCTTGGTATCCTGATAATAGGTTTCATAGGGTTCCTGTTTCAGATGATTAGGGATCTGTTGTTCATGTTGTAGAACAGTACAGGCCGCCAACAAGTGCCGTCCGCAGGACTCGGATAGTGCGCGAACGCAGTGAGCGCAAGACAGCGCGTAGCGCGGTGCAAAATAGTAAGTGGAAAATTCAGAATTCAATTAAGATTTAAAATATCACAAATAAAAAATGGCTGAAGAAAACAAAGACGAACAAAAGGAACCTATTAAAGAAGAGGAGCCATTAAGCGACAAGGACGAGTTTGAGGAATTGCTGGGCGGCGACCTTGAATCTGAAGAGATTGAAGAGCTTGGCAGGTCAGAGAAAAAAGAGAAGCACGAGCACCGCAGGGAAGTTGAGGAAGCTGCCGATATAGAGAAGCACGAAGAAGAGACAGCAGAAAAAGAACCTTCCGCAGAGAAGGAAGTTACAGAAATTGAGGCAAAAGAGGAATACAAGCCCGCAAAGAGAAAGGTTAAGGCCAAGGAATTTGTTGAGGAAGAGGCAAAGGAAGGCATCTATGCCTTGAGGACAACTGCCAATCGCGAAGACCAGGTCATGGACTTCATCACAAGCAATGCGAAAAAGAAGAAGCTTGCAGTATTCTCAATCATCAGGCCGCACGGTATGCGCGGCTACATCTTCATAGAGGCTGCATCGCGTACAGATGCTGAGCAGGCCTCCTTTGGTGTACCTTACGCCAGAGGCATCCTGGACAAGGCAGTCAACTATACAGAGATTGAGCACATGCTTGAGCAGGTAAAGCGTGAGGTGGACATCCGCAAGAACGACATCTGCGAGATCATCTCCGGTCCTTTCAAGCGTGAAAAGGCAAAGATCACGAGGATTGACAGGATCAAGGAAGAGGTTGTCGTTGAATTGCTGGAGGCAGCTGTTCCCATCCCGATTACAGTTAAAATGGATGCGGTCAAGGTCATCAGAAGGGACAGCGAAGAGCCAACCCGCGACACAGCAGGGGATGATGATTAGCAAAAAGCTTTAATATACATTGGAATATTTCTAAATAACAATGGGCGTAGTACAAACAACGGCAGAACCACCGGTAAGTTTGCCAGATAATTTAATACCGGAAGATTTGAGGCGTTTACTAGATTCTGGTGTTTCCCAAGATTATACTCCAATAAGTCATGACTATGTTGCTAGGACAACACAAGATGGTCGTCTAGAAATTCTAGCTAGAGCTGCAGGTCCTAGCACTAAACCAACAGTTTACTCTATAGAAGAGGTTGCCAGGGTTAGAGCTTATCTAAAAAACCCATGGAAAGATGAGGACATACCGGGCATCTGATGCGAAAGCCTTATATAGCTTTTTGATATCCACAAACTGTTCTAAGACAGCGAGTTGTCCGCGAACAGAGATATACAGCTAATCCTCGCGGACATTGCACAGTGCGCGAGGTTTACCGAGCGCTATCCGCGCGCAGCGCGGTGCACATTAGCAAGTCAAAAATACTCAGCAATTCAAATTAAACAAAATCAAAATGGCAACTGAAACAATTAAGGTTATGATTGAGGGTGGTAGAGCTACTGCTGCGCCGCCCCTGGGGCCTCAACTCGGACCATTAGGCCTGAACATAGGGCAGGTGGTCGGAGACATAAACAAGAAGACTGCTTCTTTCCAGGGCATGCAGGTTCCTGTTACTTTAAGGGTAGATAAATCAACCAAGAAATATGAGATTACAGTGGGCACGCCTCCTGCTTCAGCTTTAGTCAAGAAGGAAGCAAACATAGAGAAGGGCTCAGCTAACCCATTGGCAGACAAGGTTGCAGACATCCTCATAGAGCAGGTCATCAAGATAGCAAAGATGAAGGAAGACACGCTTTCCGGCAAGACATTAAAAGATAGGGTAAAGGAGATTGTCGGCACATGCAATTCCATGGGCATTCTTGTTGAGGGAAAGCCCGCTTTTGAAACTATAAAAGATATCAATGCAGGCATGTATGATGAGGAGATCAGATTAGAGAAGACCGAGCTCACTGCTGAAGAGCTGCAGAAGCTTGAGGAAGAGAAGCAAAGGTTGGCAGAGCAGATAGTTGCAAGAAGGGAAGAGTTTGTCAAGAAAGCCAAGGAGATTATTGCAGCTATGGCAGGCAAGGCCCGCGGCGAGATCAAGGCAAAACTTAATCTTGAGAAGATTCCTTCAGAAATTATTGATGAGCTGCTGCCAGTTGAAGGCGCAGCAGTCCCCGGCGCAGTACCAGGCACAGGCCCTGCACCCGCAGCAGGCGCAGCCCCGGCAGCCCAGCCAGCCGCTCCAAAGAAGGAAGAGAAGAAGAAATAGGTTTACTTCTCTGCACTTGTAGTAATCTTTATAAATAACTTAAATATTTTAACTTTTATGGATGCCTATTATCTTGAAATTCAGAATGGCAGTAGTTGGAGACCAGGAATGGCAGCTCCAGAAGAATATTATACGACATGCATATATCTACCAGGCATAGGTCTTTTGCGCGGAAAACCTACTTTGTTTTGTGTCACGACAGACTTCAGTTTTTCAGAAGCTTCCAACATTGACGATAAAGTTATTGCAGCAACTGTAGGCGGCCAAACAGTGGCTGGAATCGTCAATGTTAAAAAAATATCAGTACCTGATAAAACAGTGCATAATATTGCAGAAGCTGCACTAGAGTTGGAATCTCGAAGAAAAATTATTAATGAGAGTGTGCATCCCTTGTTTGATAAGATTAAACCGATCTTGGTTAGAGAAGCTGAAACAAGAGGCGTTTATACTTCCTGATACTGATCATTCCTCTTCCATGCAACCCCAGACTTCTCAAGTAAATCCAATAAAAACTGCTTGTCCTGCCCCAGCCCTTTCCAGTCCAATAAAAAGAAATCCACTTTTCCTTTTTCCTGCATCTGCTGCAGCATCTCAATAGTAAGATGTTTAATAGCATACTTCGGGCAGACGTATGCAAATGCAACGTGGTGCTTCTCCACGAACCTGTTGAAGTTATCGCAGTAATGGAGTCCTCCTATTCCAGCTGCAACCTTTATCCCATGCGCCTCAAGTTTCCCTATGGTTTCCATGACGCACTCCACAGCTATTCTTGCAGCATGCGCATCCTGCCATTCTTTCTCAGTTGCTCCTATCTCAACATAAACCAAAGGCTTTTCAATATACGGCCCGTGATGCGTAGCTTCCATCGTTATATCATACCCTAGAACCTCATGCTTCCTTTTCTGCAGTGCAAGAAAATAATTTCTGATAAACAACGCATTTGTCTCACAAATTGCCCTGTCCATGCCGCCGTGCTCGGCTTTTCCGAAATTTCCTATAGAATGTACAGTTAAGGCAGGCTTTTTGCTCTCAGACCTGTGAGTGGAAAGCACTACAAACAAGTCCGCATCTATAGATTCATGCAGGTTATCAACAAATATATGCCTCTTCTCAAGAGTGTACAGGCTAATGCGAGCCTCTCCCTGCAGAATCTCATACAATTCAATCCCTGCAAAATTCTGCTCGCTCCTCCTGAACTCAAAGTTCTGCAAAATCCGCTGCCGCATGTTCATGGAGGCAGGGTCAGGCCTGCTTGTGATAAGTGCTATGCGCATGGAGATAAGGAAGAACTAGTATCTTAAAAAGTTACCGTTCAGGCACATTTAGCGTCTTTGCAAGCGCTGTATCCATCTCAACTAATCCACCATAAATGTTCCTTACAATTTGTCTTGCGTAGCGCAGGTTCTCCTCGTCAAAAAGCAGCACGCTCCTTCTTTCTGGAATATTTCCTGTGAAAAACAAAGGACCGCTCACTTTAAGCCCGGATACAAGTCCATCATTGAGATATATATCGAGAGTGAAAGGCTCTCCAGGTTTAGTTATGGAAATCATATCCCTTCCATTAAAAAGCCCTTCATGCACTTTTCCATGCTTATCGTATACTGGAAAATCCAAATATGACCTTACTATTAATCCAGAATCCTCATCAAAGAAAGGCCTGTCATCAACGGAAAAATGATTCAGCTGATTGTAAACCTGAAACCTTGTCAGCATTGATGTAACAGAGCGAATCTCTAAGGGGATAGTTCGGTAAGTTTTCATTACTCTGAGAGCATTACCGTAGTTTGCTTGTATAAAGCATTCTACACTAGCGTCACATTCTCCTATAAGCCTTGCCCAAACTCTCGGAATGCCAACGTCTCTTGAAATAATAGTATCAAGTTTTGATGCAGCCACATGGCGGCTGTCTTCTGCCTCTTGCCGGGCAGCGTTTTCTGTAATTGTAGAAGTTGAAAATATTATTTTTGGTGTCACAAGGTCCCTCCACGAGTAGGCAGCTATACTGGCCCCTACTCCTATTGCCAGATACCCTGCTGCAAGCAAAGCAAGTCCCTTTCGCGAGAACAATTCCATGAAGATTATTCTCATTATATAGTTTAAAAGCTTTATGTCAAATCGATGAAGTCAAGTTAAGTGGGAAATAGATTTAATCTCCTTCTTCTATAAAAAATTCGGACGCAGGCAGCTTTAGCTGCCTTTGTCCGGAAGGTGTAAAATGATACAAACAGACTTGTATAGCTTTAGCTATAAAAAAGGTTAAAAAATAAGTAAAATATAAGTATTCAGCTGCACGGCACCCCCAATCAGCGAAAAAAGACTTGGTTCTTTTTCAACGTGCAGCTGTTTACTTTCCATTCCCCCTTGACATGGTAACTCTAAAACGAAAGCTGTACAGGAGGGGAAGCAGTTACGAGACCACAATACCGTTACCCTTATTATTCTCTTTGGATACGGGCAAGAAGTACAATGTTCTTTTCCATTATGATGAAAAAACAAAACGATGGTATATAGAGTTTGAAAAGCAATGAGAATGTAGCATGCAAAACAAAAAAGTTAGGGAGATACTGGACTGGCTGGAGACTGCAGAGCTCTACAAATTGCTTTATGATTTGGAGCATGGCAGCATCCACCTCAAGCGTCTAGTTGAGCAAAGATTGGAAGAGCGTAACCAGCACCATAAGGATTTCTGCGCCACATGCTCTGCTGATATTGATGCAACCAACACAAACACCTATACCATGATCTTTGGCCCAAAGGATTTCAGGAAGAAAGCCACATTCTGCGGCTTGGACTGCTTAGAGACATTCCTGATGTCAGTCAAGGATATCAAGAAATAGTTCAAAATTAAATTTTGAGTCCAGAAAACCTTTAAGATTTTGAAAAAGAGGTATGATGTATCACGCGTTCACCATAGACCAGGCTATTGCAAAGCTCAAGGCTTCAAGGCAGGGCTTGTCAAATTCTGAGGCGCAGCTAAGGCTGGAAAAATTCGGAGAAAATATAATCAGGCAGGCAAAGGGCATTTCTTCCTTAAAGATATTCATCTCCCAGTTTACGAATGTTGTTGTAGGCATCCTGTTTGCAGCCCTGATCATCTCTTTGATGCTGGGCGAGCATATTGATGCGGCAGTCATAGGTGTCATCCTCATAATCAATTCACTTCTCGGCTTCGTGCAGGAATACAAGGCAGAGCGCGCCATTGAGGCATTGCGCCGCCTGGCTGCGCTCAAGGCAAAAGTCATCAGAGACGGCAGGCTGCAGGAGATTGACTCAAGGCAGCTGGTGCCAGGGGATCTGATGGTTCTGGAGACAGGCGAAAAGATAGATTGCGATGCCCGCCTTATAGAAGTCTACAGCTTGGAGACTCAGGAAGCTGCATTGACCGGGGAATCAACCCCTGTGCTGAAATCAACTGATGTGCTCCATGAAAAAGCGCAGCTTGCCGACATGCACAACATGGTCTTTGCAGGGACTATTGTTATTGAGGGCAGGGCCAAGGCTCTTGTTGTTTCCACCGGCATGAGCACAGAGCTGGGCAAGATAGCAACATTAATACAGGAAGAGAAGGAAAAGCCTACGCCTCTCCAGGTACAGTTCAGGAAGCTTGGCATGTTCCTGGGGATACTGGTTGTTGCTATCAGTGTCATCATCTTTATTGCAGGGTATCTCAAGCACATGGAGCTCTTTGAGCTTTTCCTGGTTTCCATCAGCCTGGCAGTCGCAGCCATCCCTGAAGGGCTGCCTACAGTGGTCACAATCTCGCTGGCAATCGGCACGCAGCGTATGCTGAAAAAGAAAGTCCTGATCAGGAAACTGTCCTCAGTTGAGACATTAGGCAGCACCACCGTGATCTGCACGGACAAGACAGGAACCCTGACGCATAATGAGATGACTGTCAAGAAACTGTATGCGAATGGCAGGACAGTTGACGTCTCAGGCTCAGGCTACCTTCCTGAAGGCGGTTTCACGCACCAGGGAAAGCCTGTCAATCCTCAGGAAATTAAGCTGCTCCTTTCCATCGGTGCTCTGAACAATGATGCCGTATTAACTTCTGACAATAAGATACTGGGCGACCCTACTGAAGGCGCACTTGTAGTGGCCGCAGCGAAAGCAGGGCTCATGAAGCAGGCTTTGGAGCGGCAATCTCCAAGGGTAAACGAGATTGGTTTTGACACGCAGAGGAAGCGCATGACAACAGTCCATAAGGCAGACAAAAGCCATGTAGCATATGTGAAAGGCGCTCCTGACATGCTGCTTGCATTATGCAGCCATATCCATGAGAATGGAAAAGTGCGGAAGATTACCATGCAGGACAAGAAAAAGATTATGGCGGTTAATGACGATTATGCAAAGAATGCATTGCGTGTTTTGGCATTTGCCTATAAGATGCTCAAGCCGAAAGAGGCAGTCTCAAAAGAGCTTGAGAAAAACCTGGTTTTTGTCGGTTTGCAGGCCATGATTGACCCGCCGCGCCCGGAAGTCTTCAGCTCAATCAGGCGGTGCAAGGAGGCAGGCATCCGGCTCATCATGGTGACAGGTGATCATAAGCTTACTGCTGAGGCAATCGCCAGGGAACTGGGAATTGAAGGCAAGGCAATTTCAGGGGATGAGCTTGGAGAGAAAAACATAGACGCAATTATTGATGACTATGCAATCTTTGCCAGGACTAATCCTGTCCACAAGTCGCAGATAATAGATGCGTTGAGGAAAAAAGGGCACATTATTGCCATGACAGGCGACGGCGTGAATGATGCTCCTGCTCTCAAGAAAGCAGATATTGGCGTTGCCATGGGCGTTTCAGGTACTGACGTTGCGAAAGAGGCATCGCACATGGTTCTCACCGACGATAATTTTGCCAACATTGTGGACGCTGTTGAAGAAGGCCGGGGAATTTACGATAATATCAAGAAATATTTTGCCTTCCTCATTTCAGGGAATATAGCAGAAGTCATGATTGTATTCTTTGCCATTGTGTTCGGTCTGCCGCTTCCGCTGGCAGCAATACAGATACTGCTCATCAATTTAGTAACTGACGGCCTGCCTGCAGTTGCATTGAGCGCAGACCCCTATGAGCCAAACCCCATGAAGCGCAGGCCACGGGAAAAATCAGAAAGGATCTACAATGGCACTGCTGCCTTCATCGTGCATTATCCCATAATCATGACCCTTGCGGCAATCGCAGTCTTTTACTACACCTACACCGCAACCAACGATTTGGTAAGGGCGCAGACCGCAACATTCCTTACAGTAGCCTGCTCTGAGCTCTACCAGGCATTTGCCGCGCGCTCCCTCCGATATCCTGCGTTAAGGGTAGGATTATTCAGGAACCGCTGGCTCGTGCTTGCAGTGCTCTCCTCATTCATAATTGCGGTGAGTGTCATTTACGTGCCGTTCTTGAACCCTATATTTGGCACTACGCCATTGGCAGCCTTTGAATTCATTATCATTCTTGCAATTGCAAGCCTCGGTTTCATGTATCTTGAATCCTACAAGTACATCAAAAGCCGGCATGAGGTGAGCCATGCTTGACACGCTCTTATCATTTGCTTATTCGCATCCTATCCTTTTCAACACAGCCATAGCGATCATAAGCCTTATAATCCTGGCCAAGGCAGCTGACTTGCTTGTATATAGCATAACGCATTATGCCAAGCTTCTGGGCATTTCTGAATATCTGATAGGCTTTGTCGTGCTCGCCATCGGTACTGCACTGCCTGAATTGATGGCTTCCATTACTGGTGCAATGCTCGGCTCTGGCGAAATTGTCTATGGCACTATCCTTGGCTCAAACCTTGCCAAGATACCGCTTCTCGGCCTTGTCCTCCTGCTTGGTTTCACGCTTTCCAAAAAGGAGAGTGCGGGCAGCGACGCTCCAGTCCTCACGCTGGTTCTTGCGCTGCTTCCGATAATCCTGGTGATTGACGGCCTGCTTTCCAGGATTGACGGCATTGTCTTGCTTGCAGCCTTCGCCATCTACATAGGCAGTTTATGGCAGGGCGAGCAGAAATTCGGCAGGATGAAGAAGAAGGTTGCGCTGAAGACAGTCTACAAGGATATGATTATCTTCATAGGAGCCCTCGCTGCACTTTTGCTGAGCGCCCGCTTCCTCGTCAGCTCATCTCTGCACATCTCTGCGCTGCTTGATATCTCCCCCTTTATAATAGGGATTGTTGTGATTGGCATCGGCGGCTCCATGCCTGAGATCACGGTACAGCTGCGCTCAGTCTACAGGCGCCATAAGGATCTTGTGTTCGGCAATATACTGGGAAGCATTGTGGCAAACTCAACCTTTGTCCTTGGTATAGTTTCCCTTGTGCATCCTGTGCCCATCGCATTCCCGTCGCTCCTTCTGACCTCCATCTTCCTGTTTGCAGGCTTAGTCTATACTCTCATGGTTATCCGCCACGGCCAGCTGAACTGGAAGCACGGCCTGATCATGGTTATTTTCTATGCAGTTTTCCTCCTGCTTGAATTGCTCCGTGAATTGTGATTCTGGTTATGGATTTGCACTACATTAAAACTTGCATGGGGCTTCGCCACTCCACTACAGGGCGGTCCGCGATTATGGCTGTGCAATCGCGGTTCGCGGACCGTATATAGTCAGCTCAGCTTGCTGAGCTTTTCCTCCTCATTTAGTTTAATGTCAGAATTCCACCATTCTTTGAATGGTGGTTTACCACCGTAAACCTAAAATTACATTCTGGAATTCTGAGCATGCTCAAGAACCACCCAATGTAGTTCCTATGTAACATTCCCAAGAAAATACCTGTATTTTCTGGGCTTAGGAAACGATGTGTTTCCTAAACACCAGTCTGTGACTGGTGGTTCTTGACATTCAAGCTCTCAAACAAAGTTTTAAAAGCTATGGATTGTTCCTTTCCCTGATGGATGCACAGCAAACAATGCTCAAAGAGCTCATTGAGACACTGAGGCAGAAAGACGTCAGCAAGGAAGAATTGTCAAGGCTTAAGCTCAGGCTCAGCAAGAAGTATGCAGTGAAGCAGGTTCGCACTTATAT
>JACPIF010000011.1:94141-265348 GCA_016188215.1 Candidatus Woesearchaeota archaeon
GATGCAGACATGAAGTTGATTCAGAAGCCGGTGAGAAGCCAGAGTGGCGTTTCAGTGGTAGCGGTAATGACTGCCCCAAGAAAATGCCGTCACGGGACCTGTACCTTCTGCCCCGGCGGCCCCGGCTCAGTTTTTGGAGATGTTCCTCAATCATATACGGGAAGGGAGCCCAATCCAAGAAGAGCTGCCCGCAACTTATACGATCCATATATGCAGGTCTTCAATCGCCTGGAGCAGTATATTGTAACCGGTCATTTGCCGGAAAAGGTTGAGCTCATAATAATGGGGGGCACATTTCCTTCGTATCCATTGGAATACCAGCATGAGTTTGTGGCATATCTCTTCAAGGCATTGAATGACTTCTCATCCTTGTTCATGCGTCAAGGAAGAATTGACATGCAGGCATTCAAGGGATTCTTTGAGCTTCCCGGAGATATACAGGACGAATCCCGCGCCAGGCGCTTGCACGAAAAGATGCTTTCCCTCAAGGGAAAATATTCAGGCTCCATGCTTGCTCATGAGCAGCTGAGGAATGAGAAAGCAGCATCCCGTTGCATAGCATTGTGCATTGAGACAAAGCCGGACTGGTGCATGCAGCCCCACATTAGCCAGATCCTGCAGCAGGGAGCAACTCGTGTTGAGCTCGGTATCCAGACGATTTATGATGAGATATTAAAACTGACTAACCGCGGCCACACAAATCAGGATAGCATTCTTGCAACTAGGCTATTGAAAGATTCGTTCATGAAAGTTGGCTACCATGCCATGCCCGGGCTTCCAGATGTTTCCAGGGAAATGGACATGAAAGCTTTGCAGGAATACATTGATAATCCCGATTACAGGCCTGACGCTTTCAAGCTGTATCCTTGCATGGTATTGAAAGGCACTACATTATACAACCAATGGAAGCAGGGTAAATTTACTCCAATAACTACCGCAGAGGCAGCTTCCATAATAACAGACTTCAAGAAAATTGTGCCAGAATATGTGAGGATAATGCGCGTTCAGCGTGATATCCCCACAAACATGACTGATGCAGGCGTTGATAAGACTAATCTTCGGCAGTATGTTGGGCAGCTTGCAAGGGAAAAAGGGGTTGCGTGCAGGTGCATCAGGTGCCGTGAGCCAAAGGGCAGGAGCATTGCAATAGATAATGTAAAAATAAAGGCAGCCAGTTATGAGGCATCAAAAGGCACAGAGATATTTATTGCAGCTGAAGATCTGCAGCAGGATATCCTGGTTGGATTCTGCCGGCTCCGGATCCCATACATGCCTTTCAGGCCGGAAATAACTCAGGGTACTGCAGGCATACGCGAGCTGCATGTCTATGGAAAGGCAGTCCCCCTGGGCAAGAAGGACAGTACTGCACTCCAGCATCAGGGCTTCGGCTCGCAACTATTGGCAGAGGCAGAGAAGATTGCAAGGGAGCAATACGATGCAAGAAAGATGCTGGTCATCTCAGGAGTTGGTGCAAAAGAATACTATAGGAAGTTTGGATATAAGACCGATGGGGTGTATGTGTCTAAAACTTTAGATTAATATTCCGGTTTATATGTTGCTAATCTCTCAAGGTGAACTGGGTTAACAAATAAACCTCTCATTGGATCAAATAGTAAGCTTTGAGCCAGATCAATAGTAAGCATAGAATCAAGAGTTCCTTTTCTAAAGGCTAACTTTGTAGCTTGCCCCTTTGCTTCTGTATTTGGGGTAAATCCTGCGGTATGTGCGGCTTCAGCCAAACTTTCAAGATAATTCTCATTAACATGCTGGAAGCTTAGTTCAGGGGATCCGTCATATCTGTATTTTCCGATTCTCCCCTTTGCAGCAATTGCACCTGCAAGAAAATAAGTCATTGCATCGTGCAGAGACATTCCTTCTAAATTAGGCCATTTCTTTGGTAACTGGTATATCCGTTGTTCACCATCTTTGGCAGTATAGAAACGGAAATGCTTTCTTAGAAAGCTCGCATGTGCCTTAGAATCAATATAAATATCTAAAGATTCGTAAGTATCTTGGCCAGTGGCCTGTGAGGTTCGTTCACGATCATTGGTCCCGGGCTCTATGTTAAAGAGTTCATAAATTAATGGTATGACCCGCTGTTTAATCAAGACTCTGTTTTTCTTTGTAGTGCCCAGAACGAATCTATCTCTGCCACTATCAAACCAGCCTACAGCAAAGTAAACTCCAAATAAGAAGAGCTCTCTTGCGCCGAGTATGTAAGGAATTTTCACGCCCCTTTGGAGATCTCCATCACTATACGATATCCCCCAGCGTGAAGCTGCCTGCTGGGCATTAACTCTGAAAGGCTTATGGTGGTAATTTTCAAATGTCATTCTTCGTATTTCATTAGTATGATTAAGAATATCGTCGCCAAAGAATGCCTTACGTATTGTGCGGCTTACTTCTGAAACTTCCCTAGATGGATTTTCCCACGGGCCAAGCAATGCGGCTATATTAGTAATAGTAATTTGAGCTAAAGCGCTGTGTTTTGGCATTTGTCTTGTAAGGCAGCGCTGATAAATGAGGGATGCAGCAAAGAAAACATCTCTCAAGGTAAAATCTATTTTTCGTTCAAGTTGTGCAGGTTCAATGCCATAGCAAGCCCAGAAAAATTTGTCTCTTTGTAAAGGGTCAGATTCCATCAGTTCATTATGAGGTACAAAAGTTACCATAAGATTGACATTAAAGGTCTTTTTATAAAGATTATGCTATTAGATTATAACTGAACGATTTATAAAGCGAAATACATTCCTGGTCGCAATGGAAACATTAGGAATCTCAGCAGACGGCAAAATCATAGAATTCAAGCTGAAGTTTATAGAGCGCTATTCCCAGCTCACGGATTGGGAAGCCTTTAAAAAAATTTCTTTGACGTTCCTAAGACGCTCCATCCGGGTCAATACGCTGAAGATTTCCGTAGAAGATCTTAAGAAACGGCTGGAAAAAAACTGGAAGCTTGAGCAGGTGCCCTGGTGCAGGGAAGGCTTCTGGATTGAGCATGCCCAAAAGGGAAGAAGAGACATTGGAAATCTTCCGTAGCATTCATTATGTTATATTTATGTGCAAGAAGCAGCTTCAATGATACCGCCTATTGTTCTTGATCCTAAACCAGGTGAGCTTGTTCTGGACATGTGCGCTTCCCCGGGCAGCAAGACGACACAGATTGCAGCCATAATGAAAAACAAGGGCCTTATCATTGCAAATGATTACCAGGGGTTGCGGCTCAAGCCATTGGGCATCAATCTGCAGCGTGCAGGCACTACCAATGCGCTCGTCACATTGAGCCAAGGGCAAGGTTTCAAGGGCATGAAGTTTGACCGCATCCTGGTGGATGCCCCCTGCTCCGGCACAGGCACCATAAGGAAAAGCTTCAAAACTTTATTGATATGGAATCCTGTCATGGTCAATCGCCTTGCCGGCACTCAAAAGCAATTGATAGAGACAGCATTCAGGAATCTTAAGGATGGAGGCACCTTGGTGTATTCAACCTGCACGCTTGAGCCGGAAGAAGATGAAGGCGTTATTGACTTCCTGCTCAGAAAATACGATACTGCCTCTTTGGAAGACATCAAACTTCCCATAAAGCGCAGCCCTGCAATATTAGAATTTGAAGGCCAATCCTACAATCCAGAAATAAGGAAATGCTTGAGGATATGGCCACAGGACAATGATACAGAGGGTTTTTTCGTTGCCAAGATAAAAAAACTTAATTGATAAAAGGATGGAGTGCATATTCTAAATCCTTTAACTGCTTATATTCTTCAGTGTCCAGAGGCAGATAGCCTTGAGCAAAGCGCAAGAAAGTAAGTGCATGGTAGGGCTTACCATGAAGCGCATAATTTTTAGCAGCCAGCAGATTTACTCTTCCTACCATAAAAATTGAAGCTGGGTTTCTAATAGTCCTATTACATAAAGAAACTGCAGAAGCATAATGGCAGTATGCACTTTGCCTATCTCCCAATTGCATAAACAGACGACCCGCTTCAAAGTTAGCCTCTGCGCTTTTGAACAAAGCTTCCTGTTGCGTATCATACTTGCTAAAGGCGGCCTGCTCAAGATAGGATAGTGCAATTCCATATAATTGCAAAGCCCTTGTAGTTTCTAAAGTATCGCGGGCTTTCTTTAATGCAGCAGTACCCTGTGTAAACATTGACAAATATTCTGGCATATTTATAGAAGTACAGTATAATTAAAATATTTTACTGCTTCGCCCCGCAGTTTGGGCATATCAGGTCTTTCTCGCTGATGTACGCGCCGCACCGGTAGCATACCAGATTACCTTTTACTTCAACTTCCTCATTCTTTTCGTGAGCATGGCTATGGCCAGTATGTAAATGCCTATGGTGAATTGCAGTTTTTGCAGCTATTAGTATCCCGAGAAACGTGACAAAGGCGCCTACGACAAGTAAGGGAATTGCAAACACCCAGCCTATCAGCGGAATGAGCAGCAATATCAGGCCCGCAATGAACAGCGGGATGCCTATGAGTATGAAGATAAGCCCTATCCCTCTGCCGAACCGTGCTATAACCCTCCTAATCAATCCTGGCTTCTCCATATTACCACTCTGTAATAGTAAAAGTTAGTAAAGTTTATATACTACCTCTCATAGAAGTTACCTCTGGGGGGTATTACTTTGACTCTATTTAAAAAGGTTGCTAGAGTTGCGGGAGCAATACTTATGATACTGGTAAGTCTCTACAGCGCCTACGCCCAGCCTTCATTGGTCTTTGACAAAGGCATTGACAAGGCAGCCATGAAGGGATTGCTCGCTGAGATCCCAGAGTCTTATTTTGAGGGTGTAAGCGCTATCTATTTTACCGACACGCCTTACCGCTACAACAGGGGCAATCAAATAACAGTAGGCATGTTCTATAAGGACTCAATTACATTATATGACGCAGATTCGTTCTCTTACGAATACGTAAAGGAAGTCCTTCTCCACGAGCTCGGCCACAGCCAATGGGCCAGGCTTTCAGAAGAAGAGCAGCAAACATACTGCCGCGGTGAAATTACAGGCGAATGTGAGGAGCAGTTTGCTGATGGGTTTGCTGAGAGGAATAACGATGTTAGAGTTGCCGCTTAGTTATTATTCTACAACATAATAAAGTATATATAGCAGCCATTCTTCTATAAATGTATGGCACAAAACACAGTTACTATCCCGAAAGAAGAATACCAAAGACTAAAGAAGAAGGCCAAAATAGCAGATGATGCTCTAATTCAACTGCAATTAAGTCTTGAAGATATTAAGCACGGAAGAATCAGTAAATTTTAAGCTAGGTTTCTTAAATATTCTAGTAATTCTTTCATATTTACTATAACAAAATTAATTATATTTTGCTGATCTTTCTTAGAGGCAAAGGCCACAAACAATATTCTTTTACTTTGTTCATCTATTAAATAATACAGTCTTTTATTTAGGTATTTCTTCTCCCTAAACCAAGCAAATTTAAGGATTTTACCAGTTAGATTTTCTTCTAGCTTAACCTTTATATTAGTTATCCATATCTGCTCGCTTTTATCCAAAGTAGCGTATACTTCCTTAAAAGTGTCAGTTGCAAATATAGTATACATTTTCACAAAAGAACCTGTTTATGGTAAGTATTTATATATTCCCTTTTTGGAGAAAAAAATGGGAGTGGGGAAATTTGAATTCCCGACACCACGGTATCAGCCATTCATCGCGTTTCCGCTCAGAATACCGTCTTCAGCCGTGCGCTCTATCCTGCACAGCAAGCCTAGTTGTTGTGTCCCAGGCTGAGCTACACTCCCGCAGGCTTATAGAAAAAGAGGTTGTTTAAAAGGGTTTTGGTTTGGTCTAGATATCTAAATCTTTTAAACCCTTTATAATCTCTGATTCCAATTCAAGAATTTGTTTCTTTAAAACCTCTGGTTTCTCATATTTTACTTCTTCGTACTCTATATCCCTATATTTAGAGATACTTAGATCAAATTCTTTTTCTTCAATTTCCTTAATAGGTACAAGGAAATATTTCTTCTTCCTATCTAAAGGCTTTTCTTTTAACCTATTCTCAAACCGTTGTAATATATCTGGAATGTCTCCCCTCCCATCTATAAAAGTCCTCTTATCATCTAAACTGAACCCATCAGACTCCATCTTATAGAAGAATACCTCTTTGGTAGGCTCTCCTTTGGTAAAGAATAAGATAGCCGTTGAGACACCAGCATATGGCTTAAAGACTCCAGAGGGCATGGATATAACAGCATCAAGCCTGCATTTTTTAAGTAGCATCTGTCTTATAGCTTTGTGTGCATTAGAGTTTCCAAATAAAACACCTTCAGGCACTATTACAGCGCATCTTCCTGATGGAGCTAACGTCATAAACATTAGTTCTAGGAACAACAGTTCTGTTTTAGTTGTTTTAATTCTAAACCTATCACTTATTTCAGCTTCATTTAGACTTCCTTTAAATGGTGGATTGGCTAAAACAACATCATACATATTCTCTTCAGTATAGTTACCTGAGAGAGTATTTTGTCTCCTGACATTAGGTTTTTTAATGCCATGCATCATAAGGTTCATTAAGGCAATCCTGGTCATAGTTTCATCAATATCATACCCATATATTGAGCTTTCATCTAAGATTTTCTTCTTAGAAGGAGTTAGGATGCTCACGGATTGTTTCCTATTAGCGTCTAATATGTGATTATAGGCATTTACTAAAAAACCAGCTGTCCCGCAGGCAGGATCTAAGATTTTATCCCCTATTTCAGGGTTTGCTAGGTCCACCATCAAATTAATGATATGCCTAGGTGTTCTAAATTGGCCATTTTTCCCTGAGGTTTGCAATTCTGATAATAAGTATTCGTAAAGGTCGCCTTGTGTGTCCTGGTTTTGCTCCTTGATATGCATATCATTGATTATGTTTACAGCCTCAATGAGCAAGGATGCAGTTGGAAGCCCAAAGTTAGCCCCTTTCATATAATCTTTATAATTTTCATCACCGATGTTTCTCATGAAAGGAAATACTTTGTCTCTTACATGGTCTAATATTTCCTCTGCAGGCTTAATACTCCATACAGACCATTTACAGTCTTCCTTACCTTTGAATATTGATTTGTATTTTCCTCCAGTGAAATCAGATTCTTGCTGTCTTTTATCATCTTCATCTTCTAATTTCTTCATAAAGAGCAGATAAGACATTTGCTCAATCGCTGTAATAGGGTTACTAAGTCCTGAACTCCAGAACCTATCCCAAAGCTTGTTTATTTTTGATTTAAGGTTTGAGTCTAACATTTTACTTTAAACCTCCTAAAGCTTGATTATATGCATTATATCCTTCTTTAGTTGTATTTACAGCGACATTGGCTCCATCCAATAGAACTCTTCCAGTAGGATTGCTCTCAAAGAAGTGTGTTACCCCAAATCCGAATGCAAGTAAGATTATAGATACTATTAAGATAATTATTCCAAATTCATGATTCCCTGTAAAGAATAAAATAACAGCTACGATCAATCCAGCAACACCAATCCAGATAGCTAACTGCGCCAGAAAGTACAATACTAAGACTGTAATCACTACAGCTGCAATTATTGCAATGATTAAGCCAGAATTGTCACCTCTTTGTGCTTTCTTGTTGATACAAATTAACATTTTGTTTCACCTTTGAATATTGCGTTAAATGATTTACAAGGTTCGTTAGTCTCGTTAAGTAAGTCCACTCTCACTATCACTTTCTCATATGCCCTGTAATATCTTTTGTCTTTTACTTCCATGTATTCAATCTTACTGGCGTAGAATTTAACTTGACTATCATCCTGGAAAAGACCTCCTTTTCGCAATGCATCAATAATATTTTTTGTAAAGTTATCTATATCTCTAATTTTCCTGGTTTTAACCATCTTATAAAGTAATAATACTTCTACATCTTTTTGTCCAATGTATTCCTTAATTGCTTTAACTTTAGGATCTCCTTGTAGTTCATTTATCATTGCAACTTGCATTTTTCTACCAGCAGCCGTCTGAAAGCTTGCAGGAAAAGCTCCGAAGACCCTCCAATAAAGACCTAGTTTCTTTGGGAGACAATCATGGACATCTTTGGATACAAGAGAAAGACCCTTTTTTTGAAGGCCTCTCCTAAGTATCTTCATTTTTACTTTTTGACTCCTTCTTTTAGGAATCTTCCGGCCAAATCTTTCTGTTAAAATATCTCTTGCGTTCATGCTAATTCCTCTTGAAATGATTCTGTTGGTCTTTCATTTTTGTGTTTGCGCCTCATCTTAATTTTTTTATTTCGGGTAGTTTAGTCAATAACGTCATTTGTTCAATTGCTATTTTGTTCAGTTTTTCTAATCGTAATATTTTAGAGATTTCTTCTTTAATAAAATGGGCATTGAGATTTTCAAGATTGGATAAGCACACTAACTGGGTTACATCAGCATAATCCCGCATATTGCCTTCCATGGAAGGATTCTTTTCTCTCCACTCTTTTGCAGTCAATCCAAAAAGCGCAAGGTTTAAAATATCTGCTTCAGTTGCATAAATAAGTTTCTTCTCATCAATTGATATCTGTTCAGGTATAAGGTGTCTTTTAATCGCATCTGTATGAATTCTGTAATTTATTTTTGCTAGATTCCTTTTGATATCCCAGTCTAGAGATTTTCTTTCATTTTCTTCTTCCTTTAATCTCTGGAATTCTTTAATTAAGAATAATTTAAATTCAGCAGAAATCCATGATGCAAACTCAAAGGCAATATCTTTATGAGCAAAAGTGCCCCCATTATTGCCAGATTTTGATATAATGCCAATAGCATTTGTTCTTTCAACCCACTTTTGAGGTGATAAAACAAAAGAATTACTTCCTGCTTGTCCAAGAAAGGAGGCGAATTCGACCCCTTTGAAATGCAAATTGTTTATCCTTTCCCAAAGCCCTAAGAATTCGATAGTGTTTTTATTTCTTAGCCAGTTTTTAACAACATCTTTTGGTTCTTTGGGATTCTTGTATCTTGCGATGTCTGTTAGAGATATATAATCCTCTTTATTTTCATATGCTAATGATATTTCCTTGCCCAATACTTTAATCTTTTTATCCATTTTTTATACTCTAAACCCCTCGAATTCGAGGGGATTAAAACTGGGGTTGTTTATACGCTCCCAAATGCCCAGGAATTCAATAGTATTTCTGTTTCTAAGCCAATTTTGAATAACATAATCACTTCGTTCAGGATCTTTATACTTTGCAATATCAGTTATGCATATAAAATCATCTTCATTATACTTATAAAAGCTAACATCTTTGTTTAAGACTTTAATCTTGTCCATTATGCTAATTCACCTCTAAACGCCTTCTGCATCAATGAATTGAATAGATTGTCAATCTTTTCCTTGGATTGATTTTGTTTTTCTTTTAGATTTTCAACTCTTTTTACTATCTTTGCAAATTTTTCCTGGAGAGGAAGAGGTGGAAGAGGTATTTTTATCTTCTTTAGATTGATTATAGGTAATTGCGGTTGTGCAGTCCCAGAATTTGCTTGTTTAAATTGGTCTTGTATAATTGGCATATGAATCAAAAAAGACAAGAATCTAGGATTCATTCTTTTAAGGTTTGGTCTTAATAATACCATTCCGGAATTTATTCTAACATTCTTAAATGGTATTTCTTGACTATATAAAGCAACATTCCCTACAGTCCCTCTCGTAGTTAGGATAATATCATTTATCTTTGCTTTACCTTTTCTTAATTGTCCATCTTTTTCTTTAGTAATAAACATAACCTCATCAAAATTAAAGCCATTTTCCCTCACATTTCCAGTGTTCAAAAATAAACAATAACCTTCATCAGAAAAATCATCACCATGCGGATAATTAACCCCTCTATCTCCATCAATTATTTCAAATATTTCACTATCGAATTCTTGTGGCTTGATTTTTCCAAACATCCCATAAAACACGCTCTGCAAATACTTCTGAGTCAGCCTATCAGCTTCTTCTCTTTTTTGTTTTAGTTTTTCTGCCTTCTCCAAAATTGAGACTATCCTATCCTGGATAGATATAGGCGGGATAACCACATCTAATGCTTTTAAGAATTTATAATGTCTACTATACCCATGAGACTCTATTTTTATATTTTTTAAGAAATAAAACAGATACTTAGGATTAATATCAGATTTAGGCAATATAACCTTTACTCCATCAGCACCTAATGCAAAGGAAAATTCGATAAATTTTAAAATTCGTGTATGATCACCAAAGATTATTACTGGTCTGTTAATCTTTAATACCTTAGATTCATTGTCCGTATAACCTGCGATAAAATTATCTCCTTGATCAATAATAGGGAATTTACCCTTTTCCAAAAATTCACTCTGTGGGATCTTTAAGTTATTAGATGACGTTTCTCTTTCAACGCACTCTAATAAATTTCTCTTTATCCACCCCTTTGGTAACTGTTTCATCCCTTAACCAACGCCTTCGGCACTGCTACACTTTTATCGTTTTTCTTCCCTAAAGTATCATTGCGCTTCTGTATTTGAAGCATGATATTAGCCGACAAATCTTGTATAAATTCAAGATTAAGGTTTCTTAAAACCTCTACTTCTTTACCGTCATCAGGCTCTATGTTCCAGCTAAATGAGTCTGTATCTGGGTGATATTGGATTTTATTCTTTCCGGCTATATTAGAGACTGAGCCTGCTGCAAGTTTCTCAAGGATTGCATCCCTCATAAAGGTAGAGACAGCTACTCCGTTTAAGCTGCAAATCTTTTTAAGTAGAAGGTCATCCTCTTTCTCAAGCTTAACAGTTCGTGGTTTGTATTTACTCATTTTTAGAAGCAGGATATGGCTTTACTATTTAAACTTTTTGCTAAAAGAGGTATTATAAAATAATACCTATTTAATCCTAATCTTACTTACTTCATTAACAATCATCTTAAGCTGACCTGTACTAAACTTATCCAAAGGATTCTCATCAGAAAGGGGATGCTCGGTAAAATCCTTAGGAGTTAGATGTTTATTAATGGCAAAAAACTGCTCCAAGATTCGCAGGAAATGGATCTGTTTTGCATTATACTCTTTATTATTCTCAACAATAAGCTTTTCAAATTGATCCTTTATCATCTCCTGGGGATCAGGCAAATCCTTCAATTCTAAGATAGCCCTTAAGAACCCAACAAAATCCTGAGTTCTTTGTATGTTTTCTATAGTCCAATTAGGATTTAAATCCTTTAATTGTTTCTCTATCTCAAGGAGTTCTTTCCAAGTTATACCTTCTCGCATCATTTTCTGTAACAATGGGTTTTTCCTAATCTCGGCAAGTAGCGGATCTTCCTTCTTGGGCATAGTAAAAGATTTGATAGTAAGAACACTATCGGGTGCATCAACCCTAATAATTTTCTTTCTCTCATGCTCATAATACTTCATTAGCGGGGCTATTACCCTTATCAAGAAGTCAATATCTGCAAAAGTTAGCTCTTGCCAGAACTTTTCCTGCATTATTCTTTGTATTGCGTCCTGCTTTGAGCGCACAGCTTGAAGATTAGAGCTCCAGATATTCTCTATTCTCTCCTGAACAAAGTCCTGCACCTCAAGAATGCTTTGCTTATCTCCTTCCTTCACATAAAAGAATAAGTCAACACATCGTGAAATAAAAGTTTGGGCCTTACCGTCTCCAAATTCACTAAACCTAATCAGAGGGGCAATCTCATCCATTAAATCGTCAATATGTTCTTTGAGGTCATATTTTTTAGAAACAACCCTCTTAATAACATCAACTTTTGGCTTTACTATGAACGATTTCTGGTCAATTTTATTAATTGATTCTATTATATGTGTCTCAACAATATCTTTTTCTTCATTTGTCAGCTTTTTCTTTAATAATTCGACTTCTTTCTTGAATATTTTAACTTTAGTATCCTCTATGATTTTAGATTTGTCAGCCTGCACTAATTGATGTGTCAAAACATTAGAATAATCTCCAAACTTAAAATCAAGTATTCTAAAATCATCTTTGGCTGGAGTTCCATCCTTTAAAGGAAGAATCGATTTAATCCTACATGATTTAAAATTTCTAGTGCCTCTACCTAACATCTGCCAAAAGCGAATAGTCGAAAAAACAGGAGTCACAAAAACAAGATTCATCATTTCAGGGATATCAATACCGGTATCGAGAACCCCCACAGATAACGCTATTCTTGGGCTTGGATCTTTTTTGAATCTCTTTACTCCATCCATATATCGTGCCTTTTCAGATACGATTACGTCAACTTCATCTGCCAGTTCAGGATGCAGCTTGCCAAACATACTGTTTAACGCCTCAGCATGTTCAACATTCACACAAAAAAATATTGTCTTACATGGCTTATCATCCTCAGATTTATAGCATCGATTCATGAATTCAGTAACTATAAGGGCATTTGTTTTGGCATCAGTAAAATATTTCGCGAATCGCTTTCCTGGAACTTGAAAATGATCAGGATCCTCCTCCTGTCTAATTAATTCTGTTTTCAAATCATTGTCCAAATCTATTCCTTTAACTCCCAGTTCCAATACCTTTGTAGAGATTATTTGAGCATCATATGGAACTAGTACCCCGTCTCGAACAGCCTCATCATAATCATATTTAACTGTAGGTTTTCCATCAATACAATCAAATAATTCAAAGGTATCTTTTGCTTCAGTTTTAGAGGGAGTGGCTGTTAACCCTATTTGAATAGCATCAAAATACTTGAAAACTTGCCTATCAGGATCATAATATGACCTATGTGCTTCATCAAAAATAATTATATCAAAGAAGGCTGGGCTAAACCTTTGCAGATTAGCTCCTCCTTCTTTCCTTTTTTCCTTTAAGGTTTGGACTGTAGAGACATATACCCTTTTATCACTGTCAAAGTCCTTAAATTGATTCAGCAAAGTTCTAGGTTCTGAACCTAAAAAATCACCAAAGGCATCATATGCTTGTTTTCCAAGGGCAATCCTATCTACAACGAATAAGACATTTCGAACATAACTAGTCCTAATTAGAGCATCAATTATTGCCATTGACACCCGGGTCTTTCCTGTTCCAGTTGCCATATTAATGAGTACTTTCCGATTACCTTTCTCAAGATGGTCTAGAACCTGCCTAACTATCTCCATATTTTTTGATCGATCTATAATTCTAGGACTTATCTCTATATCCGATAATTTTTGTCTTCCTTTTGATAGTATCATCCTTCTATGGAGATCAGATTGTGAAAAATGCCCTGAAATCTTTCTGATTGGAAGGCCCTTTTCTTTGATATACCAATCTTTCCCATTTGTTAGGAATACTGGAACTGTATATTTAGTTTGAGTTTCAATATCTTTTTGATATGTTGTGGCCTGTATAGTACCTTTTTCAGCATTTACGGAGAACCTTTTGGCTTCAATTATAGCTAAAACGCTTTTATCAGAATCAAGGAGAACATAATCAATAAATCTGGATTCCCCTTCATCTTTCGGGTTATAATTGAGCTCATACTTCTTAAGTTTAAAGTCCGATTTAATTGAGTTAACTTCTCTTTTAAGAGATTCTTCTTTCCAACCAGCATCAATCAGCTGGGGATCTATTATGCCCTCTCTTGTCTTTTTCTCAGACAAATCAACCATAATAGAAGTAGTTATTTCTTCTTTTATAAAGCTTGTTCAGTTTTATACGTAAAATACTGCACAGAACCCCTTTATATACCTCACGCGCACATGTCCAGTGACCAGTGTACTAAGAAATAGCTCAATAAAGGCTGCATCACTAGATAAGAAGATTTATAGGGTGTCCAGTGCTATTTCCCTGCAACAATCTCAATAACATCCTTGTTCTTCAATAAATAATCCTTCCCGATAACCCGTTTTGTCCTGACATCAATTGCCCGTATGAAATTCTTCCCAAAATCAGTATGCAGCCTGAAGGCAAAATCAAGAGCTGTAGATCTCGGCGGCATTAAAAAGACATCAGGCAGCCTTCTCCCTTCGCTGTCCTCCAGTTTGTTTACGCCGCCTGGAAATATTGCAACGTACTTCAATAACTCAAAAACAGCTTTGTCAACAACCTGCTGTACACCCGTGCTCCCATACTTCTCTAAAATATTTGCCCTGATAAACTCAAGCGCCTGCTTCTGCTTATCATTTAGCTTCTCAGCTTTCAATATCTCAAAGCTGTTTTCTCCCGGGACATAGGAAATAAGCTCATGCTTTGCCGCTTCCCGCAGCGCAAGCTCAGCCTCAGCGGAGCATGTCACCAGAATATGCTCTGGAAATTCCTTCTTAAGGCGCTCAAAATTCTCATTGCCGGTGGCTACATCAACCTTATTGCAGGCTATCACCATCGGTTTGGTCAGTTTTCGCAGCGTAACTGCAAGCCGCCTCAACACAGACGCATCCCACTTCATTATATCCTCTGGAAAACCTTCCTTTTGGATAACCTCCTCGGCCAAAAGTTCAGTAATCCCTAACCCGGACAGCTGCTTTGCCACAGCCTTTGATACTTTTCCTTTCTCCTGCTGCACTGTTCTGGCAAACTTCTCCCAGCCTTTCTCAACCAGCCTGAAGTACCACATATCAAGCTCAAACTCAAGAAACTTGATATCATTTGCAGGATCATAGCTGCCTGCCGCAACCATCTCTCCCTTCTCATTGGTGCTGCCGGAAACGTCAATCACGTGTATCAGCACATTTGCCTGCCTTAAGTCATCAAGAAAAGCGTTTCCCATTCCTTTTCCCTCATGCGCTCCCGGCACTAGGCCAGCAACATCCATCAGCTCAACAGGTACAAACCTCTTGTGCTGCATGCAGAATCCCTGGCGGGGATTGCACTGGGTATTGAATTCCTTGTCGACGCATTCAACCTTTACATATGCAACGCCTGAATTAGATTTTATTGTAGTGAACGGATACGCAGCTATGTCCACTTCCGCCAGAGTTATGGCTTTGAAAAACGTGCTTTTTCCTACTGATGGTTTTCCGACTATTCCTATAAGCATGATATCAAAGAAAAGAGCTTATTTTAAAAGGCTTTTGATGTTATTGAAAATTCATGGGTTTAAAACCCCTTGCTTTAGCATGAATTTTCAATCCCGCAAACTTGCCTATCAATCACGAGGCGCAATCAAAACCCCAGCTTTTAAGCTTGGGATTGCGCCGAGTGGCAAGTTTGCGTTATTTAAGAATGCCCATTGCTTTCAGGTATTTTCTGGCGTTGCGCTTGAACTCTTCACCTGTGCCAAACCTGTTCCTGAAATATTCATCTCTAGTTCGCATTTCTTTTTCCAGAAAGAATTTATGTAATTCAAAGAGAGTAGCATTATGTTTTAGATGGGTTGCGAAATCTGAAACGAACTCTAACTCGGTAGTGCATTGTATTGTTTTCCCGCAACAATTAAAACTTTTAAAGAGTAATGTATTTGTCATGGTATATAAGCGATAAACTTTTATTATTAAAACATTTGCTTTTTTTTACACTTTCTCCTCAATCAATTCCTGCAGCACCTCAAACGCTAGCGCTGTATCTTTCTTTGGGATGATAAAGGTAAGCTCTTTGCTGGTAGAAACTATCTCCACGACATTTATATTATTCCAGGCTAAAACCCTTGTAAAAGAGAAGAGCACACCTGGCGTATCAACATAATCCTTGGAAAAATTGATTGAAACCGAGCTTAAATTCTCTTCAGTTACATGAATCCGCTCATCCTTGAGAATATCAAGCAGTTTCTCCTTGTATTTCGCATTTATGACAATAGAGATCTCATAGTTCCCCTGAATAATATTAAGGGTATCACCCTTCTCAAAATCAGCCAGGTCATATATATCTTCAAGCCTCGTAAAGAAACTGTGCGTCTTGAGCACTCCCACATCCACCAGGTTGCTCTTCATTATGATTTCAGCATTGAAGCTGAACTTCTGCTGCTCTTTGCTCTGCCCCTGCAATTTTTCAGCATGCCTCCTGAGAGCCATGATAATCGCAGGCACATGTACCTCCTTTCCAAGCTTCTCTGCTATCTTGGCCTGCAGCTGTTCAGCCATCGCACTGTAGCTCACAATACCCTGTGTCAGTGCTTCCTGAAGCAAAGGCCTTCTTTTTATTTCATTCTCAATGAGGTTGCTTACGGTCACCATAGTTCAAACAAATTGTTATTATTATAACATTAAGTTTATAATCTATATAAATTTTCTGTTTTTATAACGCAAACTTGCCACTCGGCGCAATCCCCAGCTTAAAAGCTGGGGTTTTGATTGCGCCTCGTGATTGATAGGCAAGTTTGCGGGATTGAAAATTCATGCTAAAGCAAGGGGTTTTAAACCCATGAATTTTCAATAATGAATTTAGACAGTCAGTACACTACGGATAAGAGTAATAGCAATGGGCATTGGGATAGCAAATGGCTTTCCGCCTACATTACTTCGGGGCAGCCTAATCAACTAAGGTTTTGTCGCAAGACAATTAAAGTCAAGCGCTAGAGCGTTAAAATTCTAAGGTGCAATGACAATGGTGACAGTGGGAAAATTTGGAGGGGAACCGTTAAAGGATGCAAAAAGCCTGGTTTGGGTAGTTGAGAACATAATTGCAAAGGACCCGGATTTAAGGGTAATTGTTCCCTCTGCACCTGCTGGCATAACTAATCTGCTTACTAAGGCAGCTGAACACAGGTATCGTGGGCAAGATGGCATGCAAGAAATAGACGAAGTTAATGGACAATTTAAACAAACAGCGCATGACATAAGAATGGCGCTCAGTGAACTTCAATTTGAGGAATTGTCCAGGGCCATAAGAGAGGATGGGGGTTATAAAACAGAAAAGCAGTATGTCGATGCTATTGCTCCCCATGGGGAAAGGAGAAATGCGCGCATGCTTGCTCATGTAATGGGTCAAGCGGGTTTGAAAACTGCAATTTATTTCCCAGAAAGTGGGTTGATTACAGATGGAAGATTTGGAAATGCTAAGGTTCTCCCTGAATCTTATGCAAAAGTTGGTTCTAATATTAGGGACTTGCTTCAACAGGAATTTAGAGTCATAGTTCCGGGATTCTATGGGGTTGATCATAGAGGTAGCTTTACTACTTTCAAGCGCGGAGGTTCTGATTATTCAGAAGCAGTCATTGCAAACGCAATTGATGCAGATCTTGCAGAAAATTATAAGGATGTTGATGGTGTCAAGCAGGCAGACCCGACCGTTGTAAAAAATGCTGAAACAATTGCGCACATGAACTATGACGAACTTGAGGAGATGGGTATGATAGGTTCTAAAGTAATCCAGTTTGATGCGATAGCTCCTCTGATAGCAAAAGGAATTCCTTTAAGGGTTCGAAGTGTCAGGCACCTTGATAGAAAGGGCACATTGATTGATGGCAATGGCTCGAAAGGCTATGCTGGAATCACTGGGATTTCGCATAGAGATAACTGTTATCGTCTGAGTTTATTCAGAAGGGGTATCTCAAATGTTAGGGGATACGGTGCCGCTTTCTATAATGAATTAAGCGAGCATGGGGTATCGTATGCGTATACAGCCGATGCAAGCAACACGATAGAGGTCCTTCTTCATTCGGTAAGGCAAGATAAGGTGGAAGAAGTACGGGAGGCATTGTTGACTAATCCAACACTTTCTCCGGATAGTGTAACTGTTCAGAGCGGCAAAACCATCATTGGCGTAGTAGCGCAGGGTTTGGAAATGCAACCTGGAGTTGGATACGCATTAATGGGTATCCTTAAGCAGGATGATGTAAATATTGAACGTCTTGCCCAAGGCGGTCCACATAGTATATACTTTGTAGTTGACGGGAAAAATGGTCATCAAGCTGTGCGTGCTCTTTATCAGGGCCTGAGGGAGCAGGATGCCTTCAAGAAGTACTAAGTTAACTCGCCGCAAAAAACAGCATTTCAATTTTTTGTGCTCGGTAGAAAACTTTATAAATTAATAGCTGCCTCCAAAGTGCTATATCTAATAGTTGTGGGACTATGGATGGACTAACATATGTTATTGATGTTGCTCCCATGACTGTCCAGAGAAGGGGACAGTGGCCGAGCAAAAGATTCAGTGACCACCTGCCGTCACTCTTTTTTGCTGATTTCATCTGTCGGGGAGGTTCTATAGAGGGAGTAACGGCTGACACGAGGAATGGGCACCTCGTCGTGCCGGTCGTTGACTGTAAGGATGGCAGCTATGAGCACTGGAAGCCGCAGATAATGGCTGATTTCTCACGCGTGGTGGATCCTGCGTCATTACACCTCATTGACGAGCGTGCAATAAAGGAGCTTCCGCTGAACAAATGGAATTTTAGCCAACATCCTCTCTATGAAACATGGATGCGGTTCTTGAATTCCATACCGATTGCATTCCTCGAGCTGATAGATAGGCAGGACCTGGCAGAGAAAGGGTATCCAAATGTGCAGCAGCAAGCGGGAAAAGTTCAAGGCCTACAGGGAACCCTTTCATGCACCATGGCTGAACTGCTGGTCTATGTAGCGAAAATTGACTTGCTGCGGCAGCGAACTGCTGATATTAAAGATCCCACAGTACTGCTCACCGCGTACCATGAGGAGTACCTGCCATTATACGGGGCCCGGAGCCCTTTTAGGGAAGCTATCCCACATATTGAAGCAGCCCTCAATGAAACGTTTGCAGCCTCCTCTATTCACTTGGTTCCCCTCATGTACCTAACAAATTCAGGCAGGTTTAATCTACCCGAGTATGACGCTGCGCGGTATGCGCAGTTGACGCCTGAAGCGCAGCTGGATGTGTATGTCCGTAATGTGCTGTGGGTTGCGACAACATCACATGCCTTGGACCAGGGAGATATACATGATGCGGATAAGGCGCGGGCGCTTCTGCACGAAAGGCTGAAAGGGCATATGCAAAGGGATAGGGAGAGAATGTATGCAATGGCAAACCTTGTAGGGGCTTCTCTGACAGAGCGCGATCAATATCAAAATGCATCGAAGTTGGTGCACGACACGGTGATGTAACATGTCAGGTGAATTGCAGAGCAGGGTACAGACACTAGAAAAAGTCAGAGAGTTAGGCATGAATCCATTTCCGCATGCCTATAGGCGCACGCATGTGCTTGCTGAAGTGCATGATCAGACTAACTATGCATCGGTTGCAGGTAGAATCATGGGTATCAGGGATCATGGCCGGACAACATTCATGACAATCCAGGATACCTCGGGACAGCTCCAGCTATATTTTATGAAAGATATTAATGACCCAAGTCGTTATGATACCATGCGTGAGATATTCCATAGAGGTGATTTCATAGGGGCATCAGGTAGGGTTTTCAGGACTCGTCGCGGTGAGCTCACAGTTGAGGTTCAGGATTACACGTTTCTTTCGAAGTCGCTTCGCCCGCTGCCAGAGAAGCATGCAGGCTTGCGGGACACTGAGATCAGGTATAGGCACCGGACCCTTGACTTGATCGCCAACCCCGAATCACGGGAAGTGTTCATAAAGCGCAGCCAGGCGATAAGCCTTATGCGCCAGTTCCTAGATGCGCACGGTTACCTTGAGATTGAAACCCCATTGATTCAACCAATCTACGGCGGAGCAAACGCAAGGCCTTTCATAACAAAGATACATGCTTTGGACGATCAGGTTGCGTATCTCCAGATATCTCCTGAACTATACCTGAAACGGTTGCTTATCGGTGGTCTTGATCGAGTATATGCCTTGACGAAGAACTTCAGGAACGAGGGAATAGATACAACCCATAATCCAGAGTTTACCATGATGGAATGCTATGCAGCATACGCGGATTACCATGACATGATGGATCTGACCGAGCGCATGTACGAATTTATCTTCAAGAAAATTAACGGTACTACGGCAGTGGTGCACAGGGATGCAAGCGGTGTTGAGCATTCCATTGACGTCAAGACTCCATGGAGGCGCATTCGCATCTATGAAGCCCTTGAACAAATTGTAGGAGTTAATCCTACCGGCTTGAGTCCTGATAAATTGAGAGAGGTTGTGCAACAGCGCCGTCTGCTCCCGGGCATTGATTCTGGAAGGATGGCAAAGTGGGAATTGGTGATGGAGCTGGTTCGCCTGCATGTTGAACCTACATTGATACAGCCGACGTTCCTGCTGGATCACCCTCAGGAGACCACGCCTCTCTGTAAGGTACACCGGGAAAATCCCGATCTGATAGAGCGGTTTGAACCTTACATCGTCGGCATGGAGATAGGGAACGCGTACACTGAGCTGAACGATCCAATACACCAGAAAAGGCTCCTTGAGCAACAGGCACAGCTTCGCGAGAAAGGGGATGAAGAAGCTCACCCCATGGATAAGGATTTTATTTACGCCATGGAGCATGGCATGCCACCAACGGGTGGGCTCGGACTGGGTATTGATAGGCTTGTTATGCTCCTTACCAGACAGTATTCAATTAAAGATGTTATTGCATTCCCCATGATGAGGGTAGAGGAAAATGGCCATAACGGTTAGGTAGAACATCAATCATCAAATAGGTTAAAAGCTTCCTCAAAGTGCCCATGTATCAGGAGATTGAATATGTGCACGAGTGCAGTTCTCTTTCCGTCTGGATTCTTGAACAGGTATAATCCCCTGTTCAGATCCAGTGGTTGGAATTGATCAGCATTATACACGGAGACGCATGTCTTGTTCTGGTATCGCCTGGGTCCCTGCGTACCGAGAATATGGATGAGCATATCCTCAGTAGAAAGGTGCAACTTATCAGCTTCTGGGAATTGGCTTTCTTCCCACTTATGCGAATCCGAGCTTCGGTCTGTCCCTTTCAATACTACGTACTCCAGCCTTCCCGGGTCAAAGCAGCGGTACAAAAGAGACGGATTGTAGATGCTCCTTTCCTTTAGGCTCTGGAGCAGAAGCTTTGTAACGGCACGCTCAAACTGCCCATGGGCGGGTACAGCAAGCTCTCGCATAAGCACTCCTCCTGCAATGTAATCTCCAGAGGCAACAGCCTCAGCAGTAATCCTAGAAAACGGTATGCTTGCCAATGGGATACCGTATGCTGGTAGGAGAGTCTCCATTCATTTCATGAAAAATTTACTTTCCTATTAATATTTTGTGTTGTGAAAATGTCAGTTTCTCATTTGTCGCTCCGTTTTGTCCCATTTTGTCATAAACTTTAAAAGTCTCTTGTTCATGTCACGTCCTTATGTGGGTCAAAGTAGGGATTCTGGGAGCAGGCACCGTTGGAAGCGGAGTATTTGAGTCTTTGACGAGCGGTCATTTCAGGCGCATTTCTGACAGTTACTCTGTAGGGGTTAGCAAGGTCTTGATTAAAAATTCAGAGAAAGCCAGGTCACGAGATATGCAACCTTACCTCACTACCTCCTTCAATGAGGTTCTTGAAGAGAGCGACATTGTTATTGAGCTCATGGGTGGCATCAACCCCGCTATGGAGTACATGCTTGAGGCTATCAGGAAAGGGAAAGGGGTGATAACGGCAAACAAGGCTGTCATCGCCTCGCATGGAAAGGAACTGTTTGAGCAGGCGGTGCAAAGTGGCACCAACATCCGCTTTGGAGCAGCCGCAGGAGGCGGCCTGCAACTTGTGGATAGGCTGTTCTCCTCGGCAGACAACATTAGGAAGGTCCAGATGATTATCAACGCCACCAGTAACTATGTACTTACGGGAATGAAAAACCTACAGTTTCAGGAAGTAATCGCTGAGGCCCAGCGACTCGGCTATGCAGAGCAGGATTACCACTCAGATATATCTGGCATCGACAGCGCATACAAGCTTGCTATTGTTGCCACACTTGCCTTCAATCAAGTGGTGGACCCGAGAAAGCTCTTTGAGAGCGGTCGGGTCCGGGGGATTGAGGATGTAATAAGGGAGGATTTTGAAGCGGCCCGGCAGTTCGGTTTTGACATCAAGCTCCTTGCGATAGCAGAAAAGAATCAGGAAACGTATGATATCAGGGTAGAGCCCTGCTTTGTTCCTGTAGGCAACAAGCAATATGGCACGCACCAGTTGGCCGAAGTGCATGGAGTATTTAATGCAGCAATCATTGATGGCCAGCTTTCCGGTATTCAGAAATTTGAAGGAAGAGGAGCCGGCAAGGAGCCCACGACAAGTGCTGTGCTCTATGATCTGAAAAAAGTCCTGGATAATATGGCTAAGGGAAAAATTGATGAAATTCATAGTTGGTCAAATCCGCCTGCCAGCATCTCTGATATGGACACTTCAGTAGTGACCGGTTGCATAAGGACCGTATCATCAGACAGACCCCTGACTGTCCATTATATTACAGGGATTCTAGGGCATGAGGGCCTGAACCTTGGCAATGTTTACCAAAAGCGGGGCATCCATTCTGGTGACTTTACTCCAGACTGGTTCTTTTTTGATCCAATTAGCCTGGATGCTGTTCACCGAGCACTGTCAAAGCTGGAAGCTTCAGATTTTGTACAAGGCAAACCAGTATTTTACCGCATTGAGCCAGAACTTAAATAGAGGGTATATAATATTTTGTTATTATAATAACACTAAGTTTTTAATATGCTTAAGCTTTTGGCCCATTATGCAGCTTGCATTTGAAAAGTATCAAACCAACGGAAATGATTTCATCATAATTGATGAGCGCAGGGTCTTACTTTTTTCAGATAGTGACAGGGGCAGGGTAGCAAGGGTGCTATGTAATCGGAAAACTGGAATAGGCGCAGACAGCGTATTATTCCTTTCCTCATCACAGAAGGCTGATGTCCGCATGAGGATTTTCGAAGCTGATGAGTCTGAATCTGATATGTGCGGCAACGGGCTTTGTAGCATCGGGGATTTTATCGCTTCTAGGTCTGGCCTAAGCAACATCACCGTCGAGACTAACGTAGGTATATACGAGGTTAGCAAGAACGAAGGAGACTTGTACTGTATCAGGATGGGCTCCCTGCAGCCGCTTCATGACTATATTAATGAAGAAACGCTGCAGGGCGGTTACGTGTATCCCTCTATCTTCAAGACAAGCCTTCTTAAGGTACCGGTGTATATCCTGAGGGTTGGTGAGCCTCATGCAGTTCTTTTCGTGCATGACGTTGAGGCCTTTCCCATAGACTCATTCCTGAAGATCATCCAGGACCGGGTCCTTTTTCCGCACGGAATTAACATAAATTTTGTGCAGATCCTTAAGCAAAACCACATTAAGATGCGGACTATTGAGCGGGGTGTATGGGACGAGACCCTAAGCTGCGGCACAGGGGCTACATCAGTTGCTATGCTATACGCGCACCTGAACTATATGCCCGATGCAGTAACCATAGAGACGAGCAGTGGCCAGACAACAGTTAGCCTTAAAGAAGGTATTGCCTACCTTGCTGCCCGCGGGGCACATGTATTTTCCGGGACAGTGAAGCTCGTGCTTCCAAAAAAGCTCCCATCACTAAGAACTTATGATGGAAAGAGCAAGACTGAACATGGAATCTGTTAATTCCCTCTTTCCTATACCAATATACCAATCAATAGAAAGCTTTATAAATCATTTCTTCAATAATAGCTCCGCATGGTAGAGTCAGTTACGCGCGATATTGTTCAGCATCGGTATCAGGATATTCCGCTGGGAAATTATATTGAGGCTGCTCCCCGCTTCAGGGTCAAGTACAAGGATTACTTCCATATGAAGAACTTGTACATCATGATGCGCGAATGGCTCATTGAGGAGGGGTTTGTCCCAAGGACAGACACAGAATTCAATGAGGAGCTTTATTTGCAGCGCGAGCATCAGAAGGCAGGCGAGGAGCTCTGGATCTGGTGGAGGTTCATCAAAAAACCTCATCGTGGCGGTAATTACTGGGCATATTCCCTTGACATAGATTTCCACGTCATTCTTTTAAGGGAAGTTGAAGTCATGCATCAGGGCGTTAAGTACAAGACAAATTGGGGCGAGCCTGAAATTATAATGACTGCCCGCCTGATAGAAGATTATGAAGGGTTATGGAGAAAAAACGCTTTCATGTCAGAGTTGCACAAGATTTTCATCAAAAGGCTGTTCAAGAAAGAGCTTGAATCGCATCGCCTGGAGCTCTACAGGGAAGTCTACCGGTTGCAGGAAGCAATCAAGACATACTTCAAGCTCAAGACCTTCCTGCCTGAGCCCGAACTCCAGAAATGGTGGCCGCAGCAGGGCATCGGTGAGGTTGAATAATGGTCCTCATAGAATCAAAGCTGCCTCCCTGGAGATTGAAGTTCAACGGCATATTTGATTTTGACGGGCTCTACAGGCTGATGTACAACTGGTTTCAGGGCATGGGATTTTACTTTGAAGAGGTCATGTACAAGCATAAGGTTCCCACGCCAACAGGCGCTGAGCAGGACATTGAATGGAGCGGCTGGCGCAAGATCACTGAATATTCAAGGTATTGGATCAAGCTATTCATCAAGCTGTATGACATGAAGGAGATTATAGTAGTAAAGGATGGTCAGAAGAAGAAGCTGACCAAGGCAAGGCTGATGATAGAATTTTATCCCCAGGTGGATGTTGATTATGCAGAGCGGTTCAGCAAGGAAAGCAAGCTGGCGCTGCAATTGCAGGATTTTTACCACAAGTATATTATAAAGAAGAACATCCAGAACATATGGGAAGACCAGATATGGTATTACACGCTTAAGCTTTTCACCATCATAAAGGAATACTTGGACTTTGAAAGCAAGGGCAATGCATTTTACGATATGTGGTAGGTGCAAAATCACCTAGCACTTTAATTAAGCTGGGCATAAAGCCCAGCGAATCGGACAAGTTCGGTTCGTGGGATTGCAAATCCCACTTAACTAAAGCGCCAGCCGATTTGGCGGCTGGGCGGGTTCGCTCTGCTCACCCACCAAGCTCACTGGCGTTCGCGCGACTTACAATCGCGCAACAAGCGTAGTAGGCTGTCCGCAGGACTAGGATAGTGCGCGAGGCTTGCCGAGCGCAAACGGCGCAGCCGTCCAAATTAAGTTTAGAAAGAAAAAGAGCATAAAGCAAGTTTAGTGCGATACAATGGCAGAAAGGGAAATCGTAGTGGATCATTTAAGGCTCACTTATGAAGGCCTGTTCAACGTAACAGAGTTCTACAAGATGCTGGATATCTGGTTCAGGGATATGGGGTATGATAAGCGCGAGCTCAAGAACATTGAGCGTGTCGGTCCTGATGGAAAGTACATAGAGATGGAATTCCTGCCGTGGAAGAAGATGACTGATTATGCTGTCAATGAGATAAGGCTGAGGATTGTCATACAGAATGTCAAGGAGGTTGAGATTGAGCAGGACGACCAGAAGGTAAAGCTTAACCAGGGCAGCATCCAGATGGTTTTTGACGGCTACCTGACGACTGACTATGAGAACAGGTGGGAAGGCAAGCCGCTCTTCTATTTCATGCGCACCCTTTTTGACAAGTACTTCTTCAGGTCATACACCTATGGCTACAGGCAGAATGTCGTTGATAACGTAAATAATCTTATCACTCAGATAAAGTCATTCCTGAACCTTTACCGCTATACAGAGACGCCTTGGACAAAGCCCGCATACAGCTTCCCGCAGCAGTGAGCTAAACACAAATCTTTTTAAATCACTATCCTACCCTTCTGCAGTGTGCCTCCGTAGCACAGTAGCTAGTGCGCCTGACTTGTATTCTATAAGAACAGTGATCAGGAGGTCGCCGGTGCAACTCCGGCCGGGGGCTTTTCCAATAAACCTATTCCCGTCTCATAGGCTGCTGCCTCTGCCGCATTCTTCCTGCCCTGCTGGGCTTCCCTCTTCTTTTGGCCATGCTCAGTGTAATTCATCCTTTCTTAAATCTTTTTTGATGTTCCGGGGGCATATCTTCATCTCCCTGTCACAATATGCACCTGAGGCATGGCTCCGGAAAAGTATACCTTACCGCCACATAGAAAGCCAAGAAAATCAAAGATTTTCTGGTCTTCGAAAACAAAATGTTTTCGAAAGCCTTAAAAACAGGCCCAGTATTCTCCTCGTCTGATGTCTGAAATTAAAAAAACCTATGCAAGCCTTGCATCCAGATACAAGCTTCCGGATTTTGAGGCTCTGGACAAGGCATTTGAGATAATCACGCTTGAGCATGATGAATTTCTCCTGAGGGAAATCCGCAGGAAGATTGCAGACAGGCTTGAGTTCTACACACACATTATTGAAAGCATTATGCAGCCCGACACTGCTTCTGTTTCCCACATGCATGAATACCGCTTTTTTGACGAGCCAAAGAAGAAGGCTATGTTTAGCCTGTTCAGGGAACTCATGGGATACCACCGCTGGTCTTTAAAGCTTGAATCCAGGCTTGGTGATAAGGATGATGCTGCTTTTATCAATGATATCTGGCACAAATGGGAGCAATACCGCAAGGAAATGGAGGGCATCTGCGAGCAGATGGAGCTTTCCTGGAAGGCCGAGGCAGATGCAGCAGAGGACTTGGAATACTTAGGGTAAAAAGGAGGTCATTAGCATGAGAATCTTATTGATTGGCCGGCAGGGCTCCGGCAAGGGGACACAGGCAAAGCTTGTGGCAGAGCGCCATAAGATCCCAAACATCTCTACAGGCGATATTTTCAGGGATGCTTCAGCACTGAGGACTGACCTTGGCATGAAGGCAGAGGCATACATGAAAAAAGGGCATCTTGTGCCGGACGAGATAGTCACCAGCCTTGTAAAGGAGCGTGTAAGGCAGAAGGATTGCCGCGACGGATTCGTGCTGGACGGGTTTCCGAGGAATATTTCGCAGGCAAAGGCGCTTGACAAGATAACAAACCTTGACAAGGTATTTGTCCTTAAGCTGAGTGACGACCTGGCAATAAAGCGGTTAAGCCAGAGGAGGCAGTGCAAAAAATGCAAATCTGTATATGGCGGGATCATTGCCACAAGGAAGAAAGGCATCTGCGACAAATGCCACGGCAAATTATACCAGCGTGAGGATGACAAGCCTGCAGCCATCAGGAAGCGCCTGAGCATCTACCACAAGGAAACTGAGCCTTTGGTTGATTACTACAAGAAAAAAGGCATAGTGCATCTCATCAATGCAAACCAGCCTGTTGAAAAGATTGCAGCAGAGATCAGCAGGCATCTCTATCATGAAGCAGATATGCTAGAGCTGTAGTTGCATAGCATCCGGTGTCAAGCTGAAACTTTATTTTTATCTTTTGTTTTCCTGTATTTAGCTCATCATCTTCCTTTTCTACTGTTTCCAGGCCATAAATCCTTGCGAATGCATGCCGTACGGCCCCTGCGCTGCTCAACTCAGGCATGGCCCTTGAGATAAAATCCCTAGCTGTTATCTGCTCTTCAGCCATAATCTCTGAATATAGTGCTTCAATTGTCTCATTCTCAAGCTCAGTTGCAAATCCCAGGATTGGGATGTTCAGCCCATCCAATCTCTCAGGTATAGCACCAGCATCTATATGTTCCTTCTCTAAAAATCGCGCCAAAACTATGTTCCACAGCTTTGACTGGTAGCTGTGCACATAAAGCTTTAGCAGTTTCCTGGGGAGCAATCTCAATGCGCCCGCATAGTCATTTGGCCTGGCATCAAGAGCTTCTTTCATTATTGAAGCCCCGTTCCCGTTTTCCAGCAGCAGCTCAACAGCTTTCTTATAATCCTGCTTCACCAGCAATTTCCCGATTTCAGGATTGTTCTTTGAGAACCTCTGCTTGTCAAAGAAATTTGGAAAATATTCCAGAGAATTTAGTGCAGGCTTACTGTCAAAATTCCTTGCTGTCATAATAAACTCATTCTTCTCATGCTCTCCCAGGCGGATTGGCTCATCCCCGTATCCAAGGAATCTTAATTCAATTCCAGGAAGGTGCAGCTCCCTTCCCTTGCCTAAGATTGCAATGGCCTGTTCAGTCACTGCCCGCCTGTCTTTATTCCCTGCAAAACTGATATTTTTAAGCTCAATATGCAGCTGCTCCGCAACCTTCTGTATCGCCTGCAGCGTTGTATAGTTCCGTTTTCTGAGCGTATAGTAAGAGAACCTGCCTTTGTCCTTCAGCTTTCTGGATATGTCAAATATTTCCTTTACTATGAAATCCTCAGGAATTTGTTTTAGTGTATACATTAAAAAAAAGAAAATGGATAAGTTATATAAATAGAGGGTATTCATCAAGGATTAAGCGCCGGTAGCTCAGCTTGGAGAAGCAAAATACGCTTCGGGCAGATGGAGCGAGAGGTTCCTAACCTCTAGGTCGGGAGCGGTTGCTGAGTTAAAAACTCTTCACCCCGAATTCAAATCTTCCCCGGCGCGCTTTCTTTATCACTACTTTTATAAATTCTCAAGGGAAAGGTATAGGCATGTACAAGCCCATCCACCTAATCAAGGCACTAGGCATGTGGCGGCGTGCCCGCAGGGTAAGGAAGCATGGAGTTAAGCGCTACACAGGCTCGGCTGCTGACATATGCACAAATATAATCAAGGACTGCTGGAACAGCTCATTCTTCCAGGCATCCAACGGCCATTTCACTGACTTCTGGCTTCGCGATTTCTCATGGTGCCTTGAGCCATTGCTCCGCCAAGGCTATAAGGAAGAATGCATCAGCTCCATGAAATTTGCCCTTGATGCTTACCAGAAAAATGGCAAGGTTACCACAACCATCACCAAGCGCGGCTACTGCTATGATTTCCCTGATTATGCGGCAGACTCCCTTCCGTATCTTATTAGAAATATTCGCATTCTTGCAGACAAAGATATTCTCTACACGTATGAAAAATTCCTAAACCATGAGATAGAAAAATATTACGCACAAGTGATTGACCAGCGTACTGGTTTGGTAAGGAAAGACAGGAATTTCTCTTCAATGAAGGATCATGCGTTGAGGATCAGCCCATGCTACAGCAACGTAATGGCAGGCATGCTTTCAGTGGATCTTGCCAGGATTGGCATCCTGAACAACCCATTTAAGGCCCACAACTACCGCAGGCTTATCTGGGAGCACTTCTGGAACGGTGAATATTTCCTTGACGATTTGTCAGGCAAGAAATATGTTGCAGGCGATGCCAACATCTTCCCATTCTGGTCAGGCCTTTTTAATGAAACTCCAATGCTAAAATATTGCATCACAAAGATCAGGGAGGCTGGCCTGGATCACCCATTTCCCTTGAAATATACTGGCTCAGCATCTGACTTAAAAATGATTTCAGCAGGCAGATTTGCGCCTAACTATGAAGGTACTGCTGTATGGACTCATATGGGCCCTATCTATATCAAGCTTGTAAAAGAGGTTGCGCCTTTAAAAGCGAGGGAATATGTAGAGAAGTACAGTAAAATTATAGAGAAATACGGCAATTACCTTGAGGTCTTTGAGACCAATTCCCAGCCCTACCAGACCCGTTTCTATTATGCAGACGAGGGCATGCTCTGGGCTTCCATGTTTCTGGATTTGTTGTGAGCTATTTTCTTAGTTTAAATCTTTTAGTCATTTTTAATTTTGCTTTGATTTCTTTATAAGCATAATCCTCAGCTTTAAGATGTGTTCTTTTCCTCATACAAAGTATTACGATACCTTTTTATTTATAAATACTTTTATCATGCCATGAACATCCCCCGCAAGCAACACAGAGGCTATAACCCGATAGGAGACTGCGGCAAGGGAAGGTGCCCTGTCTGTGCAAGAAACAATGCAATGTATAGGATTAAGGCCAAATTAGATAAAGAGCAGTTTATGAGCGATGGCATCTCTCCGTTTGTAGGCCGCTTCGGCTATCCCAATATCAATGTAGGCATAATGACTCCGCCTGAGCAGCATGATGATGCCTGGCTCTTTGACGCGCCAAAATACTGGTCAGCTGAGAATTATGCTATCCCTAAGATAGTAGACTTCCGCTCCTCTCTACTAAATTCCCGTTCAGTATTAAACATAAGACAGCACACTAAACTATTGGAACTTTCACAAGATATTGCCATGTCATCAAAGCCAGTTGATGTGGAGATCCATCTGAAGGAAAAGCCTAAATTCAGATTGCAATTAGACAGCCACATGGCTCCCACAGGAGCCCAGGCCCAGCTAAAGCAGGCCACACTTGCAGAAAACCCAAAGATACACACGAAAGTTTACAAAGTTTTTGATGATATAGACCTGAAGGCACAGGATGCCGTCACCTATCTCTACGAGAACAAGTTTGATGAGAATTTCCTGACAAGGGTGCTGAGTGTTGGTGTTCTTGGAGCCAAAGCAAACAGGAAACTGGTGCCAACCAGATTTTCAATAACAGCTACTGACGATATAATAGGCAAGCATCTCATTGAAACTATTAAAGATTATCAAACATACGGCTATGCAGCTTACTTTGGAGGTTATCTAGGCAATTATTTCCTGGTTTTATTTTTCCCAGAGGTCTGGTCTTATGAGCTATTTGAGATGTACGCCCCTTCAACCTCTTATGCCTATGTACCAAAATATACAACTGACTATGAAGATTACTATTGCAGAAAGAGTTATGTAGAGGAAACTGCAGGCGGTTATTATGCGTCCAGATTACCTGCTCTAGAAAAATTAAATGAGCTAAAAAGGCAAAGTTCTTGCCTTGTTCTTCGCTTTATAACTGATGAATATAGCATGCCGCTTGGCGTCTGGGTAGTGAGAGAAGCTGCAAGGAAATCATTGAGCAGCAGACAAATAGAGTTCTCTGACAAAGAACTAATGCTAAACTATGCAAAATCCTTGGCTAGAAAGAAGTTCGGGTTGAACATAGAGCCAATCTTAAGGAAAAGCTCGCTCCTGCAGAACATCAAGCAGCAGTCTAAATTATCGCAGTTTGTCTGACTTGTATTAGGATTCTTCTGGTAACTGTAGCTTGCTCTCTAACATGCTCTGGTCTTGCGGTATTGTCTGTTGGAACTCTCTCTCAGTCTTTACCTGCAGCCCCATAGGTAATATACCCAAATTTCTGATATCCCTTAATATATCAACATATCTCCTAAAGTTAATAGTAAGCTTTTCAAGAATATCTACGATTGCTGTTCTTCCTCCGTCAATTTCAAGTCTATAGCCTGCAGCAAAAGCATAATGAGTTTGTCCTCTATCAATATACGCGGCCTCAGGCAAAGCCATATGTGAAGGTTTACCGAACAGTCCGAGAGTAAGCAGCAGGAAATCACCATTTACCTTATTCAGCAGATATTTTTGTGAACGCGGCATATGTTCTGCTTTTGTTGCTAAATCACTATGATGCGTGAGCACATATTTCCTCATCAATGCTAATGTCGCTGGGTGAAATAAGGAAGAAAGACCGTGGATTAGGTACATATTTACATCTTCTTCAAATAATCGGTCATTAGCTTTACTGCCTTCAAGTTCGGCTATGTGCCCTCTATTAGACGGTTGTCCGCTCTCTATTCTTGCTCTCCCAAAAATATCTGCAAAGAACCCTTCAGCAGTTTCCCTTTTTTGCGATGCCACATCTGTGTACCATACACCCATACACTAATTTTTTGCAGTGAGATTTTTATATTTTTCCCTCTTCTACTATACTGTTATGCCATGACGCGCCGCCAGCAAATAATCCAGATACTCAGGCAGACCCCTCAAACAGTAAAACAGCTTGCAGACTATTTTGAGGTTACAAGAGGCGAGATAGAGACAGACCTTGTGCATATTGAGAAATCAGTAAGGGCAGAGAACCAAAAGCTTGTAATCCAGCCGGCATCCTGCAGGGAGTGCAGCTTCGTGTTCAGGGAGCGTTCCAGGCTAAGGAAGCCAAGCAAATGCCCTCGCTGTAAATCAGAGGCAATAACAGAGCCCGTCTTCAGCATTAGCTCTCAAAATCCTCAACAGGGAAATTCTCAGAGATGAACTTGGCCATGACAGTATTCCCCATGGTTGTATAGACATTGGAGGCTGTCTCAAACAATCGTTCCCTTAAGCAGATCTCCGCAATCCTGTTCTGCCGCTCTTTATCATCCGTTGGTATGATTGCCTGCGCAGCCTGCTTGTATCTCCGCTGCTCCATCAGCCAGTCAGACAGCTCAACAAGCTTCTCGCGGTTCTCAGCCATTGCAAACAGCCGCACCGCTTCAGGTATGTTATTCTTCTTGGCATACTTTTCCGCGACATGGCTCAGGATATTCCTGCGCTTTTCAGGCGTCAGCATAGTCAGGTTTACATTATCAATGCCTTTCTCCATGATCATGTCCGCAAGTTTCTTGTCGTTCATTGTTTTTGATTAATTTCTGATTTCTATACTTTTCTAATGAGCATCTGCGCGCTTCGCGCGCCTGTGCCAATGGTCCGCGAATTTTGGATGTGCAATCGCGATTCGCGGACCCACGTCACCACGGAGCTCACGTTTACGTGAGCGACTCCCTATGCTAAGTTAGTTTAACAACCTCGTCTTTAATCTTTCAGCTTTTCCTTGATCTCCCTGATAAACCTCTGCGCAGTCTTGGGCACATGCTCCTTCTGCGTCCGCAGTATCTCGGCAGCTTTGGCAAGCACGTCCCCTTTGTACTCAACAGTTGAGCTCAGTTTAAATGGTATTTTCTTCCCCTTCTTCACAACATCTTTCCACAGCCTGAACAATTCCTCAAGCCTTCCGGGGATCTGCATAGTCTCGCAGCCAAGGATTCGCGCAGTTTCCTCCAGCACTCCTTTCTCACCGCTCTGGGTCTGCTCAGCAGCCTTTCCGGCAGTATACGTGACTCGCACGATGCCGTCAGAGACTTTAGTAGCTTTCAATACCTTTATCTTTCCCACTTCAGAAGTGTCATGAAGATGTGTTCCGCCGCATGCCTCAACATCATAGCCTTTTATATTGACAATCCGTATCAGCTTTCCCGGAACTACGCCGCCCTGGTATATGCCCATGCTGAACTCCTGCTCTGCCTCATTCCTTGGCATGAAGCTCAAGCTTATTGGCACTTTCTTCCGCGCAACCTCATTCGCAACCTTCTCCATTTCCTTGAGCTGCTGCTCTGTAATGCTTGCATAGTGCGTCACGTCCAGCTGCCCTTTTTCCATTGTCTTCTTGGCAGAAGCCTGGTTTGCATGCTTCCCCAAGACAGTTCTCGCAGCATACGTCATGATATGTGTTGCGGTGTGGTGCTGCGATAATTGCTTCCTTCGCTCCCAGTCAATCTTCCCGTGCACAGTATCCCCTGCCTTGAATCCCGGCTTATCTGCCATGACATGCACCACATGACTGCCCTGCTTGAACACATCAATTACTTTCTCACCATTAATTTCACCGGTGTCATGCAGCTGCCCGCCAGAGGTCGGATAGAAATATGTCTGGTCAAGCAGCACCTTAGCATCAAGCACTTTGACAACCTTTGCAGTAAATTCAACCTTTTTGTAGTCTGAAAAATACAAAGCTTTGGTTTCAGGCAATCCCTCCAGCTCCAATTTTTCTTTCTTTCCTGTCGCATGCTCCTGCTCCTGCTTCTCATGTAGTTCCGCAACCTTTGCATAGAAATTCTCAGGCACCTCTATCCTCTTGCCAAGCTTCTCAGCTTCTTCTCTTACAAGTTCAGGAGTTATTCCCTGCGAGTCATACAGCTCAAGCAGCTTTCTTTCATTAACGTCCTGCTTGGCAATCTGCGCAACAACCTGCTTTGTTTTTTCTTTTGTTGCAGCATACTTCTGCGCCTCAACATCAAGGATTGTATGTACCTGCTCCAGGTTTTCCAGCAGCTCCGGGAATAATGGCTTAAGGTACTCAGCATGTATACTGGAAAGCTCTTTAAGGTCAATGTTCCAGTTGTACTTGTCAATAAGGCTTACAGCTCTTCGGTACAATACCCTGAGGTTGTAGCCGCCGCCTACATTGCTTGGCAGGGCGCCGTCAGACAGCGCAACTAATAATGCCCGGCTGTGCTCTGCTATTGAATACAGTGCAGCGCTCGGCATGATATATTCCCGCAGCTCCGCAACTGGCACTCCAACCTTCTTTGCAACATCCTTCCATGCCTTGTCAATATCCTCAACCTCGTCAATGTTGAGGTAGGAGGCATACGGCAGGAATTTCTGCATCAGCTCAGGATTTGCCCTGAATCCTGTCGTTTTATACAAGTGCTTCATTACGCTTGGAAAAGTAGTTTCATAGCTTGTTGACATCCCCTGGGAAAACCATGCATTCCGCTCATGTCCCATTCCCATGTCAAGCACTTTCAGCTTCAGCTCTTTGCTGCCTGAAGGCGTAACCTCATACATCATGTACACCTGGTTTCCCAGCTCCAATCCCCTTGAGAAATATTCCATGCACGGCCCGAAATTCCCCCCGCCTGCCCAGGCATCCTCGTGGAATGTTATCTCCTCATTCTTTAATCCAAGCCCCTCTTTCAGCCAGTTATGGATATCCCTGAAGTACTTTGCCTGGTCCCATTTATCAGGCGGCATGAAGGCATGCTGGCCTATCATGACAAAGCAGCTGTAGTGCGCACCCGTTATGCCAATATTATCAATATCATTGAACCTAAGGCACGTCTGCGGCACAACTAACGGATTTGCAGGGGGGTCAACCTCTCCAGACACAACATACGGCTGGAAATCATAGATAGATGCCTGCACAAAATCAGTATCCTCCCTCCATCTTGCGACCACAGGATACCTTTTGATGGGTGTATAGCCCCATTTCTTGAATAATCTTGAGAATTCCTTCCATACCTCAATATAGTCAAGCTTTTTGGTTGCAGGCGTGTTGCCTATAAACCTGAAGCCGCCTGAGCAGCTTGGGTCTCCACAAACTTTTTGCCCAGCATTGACAGTCCAGTAGAATGTGCCGCATTTCCCGCACTTCCCTCTGTGGAAGCCTTCTTCCTTGAGCACAGAGGTGGCATAGTACTGCTCTGGGTTCTTGCTCGCCTTGGCTTTAAAGTCTTTTTTGATGTCTTTGTCTGTAGGCATTTAAAACCCAAAATAAGCCTTATTATATATATTTTTACTAGAGCACTATAGGCTTTACTGACACTAAAGGATACTACTTGTAAGTAGTTAAATAACCGAAAGATTTATATATGCAATGCTTATCAAAATACCAAAAGTCGGAGGTTTTAACAATGGGATTAAGGGAATATGCTATAGTAGGCGCAACCGCAGTTGCGGCATTTGCTGGAGGAGCCTATGTAAATCAGGGCTATCTAACTGCAGCAGGCAGGAGCATGACAGAGCCATTAGCTGTAGTTTACAGTGTGGTAAAAAATGTTCCAGAGGCAATTGAAAACACCCGCATAAACCCTGTAAATGGCCTTGTAGGGACTTTAGGCGGCGCAGGTATCGGATTAGGATTATCGTGGGGAGCCGCTTGGGGATTGGGCAAACTAAGGGATTTTGTAAGGAAATAGGGGATTTGTTTTTTGGATACACATGGCAAGAACTACACCTAAAACATCACCTAATAAAACCATAGGTGGAAAAATATGGGATAATGTCAAATTTCCTTTCTTAGTTGCAGCAGGTGCTACAACAGGTATTCTTTTAAATGAATTTTATTTTATTCCAAACATTATTGCAGACAACGCCGGAATTATCCAAAAGAAGATTGGAGAATGGGGGTATGCTGCACTACCGTGGACTGAAAGGATTGTAGTCAATGGAATTGCTTTAACTTCTGCATATAGGACGCTTGAGAACATGGTGCGTGAAGATACTAAGCCATGGAGAGAGCGCACCAGACAATGGAAAAACAGGGCAATAATTATAGGAGCGCTTGCAACCGCGGTTACTGCATCAATTCCTTATATAGTTCCGTATATCAGAGGAGAAAGACCCGCAACATATGTTAGTAAAAAACCAACTGATATGCAGGCTGAAAGGATTAAACGAGACAGAATAACTTACTGGGAGATTCTTCAAACGAGCAATCAAGTTGAATATTCTGAAGAATTCTACCAAATCGTACAGGAAGGGAACAGGCGAGTTAAAAAGAAGGTTACAAAACCAGTTACTTATAGGGAAAGCCTTGTCAATAGAGTCAGAGGCGCAATGTCTCATGCTGATATACATCAAAAAGCCTACAAGACTGCTTTGGCGCAATATCCTGATTTGAAAAACTACCCCGAATTTAATCCTAATTTAACCATTGCACTAGAGGCGCAGGAGAGTGGAGGCAATAATAACTTACGCTCAAGAGCTGGCGCCGAAGGAGTGATGCAGTTTATGCCAGGCACAGGAAGAGAAGAGGGCCTTTCAAGAGCAGAGTTGCGTGATCCGCGCAGAGCTATACCCGCAGCTGTAAATTTACTTGCTCGCTACGCCATTGAATTTGATTCAGTACCTACTGCTCTTGCTGCATATAATCATGGGGTAAATGGAACTAGGCGCAAGACTAAAAGACAAGATACAACTAATTACTGGAGAATAGAGCAGGATTTTCCATCAGAAACTCAGAAATATGTTCCAAGGGTTTTAGCTACGGCAAATCTTATTCAGGACCCAGACAAATATAGATTAAGTTTTTCGTTTCCAACTCAGGCAGCTAGATAATCCCCTTCTCCTTCATGCTCACATACTTGTTCTTCCCGATGACGATATGATCGGCTATCTCAATCCCCATCAGCTCGCCTATCTGCACCATCTTCTTGGTCAATTTAATGTCATTGACACTGGGCGCAGGATCCCCTGACGGATGGTTGTGGCAAAGGATGATTGAAGCGGCGCTCTCCGCAATCGCCAGCTTGAACACCTCGCGCGGATGCACCAGGCTTGCATTCAGGCTTCCGATAAATATAGTGGCGTCGCGCAGCAATCTGTTCCTTGTGTCCAGAAAGATGCCCTTGAAGTGCTCCTGCTCAAGCATGCTCATTGTCGGCATCAGCATATCTGCAATGTCTTTTGCATGGTTCAGGTAAACTTTATTCCCGTTCTTCTCCGCAAGCGACCTTCTTCCCAGCTCAAAGCATGCAGCCAGCAGGCAGGCATTTGCCGCGCCTATCCCGTGCATTTTCATGAGCTCATGCGCGCTAAGCCTGGACAATTTATCAACGCCGTTCTTGTTCAGCACCTTGTTCGCCAGGTTTAACGCAGTTTCCTTATAGTTTCGCTCCCCAATCCTCAGCAGCAGCGCCAGCAGCTCGGTATTGCTGAGGCTCTGCGCACCATACCGAAGCAGCCTTTGCCGCGGCCTCTCGGAAACAGGAAGGTCCTTTATGCGAAACCCTTTTGTCATGCAGAGAAAGAATTGCGCTTATTATTTAAAGCTTTATTAGTTAGTAACTTTATTTGCAACTGGCTGCGCCCCTCCACCATAGGGAAGTCCGCGATTAGCTGCCTTACATTTATAATCGCGGACCCCCGTCACCATGGAGGTGACATTTTAGAATTGCCTAGCAATTCTAAAGCCAAGGAAATACTTGCATTTCCTATGTTTATGTCACCGACTACTATCCTCATTATACGTTAGCACAAAACACAAGAAAATCTATTCAACTACCTTAAATACAGTATCATTCCTGTGGCACTTTCCTTCTACTTTAACTGCAACCTCTTGCCCTGCCTCTGCCTGCTCCACAGCCTTGTGCTCAATCTGCATTGACGCGACTTTCTGGTTGAAATTTGTTGAATTTCCCAGCACGTGGATTGAATCGCCTAATTTCAGCGAATCTTCCTGAACGCCGATCACTGCAACCTGCGCCTTGTCAAAGAAATGCGTGACCTTGCCTATCTCTACCTCATCCATGGCAGCTTTATATACTTCCTGTTATTTAAACGTTTTGGAACGATGGACATATTGCTTGCATCAAGCTCGCCCAGGAGGATAGCCCTTATGCGGCAGTTTAGGATACCGTGCAAGGTAGCTGCAGGCACGTTCCAAGAAAATAATAGCCTAAATATGTCTCCAGTAAAGCTCGTCCTTTACAATGCAGTGCAAAAGGCACGGTCAGCGAAGCGTAGAGCAAGTAAGGACGCATTAATCATAGGAGCAGATACTGTCGTGGTGTCAGGAGGCACAGTGTTGGGCAAGCCCGTGACAGCTAAGCGTGCACTAAAAATGCTCAAAGCCATTCGCGGCAAAACAGTTAAAGTTATCTCTGGCGTAGCGGTCTACAATACAAAAACAGGAAAACTCTACAAGGCATACGATACTGCATGGGTAAAGATGAAGCATTACTCAGGCGCTCAAATCAATCGCTACATTGCCACTGGCGAGCCTTTGGACCGTGCAGGCGCATTTGCCGTCCAGGAAAAGGGTGCCGCATTGGTTGCGTCAATAAAAGGGGATCTCAACACAGTTATTGGCATGCCAATGAAGAAACTGCTCATGCTGCTGAAGAAAGCAGGAGCCTGATTTACTTGACGCTCTCGTCCTTATTCTTTTTATAAAGCTCCGCGCACTTTTCAGAGCAGAACCTGTAGATTGAAGTTCCTACCTGCCTTTCAATAAAATCTTCAATAAGGATGCGGCCGCATCTCCTGCATTTTGCCCCCTGCCCGCCGCCTTTAGCCCCTTCCATGAAGCCCTCTTCCCAGGGCGCTATCTCATCCCCTTCTCCCAGGTCCTCCAGCCCCTCGTCAGTATAGACGTCAGCATCCCTGCCGGACGCATTATCTCCTTTTTTCATAGTACATAGGCAGAATGAAGCTATTATTAAAGTTTTTGGAACTGTGTGCCAAAAACCAGAAATGCTTTGCATTTCTTTGTTTTTGGAAAGCTATGCTTTCCAACAGCTAGGAACATCAGCTCCTAAGTTCTCCAGTTTGCAGGTGAGCTTCATCCACTCGTGCAAAAAACGCAAAAATGAAAGTGAGAAATGCCAAAAGCCCAATTGCATGGTATACTGAGATGTCTGCAAGGAATCCTACGATTGGGTACAGGATACCAATCATCATCCGTTGAAGCATTGATTGGGCGGAAAGGACAGTAGCTCTGTCTTTTGAAGGGATGTGCTTATTCATGAAGTGGTCAAATAACGGTTGCCTGAGCACCTGGGCTGTTGCAGTGATCAGGATTGCAGTCACTATCAAAAGCCAGCTGCTCACAAAAACGAGCGATGCAAATGTAATTGCCGGTATAAGAGCTGTGAGAAAAAGCAGCCGCCTTGTTGGGATAGCCTTTTCCAGATATTTCAGGTTATAAAGCGCTATCACCGCCAGGATATTGAATCCGGCTGCAATGAAGCCAAGGAACCAAATCGGAATGCCTGCATTTATGGCAATGGGCTGGTAGAACCAAAAAATGAAGAAGGTGGTTGCTGAAACTAAGATGTTGTCTATTGCAAATGAGCGGAGTGCCCTGTGCTTAAGCAAATAGGTTGTTCCTTTAAAGCCCTGCTTTATAAGGCTCTCTGTATGCGATTTCCTGCGGACCTCTTTAAATGAGAATGCGAACAGGAATGATGTAAAAATAGGGATTGAGGTAAGCAGCATCGCAATGCGAAGGCTTTCAGGATAGTTGAAAATAGATGCGCCTGCAAGGAGTGAGCCGAGGGGCATCGCAACAATAAAGCCAAGGTTCCCGGCAAGCATATAATGGGAGAAGAATGCTCCTGAATTCTTTTTCTGGCTGCGGTTCAAGCTATCATACAATAAAGCCTTGTCTGCCCCGCTCTTGAATGCCATGCCTATTGCAAAGACAAGCTCAGCCAGCATGAAGAGGTAAAAATTAGGTATTATGGCATAAGAGAGAACTCCGAGCGCTGTAAAAGCTCCTGACAGCAGCAAAGAGAGTTTTCTTCCAAATGTATCGGCAATTGCTCCAGTGGGGACTTCTAGCACAAATATCCAGAAAGTAAACCAGATCTGGAGCAGGAATATCTGCTTATAATTGAGGTGTGCCCAATCAAGGAAAAACGGCACTCCAATTGCGCCAAAGAGTACAAAGCTGTGCAGGAAATTGTAAACATAAAGCTTTTGGATATTAGTAAGCATTATTATAAGATTATCAGGAATCTATAAAAATTCATAGGATGAAAAAATGGGCCCGACCAGAATCGAACTGGTGACCTTAACCGTGTGAAGGTTACGTCATGCCGCTAGACCACGGGCCCGACTATTATTAATGCACACCGTAAAGGTTGAGAAAAAGAGTATTCTTTTTAAAACTTGGGAAATCTGTCCGCGATTCGAGCTACAACTCGCTGTTCGCGGACTACCGTAACCATGAGACGAGGTTCACCACGACTAGTGGTTCCGAGACGAAGTCTCGATATCTCGTCTCTTTCCTTGCTCATATAGTTGCTCATAGTCACTATAATATTACTCACTCTTTAGCCCAAGCAATAAGGCCGCGGGTATCAGATACATCTTGCCATCGCGCTCCACAAACATCCCGAAGATCCCGCCGTCATGCGCCGCAGCAGCTCCAGCCGGAACAGCATACGGTATTGATTCCTGCCCAATCCGCTGCTGCTTGGTAAGCGGTATGGAAACCAGATAATCCTCTATCTCATAATCCTCGGTCTTGCTCTTATAATACACATCAGCCTTGGCAGCTGCATCAGTGAACACGGGTAGTTCAGTGTACTGGTTCGCAGTTTTTATCACTGCAACTTCACCAATACCAAGATGCTCTGCCTTAACCAGATTCCCTTTTACAAGCTTATCTTTGCCCTGCCATATGATGATGTCTTTGCGGACAGAATACAGGGAAGCAGCGCCGAGCTTATATTGCTCAGGAATGTCTGTAAGAAGGTTGAGAGAAGCAAGTGCAGCAAGCTTTATCTCCCTATCGTTTGGGACTACTGTTGCAGGCGCAGCTACAGTATGCGCCTCAATGACAATTCCCTGCGAAGGAAGCATGATATTAAATTCCCTGACAATGCTTTTATTTGACATAAGGATAGTGTCCCCTGAAACTTTAGGCAAGAACACTTCTATAGTCCCGCTCACCTGCGCCTCAATGAGCACATGCCCTGGTATTCCCGCTGCAACGCGCTCAGCAGAGACAGGAGCATTAGAAGAGCTTAGCACGAACAGTATTATTGCTCCAAGCACAACAATCACAGCAATCACGCCAAAAATCAGGTACTTTTGGGGTGCAATATTTTGGGTATCAAGATATTCTGCAATTACCTTCTCATCATACCCGCGCTTTTTCAGCATATCCCTGATTGCATCAGCGCTATATCCTTTCTTCCTGGCTTCAGAAATCCATTGCGCTAGCTCGTCCACAGAATAATTCACCTCTTTATGCTACCTATTACAGTTCTATTACAGCACAGGTTTAAAACCTTTCTTCTCGTAAGAATGCGCAGGCTTCCTAAGCTCCTGGATCCATTTCAGTCCGATCCGTATGAGCTCCTTGTTGAACTTGTCAGACAGCTTGTATGTTTTCTTGTACAGGTCATAATCAATGAGCCCCATGCTCTTCATGGGAGTAAGGATGCGGTCATAGAATTGCCTCTTGTTATAGCTTAACTTGACTTTCTTGCCCCTGAACTCCGGCTCGTCAATCTCCGCTATAAGATTGCCTTCATGCAGCCGCGTTGCAAAGAGGGACATCTCTGTCTTGGTCATCTCGCCGCCTTTTTCCTTCATCTCCTGCGCGAGCAGTTTCGCAACGATCTTCTGCTGCTTTGTCGCGAAGATGATCTCATAGATGTCTTCAGGCAGGTTAAACCTGTCAAATAATATTACCATCCCGTCTAAAGGGTTTCCTTAAGAGTATATAAAGATTATGTTTTGCTATACTGGTATACCTCTTAGTTTAATTGAGAAACTTATTTTTGACCATACAAAGTTTTAAATAATTGAGCCAAAAGAGCAATTTGCATGAAATCTTCCGAGGGAAACCTAAATGACTATGTGTTTCTTGATGCGCACGTGCACAACCTGATATCCTGCTTCAAGATTTTCAACAAAAATCATTTGACCTTGAATCCGCAGAAGCTGAGAAACAATGTTGCCAGATTGTTTTCGCTTGGGCTGAGTGCCGTATTCACTGATCACGGGACATTAGAGCCTTACAAGGCGCTGCAGCGCAACCAGTATAAGGGGGAAAGGATACTTGACAATTCGCACACGATTATTGACCATGGCAGGTTTCTTGAGATCCATAAGGATGGCCGCAAGCTCTACATCATCTGCGGCGAGGAGTTCATGACTCGCGTCAACAAGAGGCCCGCAGGCCACATACTCGCATTCGGGCTGAAAGAGGCGATAAAGGACCGCATGACGCCGCATTCAACAATTGAAGCCATTAAGGCGCAGAAAGGCATCGTTATCCCTGCCCACCTGTTCTTCGTGAGCGGACTCCGCGTGAGATACCTAAAGCAGTTCTATCACGAGTTTGATGCAGTTGAATTGACTGCAGCAGATGTCTTCAACATAGCCAACAAGCGCGCCATCAAGTTCATAAGAAGGCAGCAGCATGTCCGCCGCCTCAACTACATCTTTGATTCAGACGCACATCTGGCAGACAGCATCGGCAAGGGCTTCTGGGGCTTCCCCAAGAGCCTCATAGAAGGCAAGACCGATACGCAGTTCATTTCCAACCTCAAGCAATATCTGCGCGATCCTGCCAGCTGCATCCCCTGCAACATGGGCCGCTACAAATTTAAGGACGTTACATTGCACTATCCCCGGAAATACATGGAACTGATCCGGCACTATAATGGAAGGAAGGTTAGGCATTAGTTCTGCAGAATATTTATATAGTGGTTTATTATTTGTTGTACCTATGAAACTGACAATTGTTTTAGAACCCCAGGATGAAGGAGGATTTACAGCTTATGTACCTTCTTTGCCGGGTTGTATTTCTCAGGGAGAAACAAAGGAAGAGGCAATCAATAATATTAAAGAAGCTGTTGAATTATATCTAGAGGCAGATACAAACGAGCTTATTTATAGCAACAAGGCAGAAAGGTTCTCATGTTCGGCTTGAAAAGACCACGACTGATAAGCTAATTAAAATAACAGTACCATTGCATTCTGAAATGAAGAAAGGCACACTTAATAGAATAATTAAGGATGCAGGTTTAACATTAGAAGAATTTGAACAACTAAAATAGAAACAACTCAAGCATTGCCAAAAAACCCCCTGATCTCCTTCACATAATCCCTGCTCATCTTTATGTTCCAGTCCTGGGGAAAGCACCGTGCATACTGCTTCCAAAGGTAGCGCTCATCCAGGAGGAAGATTATCCCCCGGTCTGTCTCGCTCCTGATGCATCTCCCTGCATTCTGCATGCACTTGGTCATGGCAGGCAGCACATAGCCGTAATCCCATCCCTTGCCGAACTTCTTGTCATAGTACTGTATCAGCTCCTTTGTCTCCATATCAGGAACTTGCAGTGGCAATCCCACGACAACGACGCACTTCAGCAGCCCCGGCAGATCGATCCCTTCGGCAAAATTGGCAGAGCTGACCGCCATCAAAACAGCGCCATTCTCCTTGTACTCCTTGAAGCGCTCAAGCATCTCAAACTTGTCTTTCTTTCCCATCTTCTTGCTTTCAAGGAACACAGTTTTCCTGGACTGCGGATAGAACAGCTCCTGTACTTTATCCCTGATATCATAGCTCGGGAAAAATATGATGCTGTTGCCAGGCACCGCATTCGTGATGTCTGCGCAGTGCTGTGCAATCTTTTTGTACTGCTCTGCGCTCCGTGCAGTGAACTTCGTAGTAACATCAGGCACGATTAAGCTTAGCTTGTTGTGTGCAGGGAAAGGATTAGGGTATTCCTTGATGACTGCATCCTGTTTAAAGCCGAGCACGTCGCGATACATCTCAGCAGGCTTCAGCGTTCCTGACATGCATATTATGGAATGCGCGCGCTCAACCACTTCACTAATCACGAGCGATGGGTCAAGGCATTTGTATGAAAGCTGCAGCACCGTCCCCTTTAATCCCTGCTTCACTGCCGCAATCCTTGCAAAGCCCTCATCCTGCCCTCGCCACGCCGTCAGGAATTTTGAGAGCATGTGCAGATAGCTCACCTTCTTCTGCTCCAGCACGTCATCCCCCACAAACTCAAGGTCTGACACCAATACATCAACATCAGCCTCTTTCCGCAGCTCGTCCAGGAATTCCTCCCTCCCGACAAGCTTCTGGCCGTTCTTCGGCAGCCCGGCTGCAACAGCCTCAAGCGCTTTCTCAAGCGCCATAAGCTGCCTCAGTAATTCTGGCTCATCACCCCCTTTAAGCTTTAGCCATTCCTCAGCTTCACGCATTCCCCTGCGTATCATGCTGCTTGAGATGCTGCTGCTCAGGAGATGCCTGACCCTTTCCGGCAGATTATGTGCCTCATCAACGATGACAATGCACTGCTCCAGCTCTTTGCTTGTTTTCTTGAGGAATGAGTCCCTGATAGCTGGGTTGAACATATAGTTATAATCCGCCACGGTTACATTGCACAGCTTTGCCTGCAGCACCGCTACTTCATACGGGCACAGCCTCTGCTGCTTCGCATACGAAACACTTGTTTCTGAATGCATCGGCCCTATCGTGATCAGCTGCTCCACAGCCTGCTCCGCAGATTTCGTCGCTTTCCCGCCCTTCCGCGTGTTGAGGTATTGCTCGCACCCGTCATCATCCCGAAGCTTCTTGCAGTAAGTAGGAAACTCGCTGCTGTAAAGAGTGGCAGCCTCAGGCCGCGCGCACATGAACTTCTTGCCGATCATGTCAACTACGTGCAGCTTTCCCTTGTACAGCATATTAAGCTCCTGCAATGTCTCAATCGCTATCTTGTGCTGCGTATGCCGTGATGTCAGGAAAAACACTTGCAGGCCTTGCTTGACCGCAAACGCCGCCGCCGGTGATAATACTGCTGCAGTCTTTCCCATCCCGGTTGGCGCGTGCGCAATCAGCCGCTTCCTTCCCTGTATGGTTGCAGTTATGTCAGCCACCAGTTCCTGCTGCACCCGCCTCATTGTCTTGTGCGGAAATAGAAGCTCCATGCCAGCGGGCAGTATTTATCAAGTTATAAATGTTCTCAAAAACTAAAAATCAAGTGAAGCAGGAAAAGGCGGGAAAAGAAGGGGAAAGGCGCCGCAGGCCCATGTCCAGCTGTCCAGTTCTTTGCGCTCCGCAGGTGTATGTATCCTGTATGTAAGTAGACAGATGTTTCAGCAGATACATGCCCATTATAGTAAGCTCTTATAGTAAGCCCGTATAGTAAGCTCATATAGTAAGCTCATTGTAATAGCTCATATAGCAAATTTTCTAAACTATTGGCAATGTGCAGTATTAGTTAAGCCTCAGGACACTCTCGGCAAGTTTCCATGAAACCTGCGGTGCTGAAACATAAATGGCTGAGTCCAAGTGCTGCGCACGGCCTTTCTGTCTTTATGTGCTTTCTGCCCATTATGTAAATTAGTCTTTCGTAAAGTTTATATATTCTTAAAAATATACTATTAATCATACAACAGTCAAAAATAGAGGATTAAAGCTAACTTTTAGGGGGTAATTGCCATGAAGAATCCAAAAATATTTAATATATTCTTCAGGGAAAAGCCGACCATGATGTTGGTTAACCTGAAGAATGCAAAGGGCGAGGTATACGCGTCTGCCCTTGCAAAATCAGTTGACTGCACCTACAGCCACGTCGTCAAGATACTGCAGGAGATGGAAAAAGCAGGCCTGATCAATTTTGAGAAGCAGGGCAGGCTGAAGCTGCTTACGCTTACAAAGACGGGCAGTGAGATCGCAGATCATATGGAGCAGATACGGAACATTATGTAGTAAATATTACGTAGTTCTTACTGACAGCTTCTGCACCATGGCAGGCAGCATTGTGTCAAGCACATCCTGCGCCTGCGCAATGAACAGTGTTTCCTGCGCGCATGGTATTACTGCGCCGGCTGCCTGGTAATGCCCGCCCGATGAGGCCCCTTCAATCTTTGCAATGATTGCGCTTATGATGGCACTTAAGTCTATTGGATAATCCCGTTTGTTCCCTGCTATCCTTGTAGAGATCTTGATAGTCTGCTCTTGCGTCCTGGCCATGGACACGATTACTGTCCCTTCCCTTAACTCATTTGATTTGGCGATGATGGAGGCAAGTGTCCCTGTTACAGTAGACAGGATATTATCCTGCGCATTTATGATGATGTAGCCGTTTCCCTTGACAAGATTCCTGCTGCCCTGCGCTTCCTTGTACCAATTAAGTGCCTTCAGCAATTCTTTCCTGTATGCTGCCAGGTTGTCAAGAGCTGCTTTCTTTGCCTTTTGCTCGCCGAGCAGCGCCCCTATCCCCAGGGAAGCTTTCTGCATCCTGCCGCATGAGTTCAATAATGTTGCGAACTCTTTCGCGTCTTTGAACGGGCTTCCTTCCTTTTCATGCGCCAGCAGGTAGACGTTGCCGAAAATATCCTCAGGATTCTCATGGTTGTCCTGCATCCGCTGCAGGATTATGGCAGAGCTCAGCTTTGCCATATCCTCTTCCGACAGGTGCATGCCACGTTTCCAGTCTTTTCCATTCTTCGGGTCAATCCCTATGTGGTGCAGCCATTGGATTGCCGAGCTTTCCGAGCCGGTGACGCCAGGGATATAAGGGTCATTGCTGTATTCAAGCACCTTGTGCAGGGGCCTGGTCTGCATGCCGAAAAAGCGCAACCCCCTTTTCACCGTTATAGTGCCTGTTGCCAGCGCATCCTGCAGTATCTCATTATTAAGGCTCAAAAATCCGTTATGCTCCTGCACTTCACCTATAGCTCCGATGACTGCAATATGGGCAGATGCCTTATTCACAGGATTCAGGATTCTTGCAAAAAGATAGGTTATGCCTGCTCCGCATATCTCGCGGCCGCCGTCAACCCCGAACAGCACAGGATTCACATGAACCACATGCTCGTATGCAGTTATGGCTTTCAGCGCCTGCTCCGCATCATGCTTCGCGCTGATGACACGCTGCGAAATCTTATCCTTTGGGTCAAGCTCGTGATGGTCAAGCACAAAAACCTTTTTGCCTTTGAAGATGCTCTCCACAAGGCTTACCTGGCTAGAGCCAAGGTCAGTAAAGAAAAAATATTTGAAATTCTCTGCATTCAGCTCACGCATCGCCTTCTCATTCAATTGCTGCACGATGGAAACCGTATAGTTGCGATGCTCATGCTGCAGCGCCCGTATCAGTATGGCAGAAGACGAGATACCATCGCAGTCAAGATGGCTGACAATTCTTATGGTTTCCTTCTTGTCCAGCTTCCTGAACTCGTCAACTGCTCTTTTCAGCCCCTCTTTGAAATACGTGTAGCTGTCCAATCTCTCAACCTTTTTGGAGAATGCAGCTATAATAGATTACTTATTAATATAGGTTTGGATGCGAAAGTTCAATTTAAAGCTTAAAGTCCTCTTTTAGCTTGTGCAAGTGTTTCAAAATGCCTTGCAACTCTCTCAGAAACATAGCTCGGAAATCCTTCTTTAGGAACTGCATTAACAACACCAGCGTCTACAACTAACTCAAGAACTCCCCTATCAACAAGTCTTGCAAGATCCACATCGCTATTAAGAGTTCCTTCAGGATGCTCCCTAAGAACTCCTGCCCTTCTCTCTGCATCAAATTCTTCCACAAAAGAGGGTTCATTAGCTAATCTAATTCCTACCCATCTATCATATTTAGCTGATTCAGCTACTATTCCGCCTAATATATCCGGGACATGGCCAGGCGTACCACCAAAAAATAACCAGTGAGAAATTGAATCACTAAATCTACCTGTTCTCCAAGCTTCAAGTGTGGCACCAAGTACCTGAGCTACAGGATACTGCGCTGTAAGCCTGTCCAATTCAGGACTAGTGTATTGTAATTCGACTGTCATTTACTTGACCTCTTGAATTAAGAGAATATAGAACTTATATTTAAATTTATGTGCATTTATCATTTCATAGTGATTAAGGATGTGAGGCAGTTAGCTTAGAACCTACTCCACATACAAGCTTACAGACTTCGGGTCATACTTCCATTCAACAGGCAGCCTTTCTGACCTTTTGTAGTACTTGACCAGCCGTTTTATTTTGGACTGCGTCAGCTGGAATCCGCGCAATACAGGCATGTCATGCTTGTTTGCATCCAGGTGTTTCTGCAATCGCACGCTTTTCTTGATTAGTGCCATCAGGTCTTCAGGTATATTGCTCAGCAGCGCCTTTTCCTTAAGGATTCCAGTGACAGAATTGCCGGCCGCTGCCTTTATATCGGGAATGCCGTATGTGTCCCGCATTACCAGGCCTATCTGCGATGGCTGCTTTCCTTCCTTGGCCAGCTTCACCACCAGTAATTCTATCTCTTTCGGTTTGTAGCGCATCCAGCCCGGCTTGATGTGCGTGCTCGGCCTTTTGCTGCCGGACTTTCCACGCTTCCTTGAATGCATCTTTGCCATTTTTGAGTTTTGCTTCCCCTGTTTGACTTTGCTTTACTTTTAACGTGCATTACTGCGCGAAACCAACGAAATGCTGTGCATTTCGAGGGTTTCGAAAATCTTCGATTTTCGCAATGCGCGCCCCAACAAGTCCGCGATTATAACCGTAAGCCCACAATTCGCGGACCACTTACCAGATAAAAAGATTAGAATACAAATCCCATTATCCAGCGTAAGCGAGCTGCGCCAACTTACCTTTCAGCGCTTGGTAAAAAGCCAGTAGTATTTAAGGCTTTTGTTCGCCTCGAATTACTCAGTACTGTCTCTGCAATTCATCCATTGAGCTGTAAAACTCAGGAGTCCCTGATCCCAATACCTTAACACGATCACTCATAAAAGCAACTGTTAGTGGAACTCTCACAATTTTGGCTTCGGTGGGTATTGGAGAGCCCAGACATCCTTCTGTAAAGCGTAGATATTTCTCATCTACAACAATACCGGTTGCTCCTTCTGGCCTTATTACGCGCACTTCTCCATCCATTACAGGCGACTGCGAATTCACGCCTGGGCAATTTAATCTTACTCTTCCACTTTTGTCTAACTGGTGTAACCGCACGCTTTCTCCCAAATCACTCATTTATTTCCCCTCCCTACAGCTCACTCTCTGCCCGCTTTAGAGCATTGAGAAGCAGTTTTCCTTTTTGGCCAGCCAGAATTTCAGGCCAGCCTCACAAAATAACCACTAGCAAAATCAGGTTCAAGAGCAATAATCTATGCACGCTAGTGTAAATCATCTATGGAGAAGATATAAGGATCTATATATAAAGATATTGCTTACTGTTTGGAAAGCATAACTATTCCTTTTTGACCTGTGCGCAGCAGCTTTACCAGTTCCCTGCTCAATTCCATGCTTCCCTTGTCCGCATGTATCATAAGAGTTCTGCCAGAAACAAAACTGCTCTTCCGCAGCACAATCTCTGTTTCATGATTAAATGCAGGGTTTGCAGTTCCGGTGATGCGCTCGATATAGTTCCCGACTCGTAGCTCAGCCACTAACTTTCCCTGCACCTCTTTGATAAACTGTTTCACCGCAGTCGGTTCAAAATCAGCAGATACCCCTACAATGCAGTCCCCCTCCACACCAAGCTCACTGTCCCTAGTAAATTCTATCGTGGTAGGATGCTCTGCCGTAATTAACCTGTGGCCCTGTATCTTGAACGTATACATAAGCTAGGAGAAAGCGCGCTTGCCCTATTTATTACTTGGTCTTTCCTGGCATGTTAAGCTCCTTGACGAGGGCATACACGCCGGTTATTGTTTCATACAGGTATTTCTTTGCATCAACGCTCAGCTTGTCAGAATGCGCAATGCTATCATATACCTTCTTCAGGACAGCATACTGTTCCAATGCGCCTGCAGCATCCTTCTTCTGCACCCTCTCTTTCACAGAATTAAGAAGCTGCTTGAACTCATTGATCTTCTGGTATATGACATCCTCTTCTGCAGCTTTCTGCACAGGTTTTCCGAACCCTGAGAATATCCTCTGGAAAAATCCGGGCTGCATCTCCTTGAGCTCTTTCCGGAGGTGCTCAACAGCTTCCTGCTTCTCTTTAAGCAGCGTATCAAAATTCTTCAGCCTTGCTGCAGCTGCATTTATCTTGCGCTCCAGTCTTCCTGCCTCTGCCTCTGTCGCCTTTACTCCATCCTGGCGCTCATGCTCAAGTGTCTCAATTTGTGCAGCCAGCTCATGCATCTGCGGCTTGCTTCCGCTGGATTTTGCTTTAGCCTGCAGCTCTTTCTGCAGTGCTTCGCGCTGCTGCCCCTGCTGGACTTCAAATGCCTTGAGTGCAGCCTGCTGCTCCTGCTTGAATGCTTTCTGCCGCTTCCTGACTTCACTGGTGACTTCAAGGCTCTTGAGCTGCTGGAATGTTGCCCTTTCCTTCTTGGTCAGGGTTTCCATCTTGCTCTTCATGGCTGCGGTCTCCTGCTGCAGGTAATTGTCAAGCTCCTGCTGCTGCGCCTCCTGTGCAGCTTTCTGTTTAGCCATGAAATCTTTTTTTGTATCATCAATCTCCTTTAGCGCATTAGCATGCCGCTTGCGCGCCTCTGCAGCTGCATCTTTTTGCGCAGCCTGTTGCTGCTCAACCTCATGCACCTTCTGCTGCATCTCTTCAATCTTTTTGTGCAGGCCTTGCTCTGCTGCAGCCCTCTTGCCCTGCACCTGTGCAAGCTCCTGCTCCATTTTGCCTTTCTCTTCAAGCAGCCCGTCACGCTTATGCTTGAGCAGTTGCAATTCCTGCCCCATAGTATCAAGCTTCTTGAGCTTCCGTGCCTTAGCCTGTGCAAGCTCCTGCTCCTTGCGCTGTGCTTCTTGCTCCTCCTGCAGCTGCTCGGCCTTTCTTGCCCGCTCTTCCCGCTCTGCCTGCAGCTTCCTCAGCTCAGCTGCCCGCTGTTGCTTCCGTGCAATCTCCTCTCGCTGCTTTTGCTCGGCCTCAATCTGCTTCTTCCGCTCCGCTTCCTCGCGCGCAATTTGTTTTTTCCGCTCCCCTTCTTCCCGCTGCCTCTGCAGCATAGCTACTTTCTGCCTCTGCAGCTCTAATCGTGCTGCCTCTGCAGCCTTCCGCTGTTCTTCTGTATCTCTGCTTGATTCAGCTTGCTTCTTGCCCTCTTGTTCGCGCTGCGCTTCAAGCTGCGCTTGCTTCTGTTTTTCTTTTTCCCTTCTCAGTTGCTCAGCTTCTGCCTGCTCAACTTTCTGCATCTGCTCCTTCACTTTTTGCCTTGCCCTGGCTTCCTGTGCAGCTTTTTCCCGCATAGCTTTCAGGTGCTTTTCGGCATTTTGAAGTGCCCTGCCAAGGTGGCTGAAGGGATTATAACTGAACGAAAGCCATGCACTTATAGTAAGATAAGCAAAGACTATGACCAGTACAGCGAGCAATACAATAAAGGAAAACAGGCTCCAGCAGTACATATCCCCCTGGCATGCTGTTAAAATTCCGCTCCTTTTCTGCTGTTTTTCTGCCTGTGCCGGAACTCCTGAAACATCAAAAAGATAGGATGCTGTTCCTGTTGAGCTTCCATAGGTTGCTGCAACTGTAAAAACATAGCTTCCGGGCGAGAAATAATTAGGTATAGGGATGCTCTTGGTAAAGCTGCCCTGTGTCTTTATTGTTATGCTCTCTTTCTCGCTGATGAGTGCATTTCCTTCAAGGTCTTTTATTGCATAAGCGACTTCAACCGCGTTCTTCTGCATCTGGTCCAGGTTGAACATGCGGATGTCAAAGATTGCCTCGCCTCCCGGCCTTATGCCCCGCTCTGCAGTAAGCGCTGCTATTGTCATGTCAAAGAATACTTTCTTGCTTTCAACCTCAACAATAATCGGTATTGTCCTGATGCTTCCTGAAGAGCTCACCACCAGGCTTCCTGTATAAACTCCTGGTGCATAATGTACTTCCTTGCCTGGCGCCGCTGAAAAATTCAGAAGTATTGACTTGACCTGTCCAGGTTCAAGGCTGAACGACGCCTCGCTGATTGTAATCAGCTGCTCAAGTCTCGGCACTGAAAGCGTGAATGCAAGCGCCTGCTCACCCACATTAGCTATCTTAACCTGCTTGGTAAAAAACTCATCTTCCTTGAAAAGGACTTTAATGACAACCTGGTCAACAGTAAACGGCTGTGTTGCCGGCAGCGCCTGCTCTGCGGGTTGTGAATAGAACAGATAGTAGAAGCCTGCAAATGCAAGTATAAGGACTGCGCTCAGCAGCATGAGCGTAAGCAGCCTGCTGCTCCTCACTTTTTTCTCAGGCTTCCGGTGATCCTTGCCTATATACACAGACCTGACTTTCCCGTCTTTGCGTACGTTCTGGTAATAATATGGTCCTATCTGCTTCCCGTCCTTTTTTATGTAGCGCTTAAAGACCACTGCCAACACCTGCATTAAGAACAAGGGCAATGCTATGCACACCGCAGTGGCTCGCTGCCAGAACTGCTATCCCCTCTTTTCCCCCAGCAACATCTGCCTGATACATCAGACCCCTTTTTTTCTACAAACTGATGCGCCACATTGTGACAATAACCAGGTCTCTTTATAATACAACTATAGTGTAACTGCACCTGCTCGTAGTGTAACAAAAAGCTGCTTAACTTGCTTTATATACTTTTCGGTGAAAAACCAATTGTCTCAGATTGCCTCAATTTCTGCGCTGCACTGCATACAGCGCCCGCAGCCTTAGTGCAAAGTAGGTAATCAACGCACTGAGTACTGCAAACATGAAAAGCACAACAGCTTGTTGCCTGAAGATGGTACGCTCCTGCGCCAGCATGAGAAAGCTCTTTGGCGTAATAGTAATTTGCTGTGTTGATACAGCAAATGAGCCTTCAGCCCTGGCCTGCACCCCAAGTATATAATTTCCTTGCTGCAGGTATTTTGTTTCAAAGGCAACTGGATACGAGACTTGCTTTCTTACTGTAACAATCTCAGACCTTTCAAAGAGCATGCTGCTGTCAGTGTCTTGTATGAAATAAGTGACAATAGTATCAATCTCCTTTCCAATAATATTAAAGATAGTGACCTGCACCCGTAAATTCTCCCTGAATGGAAGGGAAGTTTGCTCCGGAAGCATTTCAAGCCGTACATCCAATCCCGAGCTTGATGCACTTGCGGCCTGTGCCACTGTATTATTGCTGCTATTACTATTACTTTCAGTAAGGACAACATACCCTGTTGGCCAATCACTTGTCATAAGGCCAGGCAGCATTGGCTTGATGGCAAACAGGCCGAATCCTAGGGCAAAAAATACAAGTACTATCAGGCTGATTTCATATGCTGCTGTTTCCTTGTGAAGATCCTGCTCTAAAGGCTTCCCTGGCTTTTTGTACTTGCCATTCTTCCCGTGCTGCAAAATAGTGCTCACCTGCATCTGATTGTAACATCTGCATTTAAAGGTTTTTGCCTTTTCCTTCGCCTTTCTACTCAAGGAGTATGATCTCCGCATCCCCTAATAAAGGATAATGGATTTTGGCCAGCTTGTTGTCTTCCAGTATCCTGGCCCATTCTTCAGCCTGTACCTTGCTTATGCCGAAGTTTGCTGATACTTGGCTCAACTTCAGCTTTTTTTTCTCAGCGAGCATCCTGTATAGAAGGTCAATGTCAGTCTGGTAACCTTGCGGTATTTCTGTTACCTTTCTTACCGGCTTTACCTGTTCCTGCTTGATTTTTTTCCTGGACCACACTTCAAAGCTAAGCCTCTTCACTGGCTTCTTCTCTTCACTGGTCACATACTTCCTGCCCATTATCCGCGAGACAATAAACAGTGCAGCCAGCAGCCCCAACAGTATAAATAGTATAAGCCTTTTGTCAAGCTGCAGCCTGAATCCTGTGCAGTCCTTGGGGCAATTCCGCTCTGTTTCTCCTATCCCGCATGCCCCATTGCCGCAGCTGCAGGCAAAGGGATCATACGCCTTCTCCCGGCTGATTTTCCTGCCTATCACAATGAACTTGTCCCCTGCATCGCATCCTGCCTTGATCTCGTAGTATGCGTTGAATCCCGGCATTGGCATGTCACCCAGCGCAGAGTTTACTTCTTTTGCTATGAGCTGCTCTATCAGCTTGCGCGCAAGGAAATCGTCAATCAGCTCAGTATGGGTCACATTCAGGCTCCAGTAATTTACGCAGTGCTCTCCCAAAGGCGCATCACCGACTAGCTGGGCGCTCTTCACCCCCACTATGCCGTCATTCTCCTCATCGCCAAAAAAGCTGCTGCTTGACAGCTTGGCAAAGATCGCATCTATCTCATACGGCCGTGTCCCTGCAATCACGTAGTACTGCACCCATGGCACCCGCGGAGTTGCAAGCCCCTGCAGCATCGCTCCGGTCAGCGCATGTCCAGGCTTGAAAGAATTGTAGAGGTTCCTGCTGTTCACCACGAAATTGATGAGGTTGTAGTAGAACCCGGCAACTGGCGTCCCGTTGTTTGGTGTTGCGATCAGTATCATCTTCCGGGCCCGCCTCACATACCCATGCTTGCTGCTGTCATTCGCATTGAGCATATAGCTGTCATGCAGCGCCCGCTGCGCAATCAGTCCGCCGGCAGAATGCGCAACCACATAAAAAGTATCATACTTGTCAGAATTTGCCTGCAGGAACTCGGCAAGCTCCGCCGCATTCTCCTCAACACCCCTGTAGCTAGGATATCCGAATGTCCATACCTGCCACGGCTGCCGTGTAAGCTTGAAATCGTCAATCAGTTCCTGGTATGTTGCCGGGCTGCTCGCGATACCGTGTACCAGTATGATGGCATCCCTGCTCCGGATAACAGGATTATAAACCTGCTTGAAATCCGTCCTGAGGCAGTTGATGCACACGCTTCCGATGACTGCTACCATAAGCTCGCCCCGTGCATCCAGCAGGCTTGAAACATCGCTCAGGTTTCCTGTCATTATTTTCTGCCCTGCATCTATCTCTCCGCCAAAATACTTCCAGCTGTTGTTATGCCTGAAATACATGCCAAGGCTCTGCTCGTCAATATTCTCGGGCACAGTATAAGGCATCGTTATGATTGAGTCAAGGCTTCCTTCAAAGTTCTCAAGCCTTAGGACAAATGTATTCAGGATTACTGAGCTTGGGTTTGGCGGCTGCGGTATCCGCTCTTCGGGAAATATTATGGATGCAGTCAGCCCTTGGAACTTGTCCCCTGAGAATTTAACCGTATTCTTGCCTTGTTTCAACACGTCCTCAAACGAGCTGAAGTTGAGCGTAGTTATGTTGACCTCCACAAAGCGCGGCTGGTAGAATAGTTCTTTTCTTGAAACCTCTTTTGCCATCTCATTTCCGCATCGCAGCTCAGTTACCTCAACAGCATTCTGCTCACTGCAGTTTGCCTTGCTGCACTTGAGCGCCTTCACGTCAATGTATGATGTAGGCACTGTAATGGTAAATTGGAGCTCTTCCTGCCTGCAGTTGACATTGAAGGGGGGGATAATGATCTCATAGCCTTCTGGTATAATGCCGCTGCCGCTGTAATGCTCTTTCTTGCCCTCATCCTCCCTGCTAATGTTGAAAATAAACGGCTCTGCCCGGTCTGTCCGCGTGGTCACCACGCAGGGTATTGGATTTGGATTGATAGTCTGCAGGTCTATCGTGCTTGCATTCCCTAGGCTGTACTTCATTGACTCTGTTATCCTGACCTGCGGCGCCATGCCGAACAGGACGCTTGTGGGCGCCTGGTATTCCTTTGGCTTTGCCGAAGCTTGCTGCATTTTCTGCTGCTCTGTCCGGCCGGTAGGCTGCCCGGTCTGTGAATTATAAGGGATATCTGGTGTTTCATCGGAAGCCTCTTGCAGTATAATGCTGCCATTTGGCCTGCTCGGCAATGGGCAATCAAGAGGGCAATTGGCTGCATCTTCTCCGGGCTCGCAGCCGTCCAAGCTGCAGTCTGCTGTAGGCAGTACAGTCAGATTGAACTCATTGCTTACCGCAGTATAAGTCCCGTCTGATGCCTCAATGACTGCAGTTTCTGTCCCATGCCAGTTTTCAGCAGGAGTGAAAATTGCTGTGTGCCTGGCATCAATTGCAGCAGTGATATGCTGCAATCCCTTTATCATATATGTTAATGGCTCATTATTTGCATCATAAAAATACCGGTCCAATTCCAGTGCTCCAGAAGTGTCTTCAAGCCATGCAACCCCTGCGATGCGTGTTTTGATCACTGGCGCTATCCTGATCTGCTGCTCAGGTTTGATAAGCACTCCGCTCAGGTTTCCTGCAATGGGTCTCACTTTTTCCTGCTGGCCGGAAGCGAAGTAAGCATAATTATAGTAGCTGAAGCTTGCGAGGCTCGCAAGCATGATTACGCCGACAAGCACTGCAAGGATTGCCTTATAGCGTTCCTGCCGCTGCCTTATATCAGGCACATATTGCACATTAAGCGCCTGCTCCCCGAGCTTCCTAAGTTTTCCTGAGCGTTCCTTCTGTATGCTCTCAATGATCTCATGCTCAATATCCTTTATTCCCACGTGCCGCCTCCTGATCCTCGGCAGCCCTTTCAATTCATAGAACGCATCCTGCAGCTTTATGAGCAGCTCGGTCTTTGCATTATTATCCAGGCCGGAAGAATATATCTTGAGGTAAATATCAACATAAGCAAGGAACCCTTTCCGGTACAAAGAGACTTTGTCTCGTGTTCCGAAATCCGCTGGATTTCTATATTGCTCCTCTGATCTTCCCTTCCGGTGCAGGGCAGCGAGTGCAGCCAGCTCCCTGATCTGTTGCTCAAACCCATTATCATCCTCTTTTTTCAACATATCATCCTCTTTTTATTGAAAATTCATGCTAAATTCATGGGTTTAAAACCCATTGCTTTAGCGAATTTTCAATCCCGCAAACTTGCCTCGTGGCAAGTTTGCGTTATATTAGTCGTCAAAAATCTGAGATTTTTGGAGCCTAGGAAATCTGGGATTTCCCACGCGTCGCAGACTTCCCTGTGCTGGAGTGGCGAAGCCCGTTGCAAATTTATAGTTTCCTTTTCATTTTTCCCTTCTAATTCATCTCTTAACCATATTCTTTTTCACCCTTTCAAATATCCTCAAGTGCTTGTGCGTGAACACCTCTGCCACCAGTCCCCTTCCTTTGAGGTAGTTGAGGTGCAGCTCAGTAGTCCTCCAGTTGATTCCAGCAGCCTGTGCAATCTCGTAGATAGACATCTCTCCCCTGATGCGCGCAAGAATGCGGTTCCTCAGCTCATGGTTGGTGCGCCGCTCCACGGGCCCTATTTCAGCAATCACCTATATAAATTATTCTATATAATCTTACAGTAAGTCTATATTAAATATATTATTAAACTATTTTAGTACTATATTAATACTATAACTTTCCTCGCTCTTTCTTGCTTACATTCTCTATGTTTCTGCACTTGGGATATTGGTCGCATGCAAGGAAGCTGCCGTACACGCTTTTCCTTAGCACCATCTTCCCTTTCCCGCACTTGCTGCACATCTTGTCCTTGTACAGGCTCTCGTCAACATGCTTCTCAGGGCAGTCCGGATTCAGGCAAACTTCCTGCGGCCGCTTCCCTTTCCGTATAATGGTGAGCATGGGATATGTGCAGTGCGCGCATGTATTCTTTGACGGCAATATCATGCCTGATGCAGGCAGCTTGAATGTCGTCTTACAATCCGGATATTTTGAGCATGCGGCAAACCTGCCGAACTTCCCCCGCCTTACCATGATGGTGCCTTCCTTGCAGATAGGGCATGCCCCCAGGGTGTTTTCCGCATCCCTTGTCTCAAGATTTGCTTTCCTTAATCCTGCGCCTATCTCTTTCTCCTTGCCCTTGAAATCCTTGAGCACTTTCGTGAGCACAGCCTTGGCTTCAGTCAAAACCTCGTCCTGCTTTTTTTTCCCTTCCCGTATCTCTTCCATCTCTATCTCAAAATGCCTTGTGAGTTCCTCATCAAGTATTTCCGGCGAATACTGCTCAAGCACCTCAACAGTATGTATGCCCAGCTCAGTCGCCTCAATAGCCTTTCCCTTGACATAGCCGCGCTGGAATAGTGTGTCAACAATCTCGCTGCGAGTGGAGTTATGAACGACAATCCCGTTGCTTAGAATAAAATTAGGATTATCAGTGTCATTAGTTATGTCATATACAAAACCATTGTAGTCAATTTTCTTGATTGCAGTAATAGTTTTTGTTATAAAGTCTGGGCTGATAACTTTCTCGCCTATATAAATATAAAATGTTCCTTCTAGAGAGCGAATTAACTTATAGGTCATTATTTTTCTTGGGTATTCTGATATGCCTGCTATTTTTTGCTCAATAAAACCTTTTTTCCTTAGCAAAACCACAAGGTACTTAACATTAGAGACTGAAAGCCCTATATGTCTTGCTATTTCTTTAAGCGTTAATTCTTTATTTGGTGTAAGAGATAAGAGCGCTAAAATATCTCTTTCTTTTCTTAGCATGGGATATTTTTTCCATGAGTATTTATTAGTGAGGCTATCTATGAGCCGCTGCTTCTTCTGAACAGAATGAATTGGAATTTTCTCCAAGAATTTTTGCAAATCCTCTTTTCGTCTGATATAGAGCTTAAACTGCTTTCTATCCCGCGAAGAGTGAATGCCTAATGTAGAAAGCATTTCCTGTAAGGCTTCTAGAAGAGCAAAATTTGTATTTGAGATAAATATTTTTGGTTCAGATTTCATGGAGTGTCCTTCATCGTCAAATAACGCTCCAATAAATTCAGTGTAAAACCCTTGTGGAACACTAGAAGCATTTTTCTTAATAATCTCTGGAAACAAAATGGAAAAAATTCTGCCTACGATAGCAGGTACCCTGACGTAGTATGTAGGAAGATGCCCTTCTTTCTCTTTTGCCAAGCGTATGCTTAGCTTAATGCCAAAGATGTTCTCAATATCCTGAGCAAATCTATTCATCAGGCTACTATTAGTGTTATGATACCTGAAATCATAGCAATTTTCTCTTCTTATCTTAAAAGAGTCTATAGAACCATCCCCCACAAGGTTTGCGAGAATCCTTGCAAGTGAAGAAGTCATATATAGTGGAAAAGGATTTTTTATAGTTTTTGCATGATTTCCGGAACTAAGAGTTTCTGGCTTGGATAATTGCAAATTCTTTACCACATAAAGAGGGGCTAACCCTGCTCTTTCGTAGACAGATACCCTCGACTGTAGCAGCCTGTACTTGCCTCCAAATGAAGCTTGGGAAACATTTTCTCTTCCTCGTAAGGATTTTACTTCACTTGTTACTCCATATAACCTTGTATAAAGTGAGCAGCGCTTCAGAAACTGTTCCCAAGTGCATAGTATATCACCTTTTTTCTCAGGAAAAGCTACGGAAGCTACAGATTTCATGCCTTTTTGAATTTGTTTTGCAGGAATATAGGCTGCAATTTCTGAAGCTTCATCAAATATTAATATAGGATGTTCTTCAGTAACTTCTATAAAGCTTCCATCTGCATACTCAATTCTAAAAACCCGCTCATTTTTCTCTAAAGGCCGTTTGCTTACAAGTTTAAACTGCGATGTGCTCTCATCAAATCCATTGATAGAAAAGCAAGCTTTTCCTTGATTTATTGCGATTTCCATACTTTTGCCTGCTTGTATTGGCAAACCGCCGTATAAATCATCAAAAAGTCCTGCAATATTCTCATTATGGATTTGATTATCGGCAAATATTTTAACAAAATTATTGGCAGTCAAACATTTTGTCCCAAGGTTCCTTTTCTCAAGCTCCCTGACAATGGATGCTGGCGTGTACCGCTTCGGCGGCTTTGTCTCGTCTGCATGCAGCTCAATCTTCTTGATTGCGACTTCCTCCCCCTTCTCAACTTTCACGAGCTCCTGCTCTTCAAGCTTTACATAAGGATCATAGAACGCATGCCATCCTCGCTTCACCGTCCTGGTCCCCTGCGCAATAAACAATTCGCCGCGCACGTCTATGGTTGCTGTCTGCGTCTCCCGCTCGGCAGGCTCGGCAAACGTAGCCAGTGTCCGCTTTACGATAAGGTCATAGATTTTCTTCTCCCGTGCTCCCAGCTGCTTCGGCTTTTCACCCGTGGGATATAGCGCTGGATGCGCCGGATCTGTCTTCTTCCCGTTATGCGGCCGCAGCTCTTTTTGCGCAAGCAGTTTCTGGCACAGCTCCTTGTACTCAGTCTGCTTGGCAAGTGCAGTTAGGACCTTCCTGTATCCTATGGAAGGCGGCAGTATCTGGCTGCTTGTCCTCGGATATGAAATCGCTCCTGCAAGGTATAGGTTCTGGGCAAGCGACAACGTCTCCTTCGGATTTATTCCAAAGCATCTGTACGCTTCTGTTTGCAGGGTAGTCAGGTCAAAGGGGAACGGCGCGCTTTGCGTGAACAATCTCTTTGCAACATCTGCTATGGCACCTTTTTTCTCGTGCTGAACCTTCTTCATGACAGCTTCAGCCTTATGCGAATCCCAGAACTTGCCCTCTTTATGCCATGCCTCCAGCTTCCCGTGCTTAACCTCTCCCTGCAGTGAGATCTGCCAGAACGGCACTGGCTTGAATGCCTGTATCTCCCGCTCCCGGTCAACAATGATCTTCAGCCCTGGCCCCTGCACTCTTCCGGTGGACATGAGCTTGAACATCCCGTCTTTCTTGATGGCCGCAGTCAATGCCCTGCTGGTGTTGATTCCCCAGAACCAGTCCAGTTGATGTCTTGTTTCGCCTGCAGTCGCCAGCCCCCAGTCAAGATGCTTGCTCTTTTCCCTGTACGCTTCAACAAGCTCCGGCTTGGTTAGGGTTGAGTATTTCATGCGGTTTGCATCTTTCTGGTTGCAGATAAACCTGATGCAGTTCAGCCCAATGACCTCTCCTTCGATATCATAGTCAGTTGCTACCGTAAACTCTTTTGCCTCTTTGCTCAATTTCTTTATTGTCTCCACATACTTCTTGGTGAATCCCGCTGACTTAGATGTCTCATAGTTCGGCTTCCACACTATATCAAACACAGGATACGTCCATCTTTTCTTGTCTTTCTCCCCTAAGCCAAAGAGATGGCCTACAGCGCACGCAACGATGATATCTTTGCCATCATGGCTTATCTTGTAGTATGCCACCCCCTTGCTTGATTCCTTCACCATCTTGCCGTCGGCAAGGCTCTGCGCAATCCTTAATGCGGATTTAGGCTTTTCCGTTATGATTAACTCAGTCATGCCATTTAAAAATGGCAGATGATTTAAAAATGTTGTTAAAAGACTAAAAAAAATGGAGAGCTTCACAATGCCGTCCGCAGGACTAGTATAGTGCGATAGTGCGCGAGCATGCGAGCGCCTTTCAAAGTAAAAAGTTTTTCATCTTTTAAGTTATTTTTCTGAAAAATATTTAAATAAAGAGTCCCACCATACAACTAAGGGGATGATACAATGCCAAAAAGGAAAGGAAAACTAAGAAGTGACGAATTTGTTCAACCAGATTTCTTTACTGGTGTACATAGAATTAGAAGAACGAAAAGGTTAAAGCTATTTTAGAGACAGCATACATAATAAGAATATTTTTCTATTGGCAGCACTGCACAATATTTATATACTGAATTCTTTTAGTTAAGCGGCTTTTCCGAACATTAAAAGTTGACAAAGCTGAGGTAAAACACATGATTGAGCAAAAGATACTGGAGCACTTGAAAAAGACGTTTGCAAAGGAAAAAGACGCATTTCCCGACATTTTAGGCCAGGAGCATGCAAAATTCCAGTTAAAGTCAGCCCTGTTGATGGGCCGCCACGTGATAATAGTCGGCCCTCCGGGAATAGGCAAGACAACTCTAGCAAAAAACGTTGCAAAGTTGCTGCCTGACGCTGAAGTCGTTGAAGAGTGCAGCTATCACTGCAGCCCTGCAGCCCCTGTCTGCCCGGAATGCAAGTCTAAAGGAAGCAAGCTAAAGAAGCGCACGAGCAAAGGAATTGAGCGCTTCATCCGTGTCCAGGGCTCTCCTGACCTGTCGGCAGAGGACCTATTGGGCGATATTGATCCAATCAAGGCATTGAAATTCGGCCCAACCTCTATAGAATCCTTTACTCCTGGAAAAGTATTCAAGGCAAACCAGGGCATCTTGTTCTTTGACGAGCTGAACAGGGCTCCGGAAAAATTGCAGAACGCTCTTCTGCAGGTTTTGGAGGAAGGCAAGGCAACCATCGGCAGCTATGATGTTGACCTGCCTGCCAACTTCATCTTTATAGGCACAATGAATCCCCAGGATGCAAGCACAGAGAAATTGAGCGAAGTTTTCCTTGATCGTTTTGATATTATCTACATGGATTACCCGGAAAAGCTGGACATTGAGAAGCAGATCGTGCAGCTCAAAGGAAAAACAATACTGGAATTCCCGGAGAGGTTATTGGCAAACTCAATATATTTTGTCCGCCTATTGCGTGAAAACGCAAAAGTGGAGAAGAAGCCAAGCGTCAGGGCGTCAATCGGCATCTACGAGCGTGCCCAGTCAAATGCATTCCTCAAAGGAAGGAAGGCTGTTGCATTTGATGATGTCAAGGACGCCATAATCTCAGTCCTGTCCCACAGGATTGAGCTCAAGCCATCTGCCCGCTATCTCCAGAGCCCTGAAGATTTTGTCAGGGAGGAATTCAAGAGATTCTCGGAAAATATCTCGGAATTGAAGCAGAAGCAGGGTGATGCCCCCTGACGCTGATGTCAGGTTAGTTGAAGGCACTTCAATAGACGAGATGCAGGGCAAGCTGAGATTCACTTCTGTGGACAACAAGCTCATGCATGCTGTTCTGGAGAATGACCGCAAGGTAATTGATGAAGGAAAATTGATCAGGGAGAGCATCAGCAACAATATAGGCGCCTTTACCCCTGACCTGATGTTTGAGCAGATAGTAAAGAACTATTCCCTGACAAAGCAATTATTCGGCGATTCGCTGCTAAGGCGGTTGACAGGCTACGACGCCCGCTACATTGAGAAGAATCTCCATATCCCTGAATTCAGGCGCGAGTTGAGGAGCAGGCTCGCAGAGACTATTGAGCACATGAAAGATGAGGGTTTTGTTGAATCTTCCGGTGAAGTCACGCAGAAAGGCCTGGAGCTTGCATCTTTAGTATTATACACTGAAGAGCTTGACCATCTTGCTCCTAAAGGGGCTTTTGGCGAGAAGCTTCACAAGAAGTTTTCAGTCTACGGCGACAAGGCAGAAGACAAGCGGTTCAGGAAAGGTGACACCTACCGGAACCTTGCCCTTAGGAAATCTCTCAAGATGGCTATTAGAAGGTCTCATGCAGAATTATTGCGTGAGGACCTCAAGACTTTTGAGCGCCAGAGCAAGGGGCAGATATATATCATCTATGCCCTGGACGCATCTGGCAGTATGCGCGGCCGCAAGATAGATACTTGCAAGAAGGCAGGCGTTGCACTTGCTTTTAACGCATTGAGGAAACAGGACAAAGTCGGCCTGATTGTGTTCGGCTCTGACATCAAGACCAGCATACCGCCTACAGATAATTTCACCCAGCTCTTGAAGGAAATTACCAGGATAAAGGCAGCCAAGGAAACAAACATTGCAAAAACCATACAGAGGGCAACTGAATTGTTTCCCGCAACAGATGCCACCAGGCATTTAATCCTGCTTACAGATGCGCTCCCCACAACTGGAGAAGACCCCCAGCAGGAGACCATTGAGATGGTATCCCTTGCCCGAAGCATGGGCATCACAGTCTCGTTGATAGGCATCCAGCTGGATGAGAAAGGAAAGAAGCTTGCAGAAAAAATAGTCGAGCTTGGACAAGGAAGGCTTTATGTGGTCAGGGATTTGGAGAACCTGGACAAGATTGTATTGGAGGATTATTATGCTTTATGAGGTTCTTTGATATGCTACATATACTGCGAAAAGTTCAGAAATATTAGTTTCCCCGTCCATGCATGCATCAACTCTGCTGCTGACGCGGCGCGCAAAATCTTGCATGACCTGAAAAGAAAAATGACTCCAATAGCAGGTCTCAAATATCTTGCCTTGCGGCCCTGAGATGCATGCGGAGGTTATATACGCAGGGCTTGACTTAGTATTTATGATTACTGCCTGCGCTTCTAATAGAGAGTTTTGGGAAGATCTTCTAAAAAATAAGAGTGTATCAATACTTCCATCCACAACCCATCCACTTTGGCGCAATAAATCAACAGATTCATTTACCGTAAATCCCATAAGTCCAATAAGTCCAATAATTTACTATTATTTAAAAATATTATGACAATCACCTTTAAATATCAATTATATATACCCAAAGCCATGAAGCTCTTGGCATTTACTGACCTCCATTTATCATTGACTAATTTTGCAAAGATAGAGAAGCTTGCGAATAAGGAGAAGCCGGATTTTATAGTCTGCTGTGGGGACATATCTATCTTTGAGGATAACCTTGAGTTCATCATCAGGAAGATAGCCTCGCTCAGGTTCCGCATCCTTCTCGTGAACGGCAACCATGAGGACGAGCTGGTGATGAGCAGGCTATGCAACAAATATCCCAACATAAACTTTATCCACCGCAAGTCATACGTCTATGGCAACTACCAGTTCTTCGGCTATGGCGGCGACGGCTTCTCCCATATTGACGAGGATTTTGAGCAGCTCGCCAAGTCATTCAAGCGGTTTGCAAAGAAAGATACCAAGAAGATCCTGGTGACGCACGCCCCTCCCTACGGCACCAAGCTTGACGTTCTGTATGATGACGAGCACCATGGCAATTATTCAATAAGGAAGTTCATAGACCAGATGAAGCCAGAGTTAGCCTTATGCGGCCATTTCCATGAGAATTTCAGGGTTAAGCAGAAGCTGGGCCATACAACAATAGTTAATCCGGGGCCATCAGGGATGGTTGTCAAGGTATAGTGCCGTCCGCAGGACTCGTACAGTGCGCGAACTAGGTGAGCGCAAGACTGCGTAGCGATGCAAATTAGTAAGTATAAGAAATCATTAATCACAAAGAAACAGCCTCTTCCTCAACCTCCAAAAATCGGTCAGGGCTGTCCTCTTTCATGACAAGCACGACATTGCTCTCTTCCTTTCCGTCAACTATTTTCCTGCCTGTAGACTGACATATCTTTTCAGCAAAACCCTTAACTTCTTCAAAAGTAGGCATATTTTCCTCTTTCAGGAACTGCATGCTGCCGCCAACATGCATGTATCCTTTTATCTCAATAAAAGTAGGATCGCCTTTTTCAATCAATGCCTTGTATCCTTCAATGTCGCAGTCATTTAAATCCTTAATTAGTGTCATCCTTACCACAGTTCTAGTCTTGCCCTTCATCTGCCTGAGCAGCTCTAGGCTTCTGTTCAATCGTTCCCATCCATCCTTGAAGAAAGGCCTGTCAATCTTGTCAAACAGCTCTTTATTTGGGGCGTCAACAGAAATATACAGTTGCGTCGGCGGCTCAAGAGCTTCCATCTTGTCAGGATGCTGCCCTCTTGTTACCAGGAAACTGGTCTTCCCTCTTGAACGGATTTCCTTAATCAATTCATTTATCCTAGGATATGTGATGCTTTCTCCAACGAGGGAAAGTGCAAAATGCATGGGTTCCTGAGCCTGCTTATATTTTCTGCGGTTTGTCTTGTCATTGCCACCAAAGCCAAGGAGCATCTTCCTCTGGGCTTCCATGCTCTGTTCTAATACCTGTAAAGGATCATCGCCTATATCCTGCAGGTCAAAATCCCGCTGCGGATGCGTTACCGGGTCGCGCCAGCAGAACATGCAGGCATTCGCGCAGCCTAAAGCAGTTGTCATCTGCACGCACCTGTGTGATTGTATGCCGTAGAACTTCTGCTTGTAGCACATGTCTTCGTCTTTCAGCGATTTCTTGGTATAGTGGCACACTTTTACAGCGCTATGCTCGCTATCCCCCACAAATCTGTACTGCTGCTCTTCCAGTTTTCTTTTGATTGGCTTCGCTACCATGCGTTAGGCTAAAGTAAATCAATTTATAAAATTTTCTTAATAAACATTATATTAGCCAAGCAAGTTTATTACCAAATGATAAATTAAAATAGAAAAGTTCTTTAACATCACCTTTTTCCAAATAACTATGCAATGCGGCATGTGCAATCTGGTAAGCCATACAGCAACCTTGATTTTTCATAACGGCACTATCATAGTCTCCCTTAATTACGAGCCTCTGAAAGAACCTCATTTTATTGTGTTGCCGAAGAGGCACGTAGAAGACGTAGGTCAGCTAAAAGGCGAAGAGCTTAAGGCTATGTTTGATTATATCACAAAACTGGAAAAAGTCATAAAACAGTATGCGGGCCAGGAGGCATTCATCGGCATGAACCGCGGCAGGCTCGCAACCCAGCCTCATATCCATTTCCATGTCCTGCCATATACAGTTGGAATTCGCGGCTTTTTCGCAAAAGCAGAGGGCAGCCAGATGAGACTGAGGCATTCAGACGAGCATCTGATGCAGGTTAAGGAAAAGGTTCTTGAATTGCTAAAAGTTGCATAGTTTTTTAAATCACTCTCGTTTTACGCCTTTAATGGATATCATCGCAAAACTGAAAAGCCTGGAGCATACTCTTGAGTTCAAAGACTGGCAAGCGCAGCACCACGGCCATTACCTGGTGCATGCCTTCAAGCTCCTGGACGAGGCTAACAAGAGCATCTGGCAGATAGGATATTATGACAAGGAAACTGATACTATCACTACATTTGTTATTGAAGATGGCAAAGAGCTGAAGATCATCCCTAACCTTGAGATTTTCAAGGAAGAGAAGGCAGCCATACAGAAGCTGGACATCTCCAAAGTCAAGGTAAATGCTCAGGAAGCAGTTGACAAGGCAGAGGCATTCCTCAAGGAGCAATACCCTGGTGAAGTCATAGTAAAGACAATACTAATCCTGCAGAGCATAGAGCACGGGCAAGTCTACAATCTAAGCTTCATAACTAAGAGTGTTAGTACCATCAACATAAAGCTGGCAGCAGACTCAGGCCAGGTATTAGAGCATCATAAGATTTCTCTTTCGGATTTAAAGGCGCAGTAAATATGGCAGACAAACAAAATCTTGTAATTGGCATTCTTGCGAATATCTTCCCGATCCAGCCGCACCATATCACAGAAATCCGAAAAATAGTCCCCTCTGCAACTGTTATTGAGTACGCTCCTGAAACTATAGCGGAAGCTAATATTGACATCCTCCTTTCCTTCAGGCTTCCGCAGGAGATTCTAGACAATTCAAAACAGCTGAAATGGGTGCATGCATTGAGCGCAGGTGTAGATGACTTTATCCCCAAGCTGAGGAACACTGATATTATCCTGACAAACTCTTCTGGAGTCCATCCTATCCCTATTGCAGAGCATGTCTTTGGCATGCTTCTGATGCACAACCGCAGGCTCAATAAGGCAGTGTTAAGCCAGCAGCAAAAGGAATGGAAAGCATACAGGCACGATGTTTCAGAGCTTAACGGCAAGACAATACTCATTCTGGGTTATGGCGCAATTGGCATCCAGATCGGCAAAATAGCAAAGGCATTCGGCATGGCTGTTATCGGCACAAAGCGCACAAAAACAAGGGAGCAGTATGCAGACACTATCATTGCTCATGACGAATTAAGCTCATATATTCCTAAAGCAGACTACATAGTGATAGCATTGCCTGCCACCCCTGACACATTCCACTTCTTTGGCAGTAATTATCTTGCACTAATGAAGCAGGATGCAGCCATAGTCAACATTGGCAGGGGCGAAGTGATAGACGAGCACGCTTTAATTGAAACCTTAAAAGAGAGAAAAGACATTACTGCACTGCTTGATGTGTTCGAGACAGAGCCATTGCCTCCGTCAAGCCCATTGTGGGGTATGGACAATGTCCTTATAACAGCCCACTACGCCGGCGCAACGCCAGAATATATGGACAGGGCAATCGCAATCTTCTGCGCCAACCTTAAGGCATATATAGAAGGCAGGAAAATGCCGAATCTTGTTGAAAAGGAGCTTGGGTATTGATTATTTTCATATATAGACTTTATTTGATTTTTTACCAGGAATCCCGGTAAATTTATATATTTACTGTTATTTATCTTAGATTATGGAAATTCATCTACCAAATAGTGCTTTTTTAGGAAATATAGACCCTTTTATTCGTTCATATCGTCCGAACAACAAAAAGGAACTAAAGATCAGCTTTAATGATGCTTGGGTATCAGTCCATCCCGTAGTTCTCTGTATGGTCGCCTCTTTAGGATTGTATGTTAGTAATGGCGGTGGAGAAATTTTTTGTCAGAAGCCAACAGCAACATCAAAACACTATCTGGAGCGGATGGGTTTGTTTCAAATACTGGAACTAGATTCAGAAATAAAAATTAAATCTCATGAGTCTGCTGGGAGATTCATACCTTTGACCCAAATATTTAATTCGCAAGAGCTATATAAATTCATTACAGAGATGATACCATTGTTACACTCAGAACCTTCGCATGTTGAGCCTATAAAGTATGTCATAAGTGAGTTAGTAAGAAATGTGTTTGAACATTCTGAATCTGAGATGGGTGCAATTGTTTGTGCCCAGTACCATAAAAAAAATAATGTAATCAGAATTGGTGTAGTTGATTCTGGTATTGGAATAAGAAAATCAATTAGTTATTCATATGAAACTGAGGATGATCTTCACGCATTGCAATTGGCACTTACTCCAGGTATTACAGGTAAAACTAGAAATATTGGTGGCACAGAAACAAATGCGGGGGCTGGACTTTTTTTCATTAAATCTATTGCTAAAGTAAATAGAGACTTTTTTGTAATATATAGTGGTAATGCCCTCTACAAATTATTAAAAACCCTACCAGGATCCCCAATAAAGTTAAATATGAATCCTTTTGAAGACAGGAGTTCTAGATCAAATAACTTTCCCTATTGGCAAGGCACTGTTGTAGGAATTGATATCTCATTAAATAGACATCAAACTTTTGATAAGCTTTTGGAGCTGATTCGAGAGACATATTTTAAAGATATAAAAGAAAGGAAAAAAGAGAGGTTTAAAAAACCAAAATTTATATGATATACATAAAGCTGTTTGAAAGAGTCGGAAGTTTTGCTGAAGATAAGGATATTGCACGGGCTATACGAACAGAGGAAATTTTACCTTACTTAGAAGAAAAACAAGTAACTTTAGATTTTGAAAATATAGAGGGAGCCACTCAATCTTTTATCCATGCCCTTATAAGTGATTTGATTAGAAAAAAGGGAATTGAAGTATTGGATAAAATCTTTTTTAAGAATTGCAATGAAACTGTTAAGGGGATAATTGGGATCGTAGTTGAATATATGCAAGATAAGGAGGAATAAAGGAACATAGTTTTTCCACACTTCCAAAACCCTTATATACTCCTTCCCATATAGCAGCTTTCTCTCATTATCATTTTTGGTGGGTGTCATGTCATTCCAAGCGTTATATAAAGGCAGCAGGCTGATAATAGGCAATCCGGACGGAAACGTAGGCATAATAACGTTGTGGACAAAGGCTTCTGAGATTGCAAAAAAGATAGACAAAAACAATTACGCAGTCTTAGGCCAACTCTTCTCAGCAGAACGTGGTTTAGACTTATTAGTTAGGAATTTACTGGCAAACCCTCAGATACAGCATTTGATCATCACAGGCGTGGATTTCTCGCGCTCAGGCATTGTTTTAATGGACTTCTTTGAAAAAGGCTTCCATAAAGGAAAGACAGACATTACAGAAAAGCCATGCTGGCGCGTCAATTCTGAGTATGAAGGCTATATTGACCTGGATATCCCGGAAGAGGATTTGAATCAATTAAGGGCATCTATACACGCAATTAAAGTCCAGGATATAACTAAATTTGATTTCAGCTCCTTAAAAGAGCCAAAGCAGCTTCGTAAAAAGAAGGAATTCATCAAAAAAGAAGAACAGACCATAAAATACGTAGGGGAAGACATCGGCTACATAGTGAGGGGAAAGACAATAGGCGAGGCCTGGCTGAAGATCCTTGACACAATCCTTAAGTTTGGCAAGATAAACGCAACTCATTATGATGACCAGCAGAAGGAAGTCATCAACATGCTCTCTATCATTACAGAAGAGGATCCACACAACTTCAAGTTTGAGGAATACTTCCCTGGTGATGAGAAGCATATCAAGGAATACATCCCAAGAATCACAAGGGATGTAAAAGGCGGCATCCACCAGAACGAATACACGTACGGCAGCCGCATGAGATCTTGGTTCAATATAGACCAGGTCAAAGGAGCTGTAGCAAAACTCACAAGAGAGCCTATCTCAAGGGCAGTAGTCATCTCCTTATGGGACCAGAATAAAGACCTGACCATAGGCGGCTCTCCATGTCTTAACCATATATGGCTCCGCATCCGTGATAACAAGCTGCACATGACTGCTATCTTCAGGAGCCATGACATGTTTGAAGGCTATCCTGAAAATGCTTTCGGCCTGCGCTCTTTGCAGGAAGAAGTGCGGCAGCAGGTCATTTCCGGATTAAAGGAACAGGGAAGAAATGATGAAGCAGGCATAAAGCTGGGCAGCATGGTCATCTTATCACAGTCTGCGCACATTTACGATGATTCGTGGGAAAGATGCCAGAAGATTGTAGAGAAATACATCCGCAGGTATCAGTGGCATATGAATGAGTTTGATCCAAGGGGAAACCTTATCATCACTATAGGCGATGAGAATATTATAGTTGAGCATACCTCCCCAGAAAAAGAAACCCTGGGAATCTACAAGGCAAAGACAGCCATTGAAATGCGTGACATTCTTATAAGGGAAAATATTATCTCACTAATTCCTCATGCCTTGGACATAGGCATTGAGCTGATGAAGGCAGAACTAGCAATAGCACACGGTCTTGAGTATCTACAGGATAATCCTATAGAATTGCAGCGACGTAAAAGATAGCGACCAGAGCAAGACAAAATGTTGAGGAGGGGTCAGCTATGGTTGAAGTCAAGAAGAGCAGCAAGCACATGAACAGCATAAGCTATAACACAATAAAGAAAAACAAGACCTTGGAGAGCTTCGTTGTCAGGGACGAGGAGCCTCAGGAGGAGGAAGCGAAGTAACAATGCAGGGCTATATCGCAGGTGTTTTGCTGAACTCAGAGACAGTATGGCACAGGAACACTGCTATCGGCATTTTCTTTGCCGGCTGCGATTTCAAGTGCCCTGCCTGCACCAAGCCGAAGATAACTGACTTTAAGGAAGAGTTCAGGATCGACATAAAGGATGTGAAGGAAGCCATCCGGGTGAATGCGCATATCTCAAACGCGGTCCTATTTACAGGAGGCGAGCCCTGCCTGCAGCGTGAGGTCATCCTGGACATAGCAAAATACGCCAAATCACTGTCATTGAAGACCGGCATAGAAACTAATGGCTCAAAGCCCCTTGTCTTAAGGAAACTTGTGAAAGACGGCCTTCTCAATTTCCTGAGCATAGATTTCAGGGCCCCAATGGAGCCTGGCATCTTTGAGAAGCTCACCAAGTCAAAAACCTTCTTCATTGACACAGAAGAGATTATCATGAACTTCAAGCGCTCATTGATAGTTGCAAAGCGCTACAACCCGCAACTTCAACTCCAGTTCAGGACAACCATTGTTCCCGGCCTGCTCTACAGGAAAGAGGATATCCTGGAAATTGCCAAGATTATCCGCCACTTCAGCTGCACCTGGAAGCTGGAGCAGTTCAACCCCTCCCTGCCTACATTAAACCCAAACATGCAGAACCTGTTTCCGGTATCGCAGCAGTTCATGGAAAACCTCAAGGAAGCCTGCCTGGAGCAGTATCCAAATCTTAGGATTGAGATTGTTAATTACAATTAGTTTTAAGATTCTGAATATTCCAACATACCGATTGTCACAAGCTTTAAATATGCATATTAGCGCATAAACCCACTATATGAATCCAAAGCTCTACAGGAAGGCAGCAGGCATCGGCATGATTGTCCTGGCTGTTGTCATCGTCTTATTGGTTCTCTGGGCGCTCCTGAAATATGCATCCAGGGAATGCTCCTACGACTCGCAGTGCCCCCAGGAACACTATTGCGGCTCTGATTTCAAATGCCACCAGGTCAAAGTGGTTGAAAAGACAGTTGTCATCAATGATTATTCTACAGCTGCAGCCATTATTTCAATCGCATTGATTATTGCAGTCCTCTTGCTGAGGGACAACCGCTGGAACAGCATCACTAACAGGTTCTTCAGCACTAAAAAAGAGCATCAGCACCCCATGCATCCTCAATATAAGGATATGTATTGGAAGAAAAAGTAGATACTCTGACAGAAAGGCAAAGATATATAACCAAAGGTATTCTGCTGATATCCATGAATATCCTTCTGATATATCCAGAGTACCCGGACACATTCTGGAGCTTTAAGCACGTTTTGAGCTATATCTCAAAAAAGGCCGCTTTCCCGCCTTTGGGATTGCTGACGATAGCTTCAATGCTGCCCCGCGATTGGAATAAGAAGCTTGTTGACACCAATGTTGAAGAGCTGACTGATGAGAAGATAGCCTGGTCAGATGCTGTTTTTATAGGAGCCATGATTGTTCAGGGAGAAAGTGCACACGATATCATTATCCGCTGCAAGGCGAAAGGTAAACTGGTTGTGGCTGGAGGCCCGTTATTCACTACACAATATGGGAAATTCCCTGAAGTAGACCATTTCGTCCTGAACGAGGCTGAGGTGACATTGCCTGAATTCCTCCAGGATCTTAAAGAAGGGAATCCAAAACAGGTTTACACCTCAACAATAAGGCCTGACATTACGCATGTGCCTGTGCCCCAATGGGATCTTATAGATATGGATAACTATGCAACCATGGCTGTTCAATATTCAAGGGGCTGCCCATTTAACTGTGAATTCTGCGACATAATAATCATGAATGGGAGATTGCCAAGGACAAAAACACCTGAACAGCTCATAGGCGAAGTGCAATCCCTCTATGACGCAGGGTGGAGAGGTGCAATATTTATTGTTGATGACAATTTTATTGCAAACAAGGTGCGCGTCAAGCACATGCTCTCAGAGCTCATTATCTGGCAGGAAAAGAATAAGTACCCTTTCAAATTCCTGACTGAAGCCAGCACGAATCTTGCTGATGATGAAGAAATGATGCAGCTTATGACAAGGGCAAATTTCTATAAAGTTTTTCTTGGCATAGAGACCCCTAATAAAAAAAGCCTGATTGAGTGTAATAAAGTGCAAAACGTAAAAAGAGACCTCATAGATACGGTACGGATCATACAGAGCCATGGCATGCAGGTTATGGGCGGGTTCATTGTAGGCTTTGACAATGACACCGATGATATCTTTCAGCAGCAGATAGAATTTATACAAAAAGCCGGCATTGTGTGTGCGATGGTCGGTTTGCTTAATGCACTGCCGCAAACCCAACTCTGGCAGCGATTGAAATCTGAGAATCGGCTTTTGAGCGATAGCACGGGGGAAAACACAGACGGAACAATAAATTTTATCCCAAGGATGGACAAAGCCCGGCTGGAGGAAGGGTATAAGAGGATAATTAAGACCATCTATTCAAGAAAAGCATATTATCAAAGGGTAGGCACATTCATACGGGAATACACGTCTACAGTTAAGAGCAGGATAAAAAAGCAGGATTTGGAAGCTTTTTTCAAGAGTGTGTGGAAAATAGGGATTCTATCAAGAAACAGGCTCTCTTACTGGAAACTTGTCCTCAGGACTTGCTTCACAAACATCAATGCACTTCCGATAGCAGTAGAATTAGCTATTTTTGGCATGCATTATCAACAGATTGCAAAACGGTATAAAAGCTGACTGCCATTAAACATGCTCCCGTTATTATCAGTCATACAATTCCTTGCTCACAATTCGTGAAAGCGCCATCATAACGCTAGCCTCTACAAACTCATTCCGCTTCACCCTTCCTTTAGTGACCATGCCCACAATCCCTTCCTTATGTTTTATGTTAGTTGAGCCGAACGCCTCGTCAGCTGCATCGCTTGCCTCTTTACCTTCAGTGAGTATTTTCTGCAGTATCTTATCAGGATACTCAAACGCAGGCCCCAGCCCTATAAAGAAATCCTTGCCGTCAAATATGGCGCAGCATGTCACATCAAGATAATGCGTCTTGGCCTCAGGGAAAACAAACAATCCGGCTTCCAGCCCGACACTATAATCAAATTCCTTGCTGTACGCCTTCATTGCCCTGTTCTTGGCCCCCTGCACTATCTCCTTCATTGACAATGGCTGCTTGCTCACGCCAGAATCAACCTCAGTGCCCTGCACGCTTGCTTCAAAATATTTTGAAAAAGCATCCTTTACTGCTCTTACCTTGTTAGGATTCGTGCTACCTACAATGACTTTCATCCTCTCCTCCGCTTGCCTGGCTTTTTGCGCATTACAGCCTTTTCATTATGCTTGATAATCGCAAGCGCAGTTAATACGCCGAGCGCTGCCATTGCAATGTCTTTCAGCGAGTCAAACTTATCGCCCTGCGCGCCTATGAAATAGCCTATATCGTCAGGCGAGAAAATACGTGCAGCGCCAACTTCAGCAAGCTCATAGAACATACTGAATGTGAAAAATGAGCTAACAAACGGTACTTCAGAATATGTATAGTACGAGCCAATCGCATGCAGGATAAGAAATGCTGTAATCAAACCATACGAAAGATTAGAGAGCTTGAACCTTGTATAGCTGAAGGCCAGCACAGGCACGAATATCGCTACGAGAATATTCTCCAGGAACCAGGTGAACCTGTCAAAAGGGTTAATTGCCAGGAAAGACCAAAATATCAAGTATACCGCAAGGCAGTAATACGGGAATGACGCTGCAGTCAATTTTAGCAGTCTCATAGGAGTGGCTCCACTTTCTTAAAGATCTGCTCAGCTATAGCCCCCCTTGTCAATATCTTATTCTGCCTCACACAAGGGATGACTTCCCAGCGCTCCTGCTTAGCCAATTCCAGGTATATCTTCCAAACCTCCTCCAGGTAAGCGCTATTCTGCTCATGGATATCCCGCTTCTTGCCTTGCATCAGCTCGCGCGTAACTGAAACAGGCACATCCAGGAATAAGACCTTGTCCTCTCTGGGCATTGCATGTTTCTTGAAATCAAGCTCATCAAGCCAGTGCAGGAACTTATCCCGCTCCTTCTGCGGCAATTTTGCAGCCATGTACGCCTTGTTGGAAGCAACATATCTGTCTAAAAGCGCTACAGAGCCGGATTCCAGCTCTTTTATAATAGCATCCCTCATCTCTAATCTGTCTAAAGCATAAATGACGCCTATCAGGTATGGGCTGACTGCTTCCACGTTGCCGAATTCTCCGTCAAGGTATCGCTTGATTAGTTTTCCATAGTAAGTCTTTTCATAGCTGGGGAATTTAAAGACCGCAATCTTTTTTCCTTCTGCCTCAAGCCGCTCTTTCAGCAGCCCTATTTGCGTAGTCTTCCCAGAAGAATCCAATCCTTCAATTGAAATCAGGACACCCCTCATTATTTGCAATTAGTCAGCACCGATTTAAATTAGTTTCTGTAGGGCCTATCCAATCTGCACTACTTTAGTCCTGCTCCGCAACCCTTTTAGAATCCTCGCATGCTTTCCGGTTTCTCTGGACAAGAATTTGATCAGCTCAACATTCGCCTTGTTATCCTCTGCAGGTGCTTTCAGCGCTATCCTATAAGCATGCTTTTCAGCATCAAATCCAAGAATCTTAGTTTCAGCAGCTTTTGGCTTGACAATAATATTAAAAACACCGTCAATCATAATCCCGCCATGTATGCCCGCACTTCTCGCATTTGAGGAATTTAGTCTCGGGCTCGTCTCCTGCCCTGGTCTGCACGAGCCAGAAATAAGCCTTATTATGCCCGCACTTCTCGCACTTTGCCTCCATCTTCGGCAGTGCCTCAAGGTCGGTGTTTTTCTCAATCACTTCTATTTTCTGCTCGGCCTTGGCCGCTTTCTTCTCGGTTATCTTGGCGGCAGCATCCTTTGACTTATAGCCGCAGCTGCATGCCATAAGTTTCCTGCTGCCCTCCATTTTAGGCTTCAGCAGGCTTCCGCATTTCGGGCAGAACATCATGAGACACCAATGAGCTGCAGGAACTCCACGAACAGCAGCTTGATATATCCCAGCAGGGGGATGCGCACAGACGCTTTCCCTATCACCAAGTCTTCCTTGATCCTGGTCTCAATGCCAGGCAGGCTTCTTGGATTATTGTCTCCCTTTGTCTGGAAATAGTACACGTTATTCTCCTCCCAGCTGTTCACTACCCTATGGATGATAGGATCAGATTTACCTCCATTGAACACTATCACATCCCCCTTTTTTATGTCTTTTGGTTCAATCCCCCTCAATACCATGATATCCCCTTTATTGAACCCGTGCGGGAACCTATACCCCCTAAATTCTTCCTTCGCGATGCCAAAACTTTGATAGAACTGCTCATGCTGCTCCCACCATGCGTCAAAATCATCTGGATGCTCCATGCTGCCTGAAACAACCGCAACTATAGGATGTGTTGTTCCCAGTACCAGGCTCAATCCAGGGTAAACAATAAACTTGATGAGCACGAACGCAATCGCAATATTAGCCAGCCAGCTCCATACGCTGTCCTCCTCCCAGATAAAGTGCCAGAACCGCTTCAGGAGCTGCTTCACGCCAGGCTTTCTTTTATCCTGCCTGTCTTGCTTGCCTTGCCTTTTCATGAGCCAGACACCGAGATTGAGACTATATAAACATTATGTACTGAATTTAGTGGTTTTTGTTGCTCTTTATCGCTCTTTATGATGTTCACTTTATGACACACAAAAGTATTAAATAACAATCCTTAATCATCTCATATCATGAGATCGGGCTATTTTGAGGGTGTTCTGCAGTTGCGTAATCCCACGCAGGAATTGGTAGACTTTGTCAGGAACAGGGTTGAGAAGGACGCGAAAGCAGTCATCGCAAAGGAAGAGCCTGTGCCTGGCGGCATAGACCTTTTCCTGTCATCACAGCACTACCTCCAGAATCTTGGAAAGGTCCTGAAAAAGCAGTTTCCTGGAGAGCTTAAGGTAAGCAGGCGCATGTTCTCCACAAGCCATCTCACCAGCCGGCATATATACCGGGTAACAGTCATGTTTAAGCTCTCTCAGATAAAAAAAGGCCAGCAGGTAACTTACCGCGGCAAGAGATATCAGGTAACAGCATTGGGAAAGAAAGTGATGCTCCGGGATACTGAAACAGGCAAACGCATTTCAGTGAATTTTAAAGAAATCAGGCCTTAAGCTTATTCCGCTCGTCTTTGTACGCTTCAATGACTTTCTGCAGCCGTTCAATGGCTGCTATTTTGGTATGCAGCTGCTCCTTGTGCACTGCAGCAAAATACAGGTCCTCATGCAACTCAACAGATTCTGCAGGTATGCATATTAATTGCTGTGCAACAACAGCTGCAGGTTTCTTCCTGTATATAATAATCACATCCTTTAGTTTCTCAAGCGTAGATTCGCTGTATACGCTGGGGTTTGCAACAAGCAGTATATCCCCTGTCTGTATCCCTAGCAGAGCAGCACGCCTTGAAAATTCCTGCTGCCCGAGAGTGTCAAGCTTCTTTACTAGCGCATACTTCGTGCCCAGCTTCCCTATGAGTGCATTGAGCTTTGCAAGCTTCACCTTTGCTGCATCCACCTGCCTGCTTTTCTCGTCAAGTGAGCGGTAGAGCATTCCCACTCTCCTGCTCAGCAGTGGCTCACGCGTCTTTTGTGCAGGTACAAGGGGTGCAAGGGGAGTTTGTTTCAACTTTATCTCGTCCTGCAGCCTCATGATCTGCTGCCGCAGCAGTGTTATTTCACGCTCGCGCTCGTGCAGCTTCTGCAGCAATCTTACAAAATCCGGTTTTCCAAGCTTGGGCTGCTCAAGGATTTTCTTGGTTTCCTTGCTGTATTCAGCCTCAGGCCTCTCCAGGATATCAGCCGCAAGCTTTATGCTTACATTATGGATCAGCACTAACTCAAGGATCGCATCCTGCAATGCCTCCTTTTTGTAAGCAGCAGCAAACCGCGCAACTTTCCCGATGGTGCCCTCGATCTCCTTATAGGCAGCCAGTGCAGATGCAATTGCATCCTTCTCATGCGCATTCTGTGCATCATATTCCCTTGAGAGGTCAAGCTTTTCAGTAAGCTCAAGGTCATGCCTGGGCGCAATGACGCGCGCACCGACCTTTGTAGCGAATTTCTCTACAAACTCAGGCACCTTCCTCTTGTCAGTGCCCGCAATCAGAATTTTTCCGTACTGGGTTGTCTCCCTGATTAACTCTGCCAGGCTGCACTCCTTCCGTGAAAAGCACGCAACAAGTTCTTTCTCAGGGGTAAATAGCGCGTATGCTTTCGTAGCTCCTGGATCAATGCCTGCTATTAAAAGCTTTTTCTGCATGTGAAAGGCTGACGTAGGCATCCCATTTAAAGATTTCGGAAGCATGAGGAAAAACTATCGTATCCTATCGTGTAGACGTATTCCCCAACTGCCCTATCTCTGAAACTGCATGGCTTGCCTGGCTGAGGTATTCATGCTCAAACATACTTTCATCCTCTTCGGAAAGCACCAGGCTGCTTATCTGCTGCGAAATCCTGGTCAGTTGCCGTACGCCTGTAAAGTCACGCTGCTCCACCAGCATATCACCTGAGCGAAGCGCCTGCTGCAGCTTATCAATGAATCCAGCCAGGTTGTCAGTATTATAACCTTTGTCATGTGCATGCTCAAGCCGCTCCCGCGCCAATGCTGCATATCCCTGGCCAACCTTAAGAAGCGTTTGCATGTTCTCTTCCTGCCTGATTCCCAGCGCAGCCATCCTCTGCTTGATATAATGCTCTGCCTCTGCCGCAGAAAACTCATGCACTGCCTTCAGCTTGATGATTGTCCTTGCTTTCCTGTACTCCACTGCATCCTGCAGCTTCTCATGCTCGCTCGCAAGCAGGCTTCTGCTCTCTTCGCTGTCTGTTTTCCCCAGCGTGCGAAGCATGGCAGTGTCCAATGCAAGCATAAATTCCGCGCTGTTTGCCTCATATTGCCCAAGCGCATGCTCAAGCTGCAATATCTCATCCAGCTCAGCCCCCGGCTCATCAGCCAGATTCTGCAGTGCAGCAGCAATTGCATCGCTTGAGTATCCTGAATAGTCCAGTATCTCTTCAGCTTTGTCAAGCCTGCCGTCTGCAGCCATGGCTGCAGCTTCCTCCAGGCGCTCATTGAGCTGGGAAAAGCCCTGCTGCGCCTTGCTATAAGGCTCAAAGCTCAGGAATAATGCAACGCGCTCCATAATAATTTCTCCCTGGAAAAACGAGTTTCCAGGCTCAGCGCGTGCACCTGAACACATGAGCAGGGCAATCAATACGAATGATAACTTATTTGACATGCTTCCCTCTGCTCCGCTGCCCGCGGAGGTAGTAAAGGTAGAATCCCAGTATCACCATGAAGAGTGTGATAAGCACTGCGCCCAGGAATAAGTTTGTCTTCTGCCTGAATTTTACATACAGCGACAGCTCGTCGCCCTGCTTTAGTTTGCGCCGCTCCCATATATAGATAGTTGAGCGGGCATCAGTGTCAACCGTATTCGGCTTTGGATACATGCTCCCCCCTGCCTTGACAAACGGTATGTCAAGCACAGCCTCAGGAGCCAGCGTCAGGCTTGCCTGCAGTGTATTAGTCGGGTATATGCTCTGCAGTGTTATCAGGAATTCATCCGGAGGCTGCAGCTCAGTTATGTAGCTCAGTCTCATCCGTTCAATTTGCGTCTTGTTTATGACAAGCATCTTATACAGCCCTTCCTCCCTGATTTCCAGTTCAACAGGCTCAAGATTTACAGTAACTAGCACGCCCCGTGCATCTTTTGGGATAGGTATGGCTGTGCTCAGGTTTGCAGGTTCTGAGAATATCTTTTCATTGAGCACCAGCACGCTGCCATACTTCAGCTTGAACTCATAGATGTCATAACGGAGCTCCTGGGCAAGCGCCAAAGAGGCAATCATAATGAAGAGCATCAATACAGCTAATAACCTGCGCATATCCTTTAAAATCAGCTAAGTTTATAAAAATATTGCGGCTCTCTGCTGGTATGATAAAAATTGACGGAAGCCATGGCGAGTCTGGAGGCCAAATACTAAGGACTGCTTTGGCATTTTCCATGCTTACTGGCGGGGCATTTACCATAGAAAATATCCGCAAAGGCCGCGAAACTCCTGGATTAAAGGCGCAGCATCTGGCAGGTGTTCAGTCTGCTGCCAGACTGTGCAACGCTCATGTGGAAGGCGCAGAGCTTGGCTCCACGCACCTTTCCTTTGCCCCAAAGCCATTGAAAGGCTCATCTCTCTCAATAGACATAGGCACTGCCGGCTCCGCTACGCTGCTATTGCAATCGCTCCTGCCCGCGCTCATCTTTTACAAAAAGTGCTCAATCACGGTTACTGGCGGCACTGATGTTGCCCATGCACCCCCATACGATTACTTCGCTTATGTCTTCCTTCCACTCCTGTCCAGGTTTGCCTATATCAAATCTCAGCTCATTAAGCGCGGCTATTATCCGAAAGGCAGCGGCACGCTCAAGCTTGATATTCTGCCAAAATATCAGTTGTCACAGTTTCCGGGTTTCAATGAGCTGCGCACGCATGTGCAGAAAGAAGCTCCTGGCTTCAAGCTGCTCAACCAATCCCAACTTGTGCATATCAAGGGCGTCTCGCACGCGTCTGCAGATTTGCAGCAGGCGCAAGTTGCCGAGCGCCAGAAGCAGGCAGCTGTGCATGCTTTGTCAAAATACAGCTGCCCTGTCAGCATAAGGGTTGAATACGCCCGGACTGCTTCAACAGGCTCAGGCATAACGCTCTGGGCGCTTTTCTCAGAGAAAAAGGACGAGCTTGATCCACTGCGCATACCCCGATTGGCCGGCGACGCGCTCGGCGAGCGTGGCATCCCTGCAGAAAAGGTCGGCAATCTTGCGGCACAGCGGCTGAGTGCAGAGATTGAAAGCAAGGCTGCTGTTGACAGGTATCTGGCAGATCAATTGCTGCCTTTCATGGCATTTGTTCCCTCGAAGATTAAGACATCAGAAATAACAAAGCATTGCCTGTCAAATATATATGTCATAGAGTCCTTTCTAGGAAAAACATTTGAGATAGAGGAGAAGGAGAGAGTTATCAGGACGGTATTCTAACATTTATTTCCATAAAGAAAATTTCTTCGTAAGCTCAGAAACAAGAGTCCAGTCTCCAAAAAGGACAATCCCATAATATTCCAGCTCTTCCTCTTTTGTAGCAGCCGATCTTTTCAATTGGTCTTCATAGGTGCCTTCAGTCATGGTATTGGTATAGTCAACAAAAGCAATATTATTAGCTAGAGCAGCTTTTCTTAGTTGCCGTATCTTATTGGAATTAGCTTTTAACACAACAAGCGGCATCTCTGATATATTGGCATGATTCCCTTGATCTGCATCTTTATAGTTTGTAAGACGCAGCTCTGCTTTATCAAGAATGCTGGCTCCTAATCCTAAAGACATATGCGCCAACGCATTTAATATAACCCCGGTTTCCTTGTTCTCATTCATTACAGCTACAAGCTTCTTTTCAAAAGTTGCCATTTAGGGTCAAAAAAGCGGCTATCAATATAAAAAGATATCTGCAATTAGAACTACTGCAGCGCCGCCAGCTTAATATCAGTCTGCAGCTCAATGATATCATAGTTCAGCTTGCGCTTCTCGCTATCTTCCACCCTGATGCTGCTGTGCGCCTGCTGTATGCTGCCCACTACCCGTTTCGCCTCATCCAATCTTCCTGCTTTGATAAGGTCGCGGGCCTGCCTTATGAGCACGTCAAGGTCAAGATGCTTGGGCATGGCTTGCGGCTCGCTCAGGATGCGCATGCTTCTCTCCTGCTCAATGAACTTGTGCAGGCTCTCCTTCTGGAAGGTCTCCCTGAGCTGTTTTAATTCCTGCTCCACTTCAACTAGCCACTGCTCTTTCAGTTTTACTTCGGTCTCGCGCTTGTCCAGCTCAAGCTCCCTGCTCTTCAGGAATCCCAATTTTGCATTGCCGTCATCAACAATCTTCCTGAGTTTCTGCTGCTCTTCCAGTAGCTGCTTCTCAAGCATGGGTATATTCTCCTTCAGCTCTTTCGCATGCGCAACCTTTCTTTCACGCACTTCAAGATCATGCTTTGTTTCCTTCAGCCTTGCTTCAAGCGCTTCCAGCTCATCAACTTTCCTGATAAGCTCCTGCTGTTTCCGCTCCATCAGCGCAGTATCATCTTCAAGCTTCTCTGCTGCCACCACAACCTCTGCCTCTTTCTTGGATATGAGCTGTACATCATCCTGCAGCTCTTCATGCATCTTGGCAATCCTCTTGTCCATCTCCTTGAACGAGGGCATGTTCTCGTCCAGGATTTCAAACAATTTTTGCCATTCCTGCCTGGCATCCTGCATCTCCTTAAGCCGCAGCCCAAGGTCGATCTCAACCTGTTTTTTCATCTCAATGAGTTTCACTGCCTGCTCGTTGAACACGTCATGCTTCTCTTTCAGCTCAACAAGCTGCTTTTTCACCTTTTCCTCTTCAGCAATCAGGATAGTCCTGCTCTCATCCATCTCCTTGAGCTTGTCCTGTATCTCGCGCTCTTTCTGCTCAAGGTTCTCATGGTATGATTTGATTTCACTGTGCTTTGAGTGCACCTCTGCTTCATGCGTTGCAATTTGCTTCCTGTCCTCCTCCAGGCTCTTCTGCTTTACAGACCAGTCTTTCTCAAAATTGGCCATCATGGCTTTCTGCTGCTCCAGCTCTTTTACCTGGGCCTCAAGCTCAACCTTTTTCTTGTTCCACTGGCTGACATCCCGCGACAATTCTTTGGTTGATTCAAAGATCTCCTGCTCCTTCTTGTTCAATTCTTCTTCCCGCTGGCTAAGAAGGCTCTCTTTTTCCTCAAGCAGGCTCTTGATCTGCTCCAGTTCGCTAAGCTTCCCGCCCAGCTCCTGCTCTCGCCGGTCAAAATGCGCAAGCTTCTCGTCAAGCTGCTGCAGCTCTTCCTTCTTGCTGCGGATTGCGCTTTCAATCTGCTCGTGCTCTTCCTTTTTGCTGGTGAGCTGCTGCTCAGCCTTGCTTATATGCACGTGCCGCTGTTTCAGCTCCTGCATCTTCCTCTGGAACGCGGCAGCTAGCCCTGCTTCCTTGTTTTTGATCAGAATTTCCTTGTGCTCCAGCTCCTCAGCCTTCTTTTTCAGCTGCTTTGGAGGCGGCGGTAATGGCAATTCCTTTGAGATATCAAGTCCTTTCGGCACATCAGGAGGCTGCTCTAGCAATGCCTTTAGCTCCCTCTTTGACAGTACCCCCATGGCTATGGATAATTTGAACATGCTTTATTAATCTTTGTCATTACTTGTAGATGAAAAACCGCATCGTGCAAACCAAACATTTATAAACAAAACTTAAATCTCAGAAACCATGGAAGAGATGGTCTGTAATTCATGTAAGACAAAGGTTACGAACAGCAAGGGCACCGCCAGGTTCATGTGCCCGAACTGCAGCAAGCATGAGATTGTGAGATGCATGCACTGCCGTGAGATTTCTGCCAAATACGTATGCCCTCAGTGTAATTTTACAGGTCCTAACTAACAATGGCAAGCGTTGTCATTACCTTGAGAGTGATGCCTGATACGCCAGAGGCAGACCTGCATGCCATTGAGAAAAGAGTCAGCGAATTAGTGCAGGAGTTCGGCGGCAGCGTTGGAAAGGTAGAGCATATTCCAGTTGCATTCGGCCTTAAATCCCTGAATGTCATATTTGTCATGGACGAGTCATTAGGCTCAACAGAAGAGCTTGAGAAAGAGGCGGCAGCAATCCCTCATGTCAATTCTGTTGAAGTGACTGATGTGAGAAGGGCTATTGGCTAGCGACTGATAAATGAGTATGGCACCGGAAACTAATCAGAGACTATATGTAATAAAATACTTTACTCCTGCTGCAGGGCCTGCAGGCCATACTTTTCTTGCTGTTTCTTCTGTCGCTCCTACAGAACGTGAAGTTCGCACATTTGTTGAAAGAAGGGTAAATAGAGAAATTGATTGGCTCTTGCCGCCACGATTAGAAACAAGGGTCTTTTTCCCTCCATACACCAGGAATAGAGTTGGCCTTGAAAGTTTTGGAGAATATATAGAAGTTCATGATAAAGGACCTTTTGAGAGAACCTGATTTATTCAAGCATACACCACTTATTTAGCAATTTCTTAATATAAATAATAATTCTTTTTCAGGAACTGCACTCCTAATTCCCCAACCATTAAAATGCGTCCTGTTCGCTGCATATCCCTTGCTTTTTATCTTCTTAATTATATCATCCTGCTTAGGAATCCTGCTGACCTTATGCTTTTTGCATAATGCATGGATATCATGGAAGCCAACCGCATCAATCCTCGCTTCCTCCCTTATTGCGCCCAATAGTTCTGCCGCTTCCTTCATGTCTGCCTTTACAGCCTCTTTCCATGCTGCATCCGCAACCTTCCTGTCCCATAGCCTACCGAGCCATAACGGCCCTGCTCCTTTGTACATCCCATGCTGCCGCAGCACAGCATCAACATTCTTCTTTCCTTTTACGCACTCAAAGAATACTCTATAATAATGCTCAGTAGCATAGCTAAGCGCTGGAATAAGCGCCTTCTCGTACTGCCCAGCAACCAACTGCACCTTCCTGATCAGGATCCTCAGCCCAATCTCGTGCATCTCCTCATTCCGCAACGGATTAGCCCAATACTTCCGCCTGCAAGCCTCAGGAAAAGTTCCTGCCAATGCAGAGGTGTCAGTTGCAGTCACCGCTAGTATCCCTACCTTGGCAATCCTCTTAACAGCAGCATCCAGGAAATTGTTCGGATTTCCAAATGGATCGATATCAATGTAGTCAAAGCTGCCAGCGTGCTCCAACAGGAACAGGTTTGCATCCTTATTATAGACCTCAATCTTCTGCTTGAGCTTCTTTAATCCTTTCTCATTCAGCTTGATATTTCCGATGATTGACTCCACCGCCTTCCCACTGCTGTCATTGATGGCAATTGATTCCACATTTCTTGTTTCAAGCAGGAACCGTAGGGCACGCACCCCTGAAGCAGCCAGCGGATCAGCTATTTTCATCTTCTTTCCTTTCACTTTAAGCATTAGCACAGAAATATCCCTATTGAGCTTCATCACAGGGTTATAGAACACATCCATCTTCGCAGTTATCTTTCCTATTGAAGCTTTTATCTTGGCTTTGCCTTCTGTGATTATATTCATTTTAAATTAAGAATTCAATTAGCTTAAAATAACTTCTGATTAATCAACACCAAGAGTTCTGCGCCAGTTTAAAAGCAAATCTGTTAATTCAGAAACATCCCTAACTACCTTAAAACCTGTATGCTCACGTGTTATCTGCCAGCCCCAAGGAACTCCTATAAAGGGCATGCCAATAATTTCTGCTACTTGGTGATCTCGCAACTCATCAGCAACATATGGAGTCTTTCTTTGAAGGTTGTACTTTTCCCAAACAAAACCATATCTTCTTTTGAAAAAATGCAACGCATGCCTCAAGGCATCCTCTTTAAGTTTAAACTCGTCACTTGTCAAAATTATACTAAATAAATCCCAGTATTGCCCTAAAGCCTTCCTAACAGTTAATGCTACATTTGAGGTTACTATGCCAAGTTGAATATCTGCTTCCTCTAGTTTAATTAGCATTTCCGGAATGCCTTCTACTAAAGGCAACGTATATTCTTCAGGAAATCTTGTAAAATAATCCAAAACTAGCTCTTTAATATGGGCCTCAGGAAAACCCGCAGTTCGAAATAAATTGCCAATAGGAAATGAAAATTCCTTGAATCGTTCCGGTAACCTTACATTAACCCCAAGTTGTCTACCCTTATCTGACATGTACTGCATATGAGCAGGGTAAGAATCTACCAGTGGTCCATCAAAATCAAAAATTATAGCTGTCATAATTTCAGATACATCTAATGATTTTAAAAATTTATGCTTATGTTTATCAAATAATCAACAACCTTAAAAACTCATCATTTATCTCTCTTTCAGGGGGCAAGACAAGGCATAGTGCACATCCCAGTGTCGCAGTGCCGTCCCCAGGATAGGCGTCGCAGACTCCCGGCCCAGTGCGTTGGGTTTCCCAACGCTTCCCTGCAAGTTCCAAGTAAGTTTGTGTGTAAAAATCAGGTTTAGATTTATTGTATCGTTTGAAAATGGAAACACGCTCAGTAATCTGCACGGTGATGGGTCATGTGGACCATGGCAAGTCCAGTATCCTGGACAGGATTAGAGGCACGGCTATTGTAGAGTCTGAGCCAGGAAAAATAACGCAGGCAATCGGCGCTTCAATTGTTACCCTTGATGTAATCAGGAAGATAGCCGGCAGCCTGCTGGAAACATTAAAGATAGAATTGACCATTCCCGGCTTATTATTTATAGACACTCCCGGGCATGCAGCCTTTACCAACCTCAGGAAAAGGGGAGGCAACCTGGCAGATATCGCCATCTTAGTGATAGACATCCAGGAAGGCATGATGCCGCAGACCCTGGAATCTTTAGAGATATTAAAGACCTACAAGACTCCGTTTATTATCGCATTGAACAAGATTGACCTGCTGCAGGGCTGGCAGGAAACGCAGGGCACCATGATTCAGAAGATCATGGCGCAATCCCCCAACATGCAGGCACTCCTTGACCAGAAGCTGTACGAGCTGGTCGGCAAGCTCTCAGAGAATGGGTTTAATGCAGAGCGGTTTGACAGGGTAGAGGATTTCACCAAGCAGGTTGCCATAGTTCCTGTTTCTGCGAAAACAGGCGAAGGCATTGCAGAATTACTGGTCATGTTGGCAGGATTAGCCCAGAAATACCTTGAGCAGAGCCTGAAGGTAAACCTCCAGGGCCCTGCAAAAGGGACTGTCCTGGAAGTAAAGGAAGAGACTGGTTTAGGGACTACATTGGATGTCATCCTGTTTGACGGCAGCTTGACAATTAACGATACAATTGTGATTGGCACCACAAAAGAGCCGCTCGTTACAAAAGTGAAAGCTCTCCTGGAACCCATGCCTTTGGCAGAGATGCGCGATAAGAAGGCAAAATACTCAAGGGTGCAGGAAGTAAAAGCAGCGACCGGCGTCAAGATATCTGCTCCTGATCTGAAAGAAGTGGTTGCAGGCATGCCGTTGAGGGGCGTAAAGAATGGCGATCTTGAAAAAGTAAAGCAGGATATCATGCAGGAGGTCCAGGAGGTCCTTATAGAGACAGATGAGAACGGAATTATCATAAAGGCAGATTCCCTGGGCAGTTTAGAGGCACTCATCAAGCTGTTAAGAGAGCGCAGCATCTCTATCAGGAGTGCATCTGTCGGCACTATCAGCAGGAAAGATATCGTGGATGCAGAGACTAATTATGAAAAAGATCCCCTGACTGCAGTCATCCTTGGCTTTAACATACTGCCGCCTGATTCAGCTTCTCCAAAAGTGAGGATCATAACGAGTAATATCATCTACCGCCTTGTTGAGGAATACGAGGCCTGGAAGCAGGCAGAGGCCAGGAAACAGCAGGAGAATATCCTGGACACCATGAACCGCCCCTTCAAGCTGGAAATCCTGAAGGGATGCATCTTCCGGCAGAGCAATCCTGCCATTGTCGGCGTTGACGTGCTTGCAGGTGTTGTAAGGACCAACATGCCTGTCATGGATAAGAACGGAAATGAGCTGGCCAGGATCAAGGAAATGCAGTTGAACCAGGAAAACGTGCCCCGGGCTGAGAAGGGGCAGCAGGTTGCTGTCTCACTGCCCAATGTCACGGCAGGCAGGCAGATTGCAGAAGGCGATATCCTCTTTTCATCAGTCCCTGAAGAGCATTTCAGGAAGATGAAGGAGCTGAAGCAGAACATCACTCCCGAAGAGATAGAGATACTGAAAGAGATAGCCGAGATAATGAGAAGGCAGAATCCTTTGTGGGGCGTGTGATTCAGCAATTTATTCTGCAAGAAAACTTTTTACGCCAATTAGGCTTTAACCTTCACTTTCTTATCAAAATATTGCTTAGTCTCCTGTTGCAACAATTCCTTATAGGCATCTATCAGTTCTGCAACAGCTGAGTTTTCCTCATTCAGTTTGAATAGTTTAGCCTTTCCAATCTCCCGCGTTGGTACAACTATCTTTAAGGCTATAAACTCATTCCACAATCTGCTTAATGTAGCCCAGCCAACATTGCTGTTCCGCGCGATATCTGACATGGAATAATCCAGGCCCCGATACTTTATTAAATAGTTCAGGATTCGTATTTTTGGCGTGTTTCCAAGCACTTTCATAAAGAAAGAATGTTCCATAGATGTATGGTAACAAAAGTCATATATAACCTTTTGTAATAAACATGACTTAAGAAAGAGCATGACTCAGCCGAGATAAATCTCGGCTGCTGTGGGTTGTCCGCGAACCGCAGCTTACTGGCAAATATTCGCGGACCAAATCGCGCCACGCGAAGCCGCCTCATGCAAATTAAATTAAGCAAAATTATTACAAGATAATGCAGCAACTAAAAATCCTTAAAAGGAAAGAAGTGAAAGAGCTCATAGCCAAATTCAATAAGCAATGGGGCTATACAGGAAAGCTTGACTATACATTCCTGCAGAGCTCTAAAGATAAGATATACATTGTGAATAATGACATAAGCCGGATTGACATTTCCAGGTTGAGGATAGACAAGCTCGGCTTATATTTTTGCACGATAGTGAACAACAACGAAATACGGCTGAGCATTGACGGTGCGCAGCTGATTGGAGCAGAATGCAATAAAAACATAGTGGAATTAAATGAGGCAGAAATGAAGGAGTGGCTGCAAGGCCTTGATTTGGAGAAAGAGGCTGCTGTGAAGGGCTTTGCCTTGATAAAGCATAACTCTGATTATCTTGGCACAGGCAAGGTCCACCAGAGAAAGATATTAAACTATATCCCAAAGGCACGGAGGATAAAGACCAGCATATAAGATGGCAGAGAATGATACCTTAATCTTAGTAGACAGGCATGATAAAGAGATAGGCCATGAAAGCAAGCAGAATGTCCATGACGGCAAAGGGCTGTTGCATAGGGCATTCTCAATATTGATTGTCAACAGCAGGGGCGAGATGCTGCTCCAGCAAAGGGCTGCAACTAAAAGATTATGGCCATTATACTGGGCAAATGCCTGCTGCAGCCATCCCAGGAAAGGTGAAGATATTAATGACGCAATCCATCGCAGGTTGCAGGAAGAGCTTGGCTTTGATTGCAAGCTTGACTATCTGTACCAGTTTGAATACCACGCATCTTTTAAGGATGAAGGCTCAGAGCATGAGCTCTGCTATGTATTCCTGGGAAAGTATGATGATAAGATAGTGCCGAACAAGGAGGAGGTAAACCAGCTCAGGTTTATTGCCCTTGATGCTTTGGAACAAGACTTAAAAGAAAATCCTGGCAAGTACGCACCCTGGTTCATCCTTGAGATACAGGAGCTCTTTAAGCATTACAGGAACCAGCTCGGCGAAAAGGTGCAAGCATAATGTTCAAAATCACAGGCTTCTGCACAACCTGCAGCAAACAGGTAATATTGACAATAAAGGATTATGAGTTAGACGACACCCTTATGAGCTACCGCTGCCCAAAAGGCCACAAGATGGAGGATATGGGATGCGAGTTTGAGCCTGGGTGATTTTTAATCATCAAAATCCGGACTAATTCGAGGGCTAGATTACGGTCTATAAGAATTGAATGGTATAACGGTTATATAAAGATGATTATTGGGTAAAAGTGCCAGCCAAACAAGTCTTTATGTACCTATAATTTTTTCCATTAGCTCAATAGCATTCTTGATATTTTCTATAGGCAATCTCTCAATCGAGAATACCCCTTTAAAGGAATCATTGAAATTTTTGCTCTTGAAAAATCCAAGTAACCTCATCGTATTGGCATGAACGCTTTCTTGATTGCCAACGTGCATAAAACCAAGGACAGCATCGAAGTCTATGTCTTTGCACAAGGCAACAATATCCCTGGCATCTGTTAATCTGCCTGAGTGTATCTTTGAAGCGACCAATAGCTCCTTTTTTGGGATTCGTGCCTCAATAGTTCTTTCTATCCCCGTAATCTTCTTTAGTATCGAATGAGCATGTAATAAGGCAAAACTAAACGAGGCTTGTGTCTGCCTGCTTGCAAGGCTGCCAACCATTACATCAACAGTAACAGGCAACTTGGTATTCTTCTTGTAGCTTTCAAACTGGCCTTTATAAATATCTTCCAAATCTTTTCTCTTGGTCATCTCAAAACGCTTTGCTTTCAATACCTCTCTAAACCGGGACAGATCTTTCGTTTCTATGCAAATATCAGCATCTACAGAAAATCTATGCATGTATGCAGATACCGCATACCCGCCCACCAAAACATAGTCAAGCCCAGCCTTCTGGAAACTAAGCAGAATATCAAAGATTTCATTTTCCCTGTCTATGAACGATTGTATCATTCCTTATAGGTTGCGCCAATCTTTAAATCATATAATTCATCCAACATCTCTAACGCAGGCTGAAAATTAAATTCATATCGCTTTGCCCATGCCACGGTTTCTGATAAAGGCAAGACAGGGACTTGCTCTGATAATTCTTTTTCTATTGCAGTGCTGGTTGAGAGCACAAAATATATTCCTTTCTTTTTTTCATTCCTGAATGTGTAGGTTATTCCTAACTGTGAGAAGAAATATTCCCATGCAGCCTTATCTTTTTGTGCTATTCCAATAAAGATAGGATATGCATCCTTGCTTCTTCCGATATTGTAGCCGCCTTTGGTCCAGATAAAGATTGCATCGGTATTGGTAAACATATAGTCTAATCCCGCTAAATTCGGCAATAAATAAGCGTCATTTAAGCTTATATTGCTTGGTAAGGTGCCCCTGATGAATCTGCGTATGGCCTTGTAGAAAGGGTTCTTTTTGTCTACATACACCTCCTGCCTTTCCCTTGTTATGGCTCCCATTTTGACTAATTCAGATACCCACTTATGCGTCCAGCCATACGACTCCCGTATCTTTTTAGAGATCTGCCTGATTGAATCTCCATCCCGTGCGGCTATTACGATCTTTGCAACGTAAGGGTTTATCATTTCGAACATATTATCATTATAATGATAACTTATATATAAATCCTATGGTTTATTGGTGTTTTTCAGCTGGTTGGAAAAGCTTTAGAGTCATAGGCTTGGGATTAGGAGCTTCAACTGCCTGGCCTTGTATGATGCTGATTATAGGAAGATAATGGAGAATTTGGAGGTGATTGCTCCAAGCTCTAAGAGATTAATCGAATTCTTAATCTCTGAAACCTATACTTTAATGAGCTATCGGTGCCCCAAAGGCCACAAGATGGAAGATATGGGTGTGAGTTTGAGACTGGGTAGTTGGTAAACATTATATAGGTAAGACTGTCACATATATGGAAAATCTTACTCAGGGGAAATAAGTGCCAAAATTTACAAAAGTTTTTAGGTACAACCGAGCAAAGCTTAGAGATTTTATAATAACTGTTATTGCCGCTTTATTTACCGGCGCAATTATTGGCCTTTTTCTTTCTCTAAAAATTTCAAATCAAATTTCGTCTTCTTTAGCTATAATCCTCATCTTATTTTTTTTGTTTCTGTTCTATATGCTGGGAAAATATTTAGTAATATACATTATCAAAAATAATAAAAGTGTTTATAATTTTCACATTAATTTTGTAGGTGGAATCTTTAGCTCACTCCTTGTATCTTTATTACTATTATTTTATCAGAGCACAATACTTATTCTTGGTATTGCCATTGTTGCACTTATATTTTTATATCTTTTAGCATATTTTACCATACAGATAAAGAGAGCCAAGTAAATTACATATTTTTATCTAAATACACAAACTCCTCACGAAAAATCACTTATCCCCATATACTTTCTTCACCACCACCACCACCACTATCAACCCAAACGCACTAAACGCCATCAATGGTATATAATCAGCTACTTTCTCTTTCTTCCATAAAGCCATCCCTAAAAGGATGACTTTGGAGATACATCAGGTGTCTACCTTTTCCCTGTTTTGTAGTCACCAAGCTTCTTCTTTAATTCATTGTACTCTTTCATATAAAGCTTTATCGTTGGTTTCAAATCATGATATTTCTCATATGCCTGCAATGATGAGTAGTATTCTATTCTATTTTTTAAGCCTATATTAATGGGAGGCAGGCTGTGTTTGATCAGGATATTATTCAGCAGGATTCTGCCTACCCTGCCGTTTCCGTCTTTAAACGGGTGGATATTCTCAAATTGGTTATGGACAACTGCCCCAAGAACTAATCCTGGATACCTGCTCTTATTATTCTCATACCAGTCTGTTAATTCCCGCAAAAGGTGGTTTATTCTTGCCTGCGGAGCGCCTTCATGGATAATGTTTCTTTTGCTGTCCATCACAACAACTTCTTCGCCTTTCTTCCTTAGTGCCCCTGCGAATGGCTTTGAATTCTTGAACACGATTTTATGTATTTCTTTTATCAATTCCAGTGACAGGTGCTCTTTTGTATCTCGTATGTATGAGATGGCCTCGTCAACACCTAATGCTTCAGCAATGTCCTCTTTGGCCTTATTGGGCCATTTGTCTTTCTCCAGAAGGTCTTTTACCTCATCTTGGGTTAATTTGCTTCCTTCTATTGCGTTGGTATTGTAGGTGAATATTTCTGAGAATTTCTTCCAGTTGCTTTCGGATAAGTGGCTTATTCTTAATGGTATGCGGGCTTCAAGCTTTCTTATTGCAGCTATTTCTTCTTCTGAGAGCTGCACCTGAAGCGGGTCTTTTATGATTTTGTATCTGTAGATTTCTTCAAGAATGAGTTTTTCTGCTATTCTTTTCCTTTCTTCCAGTAACTCTGGCTTTAAGTCCTGTCCCAGGTATTTCCTGAATTTATGGACTTTTAAGCCTTCCCTGTACGAATGCGACAGATAATACTTGATTCGTTTTCCAACCTTTCTTCTTTCTACGTGCATAATTATAGCATAGGTGACTACATATTTAAATGTTTTGATGCAAGGTGACTACATTTGGGCTGGTTTGTAGTCACCTAACCAACTGGTCACTGGACACCTGTGCCGCCGCCAATTATATAAACCAGGAAATCCTGTAATCCCTTAGTTTTTCTAAAATGCATAATTAGTCAAAATAGCGCGGATCATCGCTGCGCACCATCGGCTGCGTCCTTTCCTTCTCGCTTCTTGTCTTATAGTCAGATGCATTTTTCTTTGAAGTATCCCCAACTTGATCTTGGGCCTTGCGTACAGTATTAATGGACAATACCTTAGCCATGCTCTGGGGTCCGCAATTGAGGCATAAAAAGAACGTGCCATACTTCCCATCCTTGATTTCAAGCGCATCACCGCATACACAGCGCATGGTATCCAGCTGTGCCGATGAGTCATTTGGGCATACGGAGATTCCCTGCGCATTCACTAGCGTAGCGGCCTTTCCGCAGAATATGCAGGTTTCTGCTTTACTTTCCCCATACTGTTTTGGAATATGCATAGGAAGGAACAGAAGCCATCGCTTTATATTTGTTTCCCTGGAGTTAGACTCCTGAATCCTTGCTCCCTAATTCTTTTATATCATTGAATCTTAGAAAGCAATAAAATGGTATCAGGCAGGCAGGTACGGAAAAGTGCGGCATTTCGGCAAAGGTATCCCAAAGAGCAGATAAAGGAAAAGCGCCTGGCAAAGCGCGCCACTAAGTAAAAGTTTAAATATAGCTTCTTCAATTTCATCTTTGGGAGTGGCAACCTTAACAGAGGCTACAAAAGAATATATACATATTCCAGTAGAAAAAGATCTTCTAGAAACAATAATGTTCAAAGGTCAGCCTGTATTAATCCGAATAGTTCCAAGTTTTGGTCGGCGCATGCCGCTACCGTCAGTAAGCATTATGGGGTATACTAGAGCTGAGTATGTTAAGCAAGAAGGTTTCTTTGCAGGTATGCGTGCCTCAATGCATGTACCTTTGCCTTTTGAAGAGCACGAAGAATTCAGATATGAAGTAAGGCAAAAGAAAGGATTTACTGATTTTTATGATTATTTCTGGTAACAACTTGAAATGTGAATTAAAACTCCTTATTCTCCCCTTCCAGAATCTCAGTAAACTCAATTCCTTCTTTTGGCAGCACCTGGTTCGGCACCCATCTGGTAGAAGCCCTTTTATCCTCTTTCAGCATCCCATCATGCACCGGAAAGCAGACCTTAGGCTTTACCTTTTTAGCGTATTCAATCGCTTCAGATATCTTCATCCACGGCCCTGCAACCGGTAATGCAAGTATCTCAACTTTCTTGTCAGGAACAGTAAATGCATCTCCAGGATAAAATAATTTGCCAGCTATCAGATACCCTGTATTCTCAATAATTGGTATTGAGTCATGTATTACCGCATGCCTTTCACCAATGCCTTCAATAGTAACCCCTTTTACAGTAACGCTCTTCCCATGAGCAAGCAACTCAAACGCAATACCATGCTCCACAAGCTTTTTTCCAACTCCATGATTCGTAAAAATCTTGGCGCCAGGATTATTTTCCAAAATCTGCTTGAAATTTTCAAGGTCAATATGATCAGGATGCTCATGCGTTATCAGTATGGCGTCTGCATCTTTTATCTTTTCTTGGCCAGTAGAAAAATTCCCCGGATCAAACAGTATCCTGGTTCCATGATCCTCAACCAGCATGCAGGAATGGCCTATTTTGGTTATGTTCATGGTAAAAAGTAGCCCCGGGCAGATTCGAACTGCCGTCAGATGGTCCAAAGCCACCTATGCTTGACCGCTACAAACCGCAGAATCGCAATGCGATTTCTTCTACGGGGCTATAAAGCATAAATCTGCCGGAACTGGGATTTAAGTGCTGGATGTGCATATTTAAACTTAATGATTACCATCTAATCCTGAGACCCTTAACTTAAGGTATTTCCTTTAATACGCACACCACATTTCGGCGGCTGGACGGTCATGCTCACCACTGTTCGCATGCCCTACGAATCACCCCGTAAGGGACGTCCCCCGATTCGTCCAGCGCCGTCGTGGCGTGCGGCGAGGCGAGGGTTGGCTCCTACGGAGTGCCGAGTAGGGCAAAATCGTGGCGGAGCAGAGATTTTGCCCGTCGCACCGCCAGAGACGACGCTTGTTATTTCCCTTAATTTTAGGACTCTCTGATTCTGACCGATACCTTTATAATGACTGCCCTTTCTATCTTATTTTTTTGGGATGGTATCAAGACTGGCAGCTTCTATCGCGCCTTCAGAGACATTTGCTATTGACCAGAAGGCAAAGCAGCTTGCAGCCCAGGGCAGGAGCATCATCAACTTCAGCATCGGCGAGCCTGATTTCCAGACACCCGAACGCGTAAAGGAAGCGACAATAACGGCAGTGAAGGGGAACAGGACTAAGTATGCGCCTGTTGCAGGCATCCAGGAGCTGAAACAGGCAGTCTGCGACAAGCTAGTGCAGGAAAACAAGCTTGAGTACCAGCCGGAAAACATAGTGGTTTCTAACGGAGCGAAGCAATCCCTCTACAATGCCCTGCTCGCAATAGCCAACTCAGGCGACGAGATAATAGTTATTGCCCCGTATTGGTCTACTTATGCAGAACAGGTGAAACTTTGCCGGGCAAAGCCTGTTATCGTGCAATCAAATGATTTCTCATTGCCGCTTGGAGAAATCAAGATATCAAAAAGAACAAAAGCCATCATCATAAATTCCCCAAACAATCCAACTGGTGCAGTATATTCCAAAAAACAGCTTGAAGAGCTGGGCGAGCTTGCCGTCAAGCATCAAATCCATATAATAAGCGATGAAATCTATGAAAAGATAATTTATGATGAGCAGCATTACAGCATCGGCTCATTCAGTGAGGATATCAAGAAACTTACCATCACAATAAATGGTTTGTCAAAGAGTTATGCGATGACTGGCTACCGCGTTGGCTATGCAGCTGCTGCCAAAGAGCTTGCACAGGCCATGCAGAAAATCCAGAGCCAAACCACTTCAGGCATCAACACCATGGCGCAGTATGCAGCTTTAGAAGCCATGAAAACCCCTCCAAGCAAGGACATGGTCGCTGAATTCAGGAAGCGGCGTGATATAATCTATGCGCATTTAAAACAAATTGATGGCATAGCCGTAGATTTACCGAAGGGAGCATTCTATATTTTTCCAGACGTGAGTAAATTGCTTAGCGGCAGGACCATCCAGGAATTTTCAGAGTACTTGCTGGAAAAAGCAAACATTGCAGTTGTGCCTGGCCCTGCGTTTGGCAGAACTGCAAATATAAGGTTTAGCTATGCTTTGGCTGCTGAAAAGATAGAGGAAGGCATCAGCCGCATGCAGGAGGCTCTCAAATGAGGCCAAACATCTCGCGCACCATGAGCACACAGCATCCTGATAATGTCAGGCCGCCCTTCTTTGCCGATTCTACGGTGATCGGCGGCGATGACGAGATAAAAGAGGCATTCTACGCATTTAGCCATATTGATTGCCGGGAGCAGCTCTGGGACTTTGAAGGCAAGGAGGTTGACAACTACGTAGTCAAGAAACTTCTCACTAAATACGAGCCTTTCTTCCAGCGCAGGAAACTGGGCAGGGATGTATTCCTCACGCTAAGGGTGCCGAATCCCGGTGTAGAGCGTGGCGAGGCAAAGATCCTCCTGGAGACCCTTGAGTCAATACCGAGAAGCTATGATGTAGCCAGGGCCTTCTATGGTGAGGATATCGCCCCCATCTTTGAAATCACGCTTCCCATGGCAACCTCCGCAATCGCAATGCGGCGCATAAAGGAGTATTACCGGAAGATGATAGTGGGAAGGGAAAATCAAAGCATAATAGCAGGCGATATTCCCATCAGCCAATGGATCGGTGAATTCAACCCAAAGGACATTAATGTAATCCCTCTTTTTGAAGACCACGAGACAATATTAAATGCTGCGAAGATAACCGAGGAATACCTGAAAGGGCAGGACATTGCATACCAGCGGGTTTGGCTGGCAAGGTCTGATCCTGCACTGAACTATAGCTCGCTTGCAGCCGTGCTCATGATTAAGATAGGCCTGCAGCGCCTCCATCTCTTGCAGGAAAAGTCTTCCGTGGAAATTTTTCCCATCCTGGGCACAGGCTCTGCTCCTTTCCGCGGAAACCTGAAGCCGACCAATGCCGGGCATATCCTGAAAGCCTATCCAAGCGTGCAGACATTCACCATACAGTCCGCATTTAAGTATGACTATAGCGAGGATCTGGTCCAAAAGGCTGTTCGCTCGCTTGCAGCCTCGCCGAGGGGCAGGCCCATTGAAGTAGAAGAGGCAGCAGTCCTGCCTATAATAAAAAAGCTTTCAGAAGAGTACCAGAAGCAGGTCAGCCTCCTTTCAGGCATGGTAAATGATTTCTCAAGGTACATTCCTCCGCGCCGGAAACGGAAGCTGCACATTGGCTTGTTTGGCTACTCCCGCTCGCTGAAAGGCATTAAGCTTCCGCGCGCGATCACGTTCGCCGCAAGCCTCTATAGCATCGGCCTTCCCCCTGAGATTCTTGGCCTGAATGTCTTGTCTGCCCGTGAGCTTGATGCTGTCCGCTCAATAACGCCCCATCTTGACGAGGACATGCAGGATGCGCTTCAGTTTTTCAATAAGGATTCGCTTGGTTTCCTGCCAAATGAGATCCAAAAGAAAACAAAGCAGGCAGTGGCAATGTTCAAATTTGATGTGGACCCAAGGCATAAGAAAGTGACCGACATCATCCGTGAGGATTATCATAAGAAGAATTTGATCTCCCTGGAGGAGAACATAACAAGGGCCGCTTCAATAAGAGGATTCCTCGGCTGACTATTTCCACACAGCAAGCATCTCTTCTTCCATGAAGTGTAATCTTCCAGGCACAATCAGGCAGTGCACCGGTTTTCCAAAATCAGCCTTCAGCAGTTCTTTAGCAACGCCATACTTAATCAGTTGAGAAGGATAACCTAAGCGTGCAACACCCACACAACGAGTTTTCTCAGTAAACACCTTCTCGTTCCGCTTCATCTCTGTTTTCAGCAGATACCTTATAGCATCCGCAACAGTCATAAACCGCTCAGGCGGCTGCAGGTCAAGTAAAAACAGTGTATGCAGGCCAAGCTTCTGGTTCTGCGCCAGGATATCATATGGCGTCTCAACATCATCATTCTGCAGCGGAATGCTCGCAACCTTCCCGAACTTGTACACCTGCAGCCCGGTAATCCCTATTGCAGAAACAATGGAAGCATTATGCACAACCTCAACCTTTATGCCAAGCTTCCTCGCCCTCAAGAATAAGTCTGCATGCGTAGTCGCAACAAAAGGATCTCCCATCACAAGCAGCACCGTCTTCCTGCTTATTGCATCCTTAAGTATAGTCTCCTCAGCCCGCTGCTCAACAGTCTCCCTGCCAGCTAGTATTATCTCCTTTCCAAAGAAATTCTCAAGCCTTTCTTTAGTAGCATCAATTACAGAAGTATAATTCTCCAGGTACACAACATCTGCATGCTTAACTATATCCAGCCCTTTTACAGAGATGTCTTTCTCATCATGCAAACCCAAACCGATAAAGAAGAGCACCATTTTACCCTCTTTCTGTCAATGCATTGATTATTTCCCCGTATCCGATTGGGTCTGGAACTGGAACTTTTATAAGAGGCTCAGGCGTGTCAAAATTTACTTTAAGTTCTCTGCACCATACAGCCATCCAGTTCTTCACGCAGACGCCTGATTCAAGCCCGCCTGCAGCTAGACGTATCTCGCTAGGATGTTTTCCAAGCTTCCAAGCCATAAAATAAGCTTCAAGCTGGTGATTGCCTTGGTATAGGCTTTCGTGGCTTCCTGGAATTTTAAGCCATCTCTCATAAAGCTCACTAGGAATATATCCATGTTTATTGTCCCGATGGGGGAATACAAATACAATGCCTGTTGAACGCATAGCATCTGTGGCAAGTGCAAGATTTTGTACATATGATTTATGAGGAATAACCATATCAGGGTGCACCAATACTAATCCGTGGAATCCGGCTAAGGTTTCAATTAAACTCATGCAAAAGTAAAATTTCTGGCCATATTTAAACCTTTATGCAATAAGCCAATAAGCCGAAAACTTTATCAATGATTCAAAAGCCACTTGCAAAAATGGACGAGCCTGAAATAAATGAAGCATACTCGGGAAGCATGCGCAATGGGGTGGTATTCACGACATTTTACATTGGATCCGACCCCATCAAAGGAAAAGTAATAGGTAGGGTATGGAGCAACAAAAACTTAGATCCGCCTTTTGACTGGCAACCGTATGAACGAGGCTTTTTAGGGTTGCCTATGGGATTGGGCTTGCATTCATACCAATCAAATGGTATTGTTTCAGTAACAGATTTTTCAGGCAGGCCTCTAGACGTTCCCGCAGGTCATATAAGCTTGATTGATCTGGTTCGTGAAGAATTGAAAGCAAGAATCAGGCTTGCATTGCAAAAGAATCCCAACTTTTTAGAAAAGTTGCCATAAAATGAGCCTTGACAATCTGGAGTTTCTAAAGGAAACAGTAATCTTTGGGCTTAAAGTTTCTTGCCCTATCTATGGAGCATTTGTGCTTCGCAATAAATTAGAAGATACAATCCTCAATGATTGGGATTATTCGCCAGCCAAGGCTGCAGCAATAGCAACCGTAGGGGCAGGTGCCTTTGAACTGGCAAAATTGGGCATGGTAACTGTCGCAATCATATACCGCATGTATTATTGAAAAAAAAGAAAAAAAATCTTCGCTCCCCATTGCTGGAGAGGAAGAAAGATATTTGCCTTCAGTTGCTTATTTGTTGGGGGTGGTAAGTTAATGAAGGCAAAGAACTACCTCACCACACAAAGACCAAAGGGGTGACAATCAGTGGATCACCTCTATCCCTAGCTCATCATCCATCTGTACTCTTCTGGATGCTGCAGCCCTGCTGTCATGCTTGCCCAGGATCCATGGGCTCTTCACTCCTGTGATAATTGTCATTACTGTCAGCTTTCCTTTCATGGTTTCTGAAACCCTTGCTCCCCAGATGACGTTTGCATCCTCATCCAGGCTCTCAGTCACCAGCTCTCCTACTTTATTGATCTCATCAAGTGTCATGTCCGGCCCGCCTTCCACATGGATAAGCGCTCCGGTCGCGCCTTTATAGCTTATGTCAAGCAGCGGATTGCTCAAAGCTCCCTTAACAGCCTCATCTACCCTGTTATTTGTATCCGAAGCCCCTACGCCAATGACTGCTACCCCTCCATTTGTCATTATAGCCTTGACATCAGCATAGTCCAGGTTGACTAGCGAAGGAACCGCTATAGTCTCCACAATGCCCCTAATCATTGTTGCAATCAGCTCATTAGCCACCGCAAATGCTTGTTGAATAGGCAAATTGCCCGCAATCTGAACCAGTCTATTGTTATCAATCACTATTACAGTATCAGAAACCTTCCTGAGCTGCTGCAATCCAAATTCTGCCTTGTCAATCCTTGCCCTTTCAATCTTAAATGGCATGGTTACTGTTCCTATTACTATAGCACCTGCATCCTTGGCAATCTGCGCAACAACAGGGCATGCTCCTGTTCCGGTGCCGCCTCCCATGCCGCCGCAGACAAATACCATATCTGCTCCCCGTAAAGATTCTTTCAGTTCCTGCAGAGCCTCTTTAGCAGCCTCAGCTCCCTTTTCCGGGAACCCGCCGCAGCCCAGTCCTCTGGTAACATCCTTTCCAATCAGGAACTTTCGATCAGCCTCAGAAATGTCAATATGCTGCTTATCAGTGTTGCATGCTATAATCTCAGCACCCCGTATCCCTTTCCTATAGAGCCAGCTTACCATATTATTGCCGGCCCCGCCAACACCAATAACCTTTATGTTTGCCTGTCCAACAGAAATCTCATTTTGAGGTGCGTTTTTTAGCGCCTCACCCACAAACAGCTCCATAGCCATATCGTTCAACCCCTTGTTTAAAGTCCCGGACTCCTTTACTCCGGCACCTCAGTTTTTTGTCTTTGTAATACCCCAATGTGGTATTAATATTATAGTTTCCATTACAACAATCTTTTTATAATGGAAAGTCCATCAACTCCCTTAGAAAACAGTTTAATTGCTTACGCCAATAAGTAATTAAGACTTACACAACACACATTTCAAACAAAGCAACCGTAATCAGTCCGTTTTCGCCAAAAAACGCCTGATCCATTGAGTTTTTCGCCAAAAAAGCTCAATAAAGGTTTTCTTTATATTCATCTTTATAAGCAAATGACTATTTAAATGTTTCTATCAGCTTGCAGGGAATTCTCAAAGTTTATCGTCGACAAATCTGCTTTAAAACCAAGAATCACGGATTTGTATACTGGTAGAATTTAGAGCCTCTTTAGCCTATTTCTTATCCCTTTTTGCAATCTTATCATGCAGGTTTCCTATGAACTCTTTAGTCTTCTCTATGTACTTCCCCACTTTAAGGCTTGGGTAACCCATAGTGATGGCAATGTCCTTAATCTGCTGTCCCATCTTCCAGCGTTCTATCATTGTTACCTGCTCCAGCTTATACTTGGTAGGCACCGGCGGCTCTTCATCAGCATAGCCAAGGGTAATGATAGCCTGCGGCCTAGCTTGCTCCGGCATCATCACTGCTCTTTTCACGCCATCCTCATCAAACGCACCCACCCAGCATGCGCCTAACCCAAGATAATGGGCTGCCAGCAGCATATTCTGGCAGGCAGCCGCGCAATCCTGTATTGCATACAGCCGTTCCCCTCTAACTCCATAAAACCTGCGATGCTTCTCAAACTGGGAAACGACAATTATATGAACCTTTGCAGAGCCCATCCAGTATTGCTGCAGTGCAGCCTCAGCCAACATCCTTATTTTAGCAGGATCTGTTATTACCACAAACTTCCATGCCTGTATATTTCCAGCTGATGGCGCAGCCCTTCCCGCCTCAAGAATCTTTCCTACCTTGTCCCATTCAACAGGGATATCCCTATACTTCCTGATAGAACGTCTGGTATAGATGACCTCGAGCGTATCCATCTCGCTGGGATCTTTTGTAAGATGTTGAACTGCCTCTGCCACGCTTCATTCCTGGCTATACTAGTATTTATAGTTAACGAGGTCTTTGGGTGCAGTTAACTTTTTATAAAAAGCTCTTTTCTATCTAGGCATGGACTACAAAAAGCTGGTAGATGTCTATGAAGCGCTGGGCAGCACCACAAAGCGCCTTAAGAAAACAGCAATCATAGCAGAGCTCCTGAAGCAGACTAATGCTGACATCCAGAAACTTATGCTCTTGCTGCAGGGCAGAGTATTCCCTACATGGGATCAAAGGGAATTGGGAGTTGCAGACCGCCTGCTCATAAAGGCGATTGCAGCATCTTCAGGGGCGACCTCAGATAAGGTAGAGAGGGAATTCGCCAAGACTGGTGATTTGGGCTTGGCTGCTGAATCGCTGTTAAGGAATCGCAGGCAATCTACCTTGACTTCCCGCTCCTTAACCATAACAAAGGTCTTTGACAATATAAGGAAGGTTGCAGAATTCCAGGGCAAGGGAACCGTAGAGCGCAAGCTCCAGCTCATTTCAGAGCTTCTTACCACAGCAACAGCGAAAGAAGCTAAGTACATCGTTAGGACCATAAGCGGCAACCTAAGGGTAGGCATCGGCTCCGGCTCAATACGGGATGCCATAGTCTGGGCATTCTTCGGTAAAGAGCTTGAGCTAAAATATGATGATAAGGATGAGGCAATTAAAGTCAGGGACAGGGCTGATTTTGGAAAGTATCTGGATGCAGTCCAATCTGCATACGATTTAACAAATGATTTCTCAGTTGTGGCAGAAGCTGCTCAAACAAAAGGCCTTAAAGGTTTGTCTACCATCTCCTTGAAAGTAGGCATTCCCATCAAAGTCATGCTCGCCCAGAAAGCTAAGGATGTAGAGGACGGCTTCAGGCAGGTAGGGAAGCCGGCAGCCATAGAATACAAGTATGACGGCTTCAGGATCCAGCTCCATAAGTCAAAAGGCACAATCTCATTGTTCACGCGGCGCCTGGAAAATGTTACAAAGCAGTTTCCTGATGTTGTCAAGTACGCTAAAGAGTACATCAAGGGCAATGAATATATCCTGGATTCAGAAGCTGTCGGCTATTCTCCAAAAACCAGGAAATACCTCCCGTTCCAGATGGTATCCCAGCGCATCAAGCGGAAGTATGACATTAGCAAGCTTGAGCAGGAGCTGCCTGTTGAAGTCAACATTTTTGATGTTATTTATTATGAAGGCAAGAACTACATAAGCACTCCTTTCAGGGAGCGCCGGAAGCTCGTTGAAAAGATAGTAAAATCAGTCCCCCTTAAAATAAAGCCATGTGAGCATATTGAAAGCAGTAATGAGGAAGAAGCCAAGAAGTTTCTTGCGAAAGCCCTGGATTCTGGAAACGAGGGAGTGATGCTCAAGGCTTTGGATGCGCCTTACAAGCCAGGCTCCAGGGTCGGCTACATGCTCAAGCTCAAGCCTTCATTTGATACCCTTGACCTGGTTGTCATAGGTGCAGACTGGGGTGAAGGCAAGCGGGCAAAATACCTGAGCTCGTTCTATATCGCCTGTGTAGATGAAGACGGCAATTTCAAGGAAATAGGCAAAGTAGCCTCTGGCATCAAAGAGCTGGAAGACTCAGCAGAAGGTGCCACGATGCAGCAGATGACCTCATTATTGAAGCCATTGTTCACAAGCGAAAAAGGGAAGACAATTACCGTCAAGCCTAAGGTAGTAATAGAGGTTGAATATGGAGAAATCCAGAAATCTCCGACATATAGCAGCGGCTATGCGCTTAGGTTTCCAAGAATTAAGACAGTAAGGGAAGACAGAAAAGCTGACGACGCAACAACTCTAAATGAAATTGAGAAGCTGTATAAGGAGCAGAATAAGTAGTTAGGTGCAAAAAGACAATCTCTTAAGGGTCTTGTAAAAGAAGGTCGAGATTATTACTCATAACCTGTTGTTCAGCAATTGATATTGGTCCGGATTGGCTTTTCTCAGAATAATAGCGCTCGATAAATCTCAAATAATATTCTCTAAGGCGATTGCCTATGTTCTCAAGGTTTTCAGATACAACTCCAACACAAATTTCATCTGTTTCCATCGTCCTCTGCCGCTTAAGATGTCTGACTAAGTCCTTTTCAGTCATATTTTTATATAAGATGAAAAAAAGTACTGGCTCATGGCGCTCGCCGCCTATGCCTTGTATCGGTCTAAACATGGAAGCAAAGGTTTTTAAGGCCTCAAAATCTGGCGATACTTTAATAGCAGCATATGTTTGCCCAATTCTACCGTAGATAAAAACTTCTCCAGTAGGTTCCTTAGGTATATCATCAATCATATAGAATCCTCTCTTGGCATGTATTTAAAAAATTTGTGCCAAATAACCGAAAAACGCCCCTGCGAAGAATCGAACTCCGATCTCAAGGTCCGCAACCTTGCGTACTGTCCATTATACGACAGGGGCTTGAAGTATAATGGAAAATAAGAACTTCGTATATAAAGATTGCCTACCAAAATGGATGGTTGCGCCCCTGCGCCAGTTGTACAAACGCGGACACTCCGGCTCCATTATGGTATGCTACTAAGGAATCAAGTTTCTTGGCCTTAGTCCTAATCTCACTAGGAACTGGTTGGGTGGCATAGACGGCGCAAGGTATCCCTTTGTCAGAAATTCTTTGCAGGAAGCTGACAACACCCTGTGTTGGAAGCAAGTCTCCCCGTCTATAGCCGTTGTGCTCGTATCCGTGGTGATTGACATCAGTATCAATCGCGACCACGCTTGGCAGTGGGAGCCTTTCCAGTATAATTAAGGCGTCTCGTAAACCAGTCACCCCCAAAACTATAGATTTGCATCTTCTTTCTGACTCTGGATCTTTCCTGTAAATCTTAAGGTCATCGCCGCATAACAGTGTAGTGTGCGCATCCGGCTTGCTAATCCGTTCAACATTATACCTCTCTCTAATAATTGGAACATTTATATTGCCTTGTAGAATAGTCTCTATCAATGGCTCAAAAGGCACCGAACTGCCCGGTTCTAGAAAAGAGGTATAAAAATGGCTGGAAACCCACACAATTCTGCGTTCGGCCTCAGTCATAATTGCAGGAAGTTTATGTGTACTCTGGAACTCCGGGTTTCTGCGGATAGTCGTCAATACTACGTAATTTTACCCTTATATATTTAAATTTTTTTTACTAAAGGTGCTTGGTGCATCCTATCAAATGGACTTTATGCCTGCTGTCTTCACTAGTTTCAATTATATTTACTGAAGCATTACTTTGATTCAGAGTTAGGCTTTCTTTTACTGTCTTATTTAAAAGGTATCCCAATAATTGCCTGTTGAATGACCCATGTGAGACGATTAATACAGACTTCCCATAATAACTCTTTCTTAGAGAATCCCATGCTTTTATAGCTCTTTTCCTAAGATCTACTAGGCTCTCTCCTCTTTTGGGCCTATAATTAACTCGTTGAGCAACGTAATCAGGCAATAAATTCCATGATTTTCCATGTAATATGCCGTAGTTTCGTTCCCTGATTATCTTTGTATAGATAACAGGTATTTTTTTATGTTGTTTTAAAATTATTTTAGTGGTATCAACAGCCCTTTTAAGGTCACTGGAGATAATTACTTCAAATTTTTCATGAGCAAGCCTTTGGGCAAGCTTTTTTGCTTGCAATACCCCCTCTTTTGTTAGGTCTCCCGGTAAATGCCCTTGAATAATTCTAGACTTATTCTCATTAGTCTCCCCATGCCTCACCAGTATCAATCTCACCTTCTCACCTATTCATCCCCGAACTCATCAAAATCTGCAATATTGATCTGCCCTTTCCTCTTGCCCTCAGGTATTCTCTCAACCTCAGTCCCGACCTGCTTCCGCACGCTCTCTGCAACTTTCCTGCCAAGCAGCGCATTCAGCGTAGCAATGTCCGCCTTCCGTATGTCTCCCAAATCCCTGATCTTATTATTATACATGACGCGCGCCCTGACTCTTCCAATCCCCTCAAGCCTTATGAGCGGCAGCAGCTCTTCTTTAACGCCATGCTGCATCCTGAGCCGCAATTTGGCAGTTTCCCTTACCATCTCCTTGAACTGAAGTATCTTTGCCAGCTCTTCAGTGCAGAACAGCAGCCAGTCTGCAATCTGCAATTTGCTCCTTGTCTCTCCTGGCCTGACTGTAAACTCCTCTAGCAGGAATTCCTCATCTTTCTCGTCAATCCAGCTCTCAAAGAACAGGGCAGTCTTGAACGATTTGATATAGTCATCATAATCAGGGTCATAGAGGCTCGGCTCCTTCTCCAGTAAAAAGTGCTCATTCCTCATGAGCTCCTGCTCAATCTTCTCGCGCTCTTTGACCCGCACGGTAAGCAGCGGATACATCTCAAGGGTGTTGGACAGCAGCTGCAGCAGCCCAATGCTCCGCAGTTTCCTTCCTGAAGCGTTCCGCAGCCCTTCAATGATATGATAGGCACTCACAGGGTCAAGGTACAGCTCAGAAACCCTCTTTCCGAGGAATGTTGCAGCATAGCTTTCCTGGGTATTGCTGATCTCATTTGCAGAGACAAACTCATCCTTCAACCCCTTCAGCTTCTGCATGCCAGCCTGCTCTTCCCCTCCTGACACCTTGATGAATTCATACTCTTCCAGCAGTTCCAGCATCTTAGTGATTATAATCTCAAGGTGCTCAAGGTCTTTGAACTGGTGGCTCCAGAATGTCTTGCTGAAGAAATCCATGATCTGCTGCTTGTCCTTCACTAGTTTAGTGGCAATCAACGACAATAGGTATGTCCGCAGCACAGGCTCAACCGCCAATTTAGAATAGATGTGCTCCGGCTTCCCGTTGACATACTTTTCAAAGATGAAATCCTTCTCTGCCTCAGAGCCTGCAATGGTGATCGCCTGCCCTTCAGTGTCATAGCTTGGCCTCCCTGCCCTGCCTGCCATTTGGTGGTAATCCATGACAGGGATCCAGTTCAGTCCGCGGCTGCCATACCGCTTCAGGTCTTTTATGATTGAACGGTATGCCGGAAGATCTAAGCCATAAGCCAAAGTAGGAGTCGAGCATACAATCCTGATGACTCCGTTCTTAAAATGCTCTTCAATTATCTCCCTCTGCTTGCTGTGCAATCCTGCATGGTGGAACGCTATTCCTTTTTTCAGGCAGAATGCCAGTTTTTCACACTGCTTTGTAGGCTTGGCAAGCGCCCGCAGCGCCCGCAGCGCAAGCTCTTCAAGCTCCTCCGCAGGCTTCATTTTTTTGGCAATATCTTCTGCAGCCTTCTCAGCAGACCTTTTAGTGCCGGCAAAGACCAGCGCCTGCTTGTTACGCTTCAGGGTATCAAGAACTATATTGAGCACTGCGCTGTCTGTCTTCTGCTCAATGTCAATGGATTTTGCCACCAGCAGAAATAACTGACGCTTATTTATAAAAGTTGCTTACTGTATCTTTAGAGAAGTAATTATTTTCTGGATCGTCGGCTTGTGGGTTGCATAATCGTCTGTTCCAGCAGCATATGTGATGACATACACATTGTTTTCCTTAATGGTCCATACCTGCATGAAGGCAACAGTCTCCGCATCCGTTGTTGACGTGTACTCCAGCTTTTTGCCTGGATTGCCTGCTACAGTTGCATCGCTGTAGCCGGCAAGCTTGTAGCCCTGAATCATCTGCCCCACTGAATCAAGCGCTAATGCAGAATATTCTTCAAGGGTATAAGGCTCGGTAAGCTGCTGGACAACCACGTTCACATTCTCTATAAACACATCTGTTCCTGTCTCTTGTCTGGCAAATACGACAATTGCCGGAGCTATACCCTCCTCAACCTTTATCCAATCTGAAGGGTACTGTAGCTCAATGCCATATTGTGCATTAAAGTATTTAAGTGAATTCTTGTCTGCTTGCGCAGGCTCCTGGGCGCACCCAATAAGTACAAGAAGAATAGCCAATGGCACGATATATTTGAGGTTCATGTGCATCCTATATTCCCGGCAAGCGGGTATAAATACCTTTTGGTTTGCGAGTATTCCAGGCTGCTCACCAAAAATCTTATAAATGCCCGTCTAATCTAATCGATTAAGGGCCCGTGGCTCAGCCTGACTAGAGCGCTCGACTGATAGGTATCGAGACTAACGTCTCGGGACCTCTCGGAACGCAAGTTCCGAAAGGTTAAGCATCTCTCAGCTTTTCGGAGGTGAGGGTGTAGAGAGCGATGCTCTCTGGCTTGACTCACAAATCGAGAGATCCGCGGTTTAAATCCGCGCGGGCCCATTCATTTTTACAAAAAATATTTAAAACAAGTCCACAAATAGTTATAACTATGGAAGCATCAGTTGAACACCTCTTCAGTTATGCAAAAATATCAACAGAAAAATTTATTAAGAATTATTGGGATGTCGGCGCTACTGGACTGATTGCAGCAACGGCAGCATACTATCTTGATAGAACAACAGCCTTAATTATTGCAGATTTAGCTCTTATGAGTGGTGGGTTAGGAGCCATGACTTGGGCTGGCTATAAATCAAACGCTATTAGGGTTTTTCAGGATTCTTGTGGTTATGTGATAGGGACATATTTAAGCCAATTTGCACAAGGACAATTTCCTAGAGGCTTTCTTTCCGAATTTCAATGGGGAGAATTTCTCTTTTCTATTGCAGCATTGGCAATGGCATCATACGGAAGGGAAACAAATAATGCAAATAGTAATCAACTAGAAAATTTGGTTTAGCTTCACTCTTCCTTGTTCTGCGCCAAAAAGCCCTTGATATGCTCAAGCTGCTTCTTCATCTCTTCTACAGTCATCTTCCGCTCAGGCTGCACCAGTATTTTCATGTTTGGATGCAGCGCCCAGTATGCCTTCGCCCTTTTATTCCTGGGATCCCGCTTCACTATATAGCCTGCATCTTTCAGGTTTTCAAGGATTCTGGTGATAGTCCTGTTTGTAGGCACTGAGATGTGCATCTTCCTGACAAACTTTGCCTTTATCTCGCATGCCCGCTTGACATGCGGGATCTCATCAAGTGTAACGCTGCGCTGCAGCCCGAATTCGTCAGCAAGCAGCTCTGACAGTTTCCCTTTTTTCTCTGCAAGCCCCCGCTCCCTTCCTATCATTTCATTGATGTAAAGGTCATAAACTTCAAGCGCCGTAAGCGCATTATCAGATTTCTTGAGAATATCAAACACGATCCGCTCGTCAAAGGTTAGCATGGACAGGATCGCATGGAGTTCTTCCTGCTTGAATGCCCGGGAGCTGATATTAAGATTTGCTAAGATTTGTTCGTCCACCCTCTTTACCTCTGAATTTTATAAAGAGGTTCCAAAAACAAAGTTTTTGATACCCCTTATTTCGAATGAGTTTTTATTAAACCAGCTAGTATTTAAATCTATCTGAGGTGTACTGATAAATGAATATTTTTCATAATATTTATAATATATGTGGCAGTAACAACTAAAAATGAATTACAAAAAGATTACTATTAGAAGTTACGATAAGACAGTAAAGGATTACACAAAGAATGTGAGAAACCTGCATCCAAAAAGAGAGGCTACCGCATTCCTCTCCCTGCTTAAAAGAAATTCACTTATTCTGGACCTAGGATGCGGCCCAGGTAGAGACGCTAAAATCTTTTCTGATAAAGGGTTAAAAGTGGTAGGTGTAGATTTGTCAAAAAACATGATTTTAGCTGCTAAGAAAAACGCTCCGCGTGCAAGATTTAAAGTCATGGACTTAACAGACTTAAAGCTTAGAGATAAGTCCTTTGATGGTATTTGGGCCCACATGAGTTTTTTGCATTTGTCAAAAAAAGATCTACTAATGGCTCTTAAAGAGGCATATCGGGTATTGAAAAGAGGAGGTATACTATACCTATCCGTAAAGCAGGGTTCAGGACAGAAATTTCTACCTGATTCACGGTACAAAGAAAACATTAAAAAATTCTGGGTCTTCTATCAAAAAGATGAAATTGAGCAAATGCTCGTTAAATCCGGTTTTAGAATTATGCAAAGCTATGTAAAAACTCCAAAAGATTCCTATTCAAATGCTCCTAAAATATTTATTTTCTGCCAAAAAGAAAAATAGTTAGTTTTTTAGGATAACACCCTTTATAGACGCAAGCTCTTCCTTCTTCACCCTCAGGAACCATCTCCTTTCAGGATACACCACGACCGTGGTCCCTTCTCCATTGCAGAAGCCCAGGCATCCTGTTTTTGTGACCCATATTCTTCCTGCCAGCCCGTTATCCTTAACAAATTTCTTAAGCTCAAAAAAGATGGTTTCCCCGTCAACCTTTGCACAGCACTCGCGTTCTTCGCGGAAATTGGTGCAAACCAGGACATGCTTGGCATAGTTAGGCAAGATCTCTTCCATACGTTATAGGATAACCATCATAATAAAAGCTTTTAGGCTATTGGTATGTGCTGCGCTATATAGAATATTACGAAGAGGCCGGCAGCATTAAGGAAGAATGAGAGGAGCGCGAAAGCCTTCTCGTGTATCCTGGTGAATGCCGCAAGCAATGCCACGCCTATCTCATCTGGCAGTGGCGATGCAATAAAGATGCAGGCAACTAAGATGCTCAACTGCTTCCGCAGGCTATATGGAAGCCGCTTGAACTGCGCTAATATCCAGAAAAGCGGCTGCCTGCCTGCCAAATGATTGATTTCACTCAGCAGCGCAAGCTTAACGAATTCAAATATGAACATGTCAGCAAGGAGGGCACCTGTAGCAGCCACTACGGTTGCTGCATATATGTTTACCTCAGATCCGGCCAGCAGGAAAAAGGCAACGGCAATAGGTGCAGTAAAGCTGAAAACGCTCAGCAAGCCTGCAATAAACACTCCAGGATAATTAAGCCCGTGCAGTGAACGCACCAGGATATGGAAATGCTGGTTTTTGAACATGATATATGCCAGAATAAAGGAAAGCGCAACAGCAGTCAGCCGCGGGTATTCATAATTCCGGATGAACTCAAGGGTCCTGCGGTACATGCTGAAATACTGAAACCAGTGTTATATAAAAGTATGCAAAGAAAAAAGCGCCCCGGACCAGACTCGAACTGGTGACCTTATGATCTCCATCGTGAGATAACAGTCATACGCTCTCTACAGCCTTGTTTCCAGGTACCTGCTGAGCTACCGGGGCAAACTGTCTCGGTAGATTGATAGTTTCTTTATAAACATTTCTCTATCCGAAGTGCCAAAGAAAACATTTTTAAAACCATCATAGTTCCCATATTATAATGGTTGAGCATGAAATTAAAGAGAGGCTGATATTTCTTAGGACGTTTCTTAAGAATCCAAAAGAGGTCGGCAGCATCACGCCCAGCTCGCGGTTCCTGCAGGAGAGCATGCTCAGGCATGTGGACTTCAGGAAGGCAAGGCATATCGTTGAATACGGCGCAGGCACCGGCATCCTCACCAGGGAGATTCTGAAGCATGCGCGCCCTGATGCGCGCATTCTATGCTTTGAGACGAACAGGAAATTCTGCCGCTACCTGAAAAATCATTTCAATGACATGCGGCTTACCATTATCAATGACAGCGCTGAGAATATCAGCCAGCACCTTCATCGCCATAATATGCTGAGCATTGACTATGCGCTTTCCTCGCTTCCTTTCTCAAACCTGGCCGAATCAGAAAAGGCAAGGATTATGCAGGGCACGCGTGCAGCCCTTGCCCGCTCAGGCTCGTTTATTCTCTACAAGTATACTGTAAATTTCAGGCAGTACCTGAAGTACTATTTCAGGAGGATATCCAGGATCTTCGTGCCGTTGAACCTCCCACCTACCTTTGTCTATATCTGCCAGAAATAGTTACTGCACGCTTGAGATCGCGCTGTTGCTGTAGCACTTCCCTGGATTTCCCGCCGTTCCCTTGATGCCTGCAAACGATCCGGAAGGTATCCTGTGCCAGCACGTGAACCCAGTGATGCATTCGCCGTCTGATGTGCAGAATGATGGCCCTGCCCCTGCCTCAACCGCCAGCAGCTCCTGCTCCTGCTGCAAATACTCCTCTCTGGTTATCCTGCCGGTGATATACTGCAGCTGCACGCTCTTGAGCGGGTCATCCAGCTGCTCAATCCCTATGATTATTGCGCCCTTGAACACGTCAAGCTGGCCTGTCTTCTGCTCCTGCACTTTTTCTATGTAATTCTTGCCCCAGGTCATCGTAACAGCCCCAACGACCAGCGCGAACGCTACCAGGAGCAATGTCGCCACCAGGGGTGATACGCCGAATTTGTTCATAGTTCAAAACTTGTTATATTTTGTATATGCCCGCTGCAGGAGCAGCATGTAAATGAAGCACGCTATGATAAGCGTCTCAAGGAAAGGATACACTATATCGCTGACCGCAACTCCGCTCGCATCCGCTATAGTCAGCAACTCCTCCGCAATATAGATGAGCAGCGCATAGAACAGCCATTTCCACGGCTCAAGGTATACCTTCCGGTTGGGCGTGAGGAACAGCTTGACAAAGAGGATAAGGACTATAACCACGAGCACAAGGTTATAGAACGGCGCCATATACCCTGCGCATTCTGCATATAGGCTTTGGAATGGGAGTGTTGTCATTGTTTTGTCGTGTGGTGTATGTGCAGCTGCAGTGCCAGCGCATAGATCAGCAGTCCGAGAATTATGGAGGGGACTATGTGCGTGAGGAACGGCGATGTAAAAGCGTCAAAAGCCCGCAGGGCTCCCAGCACTTCCTGCAGCACGAAGAACACGAGCGCAACCGCAAGTATCTTCCATGCCCTCAGCTCCTTCCTTCGGTGGGAAACTCTAATAAGGGAAATTGCAATAGCGCCTGCAACAAATGCAAGTACTACATTTGAAATCTTCAGAATGCCCTCAAAGTATTCTACCATGTGCACCTCTTTGGTCATTAATCCATATTTGGACTATAAAAAGATTGTCATTACTGTATCTGCTTTTCAAGTAAGATTCTATTATCTTCAATAGCTAGAAAAGGAATAATCTCAATAAAGTTAAAGCCGTGCTTAATGAGATATGTAAGCATTTCCCTTCTGGTATTTCTTGTCTTAATCTTTAGCGAGGAATATCCTCTACTTTTAGCTATTTTTTCAAGATATTCCATCATTTTTGTAAGAACACCTTTCTGCCTGTGTTTAGGAATAACCCCAACCATCCAGCAATAAAATGAGCCATCAGCGAGTTTGTTGTATGCTACCAAATAACCAGCCTGCTCTTTGCCGGCATTTGCTACAATAATTAGACAATCTTTGCCTTTACAGCGCTCCTCAAAATATTCTTTAGTATATTTTGGCTCATTAAATTCAGGAATATCTTTATGAACTGAGAGAGCTTCATCAATAATTGTTTCCCTTATTGTAACTGGTTTATTTGTCATTTAGTATTGCCCCGGCGGCATTTGGTAGGGGTTCTCCTGCCTTCCTGTATTTGGCGGCTCTTCCTCGTTGAATCGTTTCCTTACGAACATGTAGCCTATGAACAGCACCCCTCCTGCTGCCAGCCATAGCCCCATGCGCACCAATCTTCTGGTAAGCGATTCCGGGCTTAAGGGCGTGACATATGATGTCTCCCCGTCTTGTATGCGCAGGCTTGCCTTTTCATGGAATGGCACTACAAGTACAAAATCCGTCTCATTCAGTTTGATTACGCTGCCTTTCATTTTGCCGCCCTGCGCAGTATCAGTGAACAGCAGCAAAGGGACCTCAAAGTTAAAGCCGTAGATCACTTTACTCTGCTCAGAGATGAGCTCTGCCTTGAGGCTGCCTTGCTGCATCTTCCTGTCAGGGGCGTAGCCGTCCTTTACCTGCACTTCCCTGACTGTAAACCCCTCGCTGTCATAGTGCAGCAGCACAACATACACTTTTTCTTCTGCAGCGCCTGAAAGCAATGCAAGCATTGCTGTAAAGATGAGGATTGCGCCTAGTCTCATCCGTACACCTCAATCCCGCCTTCTAATACTTCTTCATTCACCGGCCCGAACTGCTGTGACCGCGAGTAATCCCGCATAATTGAAGTATCCACGCTCCTGAAGAAGCTTGATGTTGTGCAGCCGGGAAAGCAGCCTGCCCCTGCCACGCTTACCCATTTCCTGCATTTGTTGTCGTCGCAGTTAGGGCTTCCCTTTGCGTCAAACCCTGCATAAAAATCATCATCTATGTATTCGTCTGCAAGCTTCCCGAATATATGGGCAAACTCGTGTATCGCGACAAACTCATCATCAGCCGTGTTTACGTACGCCACGTTTCCAAGCGAGCTGGAGCGCAGCGGCTTCGCTATGTCCACAGCCTTGTTCCTGTTATGCAGCACAATGATATAGTCATGCGGGCAGTTTATTGCATGCTGCTGCACCAGGAACTCGTCGCAGATGATGTATGCGTCAGTAGTGCATCCAAGCGCCGCCTCCTTGTCCACCCTGTAGAAATTCAGTTTTCCAATGTTGCCTTTGAACGGCTCAGTTGCAAGGAATGCGTTCAGCACATACCTGTTAACATCATCAGCAAATTTCTCCCCGCTATACCCGTCTGCGAGGAACACAATATCCAGCTTGTAGTTGGGGTCTCCTGAATAATAGACAGTAGTGCAGTCAATCGCCGCATCCTTTTCATCAATAGGCTTCACCACGGCCTTGCTCCCTGTGCTTTCCAGCCGCATAGTTATCTTCCCGTTGCGCGCCTTTATGCACTCAGGATTTTTCTGCACTTCAAGGCTTGAGAGCTGCAGCGGATATATTTTATCGCCCTGGAACAATACCCCATTGCTGCTTTTCAGGTTTTCAGCGACTCCATCCAGCTTGAGGCTGCTGTACTGGTCAAATTCCGCATCATGGCTGAAGAAGCACACTTGCTCAATATCAGCAGGCACCGCAAGCAATACCTCCTGCACGCTCCCTGCGCTTTTCTTTGCAGTCTCCAGCAGCTTCTTGTCAAGGCTTGCCTCAAAATTCTTCCTGAGCCCCTGTTCTGAGACCGAGCCGACGCCAAACACAAGATAGTACCCTACTCCAAGGATGGCAATGCCCACTGCCGCGACTAGTATAATCAGCACCGGCATGCTCAGCAACTGCGCTTGTTTCACAGGGCAATTACTGGGACTATTCGTTTATAAAGTTTATCAAAAGTGAAAGTGCGAAGTGCGTCGCAGACTGCCGTCCAGCGTTTTGGGTGTGCGCGTTTCACAGAGCGGGGAAAACTTACAGCAATGAGACAAGCAGATGCAACAGATACAATGCTCGTTACTAATTTAGTTTTAAGTAAAAAATGGAAAGAAAAAAGGAGAAAAAACAAAAAAAAGGAGAAAAAACAAAAAAGAGGAGAAAAAGGAAAGAGGAAAAAATAAAACTATGGAAAAGCAGGAGAAGAAAAAGAGGGAAAAGAGCATAAAGAAATAAAAAACTGAAACGGGGAATACAAGTTACATCTCAGAAAAACATAAGCAGGCATCTCACAACCCTAAAAGGAATCAAAAATAAATGGCTGAGTGCCAAAAGTGCTGCGCACAGCCTAAGCCAGAACCTCTGCTGTGACGCTTCTCAGCATATGCTCTGTTATCTTCACGCTGTAGAACCTTCCGAGATCAACCCTTTTATTAACGCCGACCACCAATGGATATGTTCCAGGCTGCCTGCCGAAGGTATGGTTGCCGTCGTATATTTCCATGCCGATATCCGCAAGAATAGTCCCTTTTGGGAACACTTTCCTGAGCATAGGCAAATCAATCTCTTTCCTGATCTGCTTCCTCCAGCTCCAGTAGAATCTTTTGTTCTTTCTCAATTCCCTGCCTCCTTTCGGGTCATCGCCAAGCGTAGTTCCAGGCAGCACCGCAACCTGCCTGATATTGATCCGCCGCAGCTGCAATCCCTCATCCAGGAATCTTTTCAGCCATAGCATATTTTCCTCATTGGTATGCCTGCTCTCCCCTTTAAGCCCGAAGATAATGTTGATGCCCGGCAAGAATTTAGGCATGCCGTTATATCCTTTCTCCGCGCCGTACTGGTTGATGATCTTGATGGCCTTATACGCAACTTCAGGCATGCAGTTCAAAGTATTCTCTTTTACAACCTTCCTGTCAAAGCTTTCAACGCCAAACGCAGCAACATTCCCCGGGGTGCAATATTCCACGATCAATTTTGTGATCTCAGAGCCTTTAGGCCCCACTACGCTGATAGGATTCACATTGTCAATGTGCAGCGTCTTGATCTCAGGGCACAATTCCCGCGCGCCTTTCAGCAGTTTCTCAATCGCCGCAACATCGCCGTTCATGTAAGAATAGAAGCACGTCTGCTTGCCATACCTGAAATTCCGCACCCCGAGCTCGTAAAGTGCCTTGATCTCCATCAGCACGCCATCCGCAGGCCGGTACTGCAGCTTCTTGAAAGGCTCAACACAGAATGAGCAGGTTGCAGTCTTGCACCCTCTCCCTGTCTCTATCTCTGCCATCAGGAAATCAGGGTAGCATGGATGCTGCTTTACAATAAAAGCCCCTCTCCACGCATACTCCTCCACTTTCAGATAATTATTAATTTCAAGATAGTTCTCATTTATCTCATCAAATATGCTTAAGTCTGCTTTCTCTGCATGCTTCCCTCCCTCTAACCTGCTGCCGTGCACGCTTCCTGCAGGCCCTGTCAGCACTTTCCTGCATTTCACATCCTGCAGCAGGGAAACTATCTCAGGCAATACCCCCGGGATGGCAGACAGGTATTTTCCGGGCACATGGATGCCAGCAACCACAATCAACTCATGTATTGTTCCCAGTATATTCTCTATGAGCTTAAAGTTAGGTGAAATATTTCTGATGCGGATATTAGTCTTCATCCGTTGCTGCGGCGCCCTGGAATGGTAATACTTAAACAATCTAAGGTCATCAATAGTCAGGTAGAAAACCTCATGCCCCTGCATGCTCAAGGCTCCCGCTAGATACCTTGGATAAGTTCCCAGATATGGCGGAACTCCCAATCCAGCGGGCTCATCAGTGTAGCAGTCTAAGATAGCGTATCTCATGAAAGAAAGCGAATAAATAAAGGGTTAAAAAGGTTGCGTAGGGTGCAACGTTTATAACCAAAAATCCAACTCCATAAAACAACGCAGTAAACTATATCTAGGCACTGGTCACTGGACATCCCCGCGTGAGATATATAAAGGGGTACAGTTTTGCGCTATGCATGGCAGAGCATAATGCCCTCGTGGTTTTTCAGGACAAGAAAATAAGAAGGGTATGGCATAATGGCCAGTGGTACTTTTCTGTTATTGATATTATAGGTGCTTTGACTGAAAGCAAGGATCCTCGTACATATTGGAAAGTGCTAAAGCATAGGTTATCCGAAGAAGGCAGTGAGGTGGTTACAAAATGTAACCAACTGAAATTACCTGCGGCAGATGGAAAATATTACGAGACAGACTGCACCGATACCAAGACCATGTTTAGATTAATCCAATCCATACCATCCCAAAAGGCAGAACCGTTCAAGCTATGGCTTGCTCAAGTAGGCTATGAGCGTGTCCAGGAAATACAAAATCCAGAGCTATCCCAAGAGCGCATGAAAGCTTTGTACAGGGCAAAAGGCTACTCTGAAGACTGGATAGAAAAAAGGATGCGGGGAATAGCAATCCGCCAGGAATTGACTGATGAGTGGAGGAAAAGAAATGTTAAGGAGGGCAAAGAATTTGCTATCCTGACAAATGAGATAAGTAAGGCTACCTTTGGCAAGACTGTAGAAGATTACAAGAGGCACAAAAACCTGAAAAAGGAGAATCTTCGCGACCATATGACTGATTTGGAACTTATCTTTTCCATGTTGGGCGAAAGGGCTACAACAGAAATTGCAAGGACAAAAGATGCAAAAGGATTCCGAGAAAACAGGATAGCTTCCATAAAAGGCGGAAAAATAGCCGGTCAGGCAAGGAAAAACTTAGAAATTGAGACTGGCAAGAAGGTTGTCAACCGGGATAGCTACCTTAAAGAGCCAGAACGAGAAAAGAGGAAGCGATTGAGATGAATATCTTATTGTATATTCTGTTCATTATCTTAATGCTAATACTTGCATTCTTCACCTATTGGCGCCTCTGGTTCCTCCGCGACCCGGAAAGAGCCGCGCCAAAAGGCAGGAACATAGTAAGCCCGGCGGACGGTAAAATCCTGAAGGTTGCAAACATCAAGAAACCAATAGTAAAGGTAGACAAGGGCTTCATCGGCAAAATCTACACAGCAACCAAAGACGTAGCCTCAGAAACAAAATTAGTTGCTATCTTCATGTCCCCCCTGGATGTGCACTACAACCGCGCACCGATAGAAGGCAAGGTAATTTCTGTAAAGCATACAAAAGGAAAGTTCTTTGCAGCAAATAAATTGGAAGAATCATTGCAGAACGAGAAGAACGAGATTGTTATTCAAAACAAGGAAATTGGAAAGGTCAAGGTAATCCAGGTTGCTGGCTTCCTCGCAAGAAGAGTCATCTGCTACGTGCACAAAAACCAAAATGTTATTAAAGGCGATAAAATAGGCTTAATCACTTTAGGAAGCCAGTGCATCATCATCATGCCAAAGAAAGTAAAGCTGTCGGTCAAGGAAGGCCAGCAAGTCTACGCCGGAACAACAATTATAGGTGAATACTGAATGAACATGCTTAAGCTTGTCAAGGCCCCTGATCTTGTCTCTCTGCTGAGCCTTGCTTTTGCAATGCTCTCAATCTTCTCCTCTATTGAGCGTGATTTTAATACAGCAATGTTTTTCATGATCCTTTCAGTGGTGGCAGACTACAGCGATGGCATGCTCGCCAGGCTCATGCATCGCACCGGGAATTTTGGCAAGCAAGTGGATTCTCTTGCAGACATTATCGCGTTCGGTGTAACACCTGCGGTATTCGGCTACATGGTCCTTGGCAGGGACACCTTCACAATGGCCGCATTAGTCATATTCACCTGCGCCGGCTTGCTGCGATTGGCCCGATATAATATCTCTCCTGCATCGGACTATTTTGAGGGGCTGCCTATTACCAGCTCCGCTCTGCTCATCCCGGCTGCATACACCCTCCTGCCGCTCAACCTTTTACCTTACCTCTATCTTCTATTAGCAGCCCTGATGATATCATCAATTAAAGTCAGTAAGCTAAAATTAGGTAAAAAGGATAAGAAGCAAAAGAAATCATAGGTCAATCTGAAATTACAGATATGATATTTTTAGAGAAGCTACTTGCATTTATTGAGATAAATTATCTCGAGATCTAGGTAAAGCTATATAAAGGGGCATATATCACCCAGTACTAGATTGGGTGGTGTTGTATTGTAAAAAAGAGGTCTCAGGCTAAAGCACTATTTCTATCAATTCTCTTACTTACTGCTCTGGCTGTCATTACTATAGCTCTTAATCATTCTTTACCAGAACAAGCGGTTAGTCCTGATTTACAGAATATTCTTTCTAAGAATCCTAAATTAGCCACTGTAGTGAATGGGCAGTCTATTGATACTGAATATATAAGGGAATATTTGAAGACTTATAAGGGCTTTTCTGAGTTGCAATACCGGAATGTGGGAAAAGGCGAGATAGTTAGGCAAACGTTAGCTGTTGGCAATAATGAGGAGAATATCAAAGGATTTGAGATCAATGGGAAAAGATATGTAGTACACCTAATAGCGTGTGATGTTAATTATGGTCAATGCATGTTTAGGATAAACGGATTGCCAACAGGTGGCATCAAAGTTCACAACAGGAATGCTTCTGGTTTTGATTTGGATAATACTTACAGAGTGGAAATTGATTCTGTCACTTTTGATTATTGTGGTACAAAAAGATTCTGCAATTTGCATTATGAGGCGTATGATAAAGTTGAAGTGAGGGTGAGACCTAAATGAAGAAATTTATGTTGTTAGGATTATTATTAGTAATAATTATTTCAGGGTGTATCCAACAAACGGCTTTAGACACTAAAGAATTAATAAACACTGATAATTCCAATAAGTATAGATTAGATGAATTGATAGTTCAATTTAACTCTGTATCTTCTAATGGACTCATTGCTTCTATAAATTCTGAAAATCAGGCAGATGAAATAAATTTTAGAAATTATTTTGAAAAGAATATTGCAAATATTAAAAATAACTATAACAAAATTGTTGAACTCAGGATCACATATCCTAGTCAAGCAAATCTGGCTTTTGTAAAAATTATATATAGTCAAAACACTACTGAGCAAGAAAAAGAACAAATTCTCAAGTTGTTGAAGGAAGATTTAGAGGAAAGATGGTACTCCAAAAAAGTAAATTTTAGTGTGATAGAATATGTCAGTGGCAAATAGAAGATGGAATAAGGTTGAGAAAATAGTATTTTGCTTAATCTTGATTTCTATGCTCTTGCCTATCTCACATGCAACTAATAATGATGCTAACGAAAAGATTACAAAAAAACTAAACCAAGAAGATTTTGTTGAGGTTATCATAATCCTAAAAGATCCCGATGATCTTTCAAAAGTTGATTTGTCTAACCGAAGATTAAAAGTAAAGAATCTCCAGGAGTCTATATTACACGGATTATCTCAAGATGAGATAAAACAAGTGAAAAGATTTCCACTAACTAATGGCTTTAGCGGAATAATATCAAAGAAAGGATATGACAAAATTAAGAATAACCCTAGTATTAAATCGATACGTCTTGTTGAAAAAGAATATGTTCTGCTAACAGAAAGTGTACCTATTATTGAAGCTAATCTAGTCCAAAATTTATCGTTTACCGGGGAAGGACAAACAGTTTGTGTTATTGACACGGGAGTTGATTACGGCCACCCTAATTTAGGGTCTTGTACCCTTTCTCAATTTTTATCTAACTCATGTTCAAAAATAATTGGAGGATATGACTTTTGGAATGATGATTCTGACCCAATGGACGATTTTGGACACGGCACCCATGTTGCAGGGATTGTTGCCTCCGATAGTACAATCTATAGGGGAGTCGCGCCGGATTCAAGACTGATAGCTCTTAAAGTATGTGGAAAGAACTTTTCAGAAGGTTGTTCAACTCCTAATATGATAAGCGCAATAGACTGGTGCATTAGCAATGCCAGTAAGTTTAACATCACTGTAATTACTATAAGTATTGGCGGAGGAGCGTTTTCATCATATTGTGATGATGATGACGATAGAAAACAAAGTATAGACCTGGCTATAAAAAATAACATCTTTGTAACAATTGCTTCGGGGAATAATGGCTTTATAGGAGATATCTCAGCGCCTGCTTGTGTTGAAAATGCTACCTCGATAGGCGCTACAGATAAAAATGATAATGTAGCAACTTATTCAAATCGGAATCAAAATTTAGATTTATTAGCACCAGGTGGTGAATGGGGTTCTTCTACTTCTCCTTATTCAGAGATTGTATCAACATTTTCGCCGAATGTATCAAATGATCCAAACTTATGTTTTATAAGGAACACACAGGGTATATGTTTTGATACTTCTTATAACGTAACACCGTATTTTATACGTTCTATTGGCACTTCAATGGCTGCTCCACACGTAGCTGGTATCGCAGCTTTGTTGCAAGATGCATATGATGGTAATCTCACACCTTCTCAAATTTTATGGATACTGAATGAAAGCGGGGAGGATGTGTGGGATTCTGAGGTTGAAACTGGATTATTCTCAGAGGGTAAGTATTTCCCTAGAGTGAATGCTCTTAAAGCTCTAGAATATGCTTCTTATCTTGATATTCAACACACTGATTGGCCCACTCAGCGCCACGACAACCGAAGGACAGCTTTTACAATTTTAAAAGGAGATATGAATGCCTCAAATATCGATAATTATAATCTTTATTTAACAAACGGAACTTCCCAAGAGTATGTTATTCGAACTAGTATTGCAGACATAGATGGCAACGGATATATGGAAGCTGTTACAGTCGCCCACGAGAAGATATCAGATAATGAAACAGATGGCAAGGTATATGCTTTTGAGAGAAATAGACGTTTCAATGAGATATGTCCTTCTTTCTTCCCATTCTGCTGGGAAAATGAGCGGAAGTGGCATGTATCCGTTAATTCTGGAGGAGCTCTATGAAACTTATTTATTTTTTATTATTAGGCCTTATACTAGTAAGCGGATGCAATGAATCTGAATCATTGAAAAATGAAAGTGTTTACACTAAACACGAAAATTTTGCTCGATTTGAATTACCACAGGTAGCTGGTGAGTGTCGAAGTGATTCTCAGTGCATTATAGGTGGTTGTAACGGAGAGACTTGTACTGCTAAAGAAGCTAAAGTGACAACTTGCGATGTTCCTAAAGGTATGAAATCAGGTGTATCATGTAAGTGCATTAATCAAGGATGTATTTGGACCAAAAAATGAAAAGTAATATTTTAACTTTAAGTTTGTTCTTCTTAATTTTAATAATTATAACTCCTTTGAGCTATTCATTAGATAAAAGTAGAAATGAAATTGGTGCGGATATAGTCAATAATCTAGGGGTAACAGGAAAAAATAATACGATATGTTTAATTGATGATGGTGTTGATTACACACATCCTAACTTAGGCAACTGCACTCTTAATCAAATTTCTATTGGCCAATGTCCAACCTTTATTTCTGCTACTGATTTAGTTGAGAATGATTCAGACCCTTATCCAGAGGGAGAACAGGAACATGGTACACAAATTGCAGGAATTATTTTATCAAATCACGAAAAATATAAAGGTATATCCCCTGGTGCTAAAATAGCTTTTGTAAGAATTTGGGACTATGATTTTATTAATCAAGAATCTACAACAAATACAGCATTAGTTCTAGATGCTATTCAATGGTGTATAGATAATAGAAATAATTATAGCATCTCTGCTATTAGTCTTAGCATGGGTTTAGGATTTAGTCAATCCTCCAATATCACATCACAATTTCAATCAAAAATTGACAACGCTACTAGAGTCGGAATACTTTTTGTTAAATCATCTGGTAATAGAGAGGATGGTGATACTTATAACATGACATTCCCTGCTGATTTGGGAAATGTTACATCAGTAGGTTCAGTGAGAAATAAGGACAAAATTTCATATTTTACGAGAAGAACTTCAAACTTAGATTTATTAGCTCCAGGTGATAAAATAAGAAGTACAATAGTGGGAACGGGCTTCACAAGTTTTCTAGGTAATCTAATTTGTTGGCATAACAGTGACACAATTGCTGGTTCGCTAATTACAAGGAAAGTTCTTCCTTTTTGTAACTATGGAACCTCCTTTTCCGCTCCTCATGTATCTGCTGCAGTCACATTATTAAAAGAATATGACTCTGGTTTGAAACCTCATGATATAGAAAATTTATTAAAGGAAACTGGTAATGATGTCTATGACTCTGTGACTAATTCTACATTTAAAATGATCAATTTACCTGCTGCTTTACATATTTACGATTGGCCCACACAGCGCCATGACAACCGCAGAACTGGTTTAACACTTTTAAAAGGTGACATGAATTCTTCAAACATTGATAATTACAATCTCTATTTAACAAATGGAACTTCCCAGGAATATGTCATCAGAACTAGCATAGCAGATGTTGATGGCAACGGGTATATGGAAGCTGTTACTGTAGCCCACGAGAAGATATCAGATAATGAAACAGATGGCAAGGTATATGCTTTTGAGAGAAATAGACGTTTCAATGAGATATGTCCTTCTTTCTTCTCATTCTGCTGGGAAGATGAGCGGAAGTGGTTTATTGATCTGCATAGAGTAATCATGCATCCTCCTACAATTGGCAATATTGACGAAACCATTCAGAAAGAAGTCATAGTTCCGACCAGGAATGGCACATTAAGAGTACTTAATGTTAGCACAGACGGCAAAACTGTTTATGATAAATGGCAATATTTGACTAAGCCTAAATTCTCAACTTTTTCAGGTAATAATCACACAGCTGAACTGAGCGGTTCTGCAATTGCAGATATTGATTTAGACGGGAATCCTGATATTATAATTACAGATTCTGCTCCAAGGGCTGTGTATGACTGGCCCGGACAGATATATGTCTTAAATCAGACAGGTGGACTAAAATTCAATGCAACTTTTGGGAATGCAGGGGCCTTTGGAGCACCATCTATTGCAAATATAGATGAGGATGATTACCCTGAAATTATTATACCTTCATTCTATGGAGTTTTTGTATATGACTATAATGTAACTCATAATAATCTGACTTTAAAATGGAACAATAGCGACGGATTAATAGATGGAGAAATTGTAGTCTATGATATAGATAGAGATAACGAATATGAGTTGATATATTCCACTTCGCCTGTCTCATGTGCCGCTCAAAAACAGTGTTACAATAGGACTTATATTAGAGATGCTAAGACTGGCGCAAATGAAGGGCCAAGTCCTATAAATTATACGTTTGCAACCATGGTAGCTCCAACCATAGCTAATCTGGACAATGATTCAAACTTTGAGATAGTAGTTATTGGGACAAATGAAAAAGTAAGTTATGGTCTGGGCAAATTAAGAGCCTATGATGCAAGTTCTGGCAATCTTGAATGGGAGTACAATGATTCTAATAGCTTAATAACTCCTTTTGCAAGTCCTGTTATAGCAGATATCACTGGTGATGGCAACCTTGACATTATTTTTGCGGAAAATAATGGTACACAAGTTTATATTTTGCATAAAAATGGCACCTTAAACTTTAGATACTTCTTTGATGCTTTTGTAGACAATGCTTTAGCCATAGGTGATTTAGATAAGGATGGAAAAGCCGAGATTGCACTTAAAAGAGCAGGCTCACCTGTGGCCTTTACAACATTAACAGCTTTCAATGATCCTCCAGAATTAAACCTCATTAATAATTTAACTGCAAGGGCAGGAGATTTAATAAATCTAAATGTGACAGGACAAGTTACTGCGATAGACCCTGAAGGAAATAACTTAACTCTTAGTTATAGTTCTCCATTCAATAGTTCAGGGCTATGGCAATCTACAATCAATGATACGGGCAATTATTCCATTCTAGTAGAGGTAAGCGATGGAGGCATTACTGATTCACAATTTGTATTCTTACAAGTTTTCAACACAACTTCTACCTATGTTAGTAACTTAACGGATGGCTCTAACCAGAAAATACTGAACTATACACAAGCATCTAATCAATCTGTGCAGCTTAGACTGCCAAAAAATGTAAGTATATTGTATGCAAGCATAAAAATAGAGGGAAAAGGTCAATGAAAAAGATACTAGTACTTTTCATTCCTGTACTATTTTTATTAGTTAATAGTTTAAATATCTCAGGTTATGCTACCTGTACAACTACTGGAGATTGTCCATCGGGTTTTACGGATAATGGTACAATTTGTGAAGGAAAAATTTGCTACAAGCAATGTTACATATACACATGTGGTAATATATCCGATATAACATGGACTCAAGAATTCTCAGATGCAAATAAACCGCATATAAAAGATCAAACAGATTTTGATGTAACTGATTCGCTCGGATATACGCCTACTAATACATCCAGATGTTATAAATTTGAATACAGAGGGCCATCTTCAAATTCATGCATACAAATGAACGCAAATGAAAGTGCAAGCCCACCAAACAATTGTGATAGCGAAGCTATTGTTGGTTTTAGGGATTTAACAAATTTAGAAGACCCATGGTACAAGAATATTTACACTGCAGATAGTTATCGAGGCCCTAAGTACCTTGGTTTAGTTAACAAAGTCCAATTTGACTACATGGTTAAAGTCGCAAGATCCCATGCTGATGGAGAAGGGACATCTGACTCATATAAAGCAGATTTAGAAATTACAAACTCAATTTATTGTGCCAACAATAGTGCAATCTGTGATGCAATGGCGCCACTTCATAATTGCACTACGGGATGTTATAATAAAGAAACAAGATTAAGAGGCTTCCAAGGGTTTCTTGTAGAAAGTAATTCCATAGACAATACTTTATATAATGGAAACGGGTGCGGTGTTCAATACGTTGAAGCAAATATTGGGAATTATTTCACAGTTAAGAGTTCTGAAGGCTGTTCAGGTGGTTATTATGTATACAGTGCTCAAGCAAATATAATTAAGTATGATACAAGTGCCAGATGTGACATGGTAAATGAGGCCCCCAATATAACAGGTGTAAAAATATTGCCATTAATGCCTAATGCTGGCCAAAACTTATTTTGTAACTATACCTATTATGACACAGAAAACTTCACCGAGCAGAATTCAAGCTATGAATGGTGGAAGAATAATGTAAATCAAAATATTAACTCTCAAATCCTTGAATATAAAAACCTAACACCAGGTGATTTATGGTTTTGTAAGGTATCAGGAAGTGATGGCGATAAGACTTCTGTTTTTGTGCAAAGCGAAAATAATGTAACGATAAACTCTACCCTGCAAAATCCCATACTCTACGTAGATGGCAATCAGTCATGGAATGAGAGCGGCTATTATGGTATAACCAAGATAGTTGACTTTGATAGCCAATTGCGTTCTGCTTTAAACAGCTGCACTGCAGATGCCCAGGGTTACTGCAATATATCGCTTACCTTCTTCTCTAATGCTACTGGATTGCTCAATATAACAAACATTAACGTGTATTATGATAACCCTGTGGCAGCAGTATCTGTTGCAGATACTACATTAAACCTGACAGCATTACAATCTGATAATACTGTAAGATTATTTGAGTTCACCATAATTAACACTGGAAACTCAAAAATCAGCAATCTTTCCTGGAAATTAAGCACTGGAGAAGCAATCCTAAACAGTACCCAGAACGTAACGTTGGATGCTAGTGAGCGCTTAGTCTCTTTGATCCATTATAACTATACCACTGAAGGAAGCTTTGCTGTAATGGCAAATATAACGTATGATAATCTCACCAGCAATGCCTCCCTGCTTGTTACCATAGGCAACCTGTTAGTTGACTCAATGCAGGAATTATCGCGGGTAGGAAAGGTAATAGTATATGAAATCAAAATCCTAAATATAAGGAATGAGTCTATAAACAATGCAAATTGGTCGGTAAACATCAGCGGGGCTGATACTTATGCGAATAAAATCTATAACCTCACATCCAATGAGTCACTCTACCTCTATTTTGAGCAGAACCACACCAGTTTTGGTGAATATCAAGTTAAGGCAACTGCGTTTAACCAGAACTTTACTCATTCAAAAACCCTCACCACATTGCTAAAAGAATTAGTGGTTATTGGGCTAAAAGTCCTCAATGCCACAAGCACAAGAATTCAATTTGAATTCCTCATCAATAACAGCCTTAATGCCACCGTAAATGCTATCAACTGGACTTTGAATACTGGCTTGACTAATGTCTCTAGTACTACTAATATAACTTTGCAGTCTAATGAAACTGTGTATGTCATCACTGATTATAATTACACATCTAGCGGAACGTATGCAGTCAATGCAACTGCAAGAAAGAACGAGTCTTCAGAGGACTCACAAAATATTTCCATAACAGTATAAAGGAGGAATGAAACCATGAAAAACCAAACTTTCAGATTTTATGCAGTACTATTCATAATAGGATTAATATTAGCTTTGGTTGCCATTGGTGTTATCTCTCCGGTGGAAACAATCCAGGTTAACCCATCGCTTAAAGTTGATAAAAACCTTGATTGCCAGTCCGTGTCTTACGAGGAATTAGCGCCAGTATATGAGAATGTCACTGAACAAAGAGAGATTTGGGGCACTTGTCAGGTATTTTCTGTTGAAAACCAGACGAATCAGCCAAAACCCTGTATTACAGCTAATGAAACATATATTGTTACAATCCAGACAGGCTATCAAAATGTAACCAAACAAAGGCAAGAGTGTGCTGAAGACTCATACACTATAACTGCAAATTCAATCACTGAAGATATAATATATAAGCAATTTGGAAGGTGCTCTTACCAGAATATTACAGATGGTATAGTTATCACCTGCGACAGCAAATATGATGGCAATGGGGACGGAAAATGCCAGTCCGGAGAAAGCTGCTGCAGCTACACAGTAACCTCTGCAGGAATACAATCAAACTGTGATCTTGACTCTGCGTTCGTAGAGCAGTCAAAGCCTCTGGAGGTGCGAAAATGAAAACAATAACCTTTATCTTATTATCTGTAACTATTTTAGCAGTTTTAAGCTTAAATGCATTAGCTGCTCAGACAAGATGTGACATTTATTTTAATGAAACAGGAGGGTTTGGCAGTGAAAGAGAATTAGTCCATAATTTAACTGTTGCAAGCGTGCCTAATGAATGTAACTGGAGGGGGAATACAAGTTCTCTAAGATTTTATTGTAATGACGAAGCAGTCCCATTTGAGCTTAATGCAAGCAATGAAACTGTTAGATTCATACTTACAAATCTCTCTGCTTCTCATACTAACAGTAAGCCATGCTATTATACTTTTAATGATACTGCTGGAATATCTTCAGCTAATGTATCTATTATTCAGGTATGGTTTGATGGAGGCGATTCTAAGGGTAGTAGTGGAGATTGTCCTCTGGGGACCACGTCTTCTGCTTGGGCTTATAGTGGGGAAAAATCCTGCATATTAACAGCCCTACAGAATTGGAATACTGGAATTAATTACAAGACTTTTTGCTATACATCTAATGCAGCCTCAGGAAGCAATTACAATGATTACCAGGGTGATGTCAATGACAACTTCAGATTCTTTGCAGACACCACAGATAATATAGGATGCACCGCCGCTGATAATGTATGGTGTAACTCTTCAGGAGTTGCTCTTAGCCAAACTCCATTTAATCTAAATACTCCAGAAATTATCTGTTTTAATACAACGAGTGCAACAGATAGAACTGGGGAATATCATAAGAATGGAACTCAGTTCAATAACACCGCTTCTGGAGCAGCTCACACATCCCTTACAAATTATAAGGTTCAAGGCAACGGACCCTATACTAAATATTTTGATGAAGTGTTTATAAGCAACACCTATCATTTCCTCATGTATCCGAACCACCTGAAGATTGGTGTTGTTTTAGCACCGCCATCTGGACCCGACGTGCCTCCAGCAATTACATTTTATAACATGACCTCCTCTGGGGGCTGCGGCGCATGGAATACTAACAAATCAGCACCTTGCACCACAGAAGATACAACTCCAACAGTAAATGCTACAATCAACGAAGCCGCCTATTGTAGGATAGGCGTGTCTGATGTCAACTATACAGCAATGGGTGATCTGAGAAACTGCACGGGTGGCAACACGGTAAGCCATATATGCAGTTTAACAGATTCAGATGCAATAACCTCTTTAGAGGCAAATATCTACATAAGCTGTAAGGACACTGCAGGCAATGAGAATATCACCAGCACATCAGGTGCCCTAAAAATGAATATTACGCCTGCTAACGAATCAATAGGGGACGCCCAAATAGAGTCTGGGATTAATTCCAGCCTAATAAGTGGGGCCAATATTCTGAGCAGCCAACAGGTTTATATTAGAACATTAACAAACAGCCAAACTTTAGGTAGGTTTGACAAGGTAGCTATCTCAGGAAGCCAACGATGGGCATTCAATTATATATCTTTGAATGAGACCACAAGCCAGTTCACCAACATGGTTAATATAACACCAAGCTTTTATGTGCTTGAAATAGCCAACAGAACTAGCACTAATATAAGCAGGACGATTAGTGCTTTTATTAATGCGACTAAGCAGTGAGGTGAAAGAGATGACTGCGTCAGAAATTCTTGAATACGTCCTTGAGCTGTTCTACCTGATGCTCCCCGGTATTCTTGCAAATATGATGCCTGTGCTCGCAGCCAGATGGAAAATCCTTAATTTCCTGGCAAAGCCCATAGATTCAAATAAGAAATGGCTGGACAACAAGCCTATCTTAGGGAAGCATAAGACATATCGCGGATTTATACTTGGTATTGCAGTTGCCATGCTCGTAGCATTCATCCAATTCAAGCTCTATAATCTGTTTGTCTTCAAATCTTTAAGCATCATCCCCTATGACAGATACAACCCGTTTCTTTTAGGCTTCCTTATAGGATTCGGCGTCCTGCTCGGCGATTCAGTAAAGAGCTTTTTCAAGCGCAGGCTCAACATAAAGCCCGGCAAGCCTTTCTTCCCGTTTGACCAGATAGATTCAGTCATTGGGGGCCTTTTGTTTGTCAGCATCATTTATATACCTACATTCAAATTAGTAGTTTCACTGCTGGCATTGAGCCTTGTAACGCATCTTGCGGTGAGGACCATAGGCTATTACACCGGCATCAGCAAGGAACGATGGTAAAAGGAAAAGCAATGCAGGGCCTAAAGAAGTTACAAACTTCTCCCAACCTGCAGATATACCGCAAGCTGCTTCATTTATTGATGGGTGCAGCTGCCTTGCTTATTGGTTTCTCGGTTGCCCAATTTTATGGCCTGGAAGTCTTGCTTTATGGTGCATTTATATGTTTCATTATTCTGCTCCTCATTGATTTGCTGAGGGTAGAATACAAGGTGAACTTCCCGCTTTACTCGCTGTTCACAAAGGAGAAAGAAAAGACAAATTTGCACGCCTTAACCTTTGCATTTCTCGCGGCAATAATAGTGATTATGATGTACGAGTTCAAAATTGCCCTGGCAGCGGTGGCCATGTCAATCTTCAGCGACGGCATAGCCGCAATCATCGGCATCAGGTTTGGCAGGCATAGGATATGGAATGGCAAGTCAATAGAAGGCTCTTTAGCTTCATTGGCTACAAACCTTCTCATAGGCTATTTCATTGTAGGGGCATGGTACATCTTTATCCCAATGGCAGTCATCGCCACTTTAACAGAACTCGTCATCACGCATATGGATGATAACTTTGTTGTCCCGATTTTTTCCGGCTTTGTAGGCCAGCTTATTTTATTGCTAACCGTAGTCTACCTTTAGGACCCATCTTAAGAAATCGGTAAGCTGCAATGCTTCCCAATGGTACACCAAGGAGAAAAAGAGAACTTAATAAAAATACATACTCTCGGTAAAGCACTGCATACGCAAGAGAAGCAACCAATCCCAGCCCAAGCACGATACTCATAACCTTAAAATACTTCATCCCTTTCTTCAATTCTTCTGGAGCAATAAAAGCGACAATAATTCCAGCTGGAAACCCTAACAGAGAAGCAAGAAAAGCAATCCCTAGCGCCATATGCTGTGTCCCCACTGCACCAGCAAGTCTACGCCTAGTTTCTGGACCTCAAGCGGCAAATCGCATGCACCGAAGCAGCTCCCTGCCCAGATGATAACGTCAGCATCTGTATTCTCTTTAATATAGTCCTGGATAACCTTCCCTTTATTTTTCAGGCCATCAGGAAGCTGCACACAAACCAGTTTGGCATTCTCCTTCTTTATGCGCTCAGCTACCTTCTCCAGTTCAAGGTCATATTCTTCTAAGGCTAATTGTTCCATGGCGAATGGTAATGTGTATTAATATAAAAGATTATTGATACAATAAAATGGAGCAAGTAGTCGGTGAGCTAAAGCTCACCTCCGTGGTTACGTGGGTCCGCGAACCGCGATTGTATTGCAGAATCGCGGACATTTGGCACAGGAGACGAGATAAATCTCGTCTCAACCTGCAGATGTTAAGTTTCAATCATCCAATTAGAAAGGTAAATGGGCACGGCATGAGGAAAAGAGGTGTCAAAACCGCATGCCGTGCCGCATTTAATATGAATATCAGTCTTCTACAAACAAATCATCCATCTCATATCTTGATATCTTGCGCTTGTTCAGCGCGCTCATCACCGGCTTCTTTTTCTTCCCGGTTATCTCGTCCATGAGATACTCTTCCTTTTCGTCATCAAACTCTTCAAGCATTATTTCACCTTTGAGTTACACAGGCAGGGTCCCGCGCAATAAGAGCAGGTTGATTTTGAGTGACTATAATCTGCGGAATGAGGGGAACCTCAACATAGTTAGTGAATAATCCGGGATCTGCTCGGTAGGCTGCAGTAAGAGCATTTGAGATTTCCAGTCGTGTTGAAGAGGCTCCTTTGCAATCTGCAACTAATACGCCCAGCCCACTTTGGTAAGGGGCAGGAGCTCCTATAGTGCTATCTAACACTTCAGGAACTCTCATTTTTTCAACAGGGAATGGTTGCCCAAATCTGCCAGAACGATAAACAAGTTGAGCAGTAGGATTTTCACCAGGGTGATAGGCAACTGCAACTGGTTCATATCCTCTTATAACAAAACTAACTGGGATTGCAGTTACTACTAATGCTCCAAGTGTTGTAATTGTACCGATAACTAGATTACGGAAGCTAAAAGTACTTGGTTCAGATGAACCTGAAATAGGCTCTCTAAATCTATCAGACGTAGGGCCTTGCCCCATATAAATCGGTTTTTTCATAACATACCCCCATTATATATCAAATATACTAAAACAGCTACTATTTAAACCTTTCTATATTTAGTCCCTCCACAGTAATAACTATAGTAAGATAGAGCTGTTTTACCCATGTCATAGCTCATAAAAACCTTAATATAGCTTAGAGCATAGTACAAGAACAAATGGACTCCAATACTGTTATTCTCCTCCTCAATACCTTTGCCTTCCTTTCACTCTCAGCTCTCTGCTCCTACATATTCCTTCAGTGGCACAAGAAGAGGCATCCCTGCACCCTAGGCAGGACTCTCCTCATAGACTCTCTTTTCTTTCTTTTCTTCGCTATTCTCTCAGGCGCCTGGAGCCTGAAATTAATCATTCCTGCTGAATCAGATGCAGGCATCATCTACACCATCTTCATTTTAGGCCTTACCGCAACATACCTCATCACTGTCTACCAGCTCACTCGTTTCAGGAATATCTATCTTATAGCTTTCCTCTATGCACTCTCCATCCTGGGAGCATACTACACTTTTGCGCAATTTACCGCAAGCATAACATTCCTTTCAATTGCTGTCATGGCGCTCGCTTCTCTTGACCTGGTCTTTTTCACCAGCGATTACCTGAAAAAAGCAGGCTTTGCCGGCCTTGCCTTCTTTACTGCAAGCCTTGCCATATCCCTTCTAAGCTCCACCAATCTGGGTATTGCATGGTTCATCCCATTATCTTTCTTATGCCTCTTTTACTATTATATCTCAAAAGACCCATTTGTCTGCGAGTTCACGCATGAGCATCCTCCTGCAAGCCATTCGCTTATAAAAAGCACGCTCAAGCTGCTCGGCTACAGCTGCTCGCTCACCTTTATCATACTCTTTGCTGTAATTGCCATACATGAGCTGGGCCACGCATTGGCAGCAGAATATTACGGCTGCGAGAGTGCAAAAGCAGTTGTCTATGACATGCTTGCCCTGCCGCATACAGAAATCAAGTGCCAGAATGCCCCGGTAAACATGACGCTCATAACCCTTGCCGGATTGGTTATCACGCTGCTTATTGGATTCCTTATATTGTTGGTAAGGCTTGACGGCGCATCATTCAGCCTGCTCTTCCTCAGCTTCTCAATATTCCTGTCTTATGGCGACCTGATTGAGATGGGCGTCTCAGCAAGCATTGTACTGTTCCTTTATCTGATAGCCATTAGCATGCTGGTCTATGGTTATCTAAGCCTGACACAGGAGTACCTAAAGAAAAATCAAATGCTGTGTGATCAGCCTGATGAGACGCTTGGCACGGCAGTCAAATAATTACTTGACTACCTGATCCTTGCCGTCAAAAACTTCAGCAGGGCAATCTGAGTCTCAACCCTGGTGCTGCACTTCCTGACAGCATCCCCTAATGCAGGCTCTTGCAGGGATTCTGTTATCCATGTGCTGAAATCATTCCGCTCTTCTGTAACATGATGGAAAAAGCTCTCATCACTCATTGAGGCTAGCGCATCAACCAGCTCATAGATGCTGCGCAGGCTCCTTCCGTCTACAGTAATGAAATACTGCTCGCTCGGTATGGTGCCCAGCACATATTTCCTGACATTTTCCACAAAATCAGGTTTAACAGCTGCCGCCCTTTGTAGAGCACTGCGCCCTCTCCTGATATCCCTTCTCACGGCCTTCACCGTATGCTTTATCCTTCTGCTCTTTAGTTTCATTCTCATATATCCCACCTCATATTCTTAATACAATCCCTAATAATCCGACAATGACTGCCCCAACGATAAGCCCCTGCACGAACTCTTTGGTGAATATGCTGTTCTGCTGCCCGGAGACTTCCTCCATCTTCCTGTGCAGCCTCTCCTCAAGCTTTGTCACACGTGCAATTGCAGTATGCATTTCCTGCTCCTGCTTGCCAGCCTGGCTCAGTTTTGCTGACATTGCCTGCTCAAGCTCTTTCAATTGGGCAAGCACAGCCCGCTCTTCTGCCAGCTTATCAGTCGGTTCCGATGGCATGCTTCTTGCAAGTATCCGTTTAACAATGCCCTGCTTCCCCAGGGCTTCCCTTCCCTTCATCTGCGCCCGCGACAATGCATTTTTGATTTTGATCCGTATCTTGCTTTCTTCATTGCTCTTTTCAAGATTCTCCCTTATCAGTTCCTTCTCCAATATTGAAATTAGCTCATGCCTTCCTTTGGCTGAGAGCGCCTTGTGCGCCACATTATAGTCTCCGAATATGTCCCGTATCCATGTACTGAAATCATTCCGGTGCGCATTCACATGATGATGGTAAACATGCTCGCTCATGCTTTTGAGCGCCTGCAGCAAGTCGTTGACATTTCTCAGCACTCTTCCATCAGACAGGTGGAAATAGAACTCAGGCGACGCATCCCGCAGCAGCAGGTCCTCATCAGGCAGCTCAAACTCAGATTTCATACCAACCCTCTTTATATGAAGAATCTATTGGTTTTATTATATAAATGTATCCTGTTCCATTCAAATTTAGACAGGTTCTCTTATTGCTGGAAATACCTTGGTGCACATAGGATATTTTGCGTGCGTATCTACGCTTGACATGAAGAATAGCATATCATTTCCTGCTACGAATTTTTGGATGCTTCCAGGACTGGCAATTACTATCTCCTTTCTCATATCACTGTTGTCCAGAAATTTAGTATATTGCCTGCCGGCAGGCCCTCTCAGTTCCACAGCATCTTCAAGCTGTAATGCAGCATAAGACACTTCATGAGTAGGAGCGTTTTCCGGTGCACCTCTCCAATACATAGTTCCAGCATCATTTACAATAAGAGGCTCCATCAGCCCTGTTGATAGGTTTCTCACAAGAATGATTCTGTCTGGATTGTGCACAATGTCTGCCCTAAGCGCCCGAATATCCCTTAATGGTGAGCTGGCAATGTCATTGCCGGTAATTTCCCTTATGCTAAACAGCCTTCCTGTTTCATAGTATTGTTCCCTAGGTTGCAATTCTTGAGGTGCGCCGTGCATAACAGGTTCATTTAGCCTTAGTTCAATAGTTCTCATAAATAGCAGCAGAGCAGGATGAAATATAAATCTTTCTACTTAATTAACTTGATAGTAGTAATAAAATCTAATACACGAAACGCATAAATTTCTTGCACTCCATGCAATAGTACACTACCTTCCCATTTTTTGTCCTGATCCTCACATTAGCACCAGGCATCAGGTACCGGTAGCAATGCTTGCACATCTGCCGCCTCAGCTCTTTAGGAATCCTAACCTTGTACTTCATGCTCAGCCTGCGTGCAGCCTTGACCTGCGCATGCGCCAGTTCCCTGTCTTCCCTGAACTGCTTTCGCGCCTGCGCAAACAGGCTTCTGATGTTCTCCAGCGCAAGCTGCTTCATCCATAGCGGCTTTCCATGTATCTTGCGTCGCGCCATATGAAATATTGACGAGTTGCCTTTTATTTATAATATTTGTTACTCATTACGTAAGTTACTTGGTCCGCTCGCTTTGCTCGCGGTTTTTAACTATTCAACATGTCCCCCGATTTTGAAGTAATACACAGTTCGGGGGACTATTCGCACCGTGCGGCGAGATTCATCTCGTCGCTTATCCTCAAAATTTTGTCGTTTTAGTTTAAGCCTTCTCTCCTTCTCTCCACAAACCTTATAAAAAGGTCTCTATTCAGCATCAGCATGAAATGGTTCACCAGGTTCTTCACCAAAGAGAAGCCAAAGGAGCGGCCGCATCATAAAGTTCAGGTGCATGAACTTGATGCCTGGTTCAAAGGGAAAGTCAGCTCAAAGCTGGATGCCGTACAGGATGATACCAACCGGATTCTTTCGGAATTGCGCCAGGAAATCCAGGCAACCAGGGAAAAGCTGCATAAATTGGAAACAGCTCAATTGCAGAATCCAAACATACCGATGCGCGCCAAGCAGTTCATGGAAGGCAACCGGGAAGCATACATCAGGGCTATCCGCCAAGTGCTGCCTGCAGTAGACGCCAGTGAGCTTGAACCATTGGAAATCCCTGCATTTACGCAGAAGGCAAAGCAGCGGTTTGAGCATCTTGCCAGGAACGCGCATAAGCCCTACACTGTCCTGCAGGAATTCCTTGCCAACGAGGCAGCAGCAGTCGCGCGCAGCCTGAAAATTATACTTGCCGTAGTGGAAAAGCTTGAAGCCCATTACAAAGATGCAGGCCTTGCTGAAATCCAGGCAATGGAACAGTCAATCTCTGCCATCAATAATAAGATAGTGCAGAAGCAAACCCTGGCAAAATTAACAAAGCAGCTTGAGCAGGAAATAGCAGCCCTCAATACTATTGTTTCTGCCCTGGAGGCTGAAAAGCAGGCGCTCATGGCTTCAGAGCGCTATAAGCAGTACACTTTGTTAAAGCAGGAAAAGGCTGCTGCACATCAGCAGCTCAAGGAGCTTGAGCAATCGTTCATTGACCATTTCCAGGCAGTTGAGCCTGCTCTCAAGCGCTTTGCAAAGCGCTCCACGCATGAAGAGCACATCAACAGATACCTTTCGCATCCAGTGGCTGCTCTCATGGATGATGAAGTCTTGGGTATTATCCCCGTCCTACAGGCCCTGGAACAGAATATCTCCTCAAATTCAGTGCAGCTCAATGACCGCAAGGAAAAAAAGACTTTAGACAAGATTCAGCTGTTAAACCGGGCATTCCTTGCTGATTTCAGGGAAAAGCGCCAGGCAGCAGCGCATGCTATTTTAGGTATTGCAGGCAGGCTGGAGACGACAAAAGTTGAGGAAACGCTTGCTGCCCACAACCAAAAGCTCACTGATGAGCAGTATCGCCTTGAGAATAAGAGCCAGCAGCTTGCCCATGCCAGAAAAGAGCTGGAAAAGATTGATGTTGCAAGGTTTTCAGAAGACCTTGCAGCCAGGCTGTCTGTTTTCTTTAATGAGCAAGTTTCACTGACACCCTGAACTTATTATAGTTCTGCTCCAGAGCCAGGATTCCAGGCATTGCTTTGCCTGATATAAAATCAAGTGCCGCGCCCCCTCCTGAGCTCACATGCGTCATCTTCTTTGCCAGCTTAACCTTATCAATGGCAGCGCTGCTGTCCCCCCCGCATACGATCCTGATGCTCTTCAGTTTTGCTAGGAACAGCGCAAGTTCTTTGGTTCCCTTCTCAAATTTCCTGACTTCAAACATGCCCACAGGGCCTGCCCAGATGATGGTATGCGCATACTTAAGTACATCTTTATACTGCGCAATGCTCTGCTTTCCGATATCAGCAATCATCCATTTTTTTGGGATTTGCTGCACGCTGGCCTGCCTCACCCTGGCCTTTGCATCAAGCCTGTCAGCAATAACCGCGTCTGAAGGCAGCACGAGCTTCCCGCGATGCTCCCGCAGCAGCCTCTTTGCATCCTCAACGCTTTCAGCATCAAACTTGGAATTTCCGATATCTATGCCAGAGGCTTTTAGGAAGGTGTTTGCAAGGATTCCGCCCACTATGATAGTATCAACCTTGTGCACAAGGTGCTCTATTACAGTTATCTTGTCATGTTTCGCCCCGCCGATAATCGCGACAAAAGGCTTGTCAGCATGCTCCAGCACACTTAATTCCTGTAGCTCCTTTTCCACCAATAATCCTGCGCATGACGGCACGAATTTCTGCACACCGGAAATGGACGCATAGTCCCTATGGCTCTGCCCGAATGCATCAAGCACGAAATAATCGCAGTACCCCGCCAAGGTGCGTGCATAGCTTTCCTCATTGTGCGTTTCTCCCGGCTCAAACTGCACATTCTCCAGCAGCACTATATCTCCCGGCTTCATCCGCCGTATGCCCTGCTCAACAAGCTGCCCGGTGGTATAGTCAAGCTTCACAATCTTTCTTCTGAGCATCCTTTCCAGGATTTTCGCGACATGCGTCAGCCTGAGGCCTTCAACAGTCTTCCCTTCCGGCCTTCCCAAGTGGCTTGCGATGATCAGCCTGCAATGTTGCGAAAGCAGGTATTTGATTGTGGGCAGCGTATCCCTTATCTTCTTTTCATCCTGAACCCTGCCTTTCCCGTCAACAGGCACATTGAAATCAGCCCGCAGCAGAACCCTCTTTCCAGTAAAATCAAAATCGTGTAATGTATAGAAATGCATTGCACCCTCTTTTCCTGACTGGCTAACTTTTCAAAAACAAAAATATAAGCGCAATTATGGCCAGGTATATGAGCCAGGTCCTGAACGATATCTTGTGCGCAGGCCCGTGCTGCTTCTTCTCATATTCTATAAACCGCCGGTCGTATTGCATGCGGGAATGAATTGATATTTTTGTATATAAAGGTTGCTAATCAAGAATTACTAAAGCGATCAATCTCCTCTCTATTGAATTCTTCGCGTAAGCCTTTAAATATATTTGTATTCATAGTAGTGTATCAAATTATATACTTCTTAACCTTCACCTTATCAGCCTTCCTCACAGCCTCATTCCATCCCAGCAGGTTATTCTTTGCGCCGATAGCCTGCAGCACGCTGCCTGCCTCCACCAGTCCAAGCTTCATGGCAAACTCAATATTGTTCCTGCGGAGCATGCCTGCGGCAAATCCTGATGCAAACGCGTCTCCTGCTCCTGTGCTCTCCACAACCTTTACTCCTGCCCCTGGAACAGAGTATGCATATGCTCCATCATATGCATATGCGCCGTTGCTGCCGTCAGTAATCACTGCAATTTTTGCATGCTCCTGCAGCGCTTTCAGCAGTGCGGGAATCGGCTTCTGCATCCGCAGCAGCTCTTTTGCCTCTTCCCTGTTGAGCGCCAGGATGCTGCATCCTTCAACAATCTTCTTCAGTTTCCTAAGTCCCATTGAAGCAAGGTACTGGCTCGGATTGAACGCATAAGGCACATTGCGTTTTTTGGCATACAATGCCAGTTGCTCAATAGTCTTGAGCGACTTCCCAATCATTGAGGAAAAGTAAAAGAATCTTGCAGCCATGTTCTGCGGGATATCCTGCCATGCAAGCTGGTCATTAACTCCCTTGTATGCCAGCACAGTCCTGTCGTGCCGCAGCCCTATAAGGATGATTGAAAGCCCGGTGTTCCCTTTCGCGTGGCTGCAGAGCATGCTGACATTTTCCTTCCGCAGCTCATGCTCAATCCCGTGCCTCTGGTGGTCATCCCCCAGCTTCCCGACCCATCCTGTCTTAAACCCAAGCCTGGAAAATGCAACCGCTGCATTTGTCCCGCCGCCTCCGGAGTAGCTGTGCAATTCTTCAATGAGCGACTTGCCGCCGATATGGAATGCGACATCCAGATGGTGATCCCTGCTTTTGCCGTCCACCCTGACTTCCTGCTGGGAACGCTTCACCTTTACAAAGATGTCAACAGTCGCCGAGCCAACGGTTATAACGTCAAGCATAGTCTCAACCTGCAGCAGCCCCTGCTCTCTGCTGCCTTGCATAAAATCTCCTGATGAAAAACCTGAACACTATGGGGGATATAAGCGTTGTAAGGAGCGCCATGAGGATGATGGCAGAGAAAATATCAACAGTGATTAGATAATTCTGCAATGCCAGGGTTGCAATGACCAGCTCAACATCCCCTTTTGGATTTACGCCCCAGCCGATAGTCATTCCTTCCAGCGCGCTGCCTTTGCTGAGCATTACCGCAAGCATCGTCCCTCCTACAGTTCCCAGGATTGCAACTGCAGTCAGCACCAGCCCGAAACCAAGATTATGGAGCATTGATGACACATTAGTGTTCAACCCGACCCATACAAAGAACAGTGGCACTAAAAAGCCGAATGCAAGTGTGTGGATGACTTTTGCAATGCTGTGCTCCTCAAAGATGCCATGCCTTCCCTCTGCAAGGAAGGTCTGCCGCACCAGGACGCCTGCTATTAGCGCCCCTATCAGCGCATCCAGCCCAAGGTACTCAGCAATGCCCGCCATCATGAGTGATATCATTACAGCCCCTGCAAAAAGCAGCGCCGGATTTTTTTCCTCATCCAGCCTGTCAATGATGAAAGGCACGAGGAATCTCCTGAATATGATTATAATCAGTATGAAAATTATCCCGCTCGCAAATATCTCAAACAATCCTGAGATATTTGATGTCGCATTGATTGCCATCAGTATTCCTGAGATCAGTATAAGCTCAAATATGTCATCAACAGCCCCTGCAGCAATGACCAAGCCACCTATCCGCGTCTTGATAAGCCTGAATTCATCCAGCACATCCAGCGATATTGCCTGTGAGCTCACCGCAAGTGAAATGCCTATGATGACAGCAACCAAAGGCTCAAAATGGAAGACGAAGATGCCCAGCAGGACGCCTGCAGTGAACGGGATGGCAGTATTGAGGATGCTTATCAGCGCAGCCTGGTTCACATGCTTTCTGAATTTCCGCATGTCAATCTCCATCCCGACGAAGAAGAACAGGAAGATAGTTCCAAGGTAAGCCAGGAAGCTGAATATCTCAAGCGTAGAAGGCGTGAAAAAGGAAGTCTTGAACAAGCTGATGCTCAGTACCATTCCTGCAGCAATCTGCCCGATCACCCTCGGAATCTTCAGCCTGACGCATACCTCGGAAAGGGCAAATGCAAGCACAATGCTCACGATAACCGCAGCTAGCGTTGTCACCATCTTTTCTAGAATTCATTGGGATAAGGGTATATAAGGATTTCTTATTTTATTCCGGATACAATCCAGGCGCTGTACGGGAATTCCAGCCTGCCATTCTTTGCATACTGCTGTGCAGCCCTGATAACTGCTTCCCGTATCTCCGCCACCTTGTCTTCATATGCCGAGCGCAGCGCCATGGCAATAGGTGCAGCAATCTCTGTCATGATTTCCCAGTACTGCTCAGGGCTTCCAAAAGCTGTTATCCCTTCCTGCTCTGTCAATGATACTTGCTTTAGTCCTGCACCCTTGAGCAGCCCTGCCAACTTCCCGGAATCAGCAAACCTGAAAACCTGTGGAGCATCCGCAGCAGGCGGCTCTATGTTCAATGCCTTGTTAACTATCCCCCCAATGACCGTTACCCATGGATTTTTCTGAGGCAATGCCCATGCAGACAATGCAACTGCCCTGCCTGGCTTCGCCACCCGCACCATCTCCTGCACTGCAGCCGCTGGATCTGGAAAGAACATGACTCCAAACCTGCAGATGACAGCATCAAACGCCGCATCAGCAAACGGCAGCTTAGTTGCATCGGCCACCTCTGCAGTATAGTTCATAACACCCTTTCTCCTCGCATGCTCAAGGGCGATTGCAACCATCTCCTGTGAAAGATCAGTTCCTATAACAGCTCCCTTGCCGACCAAGGCAGCAGCAGTGATTCCCGGCTCTCCAGTCCCTGTTGCAACATCCAGTACATTATAGCCGTCCTGCAGCTTGGCAGCTTCAAGCAATGCATCTCCCACAGGCTTCAGCTTATGCATCATGAATGTATCATGCTTCTTCCAGCCATGCGCAAACGCATCCCAGCTCTTCCGCTGGGCCTCCCGTATCTCATTGACAGTTGCCATTAGATTTTCACGCTCACTTCCATCCCATCAAACCCAAAATCATGGAATCTGCTCCGGTAGTTCCCTAATTTCCTTACGTAGTCCAAGTAATCTTTCAACAGTCTTATAATAGCCTCATTCATCCAAGAATTGACAAATGTATATAAATACTGGCAAAACTTTATTATTGAAAATTCATGAATAAAAAATAAGAAAAAAATATTTATCTTCGCTTGCCTCTTCCAATTGAGGGCATCATTTCTCCCACTTGTGCAAGTCCCCATATGCCTTTAAGTGCTACTACTAGCACTGCTGGCACTATAAACGCCATCGAGTACTGCACAACTCCTGCCAGCCATGGCCCTATCCACTGTATCTTCTCCAGTCCTATGCCTCCAGTTGCTGTTCCTCCAGCCCACAAGACAATTACTAGCATTGTAGCAATTGCCAGGAAATCTTTAGCCTCTCTTCCACCTACATTAAGTAAGCCTACAATCAAGCCAAGCACTACTAACAAAGAAGTTAGCCAAACCGTTGCTGCTCCTAATGAAGATGCTGCTATTCCAAGAAGCACAGCAAGTATTACTCCCAACACAAAGGAGTAATGTCCTATCTTTTTCTCCATTATTCATACCTCTTTATCTTCCAGCTTTCTGCTGAAAAATGACCTAGTTTATGTATTATGGAGGATATATTATATAAATGTTTCATAGAAAAAGCTGTTCGCATATATACATAGCCTTCCTAGCATAGCTTAAATAGCCTAAACCCTATCCAAAACCTCATGCGCGTCAGCAACTTATAGCCATCTCGCAGCTTCACAGCTTCCAGCAGAGCATCTCCTACAGGCTGCAGCTTCTGCATCATGAATGCATCATGCTTCTTCCAGCCACTTGCGAACGTATCCCAGCTCTTCCGCTGGGCCTCCCGTATCTCATTGACAGTTGCCATTAGATTTTCACGCTCACTTCCATCCCATCAAACCCGAAATCATGGAAGCTGCTCCTATACAGCCCTGATTTCCGGATGAAGTCCAGGTACTCCTTCATCGCATCTGCAAATATCTTTGCATTGTCTGCTACAATGATTGTCCCCTTCCTGATAAGCTTCTGCTTCTCTAGCAGCTTAAGGTAATCTACATACTCCTCCTTCGCCGCATCTATGAAAACCATGTCAAATTTCTCCTTTAGGCGCTTTATTGCCTTTAGGGCATCCCCTGCCAGCACCTGCACCTTATTGCCGAAGCCCGCATCCTTAATATTCTTCTCAGCCTGCTTGGCATTCCTGATAGAGCGCTCAATCGTGATGATCCTACCAGCCTTCATATTCCGCGCCATAAGTATTGCAGAATACCCAACTAAAGTTCCTATCTCAAGTATTGCTTTCGGCTTCCTGCGCTTCACCAGCTCCTCAAGCAGCTTCCCCTTTTTCCTGCCCACAATCGGCATGAACCTATACTTTGTCTCCTCTTCAATCCGCGCCAGCACTTCCTCAGATTTGAGGTCCATGTAAAGAGAAGGATTTTAGGGTTTATAAAATCAACCATACATGCTGACTAAAACAGCTCCAATAGTCATGCAGAAAACTGCAATAGCCTTCAGTATAAGATGATCTTTTGAAATGTCCTCTTTAATGATTTTAGGCAAAAATAAAGTTAAAATTGTTGCGGAGATGAATACAACAGCTCCTTGCAACTCCAAAAGTGGGCTGATAAGGGTAATTGGCCCCTGACTTGCAGCGAGAAAAAAACTAAATAGAGCCAGAATTGCAAAAAAATGACTTACTGCAAATAGGATTAGCCCGCGCGGCCTTATTTTCATTATGTCTTTCCTATATATCAGGATAAAAGGAATTCCCAGGGCAAAAATCCCAAGCTGCATATTTGAGAAAACTGTTAAAAAACCATATATGTTAACATAATGCTTTACTAAAATGGAGTACACCGAGTATATTAAGATAAAAAGGAGTATATACGGTAAAACTTTGCTCAATCTGGATTTACTCTTGTGTTTCTTTATAGAGAGAAGAATACCTCCTGAAATGATAAGCCCAATCCCAAGATATGTCATAATCCCAAATCGCTCTCCCAAAAAGAAATATGCAAGGATAGCGACCATTGCGGGAATTCCGCTAAAGTATGCAGCTACTCGTGACGCCTCTTCAACTTTCATCGCTTTGAAATATAATAAGAGTAATGCCAGCCAGAAAGCCCCCAACATAAATGGAGCGAATCTGAATGCAACATCAAAGATAATGAATGCAAGCAAGGCGTACACTGAAGCCAGCATGGCTTGGAACCCAACGCCAAATATAGGGCGCTTAAAATAGTATAAAAACAAATTTTTGTCTATAACATTGGATGTGCTCCAGAGAACCACTGCAAGCAACGTAAATAAAATCCAGCTCATTATCTTTCACCATCAAACCCTATCCAAAACCTCATGCGCATCAGTGCTTTTCACAGCCCGTTCAATATCCTGCCATTCCCGGCCTAGTTTTGCCATCAATTGTATCCTATGAAAATCTTTCTCAGTTGCAGGTATCTTTGCGAATTGGTGCGCCTCAATCAGCCCGTATGGATACCCGATAAAGACCGCATCATTTGCATGGCTTGCCAGTGCACTCACAACATGCCCAATCTCAGCCGCCTGCTCCTTATACACTTCAACCTTAAACACGTAGCTGCTCTTCTCGTGCAGCCTGGCAAACAATAATGCAGCCTTATGGCTCTGCTTCTCAATATCAGCCACAGGATAATAGTACCATTTCCCGATTCTTCGATTAAGAAGCGCAGTAAAGCTATTCCCTGAGCTGGAAAGCAATGTAGACGTCTTGCTCACCCCGGCTATCACCACGTCTTTAGCATATGCATAAAGCCTATCTAAGAATTCTTCTTCCCGCGGATAGTTTGCCTCCAGATCACCATCTAACACCAGTATGCCTCCTTTGCCCAATCTTTGGCATGCTCTCTCTGCTATCAGCAGCTCTCCCAGCCTCCTAACAACATGCACGACAGAAGAGACATCTGCCCTATGGTAGCCCTGCCGCATGCTGGCATCAAATGAGTAAATTTTCATGTTCAGCTCATCAAGCCATGCATCGTTAGAGATTACCTCAACCTCAAAGTAGATGCGCTCATCGCGGTTCACTGCCCGTATCATCGCATAGAATTCAGCCTTTTCCGCAGCAACCCTTTTTTTCCCATCATACAGTGTATAGAACAGCCTCACGAACTGCAAAGAAAAGTGCGCGCTCCTTACTATCTCCAGGTTGCTGCCGTCAACAAAAGCAATCTTTACAGGATCTGCATCCTCTATATTTCTAAAATGCCGCTCATCAAACGCAGCAGCTTTATACTCGTCGTCCTCAAACTGCGCAGCCTCTGCCTTCTCAGAAATTCCCTTCCGCAATGATTCAGACGCCTGCTCAATCAGTTTCCTGCTCATCTCTCAATCCAAACTCTCTTGACTCTTTCACTGACATATTTATCTTTAATCATATCATTAACCAGCGCTTGAACTTTAGTATACTTTCTTTTCACTTTTGCATAGATCCTGTTTCCTTTTACAAACGTCTCTTCATGCGCCGTCTTGAACCTTTCAACATGAACCTTTGATTTCAGCAGAGGCCCTTCATGCACTCTATAAGTTTCAAGCTCTTTGCTGTCAACAATGAACCAGAATATTGCTTCCTTATTCCAGTCCCATCCCTTCTCTATGATTTTGAAGTCATTCTTCACTATCTGCCCGCCAAGAAACTCAAACACCTTCAGCAATCTTGAGCCGACAATATCCCTCTTTCCGGATTCTGCAGTAGCTTTCACCAAGACCAATATATTTTTGCCCTTTCTCTTCTCTAGTTCATTCCTATCAAACTCTTTTACTTCAAAAAGCTCAGCAGATTGCCTTGCTAAGAAAGCCTTGCATGCAGCCTTGAACTGCTCAAACTTCTCCTTGCTGATAGAGGCGGCTGCATTCCTGTCTTTCTGCACAGGGTCAATGACAATAAGGGGACTCACCAGCTTGGCTTTATTCAGCTCAAACATTATCTCATTCTTATTCCTGTAATGCCTGGCAGCATCAATTACCTCTTTGTCCTTCCACTTTGCCGCAGCCCTTGCTAACTTAAGGAATCCGTCGTAATAAATGACAAGGATCTCAACAACGTATCCCGAAAATCCTCTGATATAGCTCTCAGCGCCATAAACCTTGGCTGCCTTGCAGAACTGCTTTGCCAGCCTTATCTCATCCGCCAGCTTCCTATGCCTCTTAACCCATGCGACATGCAATAAGCTGACATCAGTTATATTCCTGGCTTCCTTCGCCTTTTTAATTGCAAGTATCGGCACTATCTCAACCGTAAACCCATCCAGCTTGACCTGAAAATAATCCCTGCTTCCATGTATCCTGTCATATTTCGTGAAGGATCTCCTCACTGTTTTCTCAAGTATATCAGACAGCTCAGCACCCTTATCTTTATATTTAGAATAATTAAATGTGACAAATACATCCGCATCAAAAGACTTGAGCCAAGTCCCTTTTGCCCCCGAACCGCCAAGCTGGGCCTTCGCACCTCTTAAATTTTTATTGAGTTTCCTGATTACACCATTGACTTTCTCAACAACAAGCTTTTCATCCTGCTTTGAAGGCCTTATCCCAGCCAATACCTGTTTCAGGATCTCCTGCACCTTTTTAGCCATGATTTAAAAGAACAGGCAGCATGATATAAAGGTTTTGGGCTCAGGAAGAGCTATACCTTTTTAAATCAGGCTCTATAACCATTAAAAACAACAACCTTTATAAAGACAATATTATTTCACAATGGAAGCTAAAATATTGCTGGACACAAACTTTCTGCTCATACCTGGCGAGTTCGGAGTTGATATTTTCTCGGAACTTGAGAGGGTAATGGACAGGAAATACAGGCTCTTTGTGCTCAGCAAGACCCTAGACGAGCTCAGGAATATCCAGGCAATGCAGGCCGGGAAGAATAAGAAGGCCGCATCTATTGCGCTGCAGCTCATAGAAACTAAAGGATTAAATATCATAGAGGCTGCCAAGCCTGCCGATGATGCGATTGTGGAGATTGCGGACAGCTCGTACATAGTCGGGACGCAGGACAGGCAATTAAGGCAGCGGTTAAGGGAAAAGGGCATTAAATTGCTCACACTGCGCTCAAAAAAACACCTAATAATAACGTGAACCAAAATGTTTTACAAGATCAAGGTCAAGGACCACATCCGTGTGCCCCCGAATCTCTTCGCTGAAGAGACTGAGAAGGCAGTGATCCAGCGCATCAAGAAGAAGTACGAGGGCCACATCTCAAAGGAGCTGGGCATCGTGATTGATGTATCAACAGTCAGCGAGGTTGGCGAAGGCGTAATTATTGCAGGTGACGGAGCTTCCTACTACGATACTGTCTTTGAGCTGCTTACCTTCAAGCCTGAGATGCAGGAAGTTGCCTTGGGCATCGTCCGTGACATCGCGGATTTCGGCGCATTCATTACTATCGGCCCGTTGGATGGCATGATCCATATCTCGCAGACCATGGACGACTATGTCTCCTTCAGCAAGGAAAAAGTCCTGGTTGGCACAGAGAGCAAGCGCACTCTTAAGGTAAGCGACTTGTGCCGGGCAAGGATTATTGCAGTCTCGTTCAAGGAAGCAAACAATCCGCGAATCGGGCTTACTATGCGGCAGCCTTTCCTCGGCAAGCTTGAATGGGCAGATGAAGAGCCCATAAAGAAAGCAGTTAAGGAAGTTAAGGAAGATAAGAAGAAGAAGAAAGAGAAGTAGCGCAAACAGTAGCACCATCAGCAGTACAGCAGAGTGCCGTCCGCAGGACTAGTACAGTGCATGAGGCTTTAGCCGAATGCAGTTATCCAAATTTTAAGTTTTATAAAATTACGATGGGACATCAAAATGAAAAAAGCATGCAGGAAAGACAAGATCTTTTATGAAGGCAGCGAGTGCCCTATCTGCAAGAGCAACCAGCCGGCATCAAGCTGGCAGGGCAGGCTGTACATCCTGGACAAGGAAAAATCTACTATTTCAAAGAAAATAGGCATCGCCTTGGAAGGCGAGTATGCCATCAAGGTGCGGTAAGCATGGAAATGGAAATCACCAGCAAAAAGCATAACCGATTATTGTCAAGGACTGAAGTCCAGGTCAACCTGCCGTATCCGGCAGCTACACCCTCATTGCCTGACGTCAAGAAAACTGTTGCTCACCTGACAAAGTCTGCCGAGGATGTCATCATTATCAGGAGGGTAGCGAACAGGTATGGCGAGAAATCTGCATTGGTGACTGCATACGTGTATGACAGCAAGGAGGCGATGGACAAGATAGAGCCAAAGCCTAGGCAGAAAAAAGTGGATGCCAAGGCAGAAACTCCTGCGGCAGCTGCGCCCGCACCCGCAGCGAAGTAAGGCGGCGCATCTGATACCAGTGCCGTCCGCAGGACTCATACCACGGCGCGAGGTTTACCGAGCGCAAAGCCGCGCAGCAGCGCGGTCCAAGTTAAGTTCAGTTCAAAATTATATGAAATTCAAGTTCAAAAATAGTCAAATTCAAGAATTCAAAATAAAATGGCCCAGGCAAAATCAAAGGCACCAAAAGGGTTATGGAACAATTTCTCCAAATCAGGAGATGCAGTCACTAGAAAGAATAAGAGCTGCCCGAAATGCGGCTCAGGCTATCTGATGGCCAAGCACAAGGATAGGAGCTATTGCGGCAAGTGCCGCTACACCGAATTCTCCAAGGGCTAGGAAATTATATAAACACTAAAGTCATAGCTCTTACCATGATCAAGAAAGTAAAAGGCAAGTACATTGTCCTTTCCGAGAAAACAGGCCGGAGATTCGGCACCTACACCTCCAAAAAGGATGCTCAGAAAAGGCTTAGGCAGATTGAGTTCTTTAAGCACTTGAAGAGCAGCCCTAAATTAAGGGGAAAAGTCAGGAATAAGTCTTTGTTAAAGACTTAAAATTTTCAAAAATCCTCAGAGCTCCTGCTCTGCAATATAAGAATATCCTCAGTAGTAAGCTTCTTCCCGGTCCGTATCTTCTCTTCAACGACCTCTTCCTTGCTTCGCAGCGTTTGCACTTCCTGCTCTATCCGTCTTGCCCGCTTCTCTTTTTTCACTGCAGTGATCCTGCTCTGCTCTGCACCCAGCTCGTTTAGTTTTACTTTGAGCTCTTCATTTAGCGCCCTGAACTGCCCCTTTAATTCAAGGAATTTCGCATAGGCAGCCTCTTCCTGCGCAGTTAGCTCATCTATCTCTTTAGATAGCTTCAATAGTCTCTCATGCTCTTCCTGGCTCTGCCTTGCCTTCTCCTGCACCAGCATATGGGCGTCATTCCCCTCCTTCCGTATGGCATCCAGCTCTTGCTTCAGCCCTTCTATTGAATCTTGCGCCTTTGCCATGCCCTTGCTCTCTTCGTAAGCCTTCTTCATGAGCTTGATCTTCTTCATAAGCTCTTGCTCCTTCTCAAACGGCATGCTTTCTGTCTGTATCTTCAGCTCAAGCTGCTCAATCTCCTTCTTTAGCCTGACAGGGTTTTCCTTTATCTTAAGTCCTTTCAGCGCACTCTCCTTCTGCTTTTTCAGCATGCTCAGCTCCTTGAGCTTGCCCCCCAGCTTCTTGTTGGATGCATCCCTTTTTTCTTTTAGGGATTTTATCTCCTTGGCCAGGCTATCCCGCAGTTCCCTGGCCTTTTTAACCGTAAGAATCCGTTCCTTTACCTGCCTGCCTAATTCCTGCTTCTGGGAAAATGCCTGCTCCTTCTGTGCATCAAGGGCATTAAGCCTGGTGCGCAAAAGCCGCACAGATTCCTGTAGATCTGGCACTTGCTCCCTGGACACCCTCCTTTTTAGTGGCTCCTGTTCCATGAGTAATAGTTTCTGGCCTATCATATATAAAAAGATTTAGGGCATATCTGGTTTATGGCCCTGGAAAGGCTAAAATTAGAAGGTATAAAAATGTTGCTGAATCGTGGCTGATTTAACTCAATAATACATGGATTAAATTACATAAGGACATTTTTTACTTTTCCAAGATACATTGCATTTCCAACTGTGCCAAATTTCCTAAGGAGTTTCTTTGGAATATATCGTTGACAAAACTTTAATGCTTTATGCTTCCCTTTTTCTCCTGCCTCAACAATAATAGCATCGTACTTCTTTTCGTCAATTGTTATATATCCATCATAGGCAATCGCATACATTTTTGGTTTCCGTTCGAAAACTATTTCCTTTGTTGCCGTTTCACTATCTTGTAAATTTTCAACCATTACTCTTATCAATTCAGGTTTACCCTTTGTTTTAGCCAATGTGAAAGGCACTAAATTTCCTCCATCTCTAACGGAATCAATACCATGGTCTAAAGCAAGAAATACAAGGTCATTTAGCTCTTTATTTTGCTTCATTCAAGTCCTTCTTAGACTTTTAATTAATAATTCTTTCCATGAATAGTGTCCAGTGAATGTCCTGTGCTTTATAACCTGTAAAATGGGCTTATTCCTGCTTTATAGAGGCAATTTCTCACTGGTCACTGGACATCCCTCGACGTGAGATATATAAAGCAGATAATCATTTGAAAATTAAAGTCACATAATTCGGAAGAACAGGAGTTGAGAACCTCGAGGATTTTAAATGTAATACTTGTATATAAATGTTTTCATGCCGCGGTCGCATAATCCGGAAGTGCGGGAGACTGAGAACCTCCGCCAGAAATGGCATCTGGGTTCAAATCCGAAAGGATAGCAGGCCTCTTGGTGAAAATCCCAGCCGCGGCGCATCCTACTTATGACTAACTTTTTTGTCTTGCTGGAGCACTAAAAGTTTAATGTCAAAAATCTTATTTTTGAGATGCTCAAGAACCACCTTACGTGGTTAAAATTAGCATTTCACCAGCATATGACTGGTGGTTCTTGACAAAAAATTAAAAAATATATCTCCTCTTCATCCAAACAGGGCCCCGAGTCCGGCGGCTGCAGCCTCCTCTGACTTCTTCTCTTCCTGTGCCTTCTTGGCCTCGTCTTCAGCTGCCTTGCCTGCATCTGCTCCGGCTCCTGCCACAGCTGCTGGCGCTGCGACTGCAGTCACTGCAGCCTTCTTTATGGCCTCGTCTATGTTGACGCCGTCAAGCGCCGCGACCAAAGCCTTAACGCGGGCATCATCAGCCTGCACGCCTGCAGCCTCAAGCACTTTCCTGACGCTGCCTTCCTCGACCTTCTTGCCTGCCTTGTGCAACAACAAAGCGCTATATACGTATTCCATTTTATCCTCCACTTGCTTGTTAAGCGTTTTATTTTCTTTATTCAACTCTTTTTTAACTTTTTTTTTGTTAACTTTTTCTCTAACTTTATTTGGATGACTGGCGCGAACCATCGAAATGCTGCGCATTTCGGGGGTTTCGGAAATCTCTGATTTCCGCAACTGCGCGCCCCAACATGTCCCCGAACCGCAATATACAGTCAATATTCGAGGACTCACTCGCACCAGGGAGCCGAGATTCCAAGGAATTGAGCGCAATTCCTGGGCTTTGAAATGCTTGCATTTCAAAACATCTCGGCGACTACGAATACAAATTGTTAGTGTTTATTTTAGTGTCTATTTCACTTTCACTATATCTTGGCCTCATCCTTCAAGGCAAGCATCTCCCTTTCAGCCTTTGCCAGTATCAGCTCAACGACTTCAGCTTCCATTATTGAAGCTTCCACCGCTACATTCTTGGCCTCGTTATGAGCCTTGCTTATCATTATCTCAATAGTATCTTTAGTAGGATATCCGGCTTCAACAGATAAGTTGATGCTCCACTGGTGGCCCTGGACTAAATCAGCGACATACTTTGCCTCATCAACCGCAAGTATTTCCTTGCCGAATATTACACCGTTCTCGTACACCGCAACCAAATCCAGCCCAACCTCCATTGGCTGAATCCCAAGCCGCATCAAGACAGATGCAACCTTGTCATTGATTACAACCCCTTGCTTTGCAACAACAGAATCCTGCCGTACTGTAACCTTGCCGCCTTCAACGCTTGTCTTGATGCCCAGCTGGCCGAACTCTCCGATTACCGGGCCTGGCGGGAAAGGGGTAGGGCCCGCAGGTATTACCAAGTCACGCGGCGCAGTCTGCCCTGCCTTTGCAAACGCCGGGCTTTTGTTCTGTGCAATATACTTGTATATCTTAAACGGATTCTCTTTGGTGAACAGCAATGCAGGCATCCCGCCCAGATGATTTTTCAGCCCTTCAAACCCTGGCTTGTCCTTGACCTGGTCAATCGCCCTGGTTATTAGGTTTTTCTTGCTCATCCGCATATACGCAGATTGCCTGATTTTCTGCCGCATCCTGACTAACTGTGCAGCAGGCATGTTCTCCATGTTGAGTATGCCTATGATTGGGTATTCAGAGAACAGCTTGGCAAGCTCCTGCACCTCTTCCTTCTTGTAGTCTGCTACGTGCGCTACCTTTCTGTCTTCGGGTGCCTTTCTTTGCTTTTTTATTATTACCTGCACCATTAGGCTTCAGCCTCCACAGCAGCAGGCTTCTCTTCAACTGGCTCTTCTGCTTTCTTTTTGCCTGCCTTCTTTACCTTTTTCTCTTCAGCTGCAGCCTTCACTATAGGAATAGCCGGCCCCATGGTTGTTTTCAGGTATACACTCTTTATCTGCTGCTCTTCATTTGGAAGGTGTGAAATAATATTCTTGTAGATAGTCATTACATTTTCTGCAATGATTGAAGGATCTGTATCCTCTGCACCGATAGAAGTCATGAATATAGGGTCTTTCTTGACAGATATCTTTACTGTCTTCCTTAACCGCTCAGCCAGTACAGTCAGGTTTGCATTCGGGGGAACTACACATCCTGCTTTTGGGTTTGGCATCTTTCCTCTTGGTCCAAGAACTCTTCCGAACGCGCTCGCAACCTTAGTCATGATAGTTGCCTGCGCAATGAAGAACTCATGCTCTGCCGCAAGCCTTTTAACAGCTTTCTTATCCTTGCTATAGCGGTCAAATTCGTCAATATCAATAACTGTATCAACAGCAGCCTTCGCATTTGCCTTCAGCTCAGGCCCTACAAACGCAGCCAATCTCTGAGGCCTTCCCCTGTTGGCAAGCGGGATATAGAGCTCAACATGATTCTCAGGCTTCTTAAGGTCAAGATCTTTGAAGTTTATGATTAAGTCTACTGTCTGCTTGAACTTCCTCTGCTTAGCTTCCTTTGCCTTAGCCAAGGCATTTAATACATCCTGCTTGTCCATGATTGCCCTCCTAGCCCGTGTTGGGTTAGTAGCTGGGCTTATTCTAGCTGTAAAAGCGTAGATTAAGCGTTTATAGCGTGTTGGAATAATGCCTCATTTATAAAGATGTCGATAGACATCTATTTCTATGTCCTCTCCATATGTAGCCTGTATTCAACACCGCCAAGGGAACTATAAATATCGACAAGTTCTATATGGCCGATTCCGACTACCTTAGGGCCTCCTAAAAATTCTGCAACAGCATCCCTCGGGGATAAACTCAGCGTAAAACGAGGCGATTGGCTTGGATTTGGATGGGTTCCTTCTATAACTCCAAGATGGATAATGTTTTGCCTGAAAGGAAGGTCGCTTATCTTATTCAATACATGAGCCATAATTCCGCCTTGGGGAAATACGAATATGGTTGGGTTTTTATAAATTCCTTGCATAAGGACAAAAGGCGCGTGGGGAGCCTCACCGCTTGCATTCCTTAGGTAATCTGCAAATTCCTTATGTGTCTTGAAGTGTGGTATCTCTTCCTTTTTCCCTACTTGACAGGTTATTTCTACTGGATACTTAAGCCTGGCAACGGCAATCCCTTTTTGATTTTGCGGATTATCATCTCCGTAAATTTCGGTCAACTTTGTCTCAGATAATTCCTTAAACCTATCTTCCTCTCCAAAAATAGTTTTTACATCAAGGAACTTTTGGTTAAGGATTACTGCAAGCTCCTCTAGTGTAACACCTTCATGGGTTATCTGGAAAGATTCATAAAAGGTGAGTAATCTATTTTGGTTAAAAATGTTACTACATTTCTAAGTATTTTTAGAATTAGTTACTTTCTCCTAAACAGCAGCCTATACTTATCCCATTCAGTAAAGGCAACAAACGCATTTAGCACCGCTACAATCAAGCCAAGCCATATTGTCTTTAAATCTAGGAATATGTGGAACAGCAGGATATTCACAATAATAGGTGCAAGCAGCAGCGCACCTAAAGCAACAAAGCTTCCGGTAATAAACATTAACCCAACCAGTATGAACACAACACTAATCACAGGATTCATGTATCCTGTATTCGCGAGAGCAACAAGGAATGCCTCTGCATCAGGAGGATACCCTGGTGGTATGGGCAGGTTCATGAAACCCATTGCACCAAGTGCCAAGAGCATTAACCCAAACACGACCCGTACGCCAAGAACTATCCATTTATTCATCCTAATATGTATATTTTACAGATTATTAAATGTTATGATTTCTATTTAGCCAGCCCTAGTAAGTTAGATTTTCTTTATTCAGTCCCGAACTCCTTATATCCCTTGTGCTCAACAGCATCTGTGACAACTTCAGCCACCTCAGCCTTCGGCGGCCCAGGCCGTATCATCTCAACAAAAGCAGACAGTATATCTTCATTGTCAGCCTCAGCAACTACTTCAACATCTCCATTCTCAAGGTTCTTCACGTAACCATGCACTTTGAGATGCTCAGCCTTCTCTTTTACAAACTGCCTGAAGCCGACACCTTGCACCTTTCCCTTAATAATTATCTTGATTGCTTTCATGTAAGGGTTAAAAAACAATGCCCTATTAAAACTTAATGATGCAAAGATTAAAATAAAGGCATGCAACAAATCCATTCATGGATCCTTTAGTGATACTATATGAAAAAGATGGTCCGCTGCACCTGCCGGAGCTTAAGCCGGATTCAAGATACGTCACCCCTATAAACGTAACAACAGATGATGGAAAGCCTCTATACGAATTTGATCCGAAATCAGGAGTCCTCAGGCTCTCCATGCATCCGGATGATATTGGTACCCTGACCCGCATGCTACACATTAATGGTGAAGGGGTAGACATGACCCTTCCAAATCCCCACACCAGCACCATACTCTTCTTCCTGCCTGGTGTGAAGGAGGTGCTTCCAATAGGAGATGAGTATTACTTTGTAAAGCTGCAAGAAGTGCGGCATCCCGGGCTTACCAGACTCTTGCACAGCTTCCTTGCATAATCCATAAACTTTATAAATAAAATTCCAAGTCTTTGCAGAAGGTGGGGTAATTGAAGTTCTATGCTGAAACACTCAGGCTGGATAGTACCGAAAAGCTTGATATAATGGACATAACCAGTGAAGTTAATGCTATCCTGAAGGCTTCCCGGGTCAAGCAGGGTTTAGTGACAGTCTTCAGCAAGCATACTACCACCGCACTAAGGATTAATGAGAATGAGCCGCGCCTTCTCCAGGACTTAAAGCTCTTCCTTGAGCAGCATGCGCCGAGCAGCGGCAAATATCTGCATGATGACATGGATGAGCGGGATGTCCCTATAGATGAGCAGGTCAACGGCCACAGCCACCTCAAGCAAATCATGTTGGGAACCAGTGAGACCATCCCAGTGAGCAATGGAAAGATGCAGCTTGGCACGTTCCAGAGCATCCTCTTCATAGAGCTGGACGGCCCGCGCGCAAGAAACGTCAGCATCCATATACAAGGTGAATGAATGAACCAATTACAAGTCAAAGATACTATAAACGCGCACCAGAAGCTTATAGAGCATCGCTTAACTTTATTCTTTGATGAAAAGCTCAATAAGTGCAGCAATATATCCCCTCTTGCAAAAGAGTTGGTTGACTCATTAAAAGAGTTCAGCCTGAGAGGCGGCAAGCGTATCCGCCCAATCCTTGCAATATTTGGCTACAAGGCAATCAAAGAGCAGAATGAAGCAGTACTGCAGGCAGCCCTTGCAGTGGAATTGATGGAATCATTCCTGCTCATACATGATGATATCCTTGACCAGGATGACTTCCGCAGGGGATATTACAGCATGCATAAGGTATACGAGCTCAAGGCAAAGAAGCTTTACCCAGACTCAGATGCTGCCCATTTCGGCAGGAGCATGGCAATCATGGCAGGCGACCTGCTCGCATCCTTCGGCTCAGAATGTATCACCCGCTCTGATTTTCCTGCGGAGCTCAAGATAAAGGCTATAGACAAGTTCAACCGTGTCATCATCAACACAGCTTTTGGCGAAGTCATGGATATTGTTTCAGAGCTGAAGCCTGAGGTTTCCGAGCTTGACATTATTAGGGTGAATGAGCTCAAGACAGCTATCTATACCATAGAAGGGCCTTTGCATATAGGAGCAATCCTGGCAGGCGCCTCCCGGCAGCAATTAGACATATTAACAAAATATGCAATCCCTCTGGGCCAGGCATACCAGATACATGACGACATCCTGGGCATGTTCGGCAATGAGAAGAAGCTGGGCAAGCCAGTAGGCTCTGATTTAAGAGAAGGGAAAAAGACCATTTTAATCCTGAAGGCATTACAGCTGGCCAAGCAGCCTCAGGTAAAATCAATCATGGCAGCTTTAGGCAATAAATCCATAACCAGGGAGCAGATTGATGAAATAAGGAATATTGTATTGGAGTCAGGAGCTCTAGACTACTGCCAAAATCTAGTCCGGCAATTAAGCGAACAGGCAAAAACCCACATAAGGCATTCAGGTTTCAGGCCAGAAGGCAAGTCATTCCTGTTGGCAATAGCAGATTACATGACACAGAGGGATAAATAGACTTTAGCCTAAGCAAAATATTAATACCTAGTTCTCAACTATCAGTGCATGTCCATCATCCCATACACCGGCACTTTAGAAATAGATGGCAACCTTGTGGAATGGGAAACCACTTTTGACCAGTCTGTAAAATTCAAGTGCACCAACTGCGGCTACTGCTGTGACTCAACCAATGTAATCCTTGGCTTTGAAGACATCCATAACATCCCGGAAGAATTGCAGGAATTGAGGGATGACGGCTTCACCTATATCAAGGGAACTGACCATGCAGCCTGCCCGTTCCTTACTAAAAACACCTTATGCAGTATCTATGAAAAGCGCCCCTATGTCTGCCGCGAATACCCATTTAAGGTAACATTCGTCTCAAAAAACAAGGCATTCATTGATTTGATCCATTCTTGCGAAAGCATAGTAAAGGAAGATTACCTGCCTGAAAACGAGATAGATTTCTCATACTTGGTCAGGAAATCGTATTATAAGCAGCTGCTCTCTGAAAAGCCAGAGCTTTCAAAGGAACTGCTTGCAGAAGCGGAAATCATCCATATTTTGGGACAGCCATATAACTGGGAAGAGATAAAGGCAAGGCTTTTTGCTTTGCTTATGAAAACAGGTTTCTCAAAGCCTTACAAGACCATGGACCTCTTTACAAATAAGTTTTACTTCATAGCTGCAAAAGGATCAAGCGTTACAGCAGCCCACAAAGAGATTCCGCTGGCACAGCTGCAGGATAAGATGCTTACCGGAGAGGCAAAGCAGCTCATGCACCGCTACATTGCCATGCTCTTCACCAGAAAACTTACGCAGGTTGATTTTGCTGCTGCCCTTCATATATTAAATGAGCAAAACAGTATGAGCAGCAAGGAGCTTCAGCGGCGGGCCATCAACCGCATCTACCTTACCATGCTTTTCTTCCTTAACATAATTGCAGAAAAGAATAGCCACAACACCATAACCAGCCAGGACGTGAAGGAAGCCATATTTCTGCTTGACGCAACCTTCCTCGCGCCAATGGAAGGAATTATCGCACCTCTTCTAAACGTGTAAAGCACTAAGGAGCATTATTTGTCGCGACATTAATGTCACCGACTAGCCCAATTTAATAATTTAGTTTTATTGTGCAAACTGGGCTTAATACCCCGTGGCTTGCTACAGTTATCAGGCCATAGTTTATTTCTTATCAAAATACACATCAAAACCTATACGAAAGAACCATTCCAAGCCAGTGCATTATGTCTATATAAATCCCTTCAGAGTTTTTCCTTCTGGCATTAGCAAATCTTAACAGTGATGACTTGAGGTGATAGCGATGACACAGACTTTGGAGTCAGATATCGGCCGATCATGGTCCGGGCTTGAGCCTGTAACACTCTATAATTTTGTTGCTGGTGAATTCAGGGGAAAACCTGATATACAATTTGCTGAATTTGGAAAAAAAGGGCATTCGCATGCAAATATTTTGGCAAGAATGCTCCATAATCATGGAGTTGCCTACCCCTTTGATTTTTCTTTAGTGTATACCAGGGAGCCAACACATATTCCCAGGCCTTCAGCCTTGGACTATAAGGTAATTGCAATGGGTGCTGTCATGGCATTCTCTGGTCATACAGTCTTCCATCCTTTAGAAACAGATGAGACCCTCTATCAACAGTTTGGCATGAGCCTGGAAAAGATGGCATGGGTTAGGCAGCATTACCCACATCAGCCAACAGAATTCTTTGACTATTGATTATCTCCCAAACCTTCGTTCCCGCCTGGAATACTCCTCAATGCAATTGACAAAATCTTCCTTTTCAAACTCAGGCCACATTTTTTCAAGGAAGACCCATTCAGAATAGTGTGACTGCCATATGAGGAAATTTGAGGTGCGGCGCTCTCCACCTGTCCTTATGATAAGCTCCGGCTCGTCATTCATGTACAGGTTCCGGCCGAACACCTCTTCATTGATCGCGTCAACAGCAATTGTTCCTTGCTTTACCTGCTCACCTATCTTCCTGACCGCGTCTATCACCTCTGCCCTCCCCCCGTAAGCCATGGCAAAATTAAGGATAAATTTCCCATGATTCCTGGTATTTTTCATAAGCTGCTGCATAATATGCTGAACTTCCTCTGGGAACATGCTGATCCTGCCTATAAAATTGACCCTAATCTGCTCTTTGTCAAGCCGCTTGTCCAACAGCAATTTGCTGAATTCTTTCTTGAAGATTCCTATCAGGTAATCAAACTCTTCCTTTGGCCTGTTGAAATTCTCAATTGAGAATGAGTAAAGCGTAAGCTCCTGCACTCCAAGCTCCTTGCACCACTCCAGCAGCATCTCCACCTTCTTTGCGCCCCACTCATGCCCCATGAACGGCTTGAGCATGAGCCTCTTGGCGAATCTTCTGTTTCCATCAAGCACTATGGCTATATGTCTAGGCACTTTGGACCCTGAATTCTCCATATGCAAGAGGGCTGTAATAGAGTCTATTTATATTTTACGAATAGAGGCTACCACATCTTAATTGATTTGCCAGGAAGTCACTTGCCAGTTACCTTCTCATAAACCGCAACAAACAGTTCCTCATCCACTTTAATGCCAGCCTCCACAAAGGCCTTCGCCAGCTTCACGCTCAACTCAGCTTGGCTTCCTATTTCTTTAAAGCCAACCAATCCCCTTAGCGTCGTATCCGCAAGAAACCCGTCGTGCATGGCAATTGCAGCTTTCCGCTTGCCCTGCCTGACTTGTAATGCTCCAAGATCAACAGTAAGCCCATTATGCTGAAGCACTTTCTCGCCTGTAAAGCCATGCTTCACCAGCTCAAGCCTAACAATATTACTGGTCAGCTCTTCTTTCTGAACTTTCTTAAGATATGCTTCTTTATCATCCACCTCAAAGAATTCAAAAAAATTCAGCTCTTTAGCCTCTGCAACCCTGTGCACCCTTCCCAGATACCCGATAACTTTTTGCCTGCTCCCCTTGCCCTTCCATCTATTCTCAACAGTATATGCATATTCATTCCCCTTGATTTTCTTGATTCGCACAAAGCTCATTGTAATTATGCTCCTCTACTTAGACACATCAGCAAGCTTAATTTTAGCTTTCCAGTTATATAAAACTTTCCAGATTAGGCACTATGTAATGATTATCTAGAAACAGCTTTATAACGCCTATAACCTAGAAGAGATGCTTTCCCAGAACTTACCTCAATTCCTTGACAACATCTTTCTTTAACTTGTCAGAGGTCTTCAGCAGCCTTTTGGCCGCATTGGTTAGTGCAGCCCTTGGCTCTTCCTTGCCATCTGTTTCCACAAGGAACTGTGGGTTGGATGTAAGTGGGTGCAGTACCCTGTAGGTTGCAACTTTGACATGCTCATCCTGCAATAATTCTTTCTTGAGCACAGTGCAGAACCCATGGCTGACGCCAGCTATTTCAAACAGCAATCTGTTCTTTTTATCGTCAATAATTGAAACTTCCATACTCCCTCAAAACCAAAAATAACATATGACTAATTGTATCATTCTGCCTAAAATCAGAATATAGCCCTAAAAATAATGGTTGCTTATATACTTTATTGTTTTTGAGAAAATTTACTCTCAAAAAGAAATGCCTTGCATTTCTTATTTTATTCTTGTTCTTCTCTTTTAAACCGAAGGCAGCTCACTTTTATTCGCTTTATACGTCTTATATGATACTTTTGAGTGGCTTTTAGGGCAAGCTCATAATCCCATATATGCGTCAGTCTAAATCCCTTACCCTCCATAAAACCCCTGGCAAAGCCTACGCTCTCACTTTTATGAAAGGAATACACTACTGTAGAGATCTCAGCGGCCTTATTTAAAAAGGGTCTGTCCGCATGCCTTTTTTTAATACCAAAAGGAGGGTTCTGCAGCACCACCTCAACTTTATCATTAAACGAACTAACCTCTATGAGCCTTAACACAATCTTATCCTTCCCAACCATTAACCCCTCACTTTTCAAGTGCGCAAGGTTCATTTTTGCTATGTCCAAGGCTTCTTTATCAGAATCAACCAGGAAAACCTTACCTGCCCCTAGTAAGGCAGCTCCCAATCCCAGGCTGCCAGGCCCTGCACCTATATCAGCTATACTCACCTCAGGCCTTATATCCCCCAACAAATAGGCCTTCCAGAGTACATCCGCAGCTATTTCCGGCTCTGTGACATACTGCTCCTGCCTCACTTTAGGCCTTTCAAACCCTTTTAGTTCGCTTAATGTTATCGCAAGCTGCCCTTTACTCTTGATTGACCCTTCCTTTTTTACCATTTCATGTCTCACTTTTCACGAATAAAATTCATTTTTCAAGCCATCTACCAGCCCACCTTTATTAGTTTTACCCATTTTTTAGTTTTCATAGTCTTATCCGGACCATCCTAAAAGCCTCACTTTTCACGAATAAAGCAATTCCCAATCTATATTATCCCAGTTAGGCACTATGTCTTAGGATAAGTCATTCTCAAACACATTCCCAACATATTCCCAAACCATAATCTATATCGTCTCAGTCTCATTCCCCGATAGTCTTAGGATGTTCCCAGGATAGTCCCATTATAGTCCTAAAAAGAACAAGATTATAGACGACAATACATTCCCAAAATAGTCCTATGATATTCCCAACATATTCCCAAAAATGATAAGATTTATTAATTTGGGAATAAATCAGTCTCAATATGCTTTGGTTCAGGAAGAAAAATACTGATATCCAGAAGATAGACGCCCTTCATCTTGCTTTAAAAGCCTCGTTTGAGAATGTCAAAAGGGATACTCAAAACCTGTATTCCTGGCTTAACTTTCTATACCAAAAAGCTCAGCAGCAGGAGCATACAATCCGGGACCTACAGCTTCAACTAAAGTACGTCCCAAAAACACCAGAAGAAATTAAGAATATTGTAGACAGGTACTATAACTATGAAGGCTTATTAGAGCGTTTAAATGCCATTAAAGCTCGCATAGAGGAACTTAGGCAGTCCCAGGATCAGCAATCAGCCAAGTCTCCGCAGGCGCATTTTAGTAATGGCGCGGCAGCCAAATTGGACAGTATAGCTTTGCGTCTGGAAAAGCTGGAATCACAGCATGGCCAGAGCAATATGCGTGATAAAATTATCAGGCGCATTGCTAAATATTCCAAGGATTATATCAAGACAAAAATGTTTGATCTCATCCGGAAATATGAGAAAGTCTCAGCCCTTCAATTGCGTGAGATTATAGTTGAAGAGCAGGGCTTATGCTCAAAAAGCTCATTCTACAGGATTTTGGAAGAGCTTGAGTCTCAAGACGACATTGAGACTGTCCGCGATGCAAAGGAAAAATTTTATTTTTTCAAGGCGCTCAAGAAAACAAGAGACTAAAAATATGAAATTTTTAATTTCATATTACTGACCGAAACCTATTTAAATCAGTGAACTGCAGAAAAATAAGCTTTAAGCATATAGTATATATTTTACGTCGGGGGTGTCATATATTGGTTGAGTTCAGTGACAGCAGTGTCAATGCTCTAGGCAGCGTCTCCAAGGAATTTGAGGCTTGCTTTAAAGGTATCAGGGAAGAGATGGATGATCATCTTGAGGCCATTAATTCCAACACAAACGAGATAATGTCAAATTACGAGTACCTTTGCCAGCTTGATTCTCGTCTTTCAAAGGTTGAGGAGAAGCTGGATGAGCTGCTGCTTGCAGCAGGCATCCATTCTTCTTCAAAATACCATGATTTTAAGGCTCCAAGGCTGACAAAAAGCGAGCAGGAGCTCTATGAATTCCTGCTGAAAGCAGATAAGCCAGTGGCGTGCAGGGAACTTGCATTCAGGCTCGCCCTGACCCAGACATTATTGGCAGAATATCTCACAGCTTTGATAGAAAAAGGCATCCCGGTTGGCAAGCGCTATTCCGGCTCAGATATCCTTGTTTCTCTTGATGCCAGGTTCCAGCATGAGATGCTCGCGCGGCAGCAGCTCAAGAAGCTTAATGTTATATAGAAAATTGAGCTGAAAGTTTTAATCATTGATTAATTGTTCTATCACATATAAAACACTTTGTTTCAAGCACCCAAACTATCCAGCGGGCTCTTGATCTTCTTCAGTTGCTCAGTAGAAACCTTGGTGTAGCGCTGCGTCGTTGTAAGGCTGCTGTGCCCTAAAAGCTCCTGTATCATTCTGATATCAGTCCCTGATTCCAGCAGGTGGGTTGCAAAGCTGCTCCTGAGAGCATGGCAAAACACCCTTTTATTCAACCCGGCAATTGAAGCTGCTTTCTTCACAATCTTCTGCGCCTGTCTCACGCTGATCGCCTTGCCGTTGTTCCCGAAGAGGTATTCCACAGGAGGCTTGTCCTGAAGGTACTGCTTTATATGCTCTGCCAAAGTGGAAGAAAGGATAAACTGCCTATCTTTCTTGCCCTTTCCCAGTCTCACAGTGCCCAGGCCTTGTGTTAAATCAAGATCCACCATTTTTATGCTGACACACTCTGAAACTCTTAATCCGGATGCATACAGAAACTCAATAAGAAGCCTATGCTTCGGATTTTTAGCAGCATCCAGCATTGCCTTTATCTCATCCTTGTTAAGCACCGTAGGCAGCTTCTTTTCGCTTTTAGGAGGCTTTATGCCTGTAAAGATATCTTTCTTGAGCACCTCTGCGTAGAAGAACTTGAGCGAGCTTAAAGTAAGGTTGACAGATGCAGGCCGCTGCCCCCTATCACTCATAAGATGGCCAAGAAATAGCTTGACATCATCTTCAGTCACTTCAGAAGGCTGCTTCTTCACAAAAGCAAGGAACTTCTCATTGTGGTGCATATACGCATCAAGTGTCTTCCTGCTGAAACCCCTCAACTTGATTTCAGCTTCTAGTTTTTTAAGCTCTTCCATCAGGCCGTCCGGCAATAAGGCTGTCCGCCACTTGAGGACATATTTCCCCAAAATATACCAGTGCAAAAATCCATTCCTATTCTATTAACTCCAATTCTCAACATAGTCTCAGTCTCAGGCCATTCTCAGTCTCAATCCCTCGCCAAAAGGAAGAACCACAGGCTCAATGCTCCAGCTGCAACAAGGAATGCTGAGCTCGCCCACAGGGGAACATGCCAGCCTGCAATCCTTGCATCAAATCTGACAAACAGCCTGATAAGATGAATCAACGCAATGAGCCCGAACAAGCTTCCTGCAACCTTCAGCCCTACATCCTTCCTAGAAACAGAAACCTCTCTTTTTTGCTGCACAACTTTCTTTGCCATAACACCACCTTTAGCTGTTTTTACTAACTGACCAAATCCTGACAAAGCAACTATATAAAAGTTCGCTTAATTGTACAAAATTATCCTTGTATCTTAGCACCTAAACGAAAACCAATGAGTTCGTCTAATCGTCGAAGTTTCATGAACTTTTTGTGACGACAAGAAGCAAAAAGTTAGGTAAAATCTGAGTAACGCAAGAAACTCGATTGCACCATGAAAAGTGGATTAGGCGAGTAGACTTAGGCTACCTAGTATCGGGCTTATAATCTTTCAAAAACTTCAAAAGTAAAAGTTCGTATAAATCCAGACGATTTATGCGAGCTTAATAAAAATTAGGATTAGGTGAACTCATTGTCCAGATAGAACCTTATTAAGTTCAACTGTGAGAAGTCGCATTTCAAATGTTGTTAAAGGTCTTACAAACATAGCTGACACTTCTCCTTCTGCATTAAAAGGGTAAAATCCAAACTTGCGACTGGAAGCTTTGGGTTCCTCTGACATAACCAACCGCCAGTTTTCAGTATTAAATACGGGGGTTGGAATTCTGTTCTCAGCAACATATTGTGCCATCTTTTGCCATTCATATCCTTCAACCATTGTTGCTGGCCACCAACCCTCTCGGGCCTTTTCGAAACCCTCTATAATGAATACAGGGCGAGAAGATGCAAGTTCCAACTCTGTTGCATAAATGTTGAAGTTAATGTAAGGTGGTATTGACATATTTCCTATAAAATTTGGTCATTATTTAAGCTTTGCTACAATATCTACATACATAGTATTTGCCAACTGGCGCTGGCGAGGCGGGGGTCGTCCCTTACGGGGTGCCGAGTAGGGCAAGCGAACGAAGTGAGCTTGACCGTCAGCCGCCAGAGTTGGCAACGTTAAGTCAATAGTTCGTCTAAAATTAGTAAGTTATTGAAAGATTATCAAAAAAGCCCGATAACTAGTATCATTTATAGGAAACTAATGAATATAAATGAGTTCGTCTAATCACTGTTAAGCGACCTTTCTATATGAAAACATCAATATTTTTGCAGTTTTCCAGAGTTTTCTTTGCTTAAAACCGCTCAAAATAAATCCGGCAAAACATTTCTATGCCTCAAACGCATTACAAGCCCATGGCAAAGCGATATCTCTCTAAAAGAGGGTTGGGCTATCATCTCAATCATTTTTGGCACAAAAGAAACCCAATTGGTTTCTTAGTGCCCAGAATCTTTGATTCTGAGCATCCTGGTCATTGTATTGGGATAATTCCCAATGCCCAGAAAATGCTCGGCATTTTCTTGGTAATGCCGAGCCTTTTGGCATGGGTCATCGGGCTTTACCTAATCATAACCGGGCTCCTGCAGCTTCTGGATGAGTAGAGCATAATCTTTATATCAGGCATTATCCTGTAGGCTTTAGCTTATTCTGCCACGGAGGGTATCGGACAGTGTCCTCCTCGTAGACTCGGAGGTAAACATGGTATTAGAAATCATAGCGAGCCCATTGGTAATCGGCCTGCTAAGCATATTGTTTGGCATTTTAGTATTAGTCTTGCCAGGCTTCCTGAGATTTATTGTGGGGATTTACTTCATCTTGGTAGGATTGCTGTACGTGCTGGCTTGGCTTTAGAAAAGATTATGTTCTGCCGTAAGCCGCCCTTGAGGGCATTGTCAGTGATGCGCCTGCAGCATTGGTTAGAAATTTTACCATAGCTGATTTGCCCATCTGTTACTATTATTAAGTAATTACATTTTAAATCACTTGTAAAATTAGACTAATTGGTGCACCAAAGCAGAACTATCTAACAACACCAGTAGCCTTCATCTTCTCTGAGCCGCAGGCATCGCACTCAAACAAGTCATACTTAGAATTCCCTGACTCAAGCACTCCTTTCTTGAGCATGGTGCCATGGCCGCATTTGCCGCAGTCTCCGCCCAGCTCCCGGTGCTCCTTCATTAGGCTTTTTCTTGAAGCGCTTATTTATATAGTTATCGGATTAGGCTCGTTTAGATCCTGGCATCTGCTTCTTAACGCCTTCCTTCAGCTTGCTGTATGCCCGCTTGCTATGGCGCCTGACCTTATGGTATGTCTTTGCGCTGTGCCTCTTGATATTCTTGACTGTCCGCTTCCTGTAATCTCTATAGCGCTGCACAATGTAGTCCCATCCTTCTTTGCCGACGAGAATGATACCTATGAAAAGCATGAACCATGAAACACCGTATATCACCAGTGCGGCAATCCTCCAGCCTTCAAAAAGGATAAGGAATTTTGCAAAAAAGCCTAGCACAAAATTTGCAACAAACAAGACTACTCCTATCCAGAACTTGGTTGGCGACATTGCTGGAAAAGCAGTTATTCCAAGTATTTAAATATTCTGGCTTAAGCATTATGTTCGTCGGTGTACAACTAAAACATTTAATTATTTATAATAATCTTATCTTCAAATGATGACTAAATTATTTAATTTTTGATTATATATTTTATTATATCTAAAAAAGATATGCTAAGAGATAATAATCAGAATAATTATTTTAGATTATCTACTTTTAAGTATGGTGGTTCTTCGTAGGTTTAGTTCAATATAGAAAATATATACCTTATTTCCTCTAATACAGAAAGCTACAGCTAAGAAGTGAGACATCTATGATTAGAAATCGCTAATAAAACATAAACTGTCCGCTCTGGCTTTCAACCAGCAACTCAAGCGGACCCTTGCACCCAATAAATACCTTGCTTCAGGGAAACAATCTTTGATACATTCGGTATGATAGAATTAAAAACATAAACAGATGCTAGTTTTAATGTCAGAATTCCACCATTCTAAGAATGATGGTTTAGTACCTAAACCACAAATATCATTATGGAATTCTGAGCATGCTCAAGAACCACTCAATATAGTTCCTATGCAAACATTCCCAAGAAAATACCTGTATTTTCTGGGCTTAGGAAACGATGTGTTTCCTAAACACCAGTCTTTGACTGTTGGTTCTTGACATTCAAATAATTTAGAAAAAAACTCAATCTCCAGTTGAAAAGTGAGTACAACATTAGGCACTATGTAGTGAAAGTGAGGAAAAGGCTCAATAAAGGCTATAAAAGGCTTTAACCAACATAACTCAGTTTCTTCTTATCCTGCATATCCTGCGTTTCCTTGCTCTTGGCCAGCAGATCCTTCAGCTTCTGCTCAAACTTCTCAGCCTGCTCAAGCAGCGGCTTATAGTCAAGGCCCAGCCCGAGGAGCTTGTTAAGCACCTCAAGGATTTTAGCAGCAGCCTTGCTGTCCGGCAGCTCAGTATGCGTCTCTGCGAAGATTGCAGACGCAGGCAGCTTTTCTGCACGGATAAGGATAGCGCCAGTGACGCCCATCACAATCCCTTCCTTTAAAGGCTCTACGCCAAGTTTCTTGAACATGGCATGTTTCTTTGGATCGCGAGAAAGATAATATGTCTTTGAAGTTTCAGTCTGAGGATTGCCAACACCTTCAAGGCTGATAATCTCCTTTGCGCTCAGTTGGGCAGCCACATCCATGACTGCATCCGCCACCTTCCATTCGATGCCATTCACTAATGTTATGGCATGCAGTATCACCAAATTATGCTTCTTGCTGTAGAACAATCCGATTGGCTCAACTACCTTGCCGTCGTGCACAGCAACAACCGCAGGAAGCTCATCCAGCAGTATCCTTCCGATATGCTCAACTTCCAAATGATCTATAAGAAATTCAGTTGCAATTGTTCCCACTAGCCCAAAGCCCGGGAATCCTTCTATGATGGTCACATTCTTCGGTTTTTTTGAAAGCTGGATTGTTGGCATTTGACACCTCTTTGCTACTTTTTATCTTCTAATTTTAATACTTTTACATTTTGCAAGCCTCTGAAGTCGTTGTCGAAGGTGATGAGTGTACATGCGTGTTGCATTGCAGTCGCGTATATGAGTGAATCAACCGAGGCCAACCTTTTTTTTGCTGCATATTCTGCTCCAGAAAGCGCGATGGTATCTGTAATCTCAGCAAGAATGCTGTGCTCCCTGACAGCCTCAAGAAATTTTAAAGCTGCATCCTCTTCAATGCCTCCCTTAAGGAACTTACGCCTCATCTCAAAAAGAGTAAGGACCGAGGTATATATGATTGTATTACCCAGCATCAACGTAAATATCTGCTTATCATCCTTTGCATCAAAAAAAGCGAGCCAGGCTGATGTGTCAAGCAATACCTTAGAATCGGTCATGCTTATCTCTCAAATCCTTCATAATCCACTTCATGCCCCTTCCACCGAGAGATCCATAAAGCTTCTCAATATCGTTTGAAGGCTTCTTAATGATTTTGTGAATAACCTCATCATATGAAGAAGCCTTTAGGTTCTTCCGCAATTGCTTGAGCATTTCAAGAGTCTCATCTTTGACTTGTATTGTGGTTACCATGCTATAGGGCTATAGGCTATAGAACTATATTAATGTTGTGATTTTTAGGAGCAGGATTGTTGGCACATTAATTTTATCCACCTCTGCGTATCACTTGATCCTCAATTTTATTTACCCTTAATAAATCATAAACTAATGCAATATCATTCTTAACCTTGTCCAGACAAAACTTTAGAGTTCTATCGTCAAATGAATGTGGCATTCTCATTGCCTTTAATGCGTGTAGATTATTAGAGAAATTCTCCTGAAGGAGAGCAACTTCTCTTTTCTCCCTCGCAATGAGCATCTGAAGCTGTCTTTTATTTATTCCTTCTAATTTTTCCTTTTTGATCTCAGCATATATCTCATTTTGAATAAAATTATTTAATGCAACGATTTCTGGTTGAAGTACAGATTTCAAGGAATTAAATAATAATTGATATAATGTCTCATCATCTAAGCCACCTTGCGCCTTGGCCATAATCCCATCTTTCATTTTATTCAATACACCATACATTTTCATTAGATGCTCGATTTCTTTCCTATCAATCACATCTTCTTGAGTGGCTGCCTGAGTTGCCTGCTGGTCTTCTGCCCCCAAACCTCTCGCCTCTGCATCAGCGACATTCTGCTGTTGGGCTTCAAAAGCTATTGCACTTTGGAGAAAGGGCAGCAATGCTTTTATCTGCAACAAATTTTGATGAGCAAGCTCATAATTATGGCTTCCATTTGCAGTTATAGCCGCTTTAATTAAACTGTCTATCCTAACTATAAAAGAAGTATCCCTTGCAAGTGACCGAGATTCAGCACTTTCACGCCTGAGCATGTCCCCTCTTAATTGTGCTTCATTCGGCATTTTATATAGGCCTCGTTAGTTCTCTAATAACCCTTCTTCTTAAATCCGCGTTTAGGTTAGTTATACGGGTAAATTCCCCATCAAGTATTCTCCATCCATCAATCCACACTCTACGTGCGTTATCTAAAACAGCGAATTGTGCTTCCAAACGGGGTATATTTGCAATTTGGGCAGCGGTCATTCCTGGAAGTGGCGCCCTGGGCATAGGCTGATCCAAGAATTCAAATGCTTGCCTCACAGTAAATCCAAGGCTATTGCAAATTCTCACCATACGATCCCAGTTTGCTTCCATATTAGTTACTGCCTGAGTGACTTCTCTTATTAACCTTGCTAAATCTTCTTCCTCTGTGCGAATCCTGTTTCTATTTCTTCTGTCACGCCACCTTGCAATAGGCCCTCTCCACCTTCTTCCACCATAAGCACCAGCTTCACCAGGTACTCCTGGAGTACTTCCGCCCGGCTCAAAAAACCCTACATTCCGGAAGTCTCCAAATGAAAAAAATAGTTGGACAATACTCACAACAAGATAGGCAGCTATAACAGCTATTGCTATGTTAAACCCAATAAGTGCAAAAGCTAATCCTTCTGCCATTACAAGACTCCTCCAAGGCCTGAGCCGAAATACCTGATAAAGTTAATAATCACAGTTCTCAAAAACAACATGAATCCCAAAGCTACGCCTAGGATGATTATCCGCAGCAGGATTCCTGGAAATGTCGGCGGTGTATGCCATGCAAGAAAAATTGCGGCGGAGACTAATCCTAAGGTCAGGGTAATAATAAGAGCAGTGATATATGTTGTGCCCATATCAATCATTGTCTGCCGGGGTACCAATAGGATGAATGAGGCAATCACGACAGAAATCACAACAGCCTGCCGGTGGCCTATTGTCTGAATTCTGGAAACCCCGATATAAACAAGTGTCGCCACCAAAAGCATGAAAGAAAACCTGAGAAACACAATAACGCCTTGCTGCGTCTTGAGTATGTCAGGTGTCAGGACACCTTCAACAACTCCCCAGAACAAATTTCCTACATCCCGCATACTCTGTGTAATTTCCTGGACTTGTGCAAGTGCTGACGGAGTAAACAAAAGAAACATGAGCACTATAAATACAACTAACCGTACATGCCCCGCATTCACACCTTTTTTCAACTTAGCCCCAACTCTTGGTTTGCCTCTATTTATAATTTTCTAAAAGTGAATCTAATAAACCTTAGACCTTTTATCAATTTTTACTATACCTATGAGATTATTCTTATGATCTACTTCATAAAGAATTCTATAATCGCCAACCCTGACTCTAAATAAGCCAGATGAACCCTCAACCTTCTTTGTATCAGGGATAAAAGGCTCCATCCGAAGTGTTTCTATCTTGTCAAAGAGTCTTTTAACAAGTATTGTATCAGTCTTCTTAAGAAATTGTTTGGCTTGATTTGAATAACGTACTGAGAACATTACAATCCCAGCTCTCTCTTTATATCTTCTTGAGATGTAAGTGCACCCTTATCTTTCTCCTTTTTATATTCCTGTAAGGCTTTGTAGTCATCTTCTGTAAGGATACTATCTACATCCACCATATGTTCTTTTATGTCACTTAGTTCTTTTTTAACAGTCTCCAAATCTTTGTGAATCCGGTTAAGTATATCTGCTTCCATAAAGGCATATAATCAAACCTTCTTTAAATAATTAACTGAAAAAAATAATTATTCTAATGCTCCAAACAGACTTGTATAGCTTTAGCTATAAAAAAGGTTCGCTTGTGCCGAGCTGCAAAAAGTGCAGCGGTCAGAATTTCTATAGGGATGGCAAGAACAAAAAAGGTATTCAAAGATATGAATGCAGGGCTTGTGGATTCAGATTTGTATGGACAAGCGACTTGCCAAGAAGAAGAACATTCAGCAATATTATGAGCTTTGCTGTGGAACTTTATACCGATTTAAGAAAAGGAATTTCTTTAAAGGGAATAGCCGAACTGTTAAAGAAAATCTTTAACGTGGTTTTCAGCAGAGAAACAATAAGGCAATGGGTTTTAACAACTAAAAAGCCAATCTCTCGCCGAGAAATTGGCAAAGCTACAACGTGGCATGTGGATGAAACCTACATCAAAATTCAAGGAAATGGATATTGGCTTTGGATTGTTTATGACAAAATTGGAGTTCTTGCCTGGCACATAAGCAGGAAGAGAAAAATCAAGGATGCAAGAATTCTTTTGCTAAGAGCCTTGCAAATTGCTGGCACAAAGCCAGCAAAAATAATAACAGATGGACTAAAACAGTATTGCTACGCAATAAAGAAAGTGATTGGCTGGAATTGGAGAGTGAAAAAAGAGAAGCATATTGTTAGCAGTGGAATAGGAAGAAATTGGTATATTGAAAGGTTGAATCGCGAGATAAAAAGGAGATTGAAATGGTTTAGCACATTCCAGAGCATAAAAGGTGCACAGGCATTCTTTGGATTATGGTTCTATCACTTTAACCAAAGAAAGCCACCCCACATTAGTTGACTTCATC
>JACPIF010000002.1 GCA_016188215.1 Candidatus Woesearchaeota archaeon
GTAGAGGAATGGAAGCTTCCTCAGGATGAGCAGAAGATGTTCATTGATTCTGTGCTCAATCTGAAGAGTTCTATTCGGGAATTGTTTAGGTAATTTCATCCTTCTAAATTCATCACGAAATGTGATATAAACTAAAACGGGTACAGTAGTCGGTGAAGTAAACTTCACCTCCGGGTTACGGGGGTCCGCGAACCGCAAGTGCAAGGCTGGAATCGCGGACATGTTTCAGTGCGCGCGCTGCGCGCTCCTCCTCATTAGTAACCCAGATAATTCTATTTTAACCTTTCATTCCGCAACGTTTTTATAGTATCCTGCTCCATTCCACCGTTAAAAAGAGGTGTTAGATGATCCGTGTTGCTATTAATGGCTTCGGCCGTATCGGAAGGATGGTGCTGCGCGCCGGCATCAATGACCCTGGTATTGAGTGGGTAGCTGTCAATGACATAACCGATTCCAGGACATTAGCCCATCTGTTCAAGTATGATTCTGTATACAGGACTTTTCCCGGAACTGTTTCTCATGATAATGAAAGCATTACTATAAACAATAAGCGCATCAGGGTTATTGCTGAAAAAGACCCTGGAAAGCTGCCGTGGAAAAGCTTAAATGTTGATGTTGTAGTTGAGTCAACCGGATTTTTTACAGAGAGGGAAGGAGCAGCAAAGCACCTGAAAGCAGGTGCAAGAAAGGTTGTCATCAGCGCCCCTGCAAAGGCTCCGGACATAACCATTGTAAAAGGAGTGAATGAGCATCTCTACAACAAGGAAAAGCATCACATTATCTCAAACGCGTCCTGCACCACCAATTGCCTCGCACCTTTAGTTAAAGTCCTTAATGATAATTTTGGAGTCGAGCATGGCTTCATGACAACTTGTCATGCTTATACTGCAGACCAAAGGTTAGTAGATGCCCCCCACAAGGATTTGAGGAGGGCGCGGCACGCTGCAGTTTCAATCATACCTACTACCACCGGTGCTGCAAAGACAGTTGCAGAGGTTATTCCTGAACTAAAAGGAAAACTAGATGGCATAGCATTAAGAATCCAGTCTCCATCCGGCTCGATAACCGATTTTGTATGCCGGGTAAAGAAGCATGTATCTGTTGAGGAAATCAATAATCTTTTCCGAAATGTTGCAGGCTACCATCTCAAAGGGATTCTGGAATACACTGAAGAGCCCATTGTATCTGCTGATATTGTGGGCAATCCTCATTCTGTTATCTTTGATGCCCTCTCCACCATGGTGATAGACGGCACATTAGTAAAAGTCCTGGGCTGGTACGACAACGAATGGGGCTACTCCTGCAGGACAGTTGATGTGATTAAGATTGTCGGGAAATAGTCAATCAAACCCGAACTCGCCCTGCAATGGAACGAACATAAAATCCCCTAGATTCTCAGTGACAAGCTTTCCTTTTATCTTCTTGGCTTTAATCATTTCCTGGGAAGAGCGGCTTCCTACCGGTGCAATCAATATCCCATCGTCTTTAAGCTGCTTGACAAGCGGTTCAGGTATGCTTGGGCATGCTGCGGTCACGATAATCCTGTCGTAAGGCGCTTCTTTTTCATATCCTCTGCTTCCATCTGTAAAAACAACTTTTACATTTTTAATCTCGGCTTTTTGCAGGTTTCTTTTGGCATAATCCTCTAGCTCTTTCACCACTTCAGTGGAAATAACCTTTCCCTTGCTCCCGACCAATTTAGAGAGGATTGCAGCCTGATACCCGCTTCCTGTTCCAACCTCAAGGACCCTTTGCCCTGATTTGATTTCCAAAGCCTGTGTCATCATAAGGACAGTAGTAGGCTGTGATATGGTTGCGCCGCCCGGTATCGGCACAGGATAATCGCCATAGGCGTGCAGCTTGTATTCTGAAGGGACAAAATCCTCTCTTTTAATATCCTGGAATGCCTTAAGAATTCTTCTGTCTGTAATGATGCCATTCCTGATCCAATATTCAGCAAGGTCCTGCTTGGAGTTCATTGTATTTGATAAGTAAGGAAACTATTAAAGTGTTCTGCTATTTTTTCTTTTTCTGGGCAGCTTCAGCTTCATCCTTTTTGTTCTCCCTTATTGATTTCCACAAGAAAAATCCGACTGTCCCGAATGTTACGATGGGAGAGAACCATTCAGGGATATGGCCTCCCAGGCTGTCATACATCATGATAAAGCCCAGGAATAGGATTGAATACATTGCCCCGTTTTTCAGGTATTTATATTTCTTGATTCTATCAATATTGCTGACAGTAAGCTGCCTTAATACCACGGCACCTATCCCGTTTCCAAACAAAATCAGGGGTACTGAGAGGGTGAATGCAAATGCGCCTAAGACTCCGTCGATGGAAAAGCTTGCATCAATCACCTCAAGATACAGTATCTTGCTCCAGTCGCTCAGCTTGGTTTCCTTGCTGAGCAGGTTTTTCTCTGCCTGCTCGGCATTCTCCTTAAAGCCGTGCGTGATAAAGAATGCAGAGCTGCCAACAACTGCTGCAAATGATATTAGCGGGTGCACCTTAATGGATACCCAGGTAACCGCCACCAGGAAGACGGATGCTGCTGCAAAGAACCACAGGCCATGACGGTGGAAGAAGCGCTCAGGCCGAAGCCCGAAGTATTTGGGCTCCAGGAACAGCCAGTGCATAAATACAAGGAACAGGAAAACGCCGCCTCCCATGAGAAGGATCGGCTTGCTCATCTCTATTGACTCCGTAACCGCCGGATTGTTGCTGAAAGTTGCAGTGAATGCCCCTATCGGACCGAGCTGGAAATTCGTGAACCATACTATCAGCCAAGGCAGCGCACCCCTGACCAGGAACACTGCTATAAGCAGGCCCCAGATAAGGAACCATCTCCTTGCCCTCTGGGACATTGTAGAAAGCACTTCTGCATTGATGACCGCATTATCTATGCTTGTAATTATCTCAAAAAGGGATAAGCCTAGGACAATGACCAGAATCCCCCATAAATCTATCATATTATTGTAGAGAAATTCTCAATTTATTAATCTTACCATCCACACGCCAATTCCGTACAAACGAATAGTGCCCTAAAAATGGGAAGATTTAAATATACGTGGAAACTTTTAGTTCCACGTGGAAACTTTTAGTTCCATGCAACATAATGAAATTTAACAAGTATTTAGAAGCGTTGCTCGGGAGCAAGGTCAAGGTTAAGATGCTGAGAGTTCTATTTAGATTTAATTCTAAAGGGTTCACATCACGGGAACTTGCTGATCAAATCAATGTTTCTCATACAGCTGTATTGAAATCAGTGAATGATTTGCAGGGGATGAATATTGTAAGAATCGAAAGCATCGGAACTTCAAATTCAATTACATTAAATAGAGATAGCCATCTCTATGATATCTTGAAAAATCTATTTGTTGAGGAAAGGGACACGCTAGAGGAATTAAAAGGAGAACTTAGCAAGATTTATCCGCACGCTAAGAAATTGGCTCTCTTTGGCAGTATAGCCAAAAAAGAAGAGAGCTTTGGAAGCGATATCGATCTTTTGATAGTAGCAAATGACAAAGATGATGTCAAAAAAAGAGTTGCTGAAAAGCAGGAAGAATTTTCTAAAAAGTTTGGCAATGTCATTTCTGCTATGATCTTGACTGAAAGTGAGTATCAAAAAAAGAAGAATTCGCCCTTGATAAACCGCATAAGGAAGAATCACATATTACTTAAGGGAGAGGAGCTATGAAAACAAGGAATGTTGATAAGTATAAGTATAGGAATTATCTAATAAAATCTGAAGAATTCTTTGACATGATGAATGAAAGCTACAATAAAAGAAAATTTAATGCAACTGTGTTATGTGCAGTCCATTGCGCTATCAGCTCAGCTGACGCTTTAACAGTATTTTATAAAGGAGTAAGGCATGCCGGGGAAAGGCATGAGGATGTAGTTAGCATACTCAATACGCTTGGTTTAACTGATATGCAAAACAAAAATAGGCAGCTATTGGCTCTACTAGATATTAAGAATAGTGCTGAATATGAGGAAAAGCTTATGTCAGAAGCGAATGCGGCTAATGCAATAAAGAATGCAGAGAGATTCTTCAAGTGGGTTCGGGATTTGCTAAAATCTTAATACGCACCAGCTTATATTATCAATTCGCAGATATCACAGCAAATCTTTTATAGTAGTCTGCCATTGTGCAATATGGTGATGTTTATGAAAACCGCAAATAAAGGCATGATATTCCTGCTTAAAGCAATTGAAAAGGTGGCTAAGCCAAAGACAGCATATGCGCACTGCGACATTCCCTGCGGCATCTATGAGACTGATACCATGCAGCATGCAGCAGATACAGTCATTAAGATGGTGGAGAAAATACTGGAATTGAAGCATCCTCCTGAAGGCGACCATCAGAAGCATATAGAATATGAGAACACCATGAGCAGGATGGTGCATGTAAAGGAAGAATGGGCCCAGAAGTGCAAGCAGGAAATCCTTATTCTCTGGACCGATTATTTCAAGGATGAGCATCTTGCCAAACACCAAGACCTGCATACAAAGGTGTGGAAAGCTGCCAAGCTCTGCTCACAGGCAAAGCGCTCAGTTGACATGAACGCAGCGAAGCAGCTGAAAGACGCTGTTTCAGAGATAGCAGGGATATTTGCAGAAACAAAGAAGTAAGATGAAATTTTCTATTTTTCCTTTTAACATTTACAAAGTAGAGGGCCACAGTATGGAGCCTGGTTTAAAGTCAGGCGACAAGGTGCTTTTGTTCACCTGGGCATACTTGTTCTCCAAGCCAAGGAAAGGGGACGTAATAGCCTTCAAGGCAAATAGTAAAGTGTTCATCAAGCGCATTTCTAAGGTGCAAGGGAATGCAATCTCAGTGCAGGGGGATAACAGGCATGACAGTTTGAAGCTGAAACCAATCAAAGAATCGCAGATTATTGGCAAGATAATAATGAGATACTAAGAACGAATGAACTATTTCCCTAGGCTTAGTAGAAAAGTAGGTTAGCAGCCTTAGGCAAAATGCTTTCTAGGCAAGCAGCAAGAGAGCCAAGGGGGAAGCCCCATACGGGGAATGGCGTGCTGTATGAATGGTAAGCGGGCATTTTGAGCTGCTAACCCGAAGCGTTAGCGAAGTTTTCTACTAAGCCTTTCCCTAGAAAAGTTTATATAAGCTCTTGAGCCGTATTTTAAGATATAAAAGAGGTCACATGGCGTATATCACCTGGTTCAAGCAGATTTCTAAGGATGACATTGCCGTAGCTGGCGGAAAAGGGGCTAATCTTGGCGAGATGTTTAATGCGGGCTTTCCAGTCCCGCCTGGGTTTGCAGTGACAGCCCAATGCTACCAATATTTTATTGAAAAGACCAGGCTCAAGGACAAGATTCTGGCAATTATCAAGACAATCAATGTAGATGACACAGAGAAGCTGCAGGCATCTGCCAATGAGATACAGAAGCTTATCATCTCAACTGAAGTCCCGCTTGGCATCCGCGATGAGATTATAGAAAGCTATGAGGCATTGGAAGTTCCTGACTTAAAAAAGGTAAAGCATGTCATTGAGCTCGCCAACCTCAAAGAATTCCCGTTTGTTGCGGTGAGGAGCTCGGCCACTGCGGAAGACCTGCCACAGGCCAGTTTTGCAGGCCAGCAGGCAACCTTCCTGAACATAAAAGGCGTTGACCAGCTCATAAAGGCAGTGCGCGCATGCTGGGCATCCTTATTCACGGCAAGGGCAATTTATTACAGGACAAAGAATAATTTTGACCATTCAAAAGTCCTTATTTCTGTCATCATCCAGAGGATGGTGAATGCTGACAAGGCAGGCGTCATGTTCTCGGTGAATCCTGCAACCAATGAATCCTGACCTGTACATTGTTGACAAGGGAAGCATGAAGATAAAGAGTATTAAGGTCAATTCGCAGGACTGGGGCTATTTCCGCGACCTGAACACAGGCAGGAGCGTGCAGCGTGACATTCCTAAAGAAAAAAAGCATGTGCAGAAATTAAGCGATGCAGAAATCACTAAATTAGCAGAGCTTGCGGTTAAAGTGGAATCCCATTATCAAAAGCCGCAGGATTTGGAATGGGCTATTGAGAAAGACCGCATCTATCTTGTGCAGACAAGAGCAGTCACCACGCTGAAGGATGCCCCTGCCCAAGTCTCCCAAATTGACACAGCTGCCTCAGCGCAACCTGTTGAATCAACAGCTGATAAAAAAGTGCTTACATCAGGCATTTCAGCATCTCCAGGAATAGCTTTCGGCAAAGTCAAGGTCGTGAATGACATGAACCAGCTTGACAAAGTGCTCAAAGGCGATATTCTTGTTACAAAGATGACAAATCCTGATATGGTTCCGGTAATGGAGAGGGCTGCTGCTATTGTGACCAGTGACGGAGGTATCACATGTCACGCAGCCATAGTCAGCAGGGAAATGGGCATCCCGTGCATCGTCGGTACTGAAAATGCAACAGAAGTTCTGAAAGATGACATGGAAATAACAGTTGATGCTAACAACGGGCAAGTTTATGAGGGCAGGATAGCTGTTGAGCAATCTGCAAAGCCTCAGGCAGCAGCTGTTTCTGAGCAGGAAATAATCACTGGCACTGAAGTAAAGATAATAGCTGACTTGCCGCAGCTTGCGGAGAAGAACGCTGCAACAGGGGCAGACGGCGTTGGCTTGGTGAGGATAGAGTTCATGATAGCAAATTCAGGCATGCACCCTGCAAAATACATCCATGATGGCAAGGATGAGGAATACATCAGGCTGTTGGTGGACGGCATCGGTGGCATTGCGCGTGCATTTGCAGGCAAGCCTGTTTGGGTAAGGACATCTGACATACGCACAGACGAGTACCGCAACTTAAAGGGAGGCGATGAAGAGCCGCATGAGGCAAATCCTATGATGGGCTGGCACGCTATCCGCAGGGGGTTGGATGAGCCAAGGATATTGAAGGCAGAGTTTGCAGCACTCAAAAGGCTGCATGAGCAGGGATTGGCGAACGTGGGTGTCATGCTGCCATTTATAATCAATGTAGATGAAGTCAGGCAGGCAAAGCAGATGCTGCGTGAAGTTGGCCTGGAGCCCGGGAAAGATATTGAATTTGGCGTGATGGTTGAGACCCCTGCAGCCTGCTGGATCATTGAAGATTTATGCAGGGAAGGGATTGATTTCGTCAGTTTTGGCACCAACGACCTGACACAGCTTACGCTTGGCATTGACCGCGACAACCAGAAGATTGCACACCTGTTCTCAGAGCTGCATCCTGCTGTGCTGGGTGAGATACAGATGGTCGTACAGGCATGCAAGAGATACGGCGTCAAAAGCTCAATCTGCGGCCAGGCCGGCTCAAATCCGAAGATGGCTGAATTCCTCGTTAAAATTGGGATTGACAGCATCTCGGCAAACGCGGATGCAGTGCACAAGATCCGTGAAGTGGTTGCCCATACAGAGAAAAAGCTGGTATTGGAAGCATACAGGAACAAGCTCGGGTTCGTGAAGCGGAAATAAGATTATCTTTTTTTCTTCCCAGGCTTCTTTATATCCTGCAGCTTCTTGTAAGACAAGTATACTACTATGATAAGCTCTGCAAGGATGACCGCTGGCTTTACATATCTCCCCAGGTATTCAAATGAGCGGAAAGTGCCGAAGAACAACGTGATTAAGCCTCCAAGCATGAAGCCAGTGCCTATCCATTCGTTAAGGCTGTTATCAGTCGGCAGCACCAGGCCTATGCCTACAGCAACTAAAGCAAGGATTGATGATATTATGAAATATATCAGGTTATACTTCTCGTTTGCCGCGTCAAAATCACGTTGGCAGTAGTTGCAGCCCAGATACTTGACAGGGCATCCCTGCGGGTTGTACTGGTAATCTGGGTAACCTCTCTCCTCAGCACACTTGTCCAGTTCCTCTTGTGTTGGCTCATCATACTCAGGGCATGTAACTTGCCCATTCACCGCCCGCGGATATGGCTTCTCAGGATAATATTGCGCTGTGCAGAAATCCTCATACATTGGCGCAGGATAAAATGCGCCTATTGCTACATTTACGAATATGGCATACAGGACTGCAATTATAAAGATAATGGCAACACGGCGTAAGTCAATCATAGTGCGTTATAATGAGATTTATTATATAAACCTAACGGAGAATAACTATTATTTCTTCCGATAAGCCTCAGCGATAAATTCCTTGCTGAAGCCCGATGGCATTTTCTTTGAGCTTGCATAGGTATAGAGTGCTGTCAGGTAAATGCTCTGCAGCACTGAGCTGAGCAGCATGCTGAGCACAAACACAATGCCAACAATTGTTATTCCTGTCACAAGGACCGCTGTTCCCGCAAACGCGCCAAGGAAAACTGCTCCTACAAAAGCAAAGACGCTCAGCAGGATGACAAAGCCGAACAGCAAGCCTATGCTGAACTGCCCGATGACAGATTCTCCCCAGGTATTCTTGAAGAGCTGGCCGGATCGCTTGATGGATGCGAACACGCCTAGGTTCTCAAATATCATTACGGGCACTACAAAGAAAGTAAGTAAAGCCCATGCCATACCTACGAGTGATATGGCAAGCTTGCCCAGGAAATTTGAGCGCTCCTCAATGCTCCGCAGGATAATGCCTACTGTCGCAGATACTAGTGCCCAGGCCGCAATCTTGTGGATATTCCTAAATGCCGCCTTGATCCCGTCGCTGAACCTTGGATCTTTTCCTTTCAACCTGATTGCAACACAGCTTATCAGTGCGACATTGAAGAAGATGCCAATGAAATAGCTGAGTATGTAGAAGCCAAAAAGCCACGCCCATCCCAGAGCGCCGATAAAGAAATCTGACTGCTCTTCTCCCCTGAATGCAGCTGCGAATACAGGAAGGATATAGGTAAGTAGGATGAGCATGAGGCATAGTCCTGACAACAACGGGAAAAGTAGCAGCTCTTTGTCAAGCATCAGGAGCCTGAAGCTTTCCTTTACAAGCAGAAAGCTTTTTCTGAATCTGTCAAACATACTCTATATGATTTGAGTTTTAGTATATAAATTTTCACCTGCCACATATATTTTCCATAGTGCAAACAATAACAAGATTTTTATACAACATATCAAAAAAGAGTGGTATGCCGCGCGGTAGGCCAGTCAAGAGCCAGATACGACAGAATATAATTGAGCTTCTTTTTTACATGAAGGAAGGCTATGGCTATGACATCTACAAGATGTACCGCATGCTGTTCCCGAAAGTGACAATGCGCTCCATCTACTATCATCTGAACAAGGGCATTGAGCTTGGTGAATTTAAAATCAACAGAGTGCAGAAAGAGCAGGGCGAGTATTCCTGGGGCGGAGAGGCTGAGAAAACATACTATAGTTTGGGCGAGCAGGCAAAGCCTAATGCAAATAATGAATTACGGGAAAGGATTGAGAAAGCAGTTAATGATAAGCATCCCAAATGATCATTTCTTCTCCTTGACAGCATGCCCTCCGAACTCATTCCTCAGGGCAGCTAATACTTTCCCGTTGAATGTCTCTTTCTGCCTGCTCCTATACCTCACGTAAAGAGATTGTGTTATCACAGAGAATGGAACTCCTCTCTCAAGCGCTTCCTGGATGCTCCATCTTCCTTCTCCTGTGTCTTCAACATAATCCGCAAGCTTGTCAAGCCGTGCATCTTTAGAAAATGCATTTTCTGCGCATTCCATCAGGAACCCGCGAACAATGCTGCCATGATTCCAGAGATGGCTTATCTTGTGCAGGTCAACCTCTTTCGCATACGGGCTGTTAACAAGCAGCTCAAACCCTTCCCCCATAGCCTGCATCATGCCATATTCAATCGCATTGTGCACCATCTTAACGTAATGCCCGCTTCCCGCAGGCCCGCAATACAGATACCCTTCTTCAATCGCAAGTGACTTGAACACAGGTTCAAGTTTCTGGTAGACATCCTTATCTCCCCCTATCATTAAGCAGTATCCTATCTTAGCTGCAATCACGCCGCCTGAAGTTCCAACATCAAGAAACCTGATGCCTTTTCCGTCAAGCATCTTGTACCTTCTCACAGAATCAGTATACTTTGCATTCCCACCATCTACGACAATATCTCCTTTCTTCAGGAATGGCATTATTTTGATCACATGCTCTTCAGTGACTTCTCCTGCGGGCAGCATAAGCCAGACAATCCTTTCTTTATCACCAAGCTTCTTGAAGAAATCTTCCAATGAAAATGCAGCAATTGCCCCTTTCTTTGCAACCTCTTTGATTGGCTCAGGGCTTCGGTTATGGGCTACAATAGTATGCTTCTTTACAAGCCTTGCCACCATATTCCTGCCCATCCTTCCCAGGCCGATAAATCCGATTTTCATGTTAAAGAAGTAACTCGTTCTTATATTTAAATAACTATTGTTTTGGGACTTCTGAGCAAATCTTTTATATTGCTAGATTTTTCTAAAGATAATGGTAATGATTAATTTTTATAAGCTTGAACCTAATCCAAGTACTAAATTTCAGATATATTCTTTAAATCCAAGCGCCCGCGAATATTCGTGTGCAGATGTTACCGAAGCACTTCGAAGAACTGCAAGAGGATATTTGGCACTAGGATACGTTGGCCGGTCTTTATTGTATCATCCTGACGATGGTTCTCTTATAGGTATTTCATTTGTTCCTAATCCAAATTTATCCCTTGATATAATAGATATGATGTATCCATCACGAATGAAGGGAAATTTACAGGATCTATTTAATGACTTAAGAACACAGGTAGACTTAATATTCCAACCTGGTGGCATTTATGAAAAGTGGTCCGCATTGGAATTAGCTAAAAGAGGTATATTTGAAGGGGAAGAATTTAGAAGAAAAGCAGAAATGCAAATAGCTTTTTTTGAAGAATTAATAGGCATATTCAGTTATAGTTGGAGGAAAATTGATTTAGAAGCATTGTTAAGGCAAGCGTAAGTTATAGTTTACCATCTACCAAAACAGCCCGCACCGGCGCGCCATCTCCCTGCTTGATCTTAACCGGCAACCCTATAAATAAATATTTGCCCTGTTTTACCTTGGTGAGGTCAAGACCCTCAACAATAGGAATCCCTTTTTTAAAAAGTATAACATGAGTGTCATGCTTTTCCTGGTCCCTTTCAATGCCGAGCTCATCTATGCCAACTAATTTAACGCCTTTCTTTGCAAGATAAGCCGCAGCTGTTTTATCAAGATAGGTAAAGCTGAAATTAAAAGTTCCTTCTATTTTTTTCTTGGTCTTCAGCAAGATTATCTCATTTCTTGCAACCTTAAATTTTCCAAGATCTTTTTCTGTAATCTTATCCTTAACTTTAGTAAAGTCAAGAACTTGGCATGGCCCGATAAACCTGTCAGCAGGAATCTGCTCAATAGTCTTCCCCTTTTCAAGCATATGGAAGAATGCATCTGCATGTGTCCCGGTATGGCTGTCAATGTTAATAACAGTTTCATTTGCGCCATGCTCTGCAAAGCTTTTTGTCTGCACCATCTGCGGCATCTTCTCTGGCTTGTCCTTGTACACAACCATATCAGCCGCAATGGTCCTTGATATGTCAATGACCCTCATGGTTCACCTGCATTTGTGCATATCTCGGCTTCTCAGGAACAACCCATTTCCTGCCATCCCGCTCAATCAACATGTCTGCTTCTTTCGGCCCCCAGCTTCCCGCAGGGTACATAGCAGGCGCCTTATCCTTGAAAGCCGCAGCAATCCTGTCAACCAGCTTCCATGACAGCTCAACCTCATCCCATCTGGTGAACAGTGTCTGGTCGCCTTGGATAATATCATATAGCAGCCTCTCATAAGCCTCTGCGCTTTTTGGCCCGAACGTGCATTCATGGCAGAAGTCCATTGTGACAGGCTCTATCAGGATTTTATTTCCAGGCACTTTTGTATTGAATGTCAATGATATACCTTCATCAGGCTGCACCCTTACAGTAAGCCTATTGAGCTTTTCACCATCCTGTACCTCAGGAAACAGTCTGATTATGCTTGGCTTATAGACAAGGATTATTTCAGTTGCCCTTTCCTTTAATCTCTTGCCTGTCCTGATATAAAATGGGACAGAATTCCATGTTGCATTGTTTACAAACACCTTCAGCGCAAAATACGTGTCTGTCTTTGAATCAGGAGGCACATTTTTTTCTTCCCTGTAAGCAACTGCTTCCTTACCATTGCCATACTGCCCCTTTACGCCGTCCTGCGCAATATTCCTTATGGAAAGCTTCTGAAGAACCTTTACTTTCTCGTCCCTTATATCATCTGCTGTCAATTTCTTCGGAGCCTGCATCGCAACCAAGCTGAGAAGCTGCATGATATGGTTCTGCACAATATCTTTCAATGCGCCTGCCTTTTCATAATATCCCGCCCTGCCCTCTATGCCAATTGATTCCGCAACAGTTATCTGCACATGCTCAATGTACTTGTTATTCCATAAAGGTTCAAATATGCTGTTTCCAAATCGTAAGACGAGCAGGCTCTGCACTAATTCTTTTGCAAGGTAATGGTCAATCCTGTAAATCTGAGACTCATCAAAAACTTTGCGGATGGTCTTGTTCAGCTCCTGTGCAGATCGCAGGTTATTTCCAAAAGGCTTCTCAAATACTATCCTTACATCCTTATTGCCCTTATCAGCAAGTTTTGCAGCTTCCATGTTCTGCACAATGCCCTCAAAATGCTCAGGCGGCACCGCAAGGTAGAATATCTGCCTGCAGCGCCGGGTAGTCAGTTCGCTTATCCGCTTCCTCAGGTTTGTGTAATCCTGCTGCTGGTTGAATTCAAGCTGGTGGTAATGTATGCGTTGCAGCAGCCTGCTCAAGATATCTTCACGCGGCTTGTACTTGGAGAACTTTTGTATGGATGCAGCTGCCTCTTTCCTGAATTCCTCGGTTGTTCTGGGCCTGCGCGCCACCGCCACTATCGTAAAGCCCTCATCCAGCTGCTTCTCCAGCTCAAGAAAATAGAGCGCAGGGAGCAGTTTCTTGTGTGTCAAGTCTCCTGTTGCCCCGAATATTGCGAGCACACACCCTTTTTCCTTATTCATGGAATTCACTACGCTCTCTTGTATTTGTCCTCAAGCCTGACAATATCTTTCTCATCCTGATGCCCAAATGCGATTTCCAGGATAGTGACTGGCGCATCAAAGCTTCCCATCCTATGCACAGCCTTGACAGGGATGAAAAACTCTTCTCCTTCCTCTGCCCTTACAGTTTTATCTCCGATGGTAATTTTTGCCGGTCCTTTAATTACCTTCCAGAATTCTGCGCGATTATTATGGTATTGCAAGCTTAGTGTCTCATTTGGCTTGATATAAATCAGCTTGACAGTAGATACTTCGTTATGTGTAAACCGCTCAAACATCCCCCAAGGGCGCTCTTCTACGAATTTTGTATCATAGCTTTGCATAGCTTCCTGTTCCATGATAATTACCCCCTGACACCTTGCCTAGTAAGCCTCTTGAGTTTTTAAAGCTTGAGTATCAAAGGGACGTAAAACAATGGTAAAGATTTATATATTCAATTTGCTATTATAATCTAATGGTAACCCTCAGGCTCTTTGTGGTCTCACTGATTGTTACGGTATTCCTATTCCTGTTTGGCTATATCTGGTTTGAGCTCTTCTTCAAGAAGCAGTGGATGGCATCATTATTCAAATACCAGCCGTGGCGCAGGAAGGAAAAGCCAAGGAAGGGTGAAGAGCTCAAGTTTCTCAGCGTTATTTTCCTGCTTACTTTGCTCATCGTGTTAACTCTTGGCTTTACCATGCAGAGGTATGGCATCCTGGACGGCTTCAAGCTGGGCTTGCTGTTCTGGATAGTTTATGCCCTCATTGAGTACATGAATAACCTTGCATTGAAAGTCCCTGGCCGCCTGCAGCTCATCAGCAGCCTGTACTGGCTTATTGTTCTTGTTACTGCAGGCAGCGTGTTTGCTGTTGCCCTTTAGTGGGAGGGTGGTGGGGCTAGGGTAGGTGGGTTGCAAATAGCAAAATTCTTAAAGTTGGTGTCTGCCTTTTGAGACATGTACCAGGACTTAGTCAAGAAAGCCTTCATCGGACTCTACCCTGACAGGGAGTTCACGCATACTGCCCGCATCTCGTATTCTGCCAAGTTCCATGACTACAATGCAAACGTGAAATTCACCCGCTCCTCGCTTCACTTCAACCTGAGCAGTAAATGGCGGGCTGTCTCAGAAGAGATACAGATTGGCTTGTTGCAGAACCTCCTGAATAGGGTATTCCGCACTAAAATAAGGACGCAGTACATTGAGCTCTACTACCTATTTCTAAAAAATATAGAGATTGCTGCTCCTAAGCTCCACAATGACCAATACCTTGAGATTATCTTCAACAAGCTCAATGAAAAATATTTCTTTGGCCTGCTGGAAAAGCCGAACCTGAAATGGCACAATGCCCGCAACAGGCTGGGCAGCTATGCGTTCGGATCTGACACGATCTCCATCAGCCGCAAGCTGTTGGACGGCAGGCACCAGCTGGTGGAATATGTCATGTACCATGAGATGCTGCACAAGAAGCTCAAGTTCTCAGGCGAGCGGCACCATACTTCTGAATTCAGGCGGCTTGAGAGGAAATTTGACGATGCAGCTGGTCTTGAGAAAGAATTGGGCAGGTTAGTGTCCAATCAAAGTAAAAGGAGAATATTTCAGGCTTTATTCTGGGAATGAGGCGCAACAGCAACAGAAATCTTTAAATAGTAACCAGCCACCTTTTAGGATGATGTCCAAAAAGCTTCTGCCTCTGGCTGCCATGGAAAAGATACTGAAGAATGCTGGCGCGGACCGCGTCTCGGACCGGGCAAAAGGCGCCTTGAAGGAAGTCATTGAAAGCCATGCCGAGCAGATTGCACAAAGGGCCTGGGATATAGCGAAGCACGCAGGCAGGAAGACAGTCAAGGCAGGTGATATCCGCTTAGCTGCCAAATAATGGCAATCTTTATAAACAAGCCATAGCTCTCAAAAGGGGTTCTAATGAGGTTATCATGAGTACAAAACAGGCAGGCGCAAACACGATGCAGAAAGGCAGCTATATCGTTATAGACGGGGCTGCATGCAGGGTCGTTGACACGCAGACCAGCAAGCCTGGCAAGCACGGCCACTCAAAGATAAGGCTCAGCGCGGTCGGCCTGTTTGACGAGAAGAAGCGCGTCATAGTGCTTCCAGGCCATGATAATGTTGAAGTCCCGCTCATAGAGAAGAAGAATGCACAGGTGCTGTCCGTCACAGGGGATTCTGTAAATGTCATGGACAATGAAACCTACGAGACATTTGACTTAAGCATACCTGAAGAGCTTAAAGGGCAGGTCGTTGAGGGCGCAAATGTCCTCTACTGGGATGTTTTGGGCCAGAAAGTCATGAAGCAGGTCATGGGCAAGAGTTAGCAAACAGTAAAATAATAAAATCAAAATACTAAATTGGATAAAGTGGTCGGCGAGATAAATCTCGCCTCCAGGGTTACGGTGGTCCGCCGACATCCGCTGTAAATTAATTACGGCGGACATGTTGAGGCGCGCATTTCGCGCCCGTAATGCAACTTAGTAAACTCAACAAGGAAGAATTACAATGGTAAAATTCCCGGAAGCGCAGGCAAGGATGTTCAAGAACAAGTTCGTGTGCAGGAACTGCAAGGCTGTCATCCGGGCTCCCAACATATTTGTTATAGAAGGCAAGGTCAAGTGCCGCAGGTGCCATTCAAGAGCCCTGCGCCCAAAGAGAAAGAAATAAGGAGCATAGCGCCTTTTTTGATATGAATATTGAAAACATAATAGCGATTATCTTTCTTTTATCCCTGACTGCGCTCGTCTATTTCAACCGCAGGAAGCTTGATTTCCAGAAGATTCTGTTCCCGCTGATTTATGTGATACTCTGGCGCACTCGGTACGGGCTGCGGTTCATGGATTCTTTTGCTGCCCAGTTCAGGCGTAGACCATTTCTGAGTTATCTCACCATTATCCTCAGCTTTGGGATAGTAGCCTTTTTTGCAGCAGCGTTGCTCAGTCTTAAGGCAGCCAAATACTCTGCATATCTCATAATCCTTGCCGTCATGATTGTGTTCATCGTATTGTCTGTTCGCTCCCGGGCTCCCGTGAGGTATGCAAGCTCCGCTATCATCATGGTCGGGTTCCTTGGCATGACGCTCCTCAGCGTAGCATTGGTCATGAGCCTGGCTGAGACATTCACAAAGCCGAGCGCACCGCCCGCAGTGGGCCTTGTGCTCCCGATAAAGGGTGTGTCTGGTATCTTTTATGTGGATCCCTTTTATTGGCTTATCTCCATTTTTGTCCTGGCTGTGCTCCACGAATTTTCCCACGGTATTTTTGCACGGCTGTTCAATATAAAAGTGAAGTCAAGCGGCTTCGGCGCTCTTGCGATTTTAGCTCCCATAATCCCGCTGGCATTTGTAGAGCCTGATGAGAAGGCAGTTGCAAAGAAAAGCAGGAGGGAACAGCTTACAATATTCGCTGCAGGCGCCTTTTCAAATATCCTGTTCGCGCTTATCCTCCTATTGGCTTTCATAGCCTTTATTGCGCCGTTTGCCAGCCAATTTGTTGAGGCGAAGGGCGTGGAAATCCTGAGCTTTGACGAGAAGATATCCCCTGCAAATAGCTCTGGCATGAAAATTGGAGAGGTAATAACTGCGGTTGACGGCAACCCGATAAAAACCCCTGAAGAATTTATCGCAGCGCTTAGTAGCCGCAAGCCAGGTGATGTGCTGGACATTAAGACTAATGCCAGCTCTTACAGGATTGCACTGGAACAACACCCTCAAAACCAGAGCAGGGCCTATGTGGGGGTTTCTGTTACCCCAAATAGCGGCGTAAAGCCTGGGGTGCAGGAAAGATATGGCGCACTGGTCCCGGTTTCTATCTGGCTTTTCGGCCTTTTATTCACCCTGATGCAGCTGAATCTCGGCATCGGCCTTTTCAATCTTGCGCCGCTCGGCCCTATTGACGGCGGCAGGATGCTCCTCACTGCGCTTGAATCACGGTTTGATAAGGATACAGCACGAAAGATATGGGCAGGCATCAGCATGTTGTTCCTGCTTTTGATAATTACATTAATCCTGTCAAGCTTCGGCCTGTTCAGGTAACTTGAGGCTGCTCTCCGGAAGCATTTATAAAATCTTCTGCAATCCACAAGCTCATGCAGCCCATAGCAGTTGCCATGATGGAGCCTGAGTATCCCGACAACCTAGGTTACATAGCGCGTGCCATGAAGAATTTTGATTTCAACAAGCTCATTCTTGTTGCTCCGAAGGCCAAAAAAGATTCTGTTAATGCTGTCATGAAAGCGAAATATGCAAAGGATATCCTTGAAAGAGCTGTGCTCATGAAGGACATGCAGGAGTTAAAGCAGAATTTTGATTATATCATAGGCACTACCGCTGTCTTGGGTACGGACTATAATATCCCGCGGCTGCCCCTGGCTCCGCCGGTGCTGGCAGAAAAGATTGTAGGCATCAAGGGGAAGCTCTGCATCCTGCTGGGCAGGGACGGCTCCGGACTGACTAACAAGGAGATAGAGCAGTGCGATTTCCTGGTGACAATACCTACAAGCAGGGAATACAAGACGCTTAACATCGCGCATGCCGCTGCCATAATCTTTTACGAGATCGCCAAAAAGTCAAATGAAGACAGCATAATATCCCACATCAAGCCAATCACTGCAAAAGAGAAGGAAGTGATAATGAAGCTGGTTGATGAGGTTATATCATCAACGCAATTTACTACAGAGGGGCAGAAGCAGACGCAGCGCGAGCTGTGGCAGCGGCTTATCGGCAAATCCCTGCTCACCAGGCGCGAGGCATTCTGCCTCATGGGCTTCCTCAGGAAGATGAAGTGATAGCTTCAACTCAAGTTAGAATCATAATAAGGTATTTATAAGCAAAGGTATTGCATATTTCTATGAAAGGAATGATATCCATGAACAGCAACCTGATAGCCGTGTCAATGCTGGCTGCATTTCTCATAGTTGCGTGCAATGAGGTGGCGCAGCAGCAGGAAGTAAGCATGCGTATCTATGGCGGATTTGCGCCAATGGAAGCAGGCGAACAGCTGTTTACTGTTGATAAGGATGGTAAGGCGACACTGCAGCTCAAGGGCCACAACGGCACTATAGTTGCAGAAAAGTCAAGAATGCTGGCTCCAGAGGAGCATAGGCAGCTTATTGCATTAATTGAGCAGAAAGGATTTGAAACTATGCAGGATGTCCCAGCTGTCCCTACAGTCGCGGATGCGCCATCCGTTGACATTATAGTGACTAAGGAAGGAAATGCAAAAAAGGTGACTGTTAACACATTTGTAGACGAATACATCCCGGCAGATCTTAGGGCAATCACCGACAGGATTAATGAAATAAAGGAGCCTTTAGCAGATGCTGCATATAAGCAGGTGCAACAGTCAGTGCAGTGCGGGCTCTATAGGAATGAAGAGACTAATGATGTAAACTGCTTCATGCAGAACCAGCAGCCTGCAGGATGGCTTCCATACCAGAGGCCGGAGATAGGCATCCCTTATGCCTGCTATGTTGAGGATGGCGAGTGCAGGCTTGCGCAGTAGTCAGAATGTAAAGATTGGATTAACTTTTCTGGCAAGCTTCCGTATTCTTTCCTTTTCTTCTGTTTTTAGCCTTAGTGCTCGTACATACAGCCCAAACAGAGTCCTATAAGGCTCTTTTCCAGTTAACGCCTTGGCTAAATGATTCCCGCAATCCCAAGCTTAAAAGCTGGGGTTTTGATTGCGCCTCGTGATTGATAGGCAAGTTTGCGGGATTGAAAATTCATGCTAAAGCAAGGGGTTTTAAACCCATGAATTTTCAATAATAGAGGGAATACTCTTAACAGACATAGGATAATCCAGTGCAACTTCAGTCTTGACATAATACCCATGCGTCAGCGCTGCCAGTTCCTTTTGCTTTAGGTCTCCTCGATGTCCTACTAAGTATCCCGCCAAATCAGATAATTCATGAAAGTAGCTAGGCATGCATCACACCTTACAGCACAGCTCCCACCACTAACCTCAAGAAATACCCAACATAGTAGGCAATGAAAGCAGCGACCCCGCCGACCGCTACTGTCTCCAGCACGGATTTCCAGAGTTCCTTTTTGGTGACGTACCGCTTTATAACCCCGATGGTGACTAATGCGGCAAGGGTCATCCCGATGGCAATAAGAAATGTGCTTGATCTGAAAATAGGTAAAAAAAATGACAGCACGTACGCAAGCAGCGGAATCACGCCAATCAGGATAAACCCGATGTACGTGGCCATGGCAGTCTTCCACGGGCTTTTCGCGCTTTCAATCAACCCGAGTTCGTCAGCCATCATGGTATCTATCCACACTTTCTTGTCTGATGTTATGATTTCCACTGCCCGGTCAAGGTCTTTGCCTGCAAACCCTTTCTGCCTGAAGATCTCCCGCACCTCGCGCTTCTCCCCGTCAGGCACATGCTCCACTTCCCATTCCTCGCGCTTCCTTTCCTTTGCAATGTAATCCTGCTGAGTCCTCTCGCTCAGGTAATTCCCGGACGCCATGGAAAATCCATCAGCAATCAAATTTGAGAATCCCAGAATAATGACGATCCCTGGCGTAAGCATGGCCCCTGCGGCGCCAGCAACAATTGCAAAAGTAGTCACAGTCCCGTCAAGCGCCCCGTACACGAACTCGCCCAGATATTGCGCCCTGGTCGCGTACCGGTCTTGCTCATGTATATGCCTCTCTATCAGCCTTTGGCCATGGGCCTTTCGCGCCAGCGCAACATCATTGGTATCAAAGGCGCGCCTCGCCCTTTCTGTCCTTGAAAGTTTCCTTGACATCTTATTCCAAAAGAGTTACCATGATTTATAAACTTTCGTATGTATCTTTTTGTTAAAGGCTAAGAGTCAGCACCCTTCGGGATAGAGACGACATAAATGTCGTCTCACGGTGAACAGTCCGCGAACCGCAAATGCACAACCAGAAACGAAACTTCGTTTCGGAACCACTTACGTGGAATCGCGGACCGCCCCATGTTGAGGCGCGCAGTTCGCGCAGTCATGCAAACAAGCCAAAGTAAATCATTAGAATCACTACACACCGAACAATGCCCGCAATTCTTCGCTTGGCTGCCATGGCGGGTCAAACACAACATCTATCTTGACATTCTTCACTTCAGGCAGCCGCTCCTTGATGGTGCGCTGCACTTCATCCAGAAGCAGAGGGCCATAGGGGCATGCAGGCGTTGTAAAAGTCATTTTGATATTGACAT
>JACPIF010000001.1 GCA_016188215.1 Candidatus Woesearchaeota archaeon
ACATATGACTGGTGGTTCTTGACAGCTGGGGATTGCGCCGAGTAGCAAGTTTGCGTTATTCCTTTTATCTCTTAGTTATCTGGTTGTCAATCTTGATTGCTAATCTGATTGTTTACTTGATACTTGGGCAACACTTGCACTTAGCACTTAGCCAAAACTATTTAAACCGAGTACAATTCTTGCAGGAGCATGGAAAGCACGCTTTGGACCGAGAAATACCGGCCAAAAGATTTCAGCGATATCAAGGGGCAGGCAGAGGTAGTTAAAAGGGTGAAGGCATTCGTGGAGAAGAAGAATATGCCGCATCTCCTGTTTACAGGGCCTGCCGGCACAGGCAAGACAAGCTTATCAATTGTGATTGCGAAGACGCTCTTCGGAGAGGCATGGCGGCAGAATCTTCTGGAATTGAACGCATCAGACGAGAGGGGGATTGATGTCATCAGGAACAAGGTCAAGGACTTTGCCAGGACACGGCCTATAGGTGATATGCCATTCAAGATCATCTACCTGGACGAGTGCGATGCGCTGACAAGAGAGGCGCAGCAGGCGCTTCGCAGGACTATGGAGAATTATACTGGCACCACGCGATTTATCCTCTCTGCAAATTATGCTTCTAAGATCATTGAGCCTATCCAGAGCAGGTGCGCTGTCTTCAGGTTCAGGCATCTTGACAAGAAAGATGTGTTTGACATAATCAATAAGATTGCAGCGCATGAAGGATTGCATGTGACCGAGGCTGCTCACGAAGCATTATTTGAGGTAAGCGAAGGCGACCTAAGGAAGCTTGAGAATATCCTGCAGAGCTCTGCCTCCATTACGAATAAGGTAGATGATACTACTATTTATGCAGTTGCAAGCACTGCAAAGCCAAAAGACATTGTGGAAATATTAATGAAGGCGCTCAAAAATGATTTTCTGGGAGCCAAACAAAAGCTCTTTGACACCATGATGGTGCACGGCTTGTCGGGGGTTGACATAATCAAGCATATACAACGTGAAATCCTTAACCTGCCGGTTGATATAAGGATGAAGATGCATCTCATAGAGAAATGCGGGGAGATTGAATTCAGGATGTCAGAAGGCGCAGACGAGTTTATACAACTTGAGGCATTATTGAGCCAATTTGCGCTTGCAGGAGGAGCCTAAATAAAGTATAATCCTAATCCCATATTCCTATTATTCTTCTTTCTTTATGCGGAGCTGCTTTACAATCGTATCCTTATAGTCATAATCAAGCGTAAGGGCAACTTCCTTAGTAAACAGGTCTTCCTTTGCCAGTTTTGCACTATCCTTTAACTTGCATACTATTGAGCCCTTGCCATCGCTGTCAAGGCGCAGCTCATTCGCCCTGCCGCGACCGCTGCAGTCCCATTTCTCAGGTTCAGATATCTCAAATTCCAAAGTATGGATGCGGGCGTCAAACTCTGTGCCATGCTTGGTCACCTTGCCCTGGCCAGCATTCTCAACAAAGAATTCAAGGACAACAAGGCCAGTGCCTGAAGGGCGCTCCCTGACGCGCTTCACCTGGATAGGAGCGCCTGAAGAAAATACTGTCTTATCCTCATCAACCTCGCAGAATGACTTATCCTTTAAGTCCCCTTTAAAGCAGGCTTTCGGGACAGTCACATATGTCTTATAGCGAGCTACAATATTGCCTACTACAGTAATGTCAACATTGTTGCCTATTATCTGAGGCAGATAGCGCGCATTGTCCTCACCTGGAGTAAAATCAATGACCTCTTCACCCCCGTCTGCATTAACGTCAGATACCCTTTCAATCTCATTCTCATTAGAGACCTGCCTGTTCGGGATGCCTGAAAAATCAGCAAGGTTGATGCCTGTCAGGCTTACTGCAACATCTCCCGGATCAATATCATGCTCGCCCTTATTCTTGAGCACAACCTCAATTGGGAAGCTTTCTGTTGAGAATATCTCTTCAATATCAGACTTGTCAATTATACCGAATTCCCTGAATTCACCAACAATGCCTTTCTCACCGCCTTCAAAAGGGGATCTTGAAGTTGGCGTCTCGTTTTTCTGATCCGCGGTGCAGGCAGCCAGCACAAGCAGCGCTGCAAAAAAGCCCAATAATAGGCCATACCTCTTCTTTTTATGCATGATATATCCCTTGACTGCTCATTATTTAAACCTTTTGATAGAAAATTAAGCACCAGGGGACAGGCATTACATATATTATCAAAACCTTATTGAAAACCTTATGTAAACTTTATTGTATCCCTTGCAATCTTATTGTATATTAACTATCTCAAGCTGCTTCTGGACAGAGCTTGAATAGCCGTAGCTGAGCTCTATGTTGAGTGGTGTCGTGTAAGATGTCTGCTCCTTATCCTGCGGCAGGTTAAAGCTGCAGAAGACGAAACCCTGGCCGTTGATAAGAGTAACGCCCCTGCTCAGCTCAGGCTCGCATTTGTCAAGCGTGAGGCTTGGCACGCTTATCTGGGTAACCTGCACCTTGTTTATGTCCAATACATCAAGGCCATACGGGCATTTGCTTGTCGTGACTATCTCAGGCTTCATGACCTTACCGTTGCCTACATTGCTGATAAATATCCTGAAGAATACCTTGTTATTGCCTACTTCTTCCTCTACCTTCGTTATTGCAATCGGCGCTCCCTGACCGCCCGCAAGCCCGACATCACGCACTTCACATACCTTATCCTTCCTCACTACTGAAAAAGGATCAGGATCTATGCACACAACGGGATTTGCCTGCGTGCGGTAGCTGTAGCAAGACGTTATCAATACATTTGCCGTATATTTGTCAGCAGATGAAACAGGGACAGCAGCTTTTGCAGTATAAGTCTTGATATCTAAAGCTCCTTCTGGATTTACCTGGCTCTTGCCCCTGAAGGGACCGTTTAGCGTCAAATCAACATTAGTATCAGAACCGTCCTGCCAGTTGCCCTGTAATGAGCTGCGCTCAAAACCAGAGATAAAAAGGCGTGCATACTCTGAATCATATGCGCCCTTGTTCTCTGCCTGCACATGGATGGCAATATCCTGATTTTGGAAAACTCTTGAAGGAGGCGAATTGGGCAGGAATGTGACCACAATGCCTTCTGAGCCCCTATGAAAGTTTATGTCTTTTCCAGTTAAAGTCTTGGTATCACTCTTTTTACAGCCTGCAAAGACTACCACGAAAAGCAATAGAATGGTAATAAGCTGTACTTTCCTCATTTTACTATAGTGAATCTCTGGTGCACTATATATAAACGTTGCGGAATTCTGGGCTCACGGAATTTCCAGGAGATTCCGGGTTACAATCCTTAATTCTGTACGCACCCTGCAACTAGATCACAGGGGACTTCACCTGACTGGGGGCCAGAAGGCGCAGACTCCGGCCTGCTTTTGGGAAGCGGGACTTTTATTGTGATATCCTTGGACACAGAAAATGTATACCCATAATATACCACTATCCTCAGCTTTGAGACATAGCTACCTTCTGGTTTTGAGATAACTCCATTATAGCGGCAGACGACAGTAGAAGCCTTATCTTTGAAGCGCGCATATCCATATATTGCATCTTCACCGGCTGCAGGCTCTAATGGAAGAACCTGCTCCTTTTTCGGATAGCATTCAAGGTCTTTGTCTGCTAATTGTGCATATACGTATGCAAGATTAAAAATTACTGACGTATCAGCTACCCTTTGAGAGCAGACTTCCCTGTATTTCTCGCGGCGTATAACCTCCCCATTGCCTGAATTTTTGAGGGTAATGGTAAACTGGGGGGCAACACCTTTTTCCTTTGGAAGCATCTGCACCTCTACCCTTTCAACAACAACAGGAGCGCCCTGACCTGAGCTTGTGACATCCTGCACTTTGCAGGCCTTGCCAAGCTGCTTCTGGTTGTATACATCCGTATCAATGCATACTTCAGGCGTGAATTCAGTCTGATAATCATAGCAGGCAGTAGCTATGACTGTGCTCTTAAATTGCTCGGATTGTGGATTTAAAGCAGAAGGGGCAGCAGTTAGCGTGAACACCTGCAGATCACCGTTAGGGTTCTGGGATCTCTTGCCTTCAAGAAATGAGCCTTCTGAGCCGGCTATCTTAAACAGGTTAGCATCACGATCATCCTTTTGTGCATTTATGGTATCTGCTAAAGTTACATGCCCACCGAAATTCAAGGCAATCACGCCATAGGCACGCTCAGCTCCTTTATTCTGGATCTGTAATCCTATAGGAAACTGCGCATCTTTGGAATAGTACAGTTCTGCTGGCGGGGCATTATCAAGAAACTTTATCTCTAAATCACCAATTCCTGTCCTGAAACTCGTTATAACTTTGGTATTTACATCTGATTTTTTACAGGCTGTGACACCAAATAACAAAATAACTATCATAAACGAGAATAATATTTTGTTCATGAACTTGCCTCATACTGCTTATATTGAGCGATTCTACTATTTACTGACCCAACATAGTTTACCGCTTCCAGATATGTAGATGGACAACCCCATCCATTGTATGCACGCAAAGCCGCATCCCATTCACGGTACTCATGATAGAAGTTTCCCTGGCCTGTTTTGCAGTTCTCGCATGCAGCTTTAATGGACTCATAATTTGCCGCCTTCCTGCACCCGTTCTTGTATAGAATATATCCTTGCCTTAACATGCTTATGCCTGTCTTAATGTTACATTCAATGTCTTCAAGGGAGTTACAGCCAATAGGACTGTTAGCGCTGTTTATCTGCATTACACCAATGCTTGGTGGGTTTAAATCGCTCTTTAACGTCTTTCCCGGACAATATTTCTCGTTAGTTGGCTCACATTTGTTAGGATCATTCCCGGCTCTTTTTGAAGTATCTTTGCAGCAATGCCTGAATTCGCTTTCAATATCTATCACTGCTAAGGCAAGCGAGACAGGCACTTGGTTTTCAACTGCATATTTCTTGACAGCCTCTATAATCTGCAATTTCCGCTCATTATAATCCTCACTCAGTTTTTCAGGCAGATAGGCAGAGCCCACTGCTACAATGCCTTGCGACGGGATAAATCCTTTTGATAGCTTAGTAATGGTAACTGATGCATGATCTGTTATCTTATACCTGTAATTGACCTTGGCCCTAAAATATTTTATTGCAACAGGTGTACTCCCTAAGAAATCCTTGACATCAGTAATCCTTAAATTGCAAAAAATAGTGTGAGGCGTCTTAGCCTCTTCTTTACCCCCTGGTGATATCCTTTTCAATTTATACGTTAGTTTGTAATTCGGATCATTCTCAGTCTCGGGGCTAAATTCCTTATTGGGAACCTCTGTCACCTCATATCGCGGTCCGCAAGAATCTTTTGCAGGAATTGTAACCTGTTCTGGAACCTGGATAAAGAGCTCTTTTATTTCAATAACTTCACCCTTCCATCTATTATCAATGGTTATTCCTACCCTGGGGGGAACAGTCTGAGCATTACTGATACCTGTTATTTCACCAGCAGTACCCATACCCAGCATCACAGGTCCATTCGTATATTTAGCTTCAGGATTCTTATCAGTAATACCACCAAATTTGAATGGATCTATGCCTTCTTTTTCCAAGCTTCTCAATCTCTCCCTATCCATAAAATATACTTTAGCATACCCATATGTAGGAAAATCCTCAAATTCCGCTGCCAGCTTTATTGTATGCCCTCCAACAGGGAGGTTATGGGCATTGCATTCCAAATCAATTGTATCAAAACTTTCCACATTGAATGTGGTTCCTGGCCTGGCAGTGAACAGTTTCTTATTTTCCCCATCCTCTTCGTAACAACTGTAGCTGATTTTGATTGGTATAGTAGTATCAAGGGTGCGGGCCTTCAATAATCCATAAATTACTACAACATCATTTTCATAATACTTAGGATCTGCTGCCTTTACTTTTTCTATATAAACGCCAAGAGGCTCTTGAACATTTTTATCCACACTACCAGTATAATAGTCATAATATTCCCCCGATGCCGCCCGGATAACTCCTCTAAAAATATTTACGGGTAAATCCCATAGATTTTTCCCAATAACACCAAGTCCTTTTGTAAACCTATCATACCCCTGGTAAATTGTCTTGAATGTGTCAACAGGAATAATCGCCTTTGCAAGCCCTAGGTCATTTCCTAATGTAGTCATTATGGTGGGAAATCCAATAACAAGCCACGCTGTGATATACAGTATCAAAGCAATTTTAGTTGTCCTTGTGCCTCCTGTTAACATCAGGAATAGCGGCCATGCTGGTATGAATGTAACCAAGAAAATAAATGTCTCAGTACCCGTTATGATGTTAAGCCAAGGGAATGAAGCAGCATACGGAATTAAAAACATCCATAGCGATAAGGCTAAAGGCAGTTTTGCTGCTCCAAAGTCTAGAGTGGCTGCCCCCCTGTTAAACACGACCAACCAAGCATATATGGTCAATACAAAATAAAGGAAAAACCTAACGGCGAACGCTTGATAGCCTGTTATTACATCAATTAAATGTACAACTATTGTGACGAATAACAAGACGTTAACGCCTGACATAAATCTTGCAGTTCCAGAGATAGCGGATCCACCTGCCGAGCCACCTACTGCAATCGTTGTCATCAAACCAGAACCCAATCTCTTCATACCTCTACCCGTAGCAGCAATTCCCCTCCCAGTCATACTTAAAGCCTGAGCAGCCCTTACCCTCCTGTACTCTTTTGCGGCCTAAAGTCAAGTCTTCCCTCTTTCTACGCGCCTCTTCAGCCCTTGCAGCAGCCTGCTCCTTATTAAAATAATTCTGAATCCAGTCTCTTGCAGCCATAATACCTCTTTACACCAATACGGAAGAATACAGCATTTAAACCTTACTCCTCATCGCTCAGCAGCTTAGTTCTTCTTAATGGTAACATTCAGCTCAACTATATACAGGGTCTCCTTCGGGATGATCTCTATGAAGTTATTGCCTTCCTCAACAAACCCGTCAATGTTCCTGGTAAAAACAGGCTTTTCCTGGTCTATCCTGAACTTGTGGCCGTTGACGCTCACGTCAGCCGCCTTTGTCTCCTTGTCATCAACGAAGCGCATGGCCATGATCACATCTTTCCTGTTTTCAGTCACATTGATAAAATCGCTTTCATTAAGCTCAAAGAAGTATACTGCTGACCGGGTCTTCTTGAAATCAATATCCAGCCTTATCTGCTCTATGCTGTAGCTGCCCCTGGATGACCTGAATGCAAGGCTGTTGCTGCCGTCATTCAACATATCCTCATTGATGTCCAGCATCACAGGATCATCACAAACAGGGACAGATGAATAGACATTACGGTTATTGAGCAGGACTTCCAATGATCCAAGACTTGCCACACTGCTGCAGAAAGGTATGAAGCGAAGCTGCGACCTTTCTATATTAGTCAGCTCTGCATTAGTCACTACAAAAGAATTCTGGCTCTTTTGGCGGCTTATGTCAGTGACATCCCCTATAACCTTAATATCTTCAAGGCTGTACTCATTGGTGCGCCAGAATTTCCAGCCGACGCTGCTCGCTGAGAATTCAAGCTGATTAGCATCCTTGAGAAGCTCCTTGCGCAATTCTATAGGCTCAATAGCCCCTGCTGCCCCGTATTCAAGAATTGTTTCGCCGTTCAGCTTTATTATAAGATCACCCTTAGCCTTTTTTATTGAAAAAGAAAGGAATACGTTATCAGTATTCTTAATATCAGGTATGGAGAACTCAGCTGCCTTATCTTTCTCATCAAAGATACCATTCCTTACCGTGAAAGGAGCAAACTTTGCCAGCAGCTGCGATTCAACTGATTCCAGGAGATTGACATTTGGAAAGTCAATGTCACGCTTATCATCTTCCCTAAAAGAAAGCGTGCCGGGGAACTCTTCAAGGAGCGTTGAAATATTAACCCTCTTAGAGATTGGCCTGCTTCCTGAATCGCCATTGTCTTCAAGCAGGGCTTCACGCTCTTCAGGAGGCAATATTACTATATAGAGCACAATGAGCAGCAGGATGATAAGGACTAGGGTATGGGCCTGCGCTTTCTTTCTCATATTGACACCTTTTTGTATAGCTTTCCATTACTGTAAAAATTGCCTATATAAATGTTACTTTAGTTAAGGTTGCGGCAGCGACAATACCCTTAAATATACTGCAAGGATAGTATGCTGCATGCAAAAGCTGTACAGCAACCTGAAGCAGGGCGAGATAAAGGTAAGGGTGACTAATCCTGATGACCTGTGGAGCCTGTCCCAGATCATAGAGCAGGGAGATACCATCAAAGGCATAACAACCAGAAAGATCAAGATGGGAGATGCAGGGGAGTCTGTAAAGAAAACAATGTTTATTACAATTCTTGCTGAATCTGTGGAGTTTCACGAGTACCAGAATTCGCTGAGAGTTTCAGGCAAGGTGCTTGAGGCACCGGAGGATGTGCCAAAGGGGTCTTACCATACTATAAACGTGGAGCAGGATAGTGTAGTGAGCATCGTCAAGGGGCACTGGGCAAAATACCAGCTTGACAGGCTGCATGAGGCTCTGGAAGAGCAGCCACAGGCATTGATATGCGTGTTTGACAGGGAGTATGCATACTTTGCCCTGCTAAAGAAATACAAGTATGAGCTGCTACTCGAGCTGCATGGAACTGTGCAGAAAAAAGAGGATGCAACCAAAGTCACCTCAAACTTCTACCAGCAAATAATAGGTCATCTGAAGGAATATAGCGAGCGCTACAATACTGCAGCCATTATCCTTGCAAGCCCGGCATTCTGGCGGGAATACCTCATGGAAGAGCTCAAGGATGAGGCGCTGAAGAAAAGATACGGCTGGCAAGCTGCTCCTCTGCAACAGTGAATGCGATAGAAGAAGTCATCAAGAGCAATGAAGTCAAGGAGCTCCTGAAAAAAGATAGAGTGACACAGGAATCAAAAATTATAGAGGAGCTCTTCAGGGAGATTGCAAAAGATGCACTGGCTGCCTATGGGCTGGAGGATACCGGAGAGGCTGTAGAGGCAGGGGCTGTGCGAAGCCTGCTCATCGCAGATTCCCTAATAAAAAAGATGAGGCAGGAAGGAAGCTACAACAGGCTTGAAAGGCTTATGAAAAAGGCTGAATCAATGCAGGGAGAGGTAATATTGATAAGCGCGGCGCATGAATCTGGCAAGAAGCTTGAGGGATTGGGAGGTATTGCCGCACTCCTGCGGTACAAGTTCAAGTATCATTGAATGTCAGAATTCCACCATTCTAAGTCCTAAAAGAAATTTCGTTCTTAACATTAAACTGCCAATGAGCAACCCACATACCCTTGCCCCGCCACCCGCCCACTACTTATCATCATTTTACTTCTGAACACTATTTCTTTCCAATCCGACTGATTAATGCAGCCATTGCCTTTGCGGATTTGCGGACGTCATTGTAGTCAGGAATCCCGTTCTCCTCAAGGTAGCGGAAGCTTGATTTGGTGAACTTGCCGCCCATGTACGTGCAGATAATCGGTTTGCCAGGATGCTTCTGTTTTGCAGCTATCACTATCTTAGCATCTTCCAACGCCTCAGTCATTGTCTGCAGGGTCTGTATGACAATCAGGCCGGCAATATAATCCTGCGCCAGCAAGATATCCAATGCAGCTTTGTAGCGGACAGGAAGCGCATCGCCTACAATATCCAATGGATTTGCACGGGAATATGCAGGGTGCATGACTCCTGAACGGTCAAGCTCTTTTATGGTTGCCTTGTCAAGCTCTACAAGATTAATGCCAAATTCTGAGCAATAATCTGCACACAAAACACCTGGCCCGCCGCCGTTTGTGACAATGGCAATAGCATTCTTTTTCGGCACAGGCTGGGTTGCAAACACCTTGGCAATGTCAAACATTTCCTCAACGCTCTCAGCCAGCACGACGCCAGCTTGACGAAATGCAGCTTTATAGATATCATAGTCTCCTGCAAGGTTTCCGGTATGCGAGCTGATAGCTTTTACCCCGCGAAGTGTCTTGCCAGCCTTTAGCACTATAATTGGCTTTTTCTTGCTGACAGAGCCGGCTACCTTCAGGAATCTTCTGCCATCACGTATTGACTCAATGTAAAGTGCTATCACTTTTGTTTCCAAGTCTTCTGCAAAATATTCTATGAAATCAGACACATCCCTGTCAGCTGAGTTTCCAAGGCTTACTATACTGCTGAATCCATAGCTCTCCTCAATTGCCCAGTCAATGATAGAATCTGCTAAGGCGCCTGATTGAGACACAAATGCAACATTTCCTTTAGGTGGCATGCTCGGTGCAAAGCTTGCATTCAGATGAGTGGATGTACGGATGATGCCCAGGCAGTTTGGGCCTATGAGCGGGATTTTGGCTCTCCTCAGTTTCTTTACAATACGCTCCTGGGATTCCCTGCCCTGCGCGCTGAATTCTGCGAAGCCTGCAGAAATTATTATGACACCTTTTACCCTTTTTTTGATGCATGCATCAACCTGATCTTCAACTAGAGGGGCAGGCGTCGCTATGATTGCCAGGTCAATCTGTTCCTTCACCTGAGCAAGGATGCGGTGGCAGCTGGCCCCAAGTATCTTGTCGGCAAAAGGGTTTACCAGGAATACCTTTCCTAAGAATGGCGCACAGTAGCGGCAGCGCATGACACAGCCTTCCAGCAAGTTTTTTGCCAGGCCATATCCTACACTTTTAGGATCCCTTGAAGCCCCAATTAGTGCGATAGTCCTCGGATTGAATAGAGAGCTTAAACCTTGGCTCATAGCAGCATCCTCACATCAACAATATGGCATCCATCTTCATTGATAAGTATAGGGTTAAAGTCAAGCTCCTTTACTGCCTCTTTTTCCATGAGCCTTGCCACTCTGCTTATGATATCAGCCAGCTGATTTTTGTGGTGCATATCCAAGGGTATTGGAATCTCTTGTATCATCTCAAGCGCCTGGCTTGCAGTAATAGGGCAAATTCTAATAGCAGTCTGCCTGAGCGCTTCGGCATAAATTCCTCCAAAACCAAACAAGACAATAGGGCCGAATGAGGCATCCTGCTTGCCGCCAACTATGATTTCAAATCCGTCAACCTGCGGCTGCAGAACCAGCTCAAACCTTGTGATGTGATGCTCATGGATAATTTCAAGCATGCTTTTGTGGGCTGCAACTAAACCAGGCTCATCCCTGATACCTGTAATGACGGCCCCTGCCATGCTTTTATGGAGAATCTCCCGGGCATAGAGCTTGAGGACGCAGGGGTAGCCTATTTTTACTGCCTGCCTTTTTAGCGCTGGAAAATCCTTATTGGACGCACTTGCAAAAATGATTGGCTTGAGCCTGTATCTTTTCAGCAGCCCAACACTTCCTTTAAAATCCATCACCCTCATTTTATAGCATAATAATTGTCCTACATTTTAAAAGCTACTCAAAAGCTGCCTTATTGACACCTTTTAGCAATATTTATATAGAAGTAATACTATAGTAGTATAACTCCTTAGTGGGAACTAAGTGTTATGAGTAGTAGATAATTAAGGCGAACTGCCTATTATATACTACAATGTGGCAACCGCAACATATTAATAGTAGTTGTGTTTTGCCATCAATCAATAACAAAAAAGTATTGTTTCCAAAAAGGGGTGGAAGCTATGATTGTAAAAGAAGAATTTTTGAGCAAATTAAGGCGGTATTTCTCGCTGAACCTTTATGAAGTAAAAATATGGACTGCACTGCTCTCCCGCGGCGTGAGCACAGCAGGCGAACTTTCTGACATAGCCAATGTGCCAAGGAGCAGAAGCTATGATGTCTTAGAAAGCCTTGAAAAGAAAGGATTTGTTGTCATGAAGCTGGGCAAGCCAATAAAGTATATTGCAGTGGCACCGCAGGAAGTAGTAGAGCGCGTCAAGAAAAACATGGCTGCTGAAGCTGAGGAACGGATTGGAAGGCTTGAAAAGCTTAAGGAGACTGACATCCTGGGCGAATTGAGCATGCTGCATAAGCAGGGCGTTGAGCTTGTTGAGCCTAGCGACCTCTCCGGATCACTCAGGGGAAGGCATAATCTCTATAATCATCTTGAGCTACTTATCAGGAATGCCGAGGAATCTGTGGTAATCATGACCACTACACAAGGCCTGATGCGGAAAGTAGAGGGGCTCAAGCCAGTATTTGAAAAGCTTAAGAAGCGCGGAGTGAAGATCAAGATTGCAGCGCCATTGACCAAGGAAGCTGCAGCTGCCATAAAGGATATATCAGAGGTTGCGGAAGTCAGGCATACAACCAATAAGTCGCGGTTTACCATTGTAGACGGCAAGGAGCTGCTGTTCATGGTCCTGGATGACAAGGATGTGCATCCGACTTATGACGTGGGCATCTGGGTCAATACACCATTTTTTGCCAAATCACTGAATGACCTGTTTGAATTAGCATGGAAACAGATGAAGCCTGCAGAAGACGTCATCAAGGTTAAAGTTTAGGCGGTGCTAGAAATGATGCGTAAGGATACTGCGGGCTTTCCAGATTTTTCTTTTACCTTTTTTTGCTAGCCCTGCTAGCTTCTAATCTTTTCAAACTTACAAATTTATTGAAAATTCATGCTAAAGCAAGGGGTTTTAAACCCATGAATTTCAATCCCGCAAACTTGCCTCGTGATTGATAGGCAAGTTTGCGTTATTTTTAGCAGAGCTATAAATCAGAACTGGAGAACTGGTAAGATTTTTAAAAGGGTTACACATAACATCATTAGCGCACTATGGACATTGAAAAAATAATTGACGGCCTGCATCCCCTGGAACGGAAGGTTCTGGCAGCACTCAGGACAGAGCTTGATTTTGACAGGCTTGCAAAGAAAAGCAAGCTTAAAGATGTTGAACTAGCCCGCGCCCTAGTCTGGATGGAGGGCAAAGGCATTGTGAAGCTGCAGGAACAGAGTAGCACATTCATAGAGCCTGCTGAAAACGGAAAGCGATATCTTGCAGAAGGGCTGCCGGAGCGGAGGTTGCTGAAAGCGCTTGAAAGGGAGCATACCCTGCCTCAGCTGCAGCATGCAACGCAACTCACCGATGATGAGATTTCTGTCTCTATCGGCATACTGAAAAAGAAACAGGCAATCACAGTGCGAAAGGATGCTGAGCTCAAAATAGCGCGGACCGCGACAGGAAATGAATATATGCGCAAGAAATTCATAGAAGAGACTTTCCTGAAAGAATTGCCGCTGAAGCTAGCAGGGCTTAGCGCCGAGCAGGCATTTGCCTATGAAGAACTGAAGAAGAGGAAGGCGATTGTAACAACTGTTACAATAAAGAAACAGGAGATTACAGTTACTGAGCTTGGAAAAAGGCTGCTTGTGAAAGATGTCAAGCAGCAGCAAGAATATCTTGAAACACTTACGCCTGAGATGCTCAAAACAGGCTCATGGAAAAACAAGAGATTCAGGACTTTTGACATCGCGGCGCCTGTCCCAAGGATTTACCCTGGAAAGAGGCATTTCACCAACCAGGCTGTTGAATATGCGCGCAGGATATGGCTGGATCTCGGATTCAGCGAGATGCACGGGAGGCTGCTGCATACGTCGTTTTGGAATTTTGATGCGCTATTCACAGCGCAGGACCATCCTGTGAGAGATATGCAGGATACGTTCTTCATCAAGGATCCTGAAAAAGGAAAATTGCCTGATAAGGAACTAGTAAAGAGAACCAAAACAGTGCATGAAAATGGCTGGACGACCGGCAGCACAGGATGGCGTTATGCCTGGAGAGAGGAAGAATCCAAAAAGAATGTGCTGCGGACGCATACCACGGTTCTCAGCGCCAGGACAATCGCCGCACTCAAGGAGTCAGACCTGCCTGCAAAATTCTTTGCCATTGGCAAATGCTTCAGGAACGAGACGTTGGACTGGAGCCACCTGTTTGAATTTGACCAGGTGGAAGGAATTGTTGTGGATCCTGATGCCAACTTCAAGCACCTAATCGGTTACCTCAAGAACTTCTTTTTGAAGATGGGGTATAAGGCTGTGAGGGTGCGTCCTGCTTATTTTCCCTATACTGAAATGAGCGCAGAGGTTGATGTGCTGCACCCCGTGCATAACAAGTGGATTGAGCTCGCCGGCTCTGGAATTTTCAGGCCGGAGGTCGTCAAGCCGCTGCTGGGGAAAGATGTGCCTGTCATTGCATGGGGCCTTGGGTTTCCCAGGACAATTGCAGAATACTACAAGATAACCGATATCAGGGACCTGTACAGGAATGACCTGCGGCAGCTGCGGGAGATGAAACTGTGGATGAAATAATAAAAACTACAGAAAGAGAGGATTACGGGATTTATGGAATTCATATTTATACTAGTCATACACTGTATACGGTGAACTGTGAACCATGCCGAGCGTTAAGCTGAACAAAGATGTGTTTGAGAAGCTAGTGGGCAAGAAACTGCCTCTTGAGAAGCTCAAGGATAGGATCAGCTATCTTGGAACTGATCTTGAGAAGATTGAAGGCAATGAGATACACGTAGAAGTGTTTCCAAACAGGCCGGATATGCTTTCTGAGCAGGGGTTCGCAAGAGCATTCAGCGCATTCATAGGACAGAAGCCAGGGCTCCGCAATTATTCTGCAAAAAAAGCAGGGCATAAGCTCATAGTTGAGAAATCACTCCCAAAAGAATGGCCGTTTGCTTTTGCATGCGTTATCAAGGGGCTAACTTTCACTGATGAGCGCATCCGGGAAGTCATACAGCTGCAGGAAAAGCTTGGTGTCACGCTTCTCCGCAGAAGGAAAAAAGGAGGTATTGGGCTTTACCCGCTTGAAAAAATATCTTTCCCAATCAAGTTCAAAGGCATGGATCCTGACGCAATTAAGTTCCAGCCGCTTGAGTACCCTGATGTTATCACGGGCCGCGAAATACTTTCCCTGCATCCAACAGGAAGAGAATATGCGCATATTGTGGAAGGATGGGACAGGCTCCCTGTTTTTGTAGACAACAAGGGAATAATCATGTCAATGCCGCCTATCATAAATTCACATACAGTCGGGAAGATAGATGAAACTACACAGAATATCTTCTTGGAAATAACAGGCAATGATTTCTTTACGCTCCAGACAGCGCTTTCCGTTATGGCTACTTCACTTGCCGACATGGGCGGAATAATTTACTCAATTGACTGCGTGCAGCAGGACGGGAAAGCTCTTGAGATGCCGAATCTTGCACCAAGGGAAATGCGGCTTGACCTTGCTTACTGCAACAAGCTGCTTGGGCTGAATCTGAAACAACAGGATGCCAAGAAACTTTTGGAGCGCATGGGGTATGGATTCCATAATGGGAATAAAGAAAATAACGGAAATTGCGGGAAGGTCCTTGTACCTGCTTACCGGTATGATATACTGCATCAAATAGACTTGGTTGAAGATATAGCAATTGCCTATGGCTATGAGAATTTTACTGCAGAGATACCAAGCATAAGCACTATCGGCAATGAGGATGCCTTCTACAGGTTCAGGGAGCGCATTGCCACACTGCTGACCGGCCTCGGGTATATGGAGGCAGCAACTTATCACCTTGGCAGCCATGATATAAACAGAAAGATGCAGCATGAGGTTGAGATGATTGAGCTCGCAGGCTCAAAATCCCAGGATTATTCATTCCTGAGGGCCTGGCTGCTTCCCAACATGCTGAAAGTATTGAGCGAGAATACTGATAACGCGTATCCGCAGGATATCTTTGAGATGGGCATTGTGTTCAGGAAAAATACAGCAGAAGAAACCAATGTTGAGGAGACCTGGAAGCTTGCTGTTGCCTTGAGCCACGGAAAGGCAAACTATACGCATATCAAGCAGGTGCTTGAAACCATTGCTAGCCACCTTGAACTGCGGCCAGAGCTTGAGGAGCTGGAGCATTCATCGTTCATACCCGGCAGGGGGGCATCAATCAGCGTAAAAGGGAAGAAAGTAGGGTTTATGGGTGAAGTGCAACCTGTAGTGCTCGGCAACTGGAACCTTGAGATGCCGGCAGTCTGTCTGGAAATCAATCTGAATATATTGTATATGCTCTTCCTTGAATCATAGGGGTAGAAGAAAAATCCCGAAAAAATTTGTTTGCTGACTTGATGTCAGTTCTAATTCATTTCTTTTCCTTAGCCACTTTCACTTCTTTTGTTTTTTAGAGTCAATTTTATGGTGAATTGGATTTTCCTGCGTTGCAGCCTGCTGCTTTTCAGCCTTCGGCTTCCTCTCCTTGATATCAATGCCTATCGCCTTGAAGGCGGCCCTGACTTCTTCACTAGAAGCATTTTTTTTTATGTCAAGCTTTGTTGATAATGGCTCAAGATGCACAAGATTGCTGCGCTTTCTTCTTGTTTCCCCATCAACAATGACAAAGTTCTTGTCAAGCAAGTCAACTATGACGCACTTCCTCCCAGCATCCCTGCCTGCAGTCTTTATGCATATCCTTCCAATCTCTATCATGGCTGCCTCCTCACCTGCTCAACAATCGTGCGGCGCATGCAGGCCGCGCAGAGCATGCCACCATAAGGGCGCTCCGGCCTTCTTGAGCTTTTGGCTGTCTTGCCCTGCATTGAAGGGCGAAGCCTCGTCGTGCCTTTCAGCACATCTCCGCACTGCGCACAGTGCGCTGCCTTCGGCTTCCGGCGGGTATAATGGACTACTGTCCTGCTTCCAGGTGTGCGCGTATATACCCTGCGCATTGATCTTGATTTTTGTTTTCCAGATACCATTTTTTATTGAAAATTCATTTGAAACAAATTTTTGCCAGTTTTTGAGAATAACTAGTGATTTAAAAACCTTTGCACAGCCCTGCACAGCCTTTCAGCAAGCCTAATGGCAGTCTTCAATGTAGCTTCAGGATACGCTTCAGGCCCAGGCTGAACGCTATTGATGAGATTATATATAAGGCAAGCCAGCCAGGATGCCATGAAAAAACCTTAAAGCTGCCCAGAGGCATCATCTTCCTGTGACCAACTATAATTTTTTCTGCTATCCCGTCATTAATCTCTTTTTCAGGCTTTTCATACTTGTGCAGCCCTGAAACAAGAACATCCTTTTGGTACACCTTATCATCATGCTTGAATTCAAGCACATACGACCCTTCTTCCTGCGGCATGATAATCCAGGTTACTTCAGGCTGGACCGGCTGCAATCTTTCACCATTTAGCATGAATGATGGAGGCACGACCAGCTCAACAGTGCCGTTTGCACCTGCACTGAATACAATAGTTACATTGAAATCAACACCGGGTAGAAGCGGCTCATATGCATAGTGCGAGCCAAGCCATGTAAAGATGAGAAGCAGCGGAATGAGCGTGAATAAGGTCGGTTTTAGAGATTTCATCATGTACTGCATATTAGCTTCCATCGCTTTCTTCTGCGATTCAATCATCTTTTTTGGATCCCCTTTATGCTCCTTCATCTTCTGCTGATGCGCCCTGATTTCGTCGCGCAAGCCTTTCATAATAACCTGATCAGTAGTGTACTTATAGACAAGAGTCGCGACTAACGAGACAAAGAGAGATATTATCAGCAAACCAAGTGCGGGGTGCAATGCAAGCAATGGGTCAAGTATTGTAAATGCCATAGTTTTATCCTTCCATAAATCTTCTCAGTGCAGGATGCATATCCATCATATGCTGCTGCGCAATGTCCTCGTACAACTTGTAAATAATCATGACAGTAAGCAAAATGCCAGTGCCGTTGCTGAGTGCGCCAGAAAGGTCTGCAATTGCGGCGAGAAAACCTACTGTGAGGGCTCCCATAACTGTTAGAGGTTTAATATAACGGTCAAGCATCCGTTCCATTATTCTTTCATCCTTCCTGAATCCCGGGATTTGCAAGCCTGAATTCATAATCTGCTTTGCCTGGCTCCGTGCGTCCATGCCGGCAGTCTGCACCCAGAACCATGAGAAAAGGACAGAACCTCCCATGAGGAATAATATATAGACAATAGAGTGTGCAATATCTATCCCCTGAATGCTTCCAATAATAGTTCCTGACACAATATTTGGAGGAGACAACCACGCAACTAATCCGGATTCAGGGGTATTTCCGGCAAAACTTCCTAAAATTGGCCAACCATAGTTCTGCAGCAGACGGGCCCATAATTGGATGTTTGCAATTAGAGCAGCTACGAGGATAACTGGAATATTGCTCGTATAGATAAAATTAAGAGGCCAGCGGATACCATAGCCGCGAACCCTGCCAAATGATAAAGGAATCTCTACTTTCATACTCTGCGCATAAACTGCAAATACAAAAACAAGAATTGTAGCCATCACTGCCGCAAACATTAAAACAGCTGTTTGAGGGTCTCCTGCGGCAAGGGATTGGACCAGTGCAGGAATGGCGCCAGTTGCAATATTCGGGTTTGTGGGGCTGGGGAATGGCGAAAGCGCACGGATGACTATCTGTTCAGAGACATTGGCTGCTATAAACAGGGAAATGCCTGAGCCAAAGCCCCATTTGCTGACGACCTCGTCCATGAACATGATCAGTATGCCACCCAGGATAAGCTGGAATATCATGAGCAGCTCAAGCTGCAGGTATAGTGAACTGCCTGCTAGCTCTGCTGCAGGGGCAAGGCCACCCATGAAGACATATATGCCGGCCTCAAAGATGATGAAGACGATGGATAGCAATTTCTGCGTGCCCTGGAATTTCTTCTTGCCTTCAGTGCTCTGCAGGTCAAATTTTACCAGGCCGGAGCCGTTAAGGAGCTGCAGGACTATAGATGCGGTCACAATGGGGCCAATACCAAGAGATATGATGCTGCCGAACCGAGCGCCTAAAATAATAGAGAGAAACTCAAACCGCTGCAAAGAATTCTGGCTCAGGCCGAATAATGGGACCAGGCCTAGAATGAAAAAAAGGCTTAAGACAATTAATGTCCACTTAAGCTTTTCCTTAAACGAAAGGCGGCGTTGGCTTGGGCTGCTTACTTCCGGCAGATTGTTTATCAGTGTCTGGAAAAAGCCCATTGTTTTTATTTTAAAACCTATTCCTTGAGCGTAACTTTGCCACCTGCCTGCTGCACCGCTTCAATAGCTCCCTGTGAAGCGTACTTTACGGTAATATTAAGTTTCCTGGTGACCTTGCCTGAGCCAAGGAGCTTATTGTAGCCTGCCTTGCCAAGGTCCATCGAGCAGCCCTGCGCATCTTTGGTGGCTGCCTGCCTTGCCACCAGCATGTCTACTTTCTCATCAAGTTCCCGCACATTAATAACCTGCATCTTTTCCCGCGCACCATGGCGATGGAATCCATGTTTGCCAAAGTAATCTGCATCTTTCCAGATGCTAGGCTTCTTGGAATCCGCCCGCTTTCCAGTGCCAGACATGCCAGCGCCACCCTTGTGGCCTGAGCCCCTTCGCTTTTTCATGGAGCCGCCGCCATGAGTCTTGGAACCACGCATCCTCACTGATTTCCTGCGCTTATGGACTACCATTTATAGCATCCTCCTGATAAGGTCATTAATCTTATTGCCGCGGTAGCCGAGCGAGCCTGCTTTACTGAAAGGAGCTTTAATGCCCCGTCTGCCAAGACCGCCCTGCGGCGAGTTTAGCCTGAAGAATCTTTTACCCTGCCCACGCTTATCCTGGAGCTCCTTGAGCATAGCAGCATCAATCTCGCCCCAGGTGACATGGTCCTTTACCTTCTCAACCATACCCAGGTATGCCGCATTTTTAGGTATAACAACGCAAAAATTGCGCTTGTACAGGCCAAGCATCTGCATGGTATGCTCAAACTCTGTCTTGATCGTGACATTGCCCCTGAGCCGGATGACTGCAATTTTATCTTTCTTATCTTTCCCTGCTGCTTTTTCAGGTTCTGTGTTTTGTGCCTGATGAGCTACAACCTGCGCAACAATCTGCACTTGTTTTGCCTGCTTTGCTACGCTCATGCTACCCTCCTCACCCTGCCTTCAGTAATGCCCAAACTTGCAGACACGTCCTTAGGTACTTTAGTTGAGGTCAGCTGCTGCAACGCTTCCATGCAGGCACTGATCAAATTAATTTTAGTTCCTGCCTTTCCAAGCGTCTTGGACCAAACATCCCTGATGCCGGCAAGGCGCAATATTTTCTGGCACTCTTTCTCCACCTTTAATCCAGTGCCTTTCGGAGCAGGTATCAGCTCAATCTGCACGCTGCCGCATTTTCCACTAACCTTGAACGGGATAGAATGAGCCTCACGGCAGCCGCATTCCCAGCTCCCGCATCCGCGCCTGATTTTTATGATACTGATTTTTGCATTTCTCAGCGCTTTCTCACGCGCAGGAACAGTTTCCTTGCTCTTGCCGTATCCAATGCCAACGTATCCGTCCTTATTGCCGACCACGGCGATAGTAGCAAACTTAGGCTTGTTGCCTTCCATAGTCTTCTTCTGAGTCTGCTTAAAAACCCGGCGCTGCCCGCCACCAAATTTCCCCTTTGATTGTCCAATCAAGAGCAGATCCATTTCAACATCAGGAAGCAGGATATCTGCAATCTCAGGCTCCAGGAAAGCCATGCCCTTGTCAAGGATATCATCTATGCGCTTGATTTCACCTGACTTGATCCTCCTTCCGAGCTCAGTTTTCGGATTCCATGATGCCACATCAAAGCTTGACTTAATGATTGCCTCTTCAGGAACTTCTTCAATAGGCTCAACGAGCTCAACAACAGGCTCCTCTACTTTCTTTTTCCTTGCTACTGGTTTAGGTTTACTTGCCATATGCAGCCTCTATGCTTTTCTTGACAGCTTCGACATTCTTTGCCACATCTTCAGGCGCTATGCCATTCTTCAGGTACATGCTGAAATACCTGTCATATCTCTGCTTGTCTTTCTGCAGCACCTGCGCATATTTTGCCAGGATGCTGCCATTTATAGCATGATCGTTCGGGAGCATTTCAGGCGAGACCGGAACAGAAATGCCTGCATCAATAGCACCTTTTGCAACAGCGTACACCTTTGACCCTTTCACTGAGGGTTGCAGGCCAATATCAAGGATTGCCTGCTTCACTTTACTTTTCTGAGCTTTCTTGCCCAACAGATAGCCTACAAGGTATGCTGCGGGAATATTGCCGGTGTTTGCCTTCCAGCCAAGCTTTTTCAGCTCTTCACTTGCGGCAGACACCTTGACCAGATCGCCATCCTCGTTATATTCAACGAGCTGCGCGTACATGTGCTTTAAGGATTTGCGGACCACTAATCTTGTTTTCTCTGACAGGAGTATCTTCAGGCGCTTCCTATAATTAGTCTTGCCTTCCCGCTTTCTCCTGTAATGGATTGTTTTTATCTGCTTAAGCATTGCTACCCTTCCCCTTCTTCAGGCCATGCTCTTCAATATAGAGCAGTATGTGGCGCCTGCTCCTGAAAAAGCCGCCGCCGGCCTTATGGTATAAATCACGATATACATCCTTGCTGATGACATCCCTGCCGAGCAAGATGCGCAAGACCATGCGCTGGAGCCTGATCCTGGATATCCATGCAGTCTTGCCATGGTTGCGCACATTACCTGTTCCTTTCCGTGAGCCAGTCCCACGTTGCCTGCCTTTCCGCCTCTGAGCCTTATTATGCCTGATTCTGCCGCGCGAGGTGCCCTGTTTTGGTTCAATGACAATAAGACCTTCTTTAATCAAACTCCTGATATCTGATTTAGTTATAGCTTCCTTTATCTCAGAGAGGTGCTCCTGGCTGAACTTCACCCTGTTAGGTGAGCAATTCCCGACATACGCCGCCAATCTCCTCTGTACCGTAAGCTGCATTGTTATTTCTCCTGCCTGGTCAATACCTTGTCAAGCTGCTTCTTATCCTGCTGCTTTTTTGATTCATCCTGCGATGCATCCTGCCTTTCCGCCTCTGTTGATTTTTTGTCTGCCCTATCTCCAGCAAATTTTTCTTCAGCGCTGGCAGCCCCAACATCCTTGGCATTCTTACCTTCAGCCTTCTTCACTTCAGGCGCAGGCTTAACTTTAGCAGATTTCCTCTGCTTTAGCTTCTCTTCCACAACCTTCCTGTATCCATTCTGGTCAATATTGATAATAGAGATGCCGCGCTCATTTGCCTTGTCAACCAGCAGCAATTTTTTCCGCATGCCAACTGATCGCGCAATGACAGCTGCCTGCGTTTCCGCATTAAGCTGCATGAGTTCAGCGAGCGAGGATATTGTCACCATCTGCAAACCTTTCCCGGACAAGCCGCGGACACTTGACGGGGACTTGTAGCCTTTTGAAACAAGCGCCCGATAGCCTTTGAACTTGTGGCGCATCTTTGAATGCAATCCTTTCGGCCTCCTCCATTTCTGCGGCAAGCGCTTTACCTTATGGGCGTCCTGCCTAAGGAAATCAGGTTTCCTTGTCTTCATTGCCTTCCGCAATCCTAGGAGCTTATCCATCATATCCCCTTACCATCCTTGTCAATGATGTAAATGCCGTCCTGAAAAATGCGCTTGTCATATGCTGCGCGCCTAGTTATAGCTTCAATCGCGGCAGCAGTCTGGCCAGCACTTTCCTTGCTTGAGCTTTCCACAATGATATGGTCGCCTTCAACCTTGACTTTTACGTTGCCGGAAAGGACAAGCGTTCTGGGTATCTTCTCGCCAAGGAAATTCTTGACGCTGAATTCGTTCTTATTGACCGCGACACTCATCGGAAAATGGCCAGAGCAGATTTTAAGCTTGTATACATGGCCCTGCGTAACTCCCCTGAATATGTTCCTGATGTGCGCCTTGAGCGAGCCGATAAGCTTGCGCTCACGTTTTGTGTCGCGCGGCGCAGTAAACACAAGTGAGGAGCCTTCAATAGCAGCCTGGACAGTAGCGGTGCGCAATGCACGCGATTCTGCAGCAGCAGATTTTCCTGTTACGGTGATGACGCCATTCGCAACGCTAACAGAAACTCCTTGGGGGATTTCAATAGCATCCCGGATTCCCTGCCTCACTTGCTTTTTCTCCTGCGCCATGTGTTTGTAGTTCTAATACACATATGCAACCAATCTTCCCCCTACGTGCTTCTTCTTTGCGTCATACTGAGTCATAAGCCCCTGCTGCGTTGATACCACGAGGATGCCGAAATCCTTTGCGAGCAGGTAACGCTTCTCAAACTTCTCAAAATCATCCTTCTTTACGGCATACCGCGGCTTGATTGAGCCGCACTTGTTAAGTTTGCCTAACAGATTTATCTTGAGGTATCCGCCTTTCCTGTTAGTGATGAGCTCAACATCACCTATATAATGGTGCGAGTGCAGCAGCTTCAATATGCCCACTAGCAATTTGGAAGCAGGCCTCACGGTACATTCCTTGCTGCCCCTCTGCTCTGCATTCAACAGTTTTGATAATCCGGCTGAAACCAAGTCATTCATCATAGTACACCTTTAGCTATATTTCTTGAAGCCCAGCTCCAGGGCCTTCTCGCGGAAGCACTGCCTGCAAAGGTCAATGCCATACTGCCCGATGTGGCCCCCGGTGCGACCGCAGCGCTTGCATTTCTTCAGGTTGAAGCCACAGCTCCTTGATTTGGGAGTGTTATGCTTAAGGAACTTCTGCATAATCGCAGGCTTGCCTCTCAGCTGCTTGAGCATCTTCTTGTGCGAGCTGGTTGTCATCTAATATTCATCCTCCATAATTGCTACGTTGAAATTCTGCTTCATGAATTCAATTGCCTCTTCCTTGCTGATAATGTGGCTGCCGTGCAATGGTCTTGACATGATCCTGCGCTTCTTGATCCTATAGCCTGGACGCTCCAGCGTGATGCAGACCTGCAGACCTATGATGCCGATGGCAGGATCGTATTTTGCGTTCGGGATGTCAATATATTCCCTGATACCGAATGCAATGTTCCCGTAACGGTCAATCTGTGCAGCTTTTAGCTTGTTGTCAACTGCTGAAAGCAGCCTTGGCACTATCTCCATTGCTTGCGCTTTTCTAAGAGTCAGCTTGCAGCCTATCGGAAGGCCAGGGCGGATGCTCCATTCGGGGATTCGCTTGGTGGTAAATGTCTTTACCGGCGTCAGGCCTGTAATCATCTTGAGGAGCTGCATGCCTTTCTCCAACTTTGCCTGATCAGCGCCTGCACCTATGTTCAAGGTTACTTTCTCTATCCTGATACGCTTCATGACCTGTTCCATCTTATTTATCAGCCTTAGCATCAATCACATCAACCTGTATAGCGCTCTTGCCCTTGCCCAGCACGAATGCATAGGCTTTCGGCATTAGGAAAGTGTGCGCATCACTCTTGCATACCAATCCGCTGTCTGAAATGCTCTCAACAATACCTATTGAGCCGAGGTGCTTACCTTTCGTTATATACACTGCAGCCCCACGCTCAAGCCTGAGCTGCTGCACAATCTTCTGGTCCGGAACTTCCAGCAGGAGCGTATCGCCTACCTTTGAGCTGTTGTCCCCGAACAGGTTCTTGCCATCGTGCAGGTTCAACTGGACTTTTCCAGCTACCATCGTCTTCCCGATTATCTTACAGGGCTTAAGATTGGCATCTGCAACTTTCATAGCGGCAATCTTGCCCTGCCTGTTGAGATGCATGCGATAGTTTTCCTTTATTTTTGGAATCGTGATGACATCAAACAAGCCGACAATCCTCTTGTGGTCCTTTACCCTCCTGCCGTCAACCAGTAACTCTTCAGTATGCAGCAGCCTCTTGACCTCTCTGGCGGTGTCTGCAAAGTGCAGCAGTTCACGCAGCACTACCAGCAGCGGCAGACCCTGCTCAGCAGGATGGCTGCCTCGCGGCTTTACAATAAAAGTTATGCCCTTTCGCTTGATGGGCCATGTCTTAGGCGCGCTTATGCGCACTAGGTGCCTGCTCATTGTTTCCTCGCCAGAGATGCAACACGCTCCTTGTCGTCTGTCACTATATCCAGTATTGTTATATTGCTCGGATGCAAGCCAACAGGCGACTTGCTGCCGTCTTTCTTTATCCTGTCAATGCCTTCCAGGTAGACTAGCTCACGCCGCACATCAACCCTACTTACCTTTGCAGTCTTGTCCTTGAACGAGCCGCGCTCTACCTTGACCCTGTCGCCTTTCCTGACCACTGCTGAGCGCTTGCTATATTTCTTCCTTAGCTCCTTGCTCAGGTGAGCTGCCATGAATTTGCGCTTTAGATGCAGCGGCGCGTTGTAGCGGTACTTACGCTGCTTCCTTCGCTGCGAGCTTTCAATCCATTTTGCTGAAAATCGCTTTTCCATTGTTATTTTTTAATTGTTCTTGCTCATCCTTGTTCTTACACTACGATACTTGCCAGCTTGGCAATTCCAGGATACCTGTCGCACACTTCTTTTGCGACCGCACCTTTCAGGATAGTCCCCTTAGGATTCCCCTTGTCGTCTTTCAACACGATAGCTGCATTGTCTGCGAATTTCACGCGCATGCCATCAGGACGCCTGAACTCCTTCTTCTGCCGTGCAATGACTGCAAAGACAACCTGTTTCCTCATGTCAGGCCGGCCTCGCTTGACTGATGCCATGATCATGTCACCAATGCCTGCCGAAGGCTTCCTGCCCTTCACAGTCTTCTGGTTGAACACTGCAGTGATCTTGATGCTCTTTGCCCCTGAATTGTCGCATGTATCAACCCATGCCCCCAACGGAAGGGCTCTCGGAATGCTTGCCTTAACTGCCTGCATTATGCCTCACCTTCTTTCTCTTCTCCTGGAAAACCTTTGACAGCCTGCTTTACCTTGCCCTCTGCCTTCAGCTCCTGCTTCTGCGCAAAAAGGATATCCTGCCCAATCTTCTGGACGACTACAAAATGCTTGGTCTTGGATAGCGGCCTGCATTCATGGATCCTGACCAAGTCGCCAATCTTTGCGGCAATGCATGATGGGTTGTGCACTCTGATGCGGCTTCTCCTTTTCTCGTACCGCTCATACTTTGGAATAAAGATCCTGCGCCCCCATTCAACAGTTGCAGACTTATGGACATCTGCAGCCACCACTACTCCCGTGAATGACTGGCCCCTTACCTTCAGGCTGCCGTGGAACGGACACTTCTTGTCAGTGCACGATTCCTTTGGCGGCTGAACCTTGATTCCGATACTTTTGGTTACTGTTTTTGCCATTTTTATTTTATGAAATTTTGATTTTGACTTACTTTGCACCGCGCTACGCGCGGATGCGCTCAGGTGAACCTTCGCGCACTGTACTAGTCCTGCGGACAGCACATCTCACTACTTCTTCATGCGCTCATCCACCCTGCCGAGCAATTCCGCTCCAGGGATGGTGAGCTCTTGATTGTTCATCTTAAGTGTTATTGTTACATCTTTCTTCTGGATAGCTTTCCTGCCCTTGCTTGTCTGCAGGGTCAGCATGTCCCTTGTGTCAAGCAGCACAATTCCCTGCAATCCGATAAGGGAGCTGTTTGCTGCAGCAACTACGCTGATTTCCCTGCCAACCAATGCGTGCCTGAACATTTTAGCCTTGACATATCGCGCTAACGGACATCAATCCTGTCTGACGGGAAGCCCATCTTCACCAGGATATCCTTGACGCGAAGCTTATGCACTCCCTGGAGCTCAATCACGTTGCCCTTTGCCGTGCCGCCGCAAGCAAGCTTTGACTTCAGGCTCTTCAGCAGATCCTTGAGGTCAACTTCCTTGTGGTCAATCCCAGTCACGACGGTGTAGTTCTTGCCAAATTTCTTGCGCTCAATGCTGATGACGATGCGCTGAGCTTCCTTGGCAATAGTCTCGCACATGCAGAGCTCTTTGGGCAGGCCGCATTTCGGACATATTTCGTTCATACGTTTGGTGTTCCTCCTTTTCGTGCGTGCAGCTGCTGGAGCATGCGCGCTATAGATTTTTTCGTGCCCTTGATCTGGCTTGGATTCTTGGCAACAGTTCCCGTAGCTGCCTGCGTGTTGAGCTTCATCAGCTCCAGGCGCAGCTCTTCAAGCTTGGCCCTCAGTTCAGCCTCCGGCATTGCCTTGAGTTCCTTATTTTTGAGCTTCATCTTGTTTCTTCTTCCTCGTGCGTTTTGGCTTTGCTTCTTTATTTTCTTTGGATTCTTTTGCCTCAGCCGCATCTGCCGCAGGCTCTTCCTTTGATGCAGACCCTGGCTCAGCAATCTCTTCAACTATCTCCTCTTTCTGCTTCAGGATTTCAATATCGTCAGGCAGCTTGATGTCAGGCGGCATGATCCTTACCTGTATGCCAACAGTCCCTGTCTTCAGCTGGGCTGCTGCATAGGCTGTGCGCACTCCGCTTATTGCAATATCTCCGCATTTCTTCAGGTAGCCCTGGTAAAACCGCCAGCTTTTCGCCCGAGCGCTGGGGATCTTACCTGAAACTTTTATCTCAACACCCAATGCGCCAGCGCCCATGACATCACCCATAGTCTTGTGGCCAATGCCCTTGAATTTTGAAGTTCCGAATCGTTCCAGGCTTGAGGCTATCCTCTCTGAAATTATCTGCGGATCAAGGTTAGGATTTGAGACATCTGAAAGCTCAATCTGCGGATTTTCCAGGTTGAAGCGTTTCTTCAGGACCCTTGTCAAATTTTTGATGCTCTCGCCTTTCTTGCCGACAACCATTCCGGGCTTTGTGGCATATACTACAATCTTCTCTCCCAGGGGAGTCTTAAACATCCTGGTATGGCTGACTCCTGCCCGCCTCATGCTTTCCGCAACGAACTCCTGCACAAGGACTTCTTTCATCTTCTGTGATATGAATCGCTTTTCAATCATGGTTTTTGAGCCTGCACCTGCTTATTATCCTTTAGTCGTGATTCCTTCTTGGATTTCTTAACCTCAGCTTCCTGGACAATTATCTCAACATGCGCCTTCCTCATCTTACGGCCTCGCTGCCTGCCGAACCTGAACGGTCTTGGAGCAAGCTTGGCGCATGCGTGCACAATCACTAGGTTGTTGACATTAAGACCCTTGAATTGCGCATTTGCCTCAGCATTCTCAACTACTTTCTTGATCTCTGCCGCAGCCTTTACAGGATAGCGGCCTGCAGCCATGCCCGGCTTGTGGCCTATATTCTTGTTGAATCTGGTAAAAGGGACTGCCAGCTCGGTTTCCTGCACCTTGTCCAGCATGAGCTTAACTTTCTGCACGCTCTTATGCTTCACGAACTCGCAGATCTCGCGGCTGTGCTTCATGCTGATAGGCAGGCTTACGCCAACTGCCTTTGCCATGGTCGCCTGGTTGTAGTCCTGCATTGAGTATTTATACATCGTTAGTTCCTCATTTACCTCACTGAAATGCTTGCCGAGCTCCTTGTTGCCCCTACTCCTGGAGCTGAATGCGCAATCCTTTTCCTCGTCATGGCAAATTCGCCAAGGTAATGGCCGAGCATCTCGCCTTCTATTAATACAGGCTGGAAGCCGTTGCCCTTGTATACCTTAATAGTCATGCCGATCATCTGCGGCATGATGAGCATGTCGCGGCAGTGAGTCTCAATATTACCCTTGCCTTTGTTGATCTTTGCCAGTAATTTCTGCTGGGCAGGAGTGAAGCCTCGCTTCAGTGACCTGCGCTGTCGCGCCGGGAGGAGATGCATGAATTCCTGCAATGACATCTTCTTAAGATCCTCAACAGTCTTGCCGCGATAGGTAAATTCTTTCTTTGCCATTGTGCTTTATGTTAACTGTTTGTTACTGTTTATTATGCTCAGTTTACCTTCTTCCAGTCCTACTTGGAGCTATCTTCCCGACTTTCCTGCCAGGAGGATCATTCCTTGCTGATTGCGTCGGCCTTCCCTTTACGTGCGAGCTCTTGCCCCCGAATGGGTGATCGACTGCATTCTGGGAAACTCCTGAAACTGTTGGATACATGCGATTCCTTGCCTTGAATGCGTAATGCTTCCTGCCTGCTTTGAGGAATGGCTTCTCCTGCCTGCCGCCTGCTGCAAGGATGCCGATGCCAACCCTGCATTCCGGCAGGAACATCTTTGTTTTCTTGCTCGGCAATTCAACCAGGACGCCTGCAACAGTATGGCTTATGACCCTTGAAAAAGTGCCTGCTGACCTGCAAAATTTGCCGCCATCGCCAGGCTGGCTTTCTATATTATATACCAAAGTGCCTTCAGGAACATCTTTCAAAGGAACTGTGTTGCCTGGGTTAATTGGTGCATTCTGGCCTGTCATGACTTCATCGCCGACACGTATGCCTTCAGGAGCCAGCATGTAGCTTGTCTCTCCATTTTGATAGCGGACTTGAGCTAAAGGAGCATAATGGCCAGGGCAATGGACAATGTCCATGACTTTGCCAACTAGCTGCGTGTTGGTGAGCTTTGCATGCTTTACAGACCCCAGGAACCTGTGGCCCGGGCTCTTGTAAGTAAGGCTTCCCTTTCCACGAGCCTGCTGCAATAATGTTTTTCCCATTTTTGTTCCTTACATGACTCCTAGTTTTGTTGCAATATCAATAGCAGGAGTGTCCTTGCTGAATCTCACGAATGCGCGCTTCTCGCCGTGCTGCAGCTGAGTGTTGACAGCTTCTATCTTCACCTTGAACATTGACTCCAAGGCAGCTTTAATCTCAAGCTTCTTTGCCTTCTTGTCCACTACAAATACCAGCTTGTTCTCTGATTCCATCAGGCGGATGGATTTTTCAGTCGTTAATGGATATTTGATTATCTGGAAGCTGTCCATTTTATTTGACGACCTCCGGCTTCATCGTGAATAGCTGCTCTTTTTCCATGACATCTAAAGCATGCTCGGTGAATAACGTTAATCTGCCAATGTGGCCGCCCGGTGCCAATAATTCTGAATTAAGGTGCCTGACCTCAACAACATCAATGCCGGGAACATTCCGCGCGGATTTGAGGAGGTTGCAATCTGCGCCGACAACAAGCAATGGACCAGTTCTCCTTCGGTATTTCCTGCCTCTCATCTTTCCTTTTCCAGCCCGCACTTTTGCATAATCTGCATGCTGCAATTCCTGTGCCAAGCCTAACGATGCAAGAGCAGCCTCAATTTCTTTTGTCTTGCTGATAGATTCAAAACTATTATCCAGTATGAATGGGTACAATTCAGGGATGACATGATTTCTTTGCTTCACAATATCCTTGAGGATAGTTGCTGACAATGCGCTTCTTAGCGCTTTTCTTCTCTCTTGTATGTTGATCTTTTCCCACCATATCTTTTGCGCTTTAGGAGGATGCGCACGCCTGCCGCCGCGCATGCCGGGAGCAAATGCGCCGACCCATGACATTCTGGTTCCACGCCTTGACATTATCTTCCTGGGGACCCTTGAGATGCCTAATCCGTAAGCTCCACGGTAATCCCTGCGACGCCTGCTAAGCTTGGCAGAGGCACGCTTGCCGGCTCCAGGCGACGCGCCATATGGCTGCCGGGTGTGGCTTTGAATTGCAAGCACTGCACGCTTCACTAAATCAGGCCTTATAGGCTCGCTGAATTGTGCAGGAAGGTCGCGCTTCTTGGTTTCTTGTTTTGTTGCGGTGATAATTGCGAGTTTCATGTTTTGTTTGCATTGCTTATTGCTTGCTCTCCAAGGATATGTAGTTGATTGGGCTTGCGTCCCTGAACTTTGGATTAGGGCGGATGGGCATGTTCAGCCTGATTAATCGCTTCTGCGGGCCTGCAATACCGCCCTTGATCATTACGTATGGGTTTTTTAGAGCTCCAAAATGGAGCCAACCGCCTTTCATGGCTAATTCATCGTGCTTTCCTATCTTGAGGATCTGCTTGTTGTACTCAGTCCTGGTATGGTAGCCCATCTTGCCTGCGTGAGCAACCCGATACATGGTCTGCCCCTGCCCCTGCCAGCCGCCTAATGAGCCTGGGTTGCGGATTGATTTTTCTGACTTGTGCTGCCTCCTTGCAATGCCAAACCTTTTCATAGGGCCCTGGAAACCTTTGCCTGCGGTGACTGCGTGGATATCAACCTGGGCGCCGTCCTTGAAAACTTCTGTTATCAGAAGCTCTTTGCCTAGCTTCTCCTGGGCGAATTTCAGCTTGTCTTCCTTCTTTCCGCCGATGCCAAGCTCAAAGATTTCCGGCTTCTTTTTGCCGATGCCTGTTAAATGAGGCTGCGTATGCGCCAATAACCTGATATCGTCATAGCTTTCAGGAATGGTTGCTTTCTTGTTTTTTGGAAGCTTGAGAGTTTTTGACAAATGCTTATCGAGGTTATCTGAGAAAATCTGAGAAAGAGAAACTGTGTTTTTATAGAAGCGCAAACCAAAAATCCTGAGCGGCGGGCACTCAATGATGGACACTGGAATTGAGATCTGCTGGTTTTTGGTCATTGAATGCTGGCGGTTGTCAGTTGCTATAACATGAGTCATGCCAACCTTGTAGCCGGCGAAGCCTAATGGCTTTACATCCTTGACAGGAGCCCAAGTGCGGACTCTAGCTGTCTCGTTCCTTGCCCTTACCCTGGGCCAAAACTGCATGCTTCCATGTCGCGGCCATCTTATATTCGGCATTGATTCCTCTCTCTACATCTTTGTGAATGAACGTGATGTTGCCATCACCCAAAAGCCTTTTTATACAGAAATCCCTGTAAGAACACTTGACGCGTACTGATCCAAGATTTCCTTATCAGGCTTGTCTCTTGCTATGGGGCATACCTTTGTAAAACCCCAATACAGAGGAAATGCGCACATTTCCTAGTCTTGAAAATCTTTGATTTTCAATACAGCCTTATTACGGGCTATAACTTGGTTTTGGAATGGCAGGGGATTTATAAAGGTTGCGGTGGGTTGTCCAATGAAAAAGCCTGTATTCACGTTTAAACTGTGATTTACCGCACTGGTCACTGGACAGGTGCAGACGTGAGCTATTTAAGTTCATTCCTGCTTTTTCCCCATTACAGAGGATAAATTTTAATACTAGTATTTTAATATTAAAATACTATGACGAAGTTACAGCATACAGGTAAACAATTTTACTTGAATATTCCCAAAGAGCATATCAGAAAATTAAACTGGAAAAAAGGAGACGAAATTTACATCACTAAAGATCCTATTAAGGACGTATTGTATTTTGAAAAAATGCCAGGAAGGAAAAAAAATGGAAGATGAAATTTCAATTGCCGAGAAATATTTAATCCTTTTATTAGGAGTAGAAGATAAACCTATACCTAGTGAATTATATCTCCAGAAAGAAATTTTCGTTTTATCTCAATTTAGGCCAAAAATTCAATCTATTTTTAACTTTCAGAAACACTATAAAGGTCCATATTCTCAACTAATAAGCGAAATAGTAGATGCACCGATTTACCATCCAGGCGCATTTGAAAAGATTAATGAAAAAATAGTTATTACTAAGAATGGTAAAAATCAATATAGAGAGATTCTGGAAGAATATAGTAAAAACAACGAATTCAATACTTTAATCTCAAGTTTAATCTTTATTAGAAGACTTTATGAAAAATTAGATCAAGAACAATTACTTTTCTTGATATATACTAGTTATCCAAATTATATAGAATTTTCTAATATTTCTGATAAATTGCTAAAGGATAATCAAGTTAGATTGAGAATTAGTAGAGAGCTATTCCAAAAAGGCATTATTACTGAAGAAAGGTTTTTAGAATTAAAAGATGATCAAAAATGAAAGACTTAGTTGCCGACTCAAGTTTTTATCTATGTTTCTTGGAAGATATTTGCAGCCCTTCTGATTTGGTTGCCATCATTGATAATTTTAGGGCCCATTTAACTCCTTTAATTCATAAAGAAATTAAGAGATCAATCAATTTCTCATCAATAGATCAGCATGCTAATATTAATATTTTCTCAACACCAAGTTTCAATATAGGTGAATTAGTTAAACCCTTCTTTTCAAAGAAGGAAATATCAAAGGGAGAACACGAAATTGTTGTGGCCGCATATTTTATTTATAACACTAATAGAGATATTATAATAATTATTGATGAGAAAGGACCCAGGCAATTTATAATCAATCATTTGCCGGAATTAATACCTTTCCTTACTGGGACCGTTGGTATGGTTGGATCATGTTATTATACCTTTGCCATAATGGATAAACAGAAAACTTTAAATTTATTGGACCAAATAGGGTCTTCTAGATTTAGAGTAACTCAAAAAATATTAAATGAAATAAAAGAGAAGGTTGTGAACCACCGTGACTAAAATCCAAATTAAAGAAGTTATTGAAGACAAAACATCCGATTTCAATATTAAACGATATAAACTTTCAGGATTAACTTTGGATGAGCCGATAAAGACTTTTGATATTTCTTTAACTACAAATGGTCTGTTTAACGGTATTAAAATTAAGAATAAGGTTCTTGAAAAACGAAAATCAATAAGACATTTTGAAACAATTAAGAAAGTTATAGAAGAAGATGATGATAAAATTATTAATCAATTCTTTGGAAAAGCACAATGGGCAGCAGGATATCCCTCCTTGATTAATGTAACTTTTGATTTTAATCCTTATAACTTTGTTAATAAAATGGAATCAATTGCTTCGTTTTTTGATTATTATTATACTTATTCCAAAGATTTACTATTTGTACCAAATATTCGCTACAAGAAGTCAAATAACATTATAATAGATCTCGCAAATTATAAGAAATTTGTTGATGAAGTCTATAATCTATTAAATAAAAAAAATTCAAAACCAATTTTTGTACCTATATCACTAAGATTTCCTATAAAATATTATGAAGATTTAATAAAACATTATAAGAAAAAAGACTATCTTTATTTCTGGTTTGATTTTGAAGGGAAGCCCATAAATGAAGCAATAGCTGGAAGAATAAGGAGTATTAATTCACTTATAAGAGAGCAAGGGCTGTTTAAACAATCTATAACCTATTTTACTAATATTAAGCGAGAAATTTTATCTAACATCAAAGACTTGGATAGTCCAGCATCCGATATCCTAGCAACTGTAATTGGAGCAAATATTACAGGAGTTAATAGGGAACCATTAAGATTTTTTGAATCAGGTGTTGAAGTTCCAGATCCAAATGAGATTTGGAAACATAAGGCTAGAAATTTTGATAAAGATTCTTATTACTATGTCAAGAAAAAAGGGCCTGTGGAAAAAAAGAATGAAAATTTTACAAATAATAGTATTGTATTGAATGAAGAGCTTAGTAACCAAAGCGAGTATTTTTCAAAGAAATTAGAAATTAGAAATTATCTTTTAAAGAAAAGGATGTTAAATGAGTACCAAAATGGTAATTTCTTAAGAAGGATTACAAATTCTGGTAGACAGGCTGGATTGAGTAGCTTCTTCTAATTATCTCCTAACAACCTCCATCCTAACCAAAACCCACATCACCACATACCCGAATACAAAGCCGCCGACATGGGCCCAGAATGCGATGCCTGCTCCTGTGCTGTCGAATAAGGAGAAGCTGCCCAATATGAGCTGCAAGATGAACCAGAAGCCTATCATGTAAACTGCTGAAATTTGGTGGAATCCAAACCTGCCTGCTACATGGATTTTGACATGGGGAAACAGCGCCAAATATGCTCCCAGGATTCCAGAGATGGCTCCTGATGCTCCAATTGTAGGGATATCGCTGCCTATATTAGTAAGATAATGCAATAAAGTTGCGGCAATGCCTGACAATATATAGAATACAATGAAGTAGAGCCTGCCGAGCCTGTCCTCAACATTGTCTCCAAATGTCCACATATACCACATGTTGCCGAAGATATGCTCAATGCCTCCATGGAGGAACATTGAGGTGAATACTGTCAGCAGGGCAGGATGCAGCGGAGTAAAGCCAAATGTGCTTATAACCTGCTCAAAGTCAGTCAAGCTGTAGAGAAATACAAGCACGTTGACAGCTATGAGCGTGACGGTGACAAAGGGAAACTTTTCCCTGGGATTCTCATCCTTGTAGGGGAAGAATTGCGCTTTTTTGTCCATTTTTGTTAGTTTTTACTTATACTAATTTGGACGGCTTCGCCGCCATGCGCTTCGCGCACTGCAATATGTCCCCCGATTTGCTGTAAAATACGATTCGGGGGACTCCTCGCACCCCGGAGCGAACCTTTAGGTGAGCGACTACTTTGCTAGTTATTAGTATTGTCTACCTTCTCTTTCTTTACTCTTTTCTTTGTCGGTATAGCAGTCAACTTAACTTTCTTTAAGGTATACTGGGCAGGATTACGTATCTTCTGGCAGAAATTGTCAGGCTTGCACACGCCAATATCAATCATGTATGCCTTATTGTCGCAGTTGGGAGGCGGCATCTTCTTTCGCTGCAGTTTATGATACTTCAATTGGCCGAGGATATAGTTCTCCCTTAACGGCTCTGCATTCTTCTCGTTCCACGCCCTGACAATATTTTCCATCTCTTCATAGCTGTAGCCGACAGATGAAAGGAAGTTAAGCAAAACAAATAATGCGCGCTTCTTGCCGTCACTTAACCCATCCAAAATAAGCTTGATGCAAGGCGGGAAATATTCTGCTGAGATTGCCTCTGAAGGGATCTCAAACTGCTTCTCTGTCTTCTCAGGCTGCTTTGCGCTCTGCTCAAATGAGGTGTCAAATGCATCCAGAAGCAACCTTCTGGCTTCCCCCCTTACAGCATTCCTGTCAATGAAGCTGCCTTTCACTATAACATTCTCAGGAGCAGCCATTGATTTCTGGAACTGCAATACCCGCATAGGATCAACAGGTATGGAGACAAGCCATGATTTTTCGTTCAAAGTGTAGGGCATCCTGTACAAATGCCGGGATGAGATAAGGACAGTGTCTATGTCAAGCAAAGAAAATGGGTTAAGCTGGTTATTGATGACCAGCTCCTTGTAGCCCTTTCCCGTGAGCTTCTGTATATCTTCAAAGGAGTATGCGTTGAGAATTGCCTGCATTAATTCATCTTTTATCTTTTCCTTTAGCCTTGCAGCAATCTGCCTAGGGCCTTCAGGGAACAGGTCTTTGGTCAAATTTTTGCCAACCCTGTCAGGAAAGCTTTCAAAAGGAATGCCGATATGGAAACCGTTGCCGCCTGAGAACTTTAAGGAGACACTCCTGATGCCTTCCAGCTTTAATCTTTTGCAGATAATGAAAGCGGCTATCTTGGAGAATTCAACGTGCTTGGTGTCAATGTCCAGGAGCAAATCCCAGCCTATGCGTAATGCGTCCAGCTCTTTTCTTTTTAGGTTTGGGCTTAAAGCTAATGGATTGCTCCATAATTCTTCAGAAGCATGAAAACTGGTGGCGCCTTCCTTGGCAAGCTCAAACACATCCCTTGGATACTGCAGGATATCCGGCCTTTTTCCGAAACCAGACTCGCCGAACTTCACAGCAACTTCTCTATTGGCTGCGTTCTGGAAAATAGCTTCCTGGACCTCTTTCCTAGAGTAATACTGCAGTATGAGCCTGGCATCCATATGGCTGTGGAATTGGTTTGGGTATTAAAAGGTTCTACTCTTAACGTGCGCTAAGATTTATATAGTCTGGAACATATACTATATGATAATGATTGAGAGGGCAGAGTATGAAGATTATTTTACCTATCATAATTATTTTTGTCTTAACAGTACTTAGTGCAAGCTATGTCTTTAGTGTTTCTTCACCTTACATAAAAGGATTTGTTTATGATAATTCCCTTCCTGACGAACCAAGATACAAGTATGTTTGCTTCAATACAAATGATAAAACTTATAGCATGAATATCACTCATGATTCTATGAGTTTTCAATGCTCCATAGTTAATGTTTCTGACACCCTAATTAGAGTTTTATGTGACAGCAGACATGATGGCAATGGGGATGGTAAATGCCAGAGCGGTGAATCCTGCATTGGCTATAGTTTCTACTCTGACAGGTATAATGTTGTAGATACAGATGGCGCATTTTCTTTTGATCCACCAGCTAGCTGGACTAGTATTCTTGATGAGAATGGCTATATGCATTATAGCTACCTAATTGACATATGGGTATTTCGCAACACTGGACTAGACGAGTTAGTTGTAACACAACAGAGTGGCAGTGTATGTCCTGCTCCTAGAATTGTAAATTACAATATCTATAATACCACAAATGAGAGTGGTCAAAATGTTGTAACCATTGGAATTAATACAGATCTTGATGGCTCATGTAAATTGTCGAACCAATCCGGTACAGCATTTGAGAATATGATTTCTTTTAATGTGACTGGAGCAAATAGACATAACTATAGTTTTGTTCCTGAAGAGAATCGCAATTATACTTTCTACGCCAAGTGTAATAATTCAATAGGTAATATAAATAGCGAAGAGTCAAAAATTACATTTCTATTTGAATCAAGCAAGCCAGTTTTCTCATTTAATGAATCTAAAATAAATATCTCTACTAACCTTACTATTGGGCTTTTTGCTCCGTTTTCTGACTATGGTTTTGGGTTTGCTGTAAATACAAGCTGTGAAATCTGTATAGCTTCTGATAGAATTTGTGACACTGAATGGACGACTCAAGATGTAATAACAAATTACTCAAATGATTATTTAAGCGGTAATTGCTCTTATTCCTGGAACAATTCAAATAACACAGATGCGCATTATAATGTAAGTTTCAGAATAAATGATATTTTAGGAAATAAAGGCATTGCTTCTAAACAAATTACTCTGGACAGGTATCCTCCTGAATTTAGGTTATACGACCCTTGGGACAATAAAGTGTTCACAGTAAATAATTCACAGATTGGCACAAATTTAACTACAGACGTGACTTTCTACTATGATGTACATGATTTAACTTCTATAGCAAATTGCTCATTAAAAATTAATGGGAAGGTAAATGCAACAAATACAACTGCTGGAGGAGGCTTCCACAAGTTTAGAGTAGATTTTCCAACAAATTTTGAAGGAGCAAAGAGTTTTAACTGGAGCATAAATTGTGCCGATGTTTTCGGATCTGAACTTATAGGTCAAACAAGGAAATTTACTTTTATAGTGCTAGGAAATTTCTCAGGGGAAACTACTGATTTGAGTGCCGTGAATTTGTCTTATATACCTAATTTAACCTTTGAAGAATCAAACTTAGGAAAGATCAAATTTATGGATATCATTAATTTAAGTAATGCATCTTTAAATCTCAATGATTATATAAAAATTTCCACATATAGAATAGAAATAAACAGTGATGCCCTGCCTGCCCTCAACAAACCAGCTACATTATATATGTATAATGTTACCTACAGCAATCCCCGTATTATACGAGATGGAGAAGTGTGCCCCTCTGCTATCTGCGCCATTGTAAATGTCTCAAATGGGACTGTCATCTTTAATGTCACCCAATTTAGCACATATACCCTAGAAGAGACACCAGCTTCTTCTGATCCTTCTGACCCATCCACTCCAAGCGATGAAGGCGATTCAGGAGGCGGAAGTGGAGGAGATTCTAGCAGTGGAGGGTCTTCTGGTGGCTCAGGAGGAGGTTCCTCTGGCAGTGGTGGCGGCGGGGGAGGCGGTGGTGGAGGGGGCGGGAGCTCAAGCGGAAGCACTTCACCAGGAATGAAGGCCGAGCGGTTTTATGACATTGTAAAACCAGATACGCCTATTGTTTTTACTGTTAGAAATGATGAACTTGCTGTGACTAAAATCACTATTAATCCAGCAATTCAGAGAGAAAATGTAAATATTATGGTAGAGAAGATAGTGAATGAAACGAAAGTAACTCTACAGCTTCCAAACACGCTACAATACCTTAATTTAAGTGTTACAAATCTTGAAGATACTTCTATTCAGGCCGCTTCATTTGAGTTTAAAATAGGCAAAACTTGGTTAGTTGATAGAAATTTTGAAAGTACAGACGTTGCGATGAAAAGATTCAAAGATGGGGTATGGGGCAATCTACCGACTTCTATAGTTAATGAATCCCAATATGATTACTCTTACATAGCATCCACTCCAGGATTCTCAATTTTCGCTATAACTGCTGAAAAGCAAAAAGAGAAGGTAAGTCAAGAACCAACTCAAATTATGAAAGAAGAAAATATAGCCTTTCAATCCGTTGAACCAGTTGCCGAGGATGTCAATAATACGAATGTCAAAGACGAAAACCTTATTACTGGTTCAGCTGTAACAATTCCTGCAGAACAAGCCCATTTAAGATATACTTGGTTATTAATCCCTGCTATAGCAGTTTCACTAGGTTTACTTTATCTTTATAGGAAATATACAAAAAAGAAAAAATAAATCCGAACCAGACAAAGAGGTGTTGTGGTGTGTTGGTTGAGATTTTCCAGTCCGGATTATAAGCTATGGTGTTTGTATAAGATATTTGTAGCAAGCTTTTTAAAATAGCTTATGTAACCTATATCCAGACTTGGAATCCATACATATGTAAAAATGGCAATAACACTACAGAACCCGCCGTTATTCTATACTATAGACACTGCACTGCAGCTCGTATCCATGCTTATAGCGCTTTTAATCGTTGGATTCGGCTATAAAGCCTATAGGTTCACCAAGGATAAGCGATACTATTACTACTCAGTCGCCTTTGCCCTCATCGCAGCTGCGTTCTTTGTCAAGGCACTTTCCAATGTCATCATCTACTATATCGTGCCTTCCCCCGCAGCCAATTTCCTGCCGGTATTCAACTGGGGCATCTTTGCATACAGAATCCTCATGATGCTTGCCTTCACAGGCATTATGCTCATGACCTTAAAGATAACTGACAGGAGGGTTGTATTATTGCTTTTGGTGTTTGCACTGTTCTCAGCGATCGCCTCAGAAGACCATAATACAGCTTTTTACATACTTTATATCATCATCCTGGGAGCAACATCTACGCAGCTCTACCTCAACTACAAGCTCAAGAAATCAAGGCTTGGGCTGGCAACCTTTGGCATCTTTGCCATGCTTACCGTGGCGCAGGCACTGTTCCTTGCGCTGATCCTGGACTTTTACTTTAAGATAGGCCTGGGAGCATTGCTGTACTACGCAGGGCAGGCATTCCAGATAACCAGCTTCCTGCTCCTGTTTTATGTCATGATACGCATCTCCAGACGATAAAAGATGGCTGAACGAAGAGATAGGATAACCATCATCTATGACATCCTCTCAGCTATTGCTGCGAAGAGCGGCAGGATCAAGCCAACACATTTACTGTATAAGTCTAATCTTTCCCATATCAGCATGAAGAAGTACATTGAGGAGCTTAAGGGGAAGAAGCTGATAGATGAAGAGCATGTAAAGGAGCATCTGTTCTATAAATTGACTGATGAAGGCATAAAGTTCCTGAATGATTACAAGAAGATAAGAGAGTTTACCGAGAGCTTTGGATTGTGATCACCTTAATTTTCTTTTGAAGCTAAATTTAAATAGTGCCTTAATTTCAAGCAACTTATGAACGAGCTTCCCGCATCAGATATTTATGAGCAAGAGTTCAAGTATATGCCTTGGGGAACACTGATAGAGAGGGTTCTAGACCTGATATCCACAACAGTTCCACGCAACGGAAGCGCCCTTGACCTCATGTGCGGGCCAGGGTACTTGCTCGGAAAAATCAGGGAAAGGAGAAGGGACATGTTTCTTGAGGGCATAGATATAAGCAAAGAATTCATCGGGCATGCAATAGGCAGATACCCTACAATCAAATTCGGCGTTGCAGATGTAATGGGCTGGAATTCCACAAGAGGATATGACCTGGTTACATGCACTGGAGGCATCCACCACCTCCCCTATGAGCAGCAGGCAAGGTTCTTGGAGAAGGTAAAAGGCTTGCTAAAGCCAAACGGATTAGGCATTCTTGCAGATCCATATATAGATCATTATGAAAGTGAGGAAGAAAGGAAATTGGGTGCTGCGCGGCTTGGATATGAGTATCTTGCGGCCACAATGAGAAATGGGGCACCACCGGCAATAGTAAAAGCGGCCATAGATATCTTAGATAATGATGTAAGGGGAAAAGAATTTAAAACTTCAATCAGAAGGATGAAACCAATAATGGGCAGTGTCTTCTCAAGCCTTGAAGTGCACAAGACATGGCCTGAAACAGATTCTGATTATGGGGAATATTACTTAGTTGTTAGAAAATGAATGACCAATATTGGCAACATTTTTAAATATTGAAGTTCCAGTCTGCTTTCAGATGCACATCGCAAGAGAACTTGAACAGTGGCTACAAGGATTGCGTGCATCAGATGAATTCATAATCGTTGAAGGCAAGAAGGACAAGGAAGCTTTAGAGCGGCAAGGCATTACAAATATCCTGATTCTCAACAAGAAGCCGCTTTATCAATTGGTGGAAGAGCTTTCATCTGAGCGCAAGAACGTCGTGATATTGACTGATCTGGACAGGAAAGGCCGGGAGCTGTACGGGAAACTGAACAATGGGCTTAAGAAGCACGGGGTCAAGGTAAATGACAAGCCACGCAACTTTTTGTTCAAAAGGACTAAATTAAGACAGATAGAAGGGCTGACGACTTATTTGCAGACTATACTGCAGTAATAATACATAAGATTTTTAAACAAAAATTTCTTTCATGCAGAAATGGCAATGCAATCTCTGCAGAAACTAAAGACTGGAGACAAAGCTCCCAACTTTAACTTAAAAGGCATAGATGGAAAATATTATGGTTTGCAGGATTTTAAGGATGCTAAAGCTTTGCTAGTGGTATTTATGTGCAACCATTGCCCTTATGTAAAGGCTAAACTGGAAACTATAAAGAATCTGCAGTCTAAGTATAAGGATAAAGGACTAGTCTTAGTAGGAATTAATTCTAATGAATCAGAGAATTATCCTGAAGACAGCTTTGAGGGAATGGTGGAAACTGCTAAAGATAAGGATTTTAATTTTATTTACCTGCATGATGAAACACAGGCAGTAGCCAATGCTTACGGTGCTTCATGCACTCCAGACCCTTTTTTGTTTGATAACCAGCAGAAGTTAGTTTATCATGGAAGGTTTGATGATGCCTTAGAGCCTGGGCAAAAGGCGACACAGCATGATATGGAAGAAGCTGTTGTGGCAGTATCGCAAGGAAAAAAGCCTAAGCATGAGTTCCTTTATTCTCTAGGATGCTCTATTAAGTGGAAAAGCTAGTAATAAAACATTAAACTTTTAAACACAAAATATTTACCAAGAGCTATGGCAATTAAAAACCAGATTAAAACTGTTCTGCTGCTTGGAATTTTAACAGGCATCCTGCTAGTTATAGGGCAATTCCTAGGAGGCAATACCGGATTAATCATCGCGCTTGTCATTTCTTTAGCATTGAACTTCAGCATGTACTGGTTTTCTGACAGGATAGCTTTGTTCATATATAGGGCAAAGCCGGCTGATCCTAAGCAGTATAGGGAGCTGCATAATTTAGTAGCTGATACGGCAAAGCTGTCTGGGATTCCAAAGCCAAGGGTGTATATTATCCCTTCTGAACAAAGTAATGCCTTCGCATGTGGAAGAAACCCTAAAAACGCCTCAGTTGCCTTTACACAGGGCATACTTAAATTGATGACAAAAGAAGAACTGCAAGGCGTTACAGCCCATGAAATCTCCCATGTTAAGAATAGGGATGTTCTTATTTCAACCATAGCTGCTTCTATAGCAGGTATCATCTCCTATATTGCAATGATGGTGAGATGGGGTCCTTTGTTTAATAGTGATGAAGAAGGTGTCAACCCCCTATATTACATCATAATTGGGATATTAACTCCTATTATTGCCATGCTTATCCAGCTTGCCATCTCAAGAAGTAGGGAATATTTCGCAGATGAGAGTGGAGCTAAGCTATTACGCAATAGTGAAGGATTAGCTACAGCCCTTCAGAAACTGGAAAGTGATACTAAAAAGACCCCCATGAGGCTTGGAAGTCCCAGTACGGCGCACCTCTTTATAGCAAATCCTTTTAGAGGTCAATTTCTTATGAGCCTTTTATCCACCCATCCCAATACTCAATCCAGAGTGGAACGCTTAAGAAAGATAAAATTCTGAACCACTGGTCACTGGACAGATGTGCGCGTGAGATATATAAAGGCTAACCTCTCCCATTGATTAACTCATTCAATATAAATCCCACTAGGATGTGTTCAGCTTTCAAATTATGATTTCCAATTCTCGTGAAATCATTTACAAAGCTTCACATAATTAAAAAGACGGTGATTTACATGAATTCGCTTAATCAAATCAAAATTAGAGAGTTCCACATTAATCAATTTCCCACTGATAGAATATTCATTTCTTTAAACGAGAGTTTTCATAGAGAACTCTTTTCCATGATAAATATTAAAAATTATGAAAATTTGAATAAATCAACTTTTAAGCAATGGAAAAATAGAAGGCATTTTATTCCACTCTGGGTTATCATTAAGCTGCAGGAAACTTCACCATATTCTATAGAAGACTTTGAAAGAAATATTATCGCGTATAAGGGTCCTAGTACCTCTGCTGTGATCGATAACCCATGTTTGCCTTTACTGGAGGATGAAAGACTACTGCGTGCTGTGGCCCACTTATTAGGAGACGGATTTGTAGGAGGCGGCTTTGGCAGTAAGTTGCCTCAAGGGAAGCAACACTCAGAATTTAGAAACTTTGCTCCGGAACTTTTGGACAGTTTCCATAGAGATTTATCGGTATTTGGAAATGTTCCTGTAACTAAAAATTATCAGCACGGTTCTTTAGTAATACCCAATTCTATAGGGTATATCTTATGTCATCTTTATAGGATAAAGTTTGACACATTTAATTCACGAGTGCCAGAAGTATTTTTTAATCTTCCTAAAGAGTTGGTAGCACAATTCTTACGCGCCTTTGCAGATGATGAAGCACACGTTTTTGATAGTTCTATTGAGTATTATTCATGTAATAAGGATCTATTGCAAGATGTACTATCTTTAATGAATTCACATTTTCCAGAGATTAAGACTTCTGGAATTAAAGCCAATATTAAAGCAGGAAGAAATACAAAGTATTCATTTTCAGTTTATAGCAAATCTCAAGAATTGTACCTGAATCATATAGGATTTGACCACAATCAAAAAACAAAAGATTTAACATTTAATCTAAGTCGCAATAAAAATAGAAAATACAACAAAAATTCTCGCGATATAATTCTGGATTTATTAGCAAATAATACTTTATCTGCAAAGGAACTCTCTAGAATTACGAATATCACTCATGTACAAGTTTTGGCTTATCTTAAAGAACTTAAGGAACAAAGAAAGGTAAAAATTATTGAAAAAGTACATTGGGCTAATCGATGGACTTCTAAATTATCTCAATAAAGATTCTTTATATTCACTCTCTTCCCTAACTTTTGCAACATAATCCCGAACATAATTCTCGTAGTCTGGATGTCTATTTCTAATCTTTGATTTAGCTAAAGTACTAGACCCCACAATTATTATTATAGGTATAAATAACCATATATAAAGGAAAATAGGACGACCATCCATTACTGATCCTATAAATGGTATATTTAATAATCCAACCAACATGAAAATTATTGCTACTATAACCCAAAATCTTACTTTCTTTTGTAAGAATGATCTATTTGCATCCCTCAATAATCTACTTTCAGAATATTCGTTAGAATAATTTCTATGTTGCCAACAATATTTGTACCCACTTTTAATGCCCTTTCCGCAAACTACACATTCCTTCATTTTTATGGAAGATTAATTCTTTTTACTTCCTATAGCCATTACAGCTATTCCTATTACAAAAATTAGAGCAAATATTCCAAATTTTATAGTTATGAAATATGCAATAATATCTTTATAGCTTGTAATTTGTCTAGTTAATATGGGATAGAAAGCTCCTAAAATACCGATAAGAACAATTACAAGCCCTATAATCCTTTTTGTTTCCATAGGAATCCTAATAATAGTAGAAAGAATTTGTTATATAAGTCTTTCTCTTAATTCTCCTTATACTCGCCATCAACCACATTCCTAATATCCTCAGCCTTCTTTGGGCCGATCTTCTCTACGTTCTGCAGATCTTCAACAGAGGCGTTCATCACGTTTTTCACAGATTTGAACTCCTTGAGCAGGGGCTTGCTGAGGATTGGCCCGATTCCAGGCAGCGCTGAAATAATATATTCCTGCAGTTCCTTGAGGGACATGGGCTTGTCCGCATGCTGTGAGAAATCATTGGTGAAATCAGATTGCTCACGCTTTGCAATGATAGCTATCAATGATGCAGTCTCCTTGCTGTTCCTTGTTGATATAATAGGAACACCAAAACTTACTGCTATTGTAGCCAGCATGCCGCGTATAGCATTAGGATGCACGTTCCGGATGCCATAAATGTCCTCGTCCCCTTCAATAATCAATATAGGCCTTTCAAATGAGTATTTGATATCCTTCACCTGCTGCAGCAGCCTGCCGTCAATAATGGAATTTACAAAATCCTCAACATTTTTTATTTCAATGCCAACCCTGGATGAGGCGACATAGTCAGCAGTATTCAGCTTCTCAAGCTTTATGGCGATGCCCTGCTCCATCAAATCCCTGAGAATGCCTGAGCCTTTCTCCCTGTAATCTGCAAATACAACTATCTCCTTGCTCTTCTTCATGTATGCAGTCAGTGATTCAGGCTTGTCCATTATTATCTTGCTCTTGAGCTGCTGCAAGGTGCGGTGCATCCTGCTTTCCTTGTTCCTCGCAACCCAATGATATGCCTCATCACGCGTATGGGCTGTCATTAATATAATTACCCTTCCTTTTTCCTGGCGTCCAGTGCGGCCCCTTCGCTGGATAGTGCGTATGGCAGACGGAATAGGCTCAAAAAATATGACGAGGTCAACGCTCGGGATGTCAAGCCCTTCCTCACCGATTGAGGTGCACACCAATATGTTGAAATCGTCTGCCCTGAACTCATCCAGGATCCTGCGCTGCTCCTTCTGGCTCATTCCAGTCTCATTTTTCTTCATCTGCCCGACAAATAGCTTTGCCTTTGCACCTTCAATTTTATTGAGCTCAGCCACAATCTGCGAGCCGGAGTCACGGTACTGCGTGAACACAATTAGCTTGCGCTCCTGCGCAGCCTCTTCAGCAACAATCTTCTTCAGCTCAGTCAGCTTGGGATGCTCAACATTCTCCTCATACAGTGCTTTTGCCAGGATAAAGGCGCTCTTGAAATTAATGTCCTTTGCAAGGTTCTTTACGGCTTTCACCTTGCTCCTTGCACTTTCTGCAAATAATCTGTCCATGTAACGGTATACTGACTGGATACCCTGCGTCTCAAGCAGCTCAAGTGCATGCTGCGCCTTCACAACTTCTGCCAATAATGAAAGGGATTTTAGCAGGTTGAAATCCTTGTTGCCCTTGATGAATTCTTTCCGTAGAGCAGCCTGCAACTCCAGGATGTCTTTCTTGCCTGCATTCATCACATTGTATTTAATATAGCCGAAGTGCTTCAATTGGCTTATCTTTGCCTGCAGGCATTCCTTCAGGTTTTTCTGAACGCCCTTGAATGCTTCAGGAAATTCAACCTTTACCCATTGGACGTCAATATCCTGGATATATGGCTTAACGTCAGGATCATCATATGTCCTCACTTCAATATCCTCAATGAAAAGACCCTTGCAGACCTCTGTGATCTTTTCCAAATCGCTGCCAGGGGATGCTGTCAATGCGACAATCCTAGGATAACGCGCAACCTTCATGTACTGCTTTGCGATAAAACCATATGCATATTCTCCGACTGCCCTGTGAGCCTCATCAAAACCGAGCAAGGCAACATCTTCCAATGATATTTTCCTTGAGATGATATCGTTCTCAAGGCCCTGTGGCGTGCTGAAAATAATCTGCGCCTTTTTCCAGAGCTGCTCACGCTTCTCCGGCGCAACATTTCCCGTAAAGACAGCCATAGCTTCAGGAAGAATATCAAAGTGCCTGAGGAAGACAGCATAATACTGGTCAATAAGCGGCTTGGTTGGGCCGAGCAGCAATATCTTGGAGTTAGGGAACCGCTTCAACCTATCTGCTGCAAGCATGAGGAAAATGTTAGTCTTGCCCATTCCAGTGGGCAGAACAACTAATGTATTCTTTTCTGCGCATGTCCCCAGGATGGTTTCCTGGTATAATCTTGGCTGGAAATCTTTTATCATGATGCCGGAAAAGAATGCGTGGTATAAATAGTTTAGCTAGTAATCATGCCCTGGGCAGATGTGCCTTGGATTGTACTTTGCAAGCTTCATCAAAGATTCAGGCATCTTCTCAGGCATTGATGTCGGAAGGTCTGTCCTGCCAAGCAGCTTTTTCCGGAAAATGGTATCCCCAGTAAAGAGGACGCTTTCCTTCTCGTACCAGAAACAAACACTGCCTGCGGTATGGCCTGGAGTGTCTATGATTTCAAGCTCTGAATCCGCTGGAAACGGATTGAGGTGAACGGCGAACTTCTCAGCGATGTCTGGATTAAGGGTAGCGGCATCCTTATTCTTATTGAATGCGTCTATCTCAACTGCTGACGCATGGAATTCTGCATTAGGAAAAAGATCAAAATTGCCGATATGGTCGTAGTGAAGATGGGTGAAGAACACCTTTTTAACTTGGGCAGGGTCAATTATTTTCCCTAAGAACTGCTCAACAACATTCCTTTCTGAGCGGTCGCCTGCATCAATCACCACGATTTCAGAATTTAATTTGATAATATAAATATTAGAGTTGGCCCTTAATTTGGTGACTGAGGCACTAATATTCTGTAGTGGAGATATAGCCCTGATCATGGAGGTAGTACCCGATTGCATTCCCTACTATGAACAGCAGGATAATAATCTTTGTATCACCGTATGCAGCCCCGATTGCAAAGCCGACGATAAAGCCAACCAGTACCAAAATCCAAGTGAACTTGAGGTGGTGCTTGTAGCGGAAGAGAAGCCTGCCGCCCATCAAGCCGCCGCAGAATACAATCAGGTAGCTGATTAAGGCAGAGGTGACAAGGGTTGAAATGAGAAAGCCAGCTACCAAAAGCAGGAATGCCAGTATCTCTACCCAATCCTCCCACAAGCTTACTGCTCCTTTTTTGGATATCATGCTAAATCCCAGGGGGACGCGGCAAGCCGAACCCCTCCCATGCATCCTTTTCAAAGACAATATAGTAGACGAGCCAGAATCCTGCGCCGATAAGCAATGCGTAAATGTACGAGAAGACTCCAAAGAATTTTACTAAAGCTGCGTATCCGGTGACAGAGCCGGCAATGAAGACGTACATAAGGCGCGACTGGAAAAAGATTCGGCTTCCATCCAAAGGAGGTATAGGCAATAGGTTATAGGCAGCATAAACCCAGCACAGGAAAAAAAATTCATTGATTAGAGCATGGTTGACAAATGGCATGCCTGCAAAGACGTATAAGTCTAATGTCTTGACCAAAGTGCCAAGGAAAATTACTGAGAGCGGGCCTGCAAGGGAGGTGAGGCTGAATGCAAGCGTATTAGTGCCATACCTGAAATAGCCTAGGCGATGGACAGTCATGTGGTGGATGAAGACACCTGAAAAGCCCAGGAACCATACGTTGCCATTGGATACCAATACAAGTATTAACCCCAACACTATGCCGAACCACCAGAGCTTGTGCTCAGCCCTGAAACCTGAATGAAGAGCAGCTATCCGCTGGCCGCTCACATGCGTCAAGATAATCGCTGCCATTATCAGCAGGGCTTTAATGAAATTCTTTATGCCTATCAGGAAATCAAAAGAATCATCACCCCAGCGCTTGAATGAGACAATAAAGGCAGCCGCCAGAATCATGATTATTATTGCCACGAGCTCGTTATGGCTGAATCGGTAGTAGCGCTTTACCTTGTCTATAGTATCGCTTATCGGATAAATAGCCATGCCAAGAATCTTGGGATTGCAGTATTTAAGAGTTTCTGCTGTAAAGATCAGAAGATGCCAAAGTGGTCATATATTATCTTCCTGATTCCTTTGACATGGGCTGCGCCAACAATAACTGCAACTTTATTTCCTTTATTTGATTCAAGCAGCTTTATTACTTTCCGGGCCATGTAGGAATTGCGTTCAGTCACCAATGTTGTATAAATCCCTGGGTAGCGCTGCTTAAGGATGGCCATGAGATGCCCTATAATCTTATCTTCAGGCACTTTGGTAAGGTCAATGGCCATGCCTTTACCGAACAACCCTTTTATGATGTCTGCAGCGAAATGCCACTTCTCTTTCCAGGTAATGCTTCTTGAAAGCCTCTTGAGAGTGATGCCGATGGGCTGGTCAATGAGCTCAATATGGAGCTTGCGGCCTTTTGCGAGCTTGTAGGCCTCCAGCATGTCACTTCCAGGCTGGATGCCTACTATTCTGCCAAGCCTGTTCTGAGCATACATTGCAATAAGCGCAAACAGGTAGCCTTTAATTCCTATGTCACGCATGTCCCTTAGCCTAAGCTTCTCCTTCGTCTTATAGAGCAATGAATCTAACCTGGCTGGGTCAAGCTCCAAGCAAACAATGTCTGGCTTAAACGCGTCCAGCTTATGCCTAATCTCCTTAATGCTGGAAGCTGCAATATGAGATGTCCCTATAATCATCATATCATTTTTATCCATTCAGGAATGATAAAATGAAAATCTTTATATATACCTACCCTCAGGAAATAGCTTAAGGTAGTGATTGCAAGGAGGTAGGACAATGCTGAAGCTGAAGAAGATATCTGAAACGTATGATATGAAAGTGTTTACTGATTCTGGGGAATACTTCGGAGATGTTGAGGAGAGCATATTGACCAGCAACAAAGTGTTCGGCTGGCGAGTTCGTGCAACCAAGAACTCGTTCCTGTCAAAAGTGCTTGGCTCTGCAAAGGGCGTTATCGTGCCGCACCAGCTTGTAAAGTCAGTTGGCGACATCATGATTATCAGCAAAGCAGCTGTACCAAGCTATAACCCTGAGGATGAGGAAGAGTAGGGATAGCTTTTTATTTATTCCTTAGTTTTCTTTCTTGATGCAGAAACTCTTTATTAAAAATAGAAGCGGTAAAAGAATAGCTCTTATTCTTGATACAGTTGCTGACCAGAAAGGCGTTGTCTTCATTGCACACGGTAGAGGTGGCTTTAAGGAACAGGAGCATATTAACGCTTTTTCAGAGGCATTTAAACAGGCTTGGTATTCTACCATTAGGTGGGATGCGCGCAACACAGTCGGAGAATCCGAAGGCCTTATGGAAGATGTCACTATCACAAGCTACTATGAGGACCTTGTAGATGTTATCTCCTGGGCAAAGTTACAGCCTTGGTACCAAGAGCCATTCATACTTTGCGGACATAGCCTAGGAGGCATTATTGCTATACTATATGCAGAGAAGTTCAGAGAGAAGGTGAAGGCACTTGCACCAATATCTACTGTTGTGTCCTGGTCCTTGAGCAAGGAAACATTTGACAGCAAACTTCTAGAAAACTGGGAAAATGTTGGATATTACAATGAAGAAAGCAAATCCACTCCCGGTTTAATAAGAAAAATGAAATGGGCATACATCGCTGACAGGACGGGGTATGACGTCCTGAAGGAAGCTTCTGCACTGATTATGCCTGTTTTACTTATAGTAGGAGAAAACGATCATTCTACGCCGCTCGAGCATCAACAGATACTCTACGAGGCAATTCCCCATACTAAAAAAGAATTACACATTATTAAAGGAGCAGAACACACTTTCAGAGAGAAAAAACATCTTGAAGAGATAAAGGATATTATCTTAAAATTTGTCAAATCCATAGATTAATTCAAAAACTTTAAAACTAGTTCCATTTTAACTCCTCTCATACGGTAGTGGTCTAGTGGTATGATTCGAGCTTCCCAAGGTGGGCTGCGTTATCCAACCGCTAGGAGTCAGCTTGCGATGCGGGTTCGATTCCCGCCTACCGTACTTTATCATGGAGCTGCTGCAATTCATAACAAATAGAATCTTCCTTTCTGTCCTGATAGCCTGGCTCTCCGCATTCTTGCTGAAGCTGGCATTGAACTCCAGGCAGAAAGGGTTTAGCATTAAGCTGATATATGCTACTGGAGGGATGCCAAGCTCACATAGTGCCTTTGTTACTGCGCTCTCGCTTGCCGTCGGCCTCTCAGAAGGATTCGCTTCCCCGCTGTTTATTGTGGCCTTATTGCTGAGTGTCGTGTTCATCCATGACGCAATCAATATCAGGAGGCGCACGGATTTAAAGCTGCAGGAGATATGCAAAGGGGTAAAGATAAAGCTTACTGATGTGACTCCATTAGGACATTCAATTGCAGAGGCGGCAAGCGGCATGGCCATCGGGATAGCAGCATCGCTTGCGGTCTTTTTGCTATAGAGACTCTATTGCCTCCAGATTTTCCTTTAACTCAGCCTCGTCCAATGTGGCAACTGTGTCAAACATGGCCTGCAGGCCGCGCTTCAGCGAGGCTTCATCTGAAACACGGTGGTGGATTGCAGGGGATACTATCCATTTGTGGTCTGCTTCTGAGAACGGGTTTATGAAGAACAGCTTAAGATTGGGGAATCTTATGAAATGCTCCCAGCTGTCAAGGAGCACTTTGAAATTCTTGTGCGAGTTAAATACGATGATATCGATGAAATCTTGAGAGGGCTGCTCATTGAACTCTTCCAGGCTGCCTAAGGGCATTATCTGCTCCTCATGGTCCTTGTACTTCAGGATGACTACATCTTTTCCCTGCTCAACAGATACTATATTCCGTGCAACAATATCCTTGTTCCTGAAATATTGTACTGCCCATTCTTTTAGGTATGTATGGATGTCCATAGCTTGCTTTTACCATGTCATTTTGTTTATATACTTTTTTCTTTGGAGAGATATAGACGATTAGCAAGCTAGAAATTACTATAACTTGCATGACGAGCGCGAAATGCGCGCTACAAAATCACGGAAACTTTTGTTTCCGGGACTCGGAAATGCAAGCATTTCCTTTGTGTCCCCGAGTGATTGCTGTGAAGCCTGAAATTCGGGGACTGTTCACAGTCCAGTTTAGGTTTACCTCAACTGGTTCCCTGCTCATTGTCATGTTGTTTTATAATAACACAACCACAAACTTTTAATGCGATTGCTTAACCCTGCACCCCATGTTTGAAATCACGGCAAAGGAGGGAGCAGCCAGAACAGGAATCTTGCATACTGCGCACGGCTCTTTTGAGACGCCTTTTTTCATGCCGGTTGCGACGAAGGGAGCAGTCAAGCATATGAGCCAGGAGCTGCTGGAGCAGAGCAAGACAAGGGTATTCATCTCAAATGCATTGGTGTTATACTTTACTAATTTTGATGCGGTAAGAGCTGCTGGAATCCATGGATTCATGAACTGGAAGCACGGCATCTTTACAGACTCCGGCGGGTTCCAGATTCTTAGAGAAGGTTTTCTCTTGAGTATATCTGAGATAGGCGTCAGGTACAGAAGCCCTTTTGACGGGAGCAGAATGCTGCTGAAACCGGAACAGGCAATAGATATCCAAAACAAATTAGGAGCGGATGTGATTATGGCTTTGGATGATGTGCCCGATTACGCGAAATATGGCAATGATTTTGAGAAGGTTAAGCTGGCGACTGAGCGGACGTACAGGTGGGCTGAGCGATGCAAAAAAGCGCACAGACAAAAGGGGCAGCTCCTGTTTGGAATCTGCCAGGGCGGCATTTTCCCGGAACTTAGGAAGGAAAGCGCAAAAGCTATTGCCGAGCTTGGCCTTGATGGCGTAGCGCTGGGCGGGCTATCAATAGGTGAGTCAAAAGAGACTATGCATGCAATGGCACAGCTAAGCATTTCCCGGATACCTGAAGATAAACCAAGATATTTGATGGGCCTTGGAAGCCCTGAAGACATGCTTGAGGCGATTGAGCTTGGAATTGATATCTTTGACAGCGCATTTCCAACACAAAATGCACGGCACGGGACACTGTTCACATCTGCAGGAAAAGTCAGGATAGGGAAGCAGCAGTATAAAGCGCAACTTGTGCCTTTGGATGCTGCATGCAGCTGTTTTGTTTGCAGGAATTATACAAAGGCGTATCTGCACCACCTCTTCAGGAGCGCAGAGCCGTTAGCCAAGACACTGCTATCGTTTCATAATATATACTTCATACAAGAGCTGCTGGAGCAAGCCAGGATTGCTATCAGGCAGGGGAAATTCTCCAAGTTCAAAAGTGAGTTCCTGCGCGGCTATAAGGCTAAAGAGCCTTAATTTGGCCTTATAGAGGCTATAAAAGCCCTTAAATAAGCTTTAATATTTCTAATCGTAAGATTTATATATCAGTATACTAAAACGTATACAGAAATACATAGAAATATATAAAGAGAGCTATCTGCTCTATACTAATACTAAACAAAAAGAAGGTGAATGCCATGGCAGTTGAAAGCGAGATAATCCATAAGATGGTGTACGACATTGTTGAGAAGAACCGCGACATGATAGACGTGAAGGGCCCGAGCCTGGACAATTTCAAGAAGATTGTTCCAACCTTGATTGACAAGGGGATTGATAATATCAATTTCTCAATGTTCAGCGAGGATATGCGCCGGGGATTGTTGAATGCGCTGGGTGATGAATACCTGAAGAAGGGAAGGATTAACGAGGCCATCAAAGCCTATATTCTTGCAGGAAACCGGAAGAAACTTACTACAATAGGAGAGGATTATGAAGCAGTAGGCTTGTTCAGCAACGCAATTGATGCCTATAGGCTTGCGGACAACAAGGAGAAGCTTGAGCATGTCGGCGACAAGTGCCTTGAGGAAGGGCATATCATTGATGCAATCAAAGCGTTCAAGAGCGTGAGCGCTACCGAAAAATTAGTCAGAGTGGGGGAAGACTGCATGCACAAGGAAAAGTGGGAATATGCAATTGAGGTATTCAGCGCGATAGATAACAAGCAGAAGCTGGCTGAGCTTGGCGATAAATGCCTATCTGATAGGCAGATAGCATTAGCTGCCAAGGCGTACGAGCTGGCTGCTGACAAGTCAAGGTTATCTGCGCTCGGCGATACGTGCCTTAGAGAAGGCCTTGTCCAGGCTGCATTGAAAGCCTATACACTTGCCGGCAATGAGATGATGGTGCAGTTCATCAAGGAGAATTTCGTTAACAAGTAATCACAGCAACACTCAGAGGTGAATTTATGGTAGACAGCAGATTCAGCGAATTGGTAAAAGAGCTCGGCACAGAGCCTATGAAGATAGAAGTAAAAGAGCTTAGAGACGATAAGCCTGTTTCTCGTGATATCCTGCAGCAAAAACAGATTGAGCTGATGGTTGAGATGGCTGTCAAGAAGCTTGAGCTAAAGCTTGATGCATTGCGAGAGGAAATTGTTTCTGTTAAAAAAGAAGTTGAGCATGTAAAGGCAAGGCCTGCCCAGGTAGCGCAGCCAAGTCAAGTCCAATCTCAAATGCAGGATTCTATAAAAGTTCCGGATAATATCCCCGTAGAAGGTTTCATGCAGGTAAAGGCTCCCTCCAGGGATCCGATGAGTTCTACTGCAGAGCATTCTAAAGGAGAAGGCACGCAAGTGCATCCAAGGCTTGGAAACTACAAGACAGAAGATGTCTCTGTTGAGAAGTTCTTCAATTTCGGGAGAAAGTAAGAATTTAGCTATAAGCTATAAATTAGGCATAACGTATCATATCTGCACTTAAACCTTCTGAGTGGTCTAACTGATCTTCTCTAACAACCACAGTAACCCCAATCGCTGGAAAATTTGCTGCATAAGCTCTTTGCAATCTTTCAGCAAAAGCTTCTTGGATTTTTCCTCTAACTGTAAAAATATCTATTTCTCTTACCCTTGGATGATATCTTACAATAAGAGGTCCATACCCGCTTGGTTTAAGATGGACTTCACCACCATTGGGAAAAGCAGGATTAATCTCTTTCACATCAACAGAATCGATAGGAAACAATCTTTTTATAGTTGGCCTATCTGCCAATTCTCTAGCAACTTTTGCAAGGTCACTAATTTGAAACATTTTTACAGTTTACTCCTAATCATTCTCCACCCTCGGAGCGAGGATAAATGCCAGCTGCAACTTATCAACCAGATTGTATTCCAGCTTTAGAGGATAATCCTTGTTCATGCGGATTATCACGTTGTCTGTCAATTTAGCCGCGGAGATCATCTTCTTGAGGTATTCAATTGAATATTTCGCCCTTACTTTGTCGTCTGCATCAAACTCAATCTTTGTCTCATCATCTGCCTTGACCTCTATCTTTGCCTGGCTTAAATCGCCCTCTCCCATTATAGTAAAGCGCTTTGGCTCCACTACAAAGCTGACTGATTCTGCAACTATATCAGCATCTTCAATTGCTTCGCTTAATATTGCAGAGGAGGTAGTGATGCTTACCGGGAATTTCAGCTCAGGGATTTTCTGCTCCTTTTCTTCCAAGTCAATTATCGGCAATGAAAATGAGCGCAGGGTGCCGCCTTTCATTACAATGTCAAGCTTGTTATCGCCTATTTCCAGTGAAAGCATGTCTTCCGGCTTAACACGCCTAAGGATCTGCTTGAGGTTGCTCAGGTTGATGGCAATCTCCATCTCCTTGTCAATGTTGTATTCAGTAAAGCATGAAGAAAGCAAATTGAACATGACCATGGCAACATTTGCAGGGTCCATAGCTACAAGCTGCATGGAATTCTTGCCTATCCTGAACCTGCCTTCAGTAACTAGATCTGAGATAATGGAAACACTCTCTTTCAAAAAGCGCGGCTCTGCCAATGTCAAACGCATACTTCAACCCCCTATCACCTGTTCTCTGTAGGCTCCCTGTATAAATAAGCAGTATTTAATGCTTTTGCTTTCTCTGTGTCTTTGTCATTTACTTACTAACGTGCAGTGCACCGCTTCGCGGACAGCGCTCGGATAAATCCTCGCGCACTGTGAACAGTTCCCGAACCACAATACACAGTGAATCATCGAAAATCCGTGATTTTCGAGGCTAGGAAATGCCCGCATTTCCTTTGATTCGGGGACCCAATCGCACCCCGGAGCCGAGGTTAATCTCGGCGACTAATTTCCCCATTATAGTTATTTCCTAATTTAACTCAAGGTGATGCGCTGGCCATCCTTGAGAAGATGGATTGTTGCATTCGGCATGTAGCCCATTTCAGACGCAAGGTCAGAAGCAGCACGCAGCATCAAGGGAGTGCCATGCGCCGGGATAATATGCTTCGGCTTGACTATGTTTATCATGTCCCGCAAATCTTCCCTGGCAGCGTGACCGGAGACGTGGATATCCTTGAAGATGCGGACCTTTGCCTGCCGCAGCTTCTCCTCTATAATCTCGCGGTTCCTGATATTGGTCTCAGTCGGGATAACTTTGCATGAGAAAATGACGTGGTCATCCGGCCTGAAATTGAAGTGCAGCTCCCGGTTGAGCATTTTTGATAGAATGGACGTCTGCTCGCCTTGGTGACCAGTCACCACAACCAGGAATTTATTGCGGTGGCGCTCAACCTCTTTCAGCTTCCTCTTAATATGCCTTGAATAGCGGATGATCTCTATGCCCTTGAAATCCATGACGCCGCTGGATGCAGATGCCCTTGTATATTTCTCAAGGCTCCTGCCAAGGAAAAGGATGCGGCGATTCAACTTCTTCCCGCACTCAATGATGGATTTCAACCTGGCTATGTGAGATGAGAAAGTGGTCACAACAATTGCATTATCCTTTGACTTTGTGCCAAGTAAAACATCCTTGAGCATCTGCCTAGCTACACCTTCAGAAGGTGTCTTGATAGCGATGTTGGCATTAGTTGAGTCAAGGATCAATGCCAAGACCCCATGCCTGCCAAGCTCCTCAAGCCGCTTCAGGTTTGTCTTCTTGCCAACAATAGGAGAACGGTCAAACTTGAAATCAACTGCATAGAGAATAATGCCGTATGGGGTATGGAGGGCAATGACTGCAGTCTGCGGAGTGGAATGGGTTATATGCACCAATTCAACTGTAATTGCATCTGAGACCTTATACTTGGAATTCGGATGGACTGTCTTGATAGGATTCCTTAATTGGAGCTTTTCCTCCTCAACAATTGTCTTGATGACTGCTGTTGTAAATGGAGTCCCTATCAATGGGGCATGGAAGCGGTTGCTTAAGAAAGGGATGGCGCCTACGTGGTCAAGGTGAGCATGGCTTGGAATAATCGCTTTAACCTGCTGCTGCCAATCTTCAATCGGCTCAAGATTTGGGATGGCGCCAACTTTAGTCAATTCATCAACATCAACCTTGACAATATCCTCGTTCTCCGTGTAACGGATGTAATGCTCAAGATGCAGGCCCATGTCAAGGATAACGACTTCATTGTCTATCTTGATAGCAGTGCAATTCCTGCCTATATCTGAATATCCGCCGACTGCTGTTATCTGGATTGCCATTGTCAAATGTTAATTTTAAATCAAAATGTAATTTACTTGCCTTTGCTAATTTGCACCGCGCTGCGCGCGGATAGCGCTCGCCTAAAGTCGAGCGCACTGTGAACAGTCCGCCGTTATCGATGCACATCTGATGTTGGCGGACTCCCGTAACCACGGAGGTGACATTTATGTCACCGACTACCATGCTCGTTACCGTTGCATGCTCAATTACTATTAAATGCGGGGAGCAGGTTTCGAACCTGCGTAGGCACTTAGCCATTAGCTCTTGAGGCTAACCCGTAAAGCCTTCCTTTTTAGGGGAATTTGGCCACTCCGGCATCCCCGCGCAGGAATGCTGATTACAGCTTTATTTAAAAAGCTTATCCACGCTTTGGTCTAAGAAAGCTTGTTCAGCCTGCCTTCAATAAAACTGAGTTCCTGCTCAAGCTTCTCTATTTCATTCAATTCCTTTTTAGAAATCTTATTCTTGGCCTGCTTTTTGGTTTCTTGTATAGGGATGCGCTCAGGCAGCTTTAAGCCTGCTTTAGGGAACTGCGCCTTTAGATCCGTGTTCAGCTTGTCTATCTCCTCAAAGATGTGCCTTAACTCAAGGGTAAGCTTTACCTTCTCTTCCCTGATAGGCTTTAATTCCTCATACCGCTGTAGCTGGCGTATGATCTCCTTGGCGCATTCCAGGGTGCTTTTTCTGGCCTGCACTGGCTCAGGAATGCCTACAAAAAGGCTGTAATCCTCAGCCATCTTCAGAATCCCTCTGGCTCATAGAGGTTGTCATCAATCTCGCCCAACTTCTTTTCTATCTCAGCCAGGCCGGACTGCCAACTTGACAGCTCGGCATCTTCCTGCTGCTTTAACTGATTAACCTTTTCCAGGGTCTTCTTGGCCTGCTCTATCTTTAATTTCAGGAGCTCAATAATCTCGCGGATATCCTTGTACTCTTCTATCTTGATGAATACTGGCATGTTTTTGTCTTTCATAAAAACACCTTACGACTTTACCTTATCCTCAAAAACTACCTTGTCTATGTAGAGCAGCTTGCGCTGCATCTCCTCAAGATCCTCGCGCCATTTCTCAAACTCAGCCTCTACCTTTGTGCGGAGGTCGCCTAAAGCCTCAACTACGTAATCACTTTCCTTGATCTTGTTCCTTATTGTATTAATATTTTCAAGTATGTTGCGGTACTCATCAATCTTGACAAACACCGGAACATCTTTTTTTGGGATAGTCTCAGGAACAGGTATTTGTTTGGGCTCATCGGTTTTCACTTGTAATTCCTGCTTTGGCATGACTTCTAAAGGAGGCAAGGGGAATTCCTCATTCTCTAGAGAAGGTATCTCGTAGCTCTTTGGCTCTGGAACTTCTGTGTTCTCTATAGGCGGCAAATCCGGTAATGGAGGAAGCGTTAGATCGCCCTGCGGCATATCCTGCTGCTCAAGAAGCTCAGGAGGCGGAGGAGGCGGTAAATCAATCTCTTTCTGCTTCCTCTTGAAAATATCAAGTACCCCCATTTATGCCCCTTTTCACATGAAACTGTGTGAATACTAGAAGTATTGAGAAGGATATTATAAAGCTTTTTGGTGTTATCTGCTAGTAGCAAAAGATTCTTTACCAAGACCCCTTCCGCCAAAACATTTTATACAGTAGAAATCATTAGGAGCAGGAGCAACCTGTAACATCCCATTAAGGCTTAGATATCCCAAGCTTGTTGCACTAAGATGTTCTCTTATAGCTTCAGTATCACTATTCAATCTATAAGCCAAAAGTTTCTCTTTGACCGGGGTATCTATACCTAAATCACAAATATCTATATAAGGTGGGGATGCAATTCTTACATGCACCTCAAGTGCTCCAGTCTCAAACAACTGCTTGACAATTCTTGGCATTGTTGTGCCCCTTACTATTGAATCATCAACAAGCACAATCCTTTTACCCCTTATCTTTTCAGAGTCTGGAACCAATTTCATATCTACACCTTTTTCTCTATCCTCCTGGTCATACATTTGAAACGTTCTTTTTACCAAAGAGTTATAAATAAACCCAGAAGGCTCAAAACGTATTCCAGATTGTGCTGCATATCCCTGACTGGCTCTCATCCCTGACATAAGTACAGGCACTACAATATCTGCTTCAGCAGGATGCTCAATCGCGAGCTGCATGCCAGTATGCTCTCTGAACTTGCCTACTGAAGAACCTTCGAAGATGTAGCTGTCTGGTCTGCTCATATAAACTAAATCAAAAACACACCGGTATCTTTCTTTAGGCTCAAACAATTGTGTTTTCCTAACTTTCTTTTCATCAATAATAATCATCTGACCCGGTTTAATATCATCACAGTATTCAACACCTGTCCTTTTAAAAGGACTTGTTTCTGAGGCTATTACCCATCCTCCATTCCCCTTTATCTTTCCCAAGCATAACGGCCTGTTTTCATGAGGATCCCGTATTGCAATAAGCTTACCTTCACCAGCTAAAATAAGTGAATATGATCCGTAAATCTCTGAAGAACCCTCAATGTATTCCAAAGCATCTGCTATTCTTCTTTCAAGAGTGCCTTTGTTTGACATTTTTATCATTTCAAATAGTAGACGAGAATCACTAAAACCCTTATCCTTCACAGCAGAAAAGAGCGTGTCCATGACATTAGAGGAAAAATTTAATTGACCATTGTGCGCAAGGGCGAATTCTTCATTGTGAATAGGCTGCAAATTCTCAGTCGGAGATTTTCCATCTGCATTGGGTTCTACAGTAGTATACCTTGTATGGCCAACAGCAATTGTACCATTTAATCCCGCTATTATATCTCTGTTAAAAACTTCTGTAACTGCACCAGGACCTTTGTGCGATTTAACTAATCCATCCACAAGAGCAGCTAAACCAGCACCTTGCGGACCCCTATGGTAAAGGTCAACCAGCATATTAAAAGCTATAAAAGAAGCATCATGACTACTAACCCCAACCACACCACACATGATATTTTAACGGGTTAAAAGGCGGGGGTATAAATTGATTTCGGAAAAATCAGGGCAATTGTGTAATTTTCCCTCTTTGCTTTGAAGATAAACACAAACATTTATAAAGAAAATATGTTCCCGGAAGTTGGTACTTCTGAGATTGCCTTAGGCAGTGTTATTTGATTCTGCCGTCGTGGTATAGCCTGCGGTTGCACAATCTATTTAAATGAGCGCTTATTGTTCTCTTTTTTTAGGATGCTGGACACAAGTAAAGCTGCACAATTAGTTCTTGATGATGGCTCTGTTTTTCCCGGCATATCCTTCGGCGCTGACAAATCTGTTTCAGGCGAAGTCGTGTTCAATACAGGAATGACAGGGTATCCTGAATCTTTTACCGATCCTTCTTACAGAGGGCAGATCCTTGTCCTGACATACCCCTTGATAGGAAACTACGGTGTGCCTGGAATTGACAAGGAGCATAACCTGCTGAAATTTTTTGAATCTGACAAGGTCCATATCCGCGCACTGATAATATCTGACTACTCAAACAACCACAACCACTGGAATTCCCGGAAAAGCCTGGCTGCATGGCTGCAGGAGCATAACATCCCTGCGCTGCATGGCATTGACACAAGAAGCCTGACGCAGAAATTAAGGGAGAAGGGCGTGATGCTGGGCAAGCTGGTGAATGGAACTGACGTGAGGCTTGAGGACCCAAACAAAAGAAATCTTGTTGATGAGGTCAGCATAGAGCGAAAGCAGATTTATGAGGCAGGGAAAAAGAGAGTACTGCTGATTGACTGCGGAGTCAAGTACAGCATAATAAGGAATTTATTGGCGCGGAATGTGACCGTAATCAGGGTGCCGTGGGATTATGATTACAGCAGGGAGCGCTATGATGGAATTGTGATCTCTAATGGGCCAGGGGATCCAAAGATGTGCAAGGCAACTATAGAAAATGTCAGGCAGTCAATAAAAGAAAAGATTCCAATCCTTGGCATCTGCCTGGGCAACCAGATCCTTGCATTGGCAGCAGGCGCAAACACCTACAAGCTCAAGTACGGGCATAGAAGCCAGAACCAGCCATGCATTGACCTGGAAACAGGGAGGTGCTACATAACCTCGCAGAATCATGGGTATGCAGTTGACACAAAGTCACTTGGAAAGGACTGGAAGCCCTGGTTTGTGAATGCGAATGATAATACGAATGAGGGGATGCGGCACAAGAGGCTGCCGTTCATGAGCTGTCAATTTCACCCAGAAGCGTATCCAGGGCCAGTTGATACAAACTTTATTTTTGACAGGTTTTTGAGGATGGTGAAATGAAATGAGACAAGAATATGTGTACCATGTTGATGAAAACGATAAGGTACTTGGAAAAGTGACCAGGAAGGAGATGCGCGAGAAGAATCTTCTTCATAGGAGCACCTTCATTCTCGTCTTCAATACGAAAGGCGAGCTTTTGGTTCATAAAAGGACCATGACAAAAGATATTTTCCCTGGTTACTATGCCTTATGCGTAGGAGGAACTGTCTCGTATGGTGAAAAGTATGAAGAATCAGCATATAGAGAAGCACAGGAAGAGATTGGAGCTCAAGATGCAGATTTGAAATTCTTATTCAAATTTAAGTTTGATAATCCAAAAATAACACGAGTATATGGCTATGTATTCTCTCTTATCTACAACAGGCCGTTGAAATTGCAAAAAGAAGAACTCGCCTATGCAACATTTATGCCAATCAAAGAAGTTAAAGAACTGATGAAAAAAGAAAGCGTATGTCCTGATGATATAGAAATATTCAACAAATATCTCAAAGAGTTCCATGGCAAAAAATAAACAAAAGCCAAAAATCAACAAGCCGAAGAAAGTCCTAATCCTAGGATCAGGGGCATTGAAAATAGGTGAGGCGGGGGAATTCGATTATTCTGGAAGCCAATGCCTCAAGGCGCTGAAGGAAGAGGGAATTAAAACTGTACTGGTAAATCCGAACATAGCAACTATCCAGACCAGCGAAGGGATGGCAGACACGGTTTATTTCCTGCCTGTAACCCCTTATTTCGTTGAAAAAATCATCAAGAAAGAAAGGCCGGATGCAATCCTGCTTGGATTTGGCGGGCAGACTGCCCTGAACTGCGGCCTGGAGCTGGATGCGCAGGGCATCCTAAAGAAATACAATGTCAAGGTGCTCGGCACTTCAATAAAGGCTATCAGGCTGACTGAAGACAGGAAGCTATTCTCGGAATTCCTTAAAAGCATAGATGTAAAGACTCCGAAAAGCAGGACTGCAACAAATATTGAACAGGCCTCACAAGTTGCGCAAAAGCTTGGTTATCCTATAATGGTGCGCTCCGGATTCGCGCTCGGTGGCCTTGGATCAGGCGTTGCCAGGAACCAGGAAGGGCTCAAGCTGCTTGCGGCAAAGGCATTAGCCTATTCTAAACAGATACTTGTAGAGGAATACCTGCACGGCTGGAAAGAGATAGAGTACGAGGTTGTCAGGGACAGCAAGGACAACTGCATCACAGTCTGCAACATGGAGAATTTTGATCCGATGGGAATACATACAGGGGAGAGCATAGTTGTAGCGCCCTCGCAGACGCTGACGAACCATGAATACCATAAACTGCGCCAAATCTCCATACACGTCATCCGCAGTCTAGGCATTGTGGGAGAGTGCAACATACAGTTTGCGTTTGACCCGCATTCAGAAGATTATAGGGTGATAGAAGTTAATGCAAGGCTTTCGCGCTCATCTGCGCTTGCATCCAAGGCAACAGGATACCCGCTCGCGTTCATCGCTGCAAAGCTTGCGCTAGGCTATTCTTTGAGCGAGCTTGACAATTCAATCACCAAGAAAACAAAAGCATGCTTTGAGCCTGCGCTTGACTATGTGGTGCTCAAGATACCCAGGTGGGACATGCAGAAGTTCAGGGAGGTTGATACAAAGATAGGGAGCGAGATGAAATCAGTAGGGGAAGTAATGGCCATCGGCAGGAAGTTTGAAGAAGTCCTGCAGAAGGCGCTGCGCATGCTTTCCATCGGGGTTGAGGGATTGGCATGCAATGCGCTGCAGTTTGACGATCTGGAGCACGAACTTGAGAATCCTACTGATAGGAGAATATTTGCTATTGCGCAGGCCTTCAAGGAAGGGATGCCTGTTGATGCAATCTATGCACTCTCACGGATTGACAAGTGGTTCCTGTACAAGATCAAGCATATCGTGGACATGGAGCACAACCTCAAGATGTACAGCCTGAGCAAAGAGCTATTGCTCAAGGCAAAGCAGCTGGGCTTCTCTGACAATCAGATTGCGCTGCTAAAGGGAAAATCAGAGCTTGAGATAAGGCAGCAGCGGAAACAGCTCGGTGTCATGCCTTTTGTCAGGCAAATAGACACGCTGGGAGCCGAGTATCCTGCATCCACTAATTACCTCTACATGACATATAACTCCGGGCAGCATGATGCACTGCCATTGAAGCAGAAGGCTGCCATAGTTCTTGGCTCAGGAGCATACCGCATCGGAAGCTCGGTTGAATTCGACTGGTGCTGCGTCAATGCAGTGCTCACGCTACAACAGCTAGGCTACAAGACCATCATGATAAATTATAATCCCGAGACTGTCTCAACGGACTATGACATCTGCGACAAGCTGTATTTTGAAGAGCTGAGCCTTGAGCGCGTGCTTGACATCTACGAGTATGAGCAGCCATCAGGAGTCATCGTATCAATGGGAGGGCAGATACCAAATAATATTGCCCTGAAGCTGCACAATCAAAATGTCAAGATATTCGGGACAAGCCCCGTCAATATTGACCGGGCAGAAGACAGGCATAAATTCTCACAGCTTATGGATACACTTCATATTGAGCAGCCTGCCTGGAAAGAGGTGACAACTGTAGAGGATGCAAAGCGGTTTGCAGAGACCGTCGGCTATCCTTTGCTGGTGAGGCCAAGCTATGTACTAAGCGGCTCAGCCATGAGCGTCGTGTTTGAGGAAAAAAGGCTGATTGAGTATATCAAGAAGGCAGCCGACATCTCACGGGAGCATCCTGTCGTCATAACAAAGTTCATTGAGAATGCGAAGGAGATTGAGATAGACGCGGTTGCGAACAAGGGAGCATTGGCGGCGTATGCCATTACAGAGCATATTGAAAATGCAGGAGTGCATTCAGGCGATGCAACCTTGGTGCTGCCTGCGCAGCGGCTGTACGCAGAAACAGCCAGGAAAATACTGGATTACTCATCAAAGATAGCGCAGTCGCTGCAGATTACTGGGCCGTTCAATATGCAATTCCTTGCCATAGACAATGATGTCAAGATCATAGAATGCAACCTTCGCGCATCCCGCAGCTTCCCGTTTGTGTCAAAAGTCATGAAGCGTAACTTCATTGACATTGCAACCAAGACCATGCTCGGCAAGCCCATTCCTCCTTTCAAGAATGGGAAATTAAGCTATGTGGGCGTCAAGGCACCGCAATTCTCATTTACCAGGCTCAAGGGGGCAGATCCCGTGCTCGGTGTGGAGATGTCTTCTACCGGCGAGGTAGGATGCCTTGGGAAGGATTTGAACGAGGCGTTCCTAAAAGCCATACTTGCGGTCGGCTTCCGCCTGCCTAAGAAAACTGTGCTGCTGTCAACCGGACCACTTAAAACAAAACTGCACCTACTTGAGGCGTGCACGCATTTCAAGGAGCTCGGATTCACGCTGCTTGCGACTGAAGGCACGCACAAGTTCCTCAAAGAGCACAGGATACCTGCAACAAGGGTATACTGGCCGCTTGACAAGAAGCAGCCGAATGTCATGCAATTCCTTGAATCAGGCAGCGTTGACCTGGTGATCAACATACCTAAAAGCTCTGAGAAGATAGAGCTTGACAATGACTATATTATCAGGAGGATGGCAATTGACCGTAATATACCATTGCTGACAAATGAGCAGATAACAAGGCAGTTCGCGCATGCACTTGCAACAGTCAAGCCGGAGCAGCTTGAGATCAAGAGCTGGCAGGAGTACTAGATGGCAAAGATTTTAAAACAGAGGAATTATCACGAGGATGTGAGGATGGGCAGCTTCAAAGGCAAAGACCTAATATCAATCAAGGACCTGAGCAAAGAAGAATTATTGCATATCCTTGATGCAACTTCTAAGATCAAGGGCAAAGAGCTCCTGAAGGGCAAGGTGCTTGCCACATTATTCTTTGAGCCTTCTACAAGGACAAGGCTCAGCTTTGAGTCTGCAATGTCAAAGCTGGGGGGTGCCGTGATAGGATTCGGAAGCCCGAACATAACATCAATATCAAAAGGCGAGTCATTGCACGATACCCTGAAGATGGTGGAGTCTTATGCAAACATCATTGTAATGCGGCATCCTGTGGATGGGTCTGTCAGGTATGCAGCTGAATCTGTTTCAGTTCCGGTGATTAATGCAGGCGATGGCGTCAACCAGCATCCGACGCAGACGTTAGTTGACCTCTATACTATCAAGGAAACCTTTGGAAAGCTTGACGGATTGACTATCGGATTCCTTGGCGACATGAAATACGGCAGGACCGTGCATTCTCTTGCATATGCTCTATCACATTTCAAGGTGAAGCTTGTGTTCATTTCGCCTGAAGAGCTGCGGATGCCAGAGCATTATCTAGAGGAGCTGCGGGAGCGGAAGGTATCATTTACTGAAATTGAGGATCTGGAAGAGGTGAGTCAGCAGCTTGACCTGCTTTATGTCACGAGGATACAGAAAGAGCGGTTTCCGGATCCTGTTGAATATGAGCGGTTCAAGGGCAGCTACAGGATTGACAAGAGCGTGCTTTTGCAGTCAAAGCAGGGGATGAAAATCATGCACCCATTGCCGAGGGTTGATGAGATCAGCATGGAACTGGATGCAACCAAGAATGCGCTATACTTTGAGCAGGCAAAGAACGGCGTAATCATCAGGCAGACACTGCTTGCATTACTATTGGGAACAATCAGGTGAATTGATATGAAACAACAAAACCAAAAAAAAGCAAAGCTTTTTGGGTCCCGAAAACTCAGTTTTCGTGGAATTAAAAATTTTTGGGTTCCAAAAAAGCACGGAGGTGTTTTTTTGAAAGAGTATAAGATAAGCGCGATAAGCGAAGGGACAGTGATTGACCATATCACGCCGGAGGCAACGTTCAAGGTTATTGAGATCCTGAACCTGGACAAGAGGCCGGACCTCATCATATCTGTCGGCAATAATATGAGCAGCAAGCAAATCGGGAAGAAAGGCATCATTAAGATAAGCGGCAGCTTCCTTGGGGCAGATGATGCAAATAAGATAGCGCTCATTGCGCCAAATGCAACCCTCAACATCATCAAGAATTTCAAGGTCACTGAAAAAAAGCAGCTCAAGATACCTGAAAAGATTGAGGGTATCGTGAAATGTTTTAATCCGAACTGCATAACGAATGTTGAGCGCGTACCGACTAAGTTTACCGTCACCTCACGTGACCCATTAAAGTTGCTCTGTGCATATTGCGAGCGGCGCATGAAGCGGGAGGATATCATATTGCTATGAGCAGTCACATATCAACGAAAGCAGCAATAGCAGGCATAACTATAGAGCCGTGCATCTTCAATGCAGCCGGGCCGCTCTGCGTGACCAAAGAAGAATTAGAGGCTATAGGCAGCTCGCATTCAGGGGCAATCATGACAAAGTCATGCACGTTTGAGCCGCGGCCAGGAAATCCGGAGCCCAGGTATTACGAAGATGCGCTTGGATCCATCAATTCAATGGGGCTTCCAAACCTTGGCTACATGAAGTATGCAGAATTCTCTTCAGAGATGAAGAAGTACAGGAAACCATATATCGTGAGTGTTGCTGGGCTAAGCCTGCAGGATAATATTGAGATTGTCAAATATCTGGGGCAGTTCAAGGATATAGATGCGATTGAGCTGAATCTGAGCTGTCCAAATGTGATAGGAAAGCCGCAGGTGGCTTATGACTTTGATGCTTCAGATGAGATGCTGCGGGAGGTGCTCAAGGTAAACAAACATGTCCTTGGCGTCAAACTATCGCCATACTTTGATTTTGCGCATTTCCAGCAGATGGCAGGTGTCCTAAAGAAGCATAAGCTCGCGTTTGTGAGCTGCGTGAATAGCCTGGGAGAAGGATTGTTCATTGATGCTGATGCCGAGCAGGTTGCCATCAAGCCAAAGGGAGGGTTTGGCGGAATCGGCGGTGATTATATCAAGCCGACTGCACTTGCAAATGTCAGGAAATTTTACGAGCTGCTTGACAGGAAAGTCCCGATTGTAGGCGTTGGAGGAATCAAGTCCGGCAGGGACGCATTTGAGTTTATCCTGGCAGGCGCAACAGCTGTGCAGATAGGCACTGAGTTCATGCGATCAGGCACAGCCTGCTTTGCAAGGGTTGATGCTGAATTAAAGGCCTTAATGAAGGAAAAGGGCTATAGCACACTTGATGATTTTAGAGGCAAGCTTAAAGTACTCTGATAATTATTTACTCTTATGGCTAGTTCGCTTCTCATTAAACACTGCAGGATTCTTGACCGCGGGAAACTGAAAGAGAGCCATATTTTCATCAGGCAAGGGAAGATTAAGAGCATAGGAAAGGCTGAGAGAGCGCAGAAGACAATAGAGGCAGAAGGCAATATAGTAATTCCCGGGCTCATAGACTGCCATGTGCATTTCAGGCAGCCTGGAGGCGAGCAAAAAGAGGATTTCTACAGCGGCAGCCGGGCAGCTGCGAAAGGGGGCATTACAAGCATTTTTGACATGCCTAATACAAACCCTGCGACAACTACCCTAGCTGCATTAAAGCAGAAGCGGGAACTGGCAAAACGGCACTGCATCGTGAATTATGGACTGCATTTCGGCGCAACTCCTGATAATGCAGATATGGTTCGGAAAGCAGATACAAAATCTGTAAAGATATACATGGGCTCTTCTACGGGAAACCTTTTGGTGAATACCCCTGAGGCGCTCGCAAGGATATTCATGGCGGCTAAACAGTCAGGGAAAGTATGCATGGTGCATGCTGAGGATGAGGAATGCTTGCGAAACCTGAAGGAGATGTACAAGGAGCAGACTGCTAATCATGCTGAGGCAGAGCTTCATACTAAAATAAGGGACAGCAGTTGTGCAGCAAAAGCTATAAAAGATGCTCTGCGGCTGCAGGCCAAAATCGGCAATAAACTTTACTTTTGCCATACCAGCACCAAGGAGGAGATGGCACTATTGCGGAAGGCAAAGCAGCGCTCCACAAAGGTTTTCTGCGAGGTGACGCCGCATCACCTGTTCCTTGACGTCAGAGCTTACCGGAAGTACGGGAATTTTGTGAAAGTGAATCCGCCGCTTAGGCATGCTGAGGACAGGGAAGCGCTATGGAAAGGCATTGCAGACGGGACTGTTGATACCATATCTACAGACCACGCGCCGCACCTGCCTGAGGAGAAAGGGCAGGGCTACTGGGATGCCCCATCAGGAATGCCTGGTGTGGAGACCATGCTGCCGCTGCTGCTGGATGCTGTCAATAAAGGTAAGCTGAGCCTTACAAAGGTAGTGGAGCTCACTGCATGGAATCCTGCAAAGATATTCGGCATAGTGAATAAAGGATATATTAAAGTAGGATATGATGCGGATTTAGTGTTGGCTGACATGAATCTGAGCACAAGGCTGGAATCAATAGAAAGCAAATCAAAATGGAGCCCGTTCCAGGACATGATCCTGCAGGGATGGCCTGTCGTTACAATTATAAATGGTGATATAGCATATTACCGCGGGGCATTGTACAACACAAGAGGAAAGCCGGTAGCTTTTGCATGACATGGCAGACAAAACCAGGATAATATTGAAGGAGATTGTGAAGCAGATATATGCAATGCGGAGATCATTGCAGCGCGAAAAAAAGGTTGATACGTGGTGGCAAAAGACCCTCACCTTAAAGCAATTTGTTGAAACTGAGGGATTGAAGCAGGCATATACAGCATCATTCTACAACCTGGTTAAGCAAAAGCCACGGATACGGCAGGATATTGTCGCCAAGCAGAAGTATATTACAGATAGCGAGTTCAGGCGGGGCAAGACTGTGTTTGAGCTGCTCACAGCGCAATGGAATTTTGTGGAGCAGATGCTGGAACTTATTGAAGGCAATATTGCCCTGATAAAAGGACTGCAGCAGGCTGAGCATGGCAACATAAAAAGCCAAATGGTAATCCATTTACAGCAGATAGCGAGATTCCAGGAGTTGAGGAAGATGCTATATGGCAAGGAATATAAGTACTTGTCAAGGATTTTCAAGACAGAGAAGCGCATCAATGTAGCTGAGATTGCCCTGAACAAAAAAGAGCTGCAGCGCGAAAAGCTTGAGATCATGGCGTTCATAAGGGCTGTTGACCTGCTCAAGAGGCTGCAGATACACCTGAACTATCAGTTTAAGTACATTGATGCGATTGAGAATTATTATATATCGGTGGAGGAGCATGCCACAAAATCCGAGATGCGTGAGATGGTAAGCGAGGAACGGGAGCTGGAGGAGGCTGAGGCAGGCCATAAGCTCAAGTCAATGCTGCCGGTAGTCATCAATATCACTTCACTTGTAAAATTGTTTGCGCACAATTCCAGCGAGGAGATGCGGCATGTGCACACGCTTGAAGCCCTATTCAAAGGCCAGCGATCCAAGAATATCAAGCTGATAAGCCTTACAAAAAAAGAATTATCGCTGGAGCAGCTGGAGAAATCATACGAAACTGCGCTGAAGCATGTGATCAGGGAGATCAGGCATGGATGATGCAGCCAGCATAAGCAAAATACTGCTGGAAATCAAGGCAGTTACCCTTAACCCGGGAAAACCGTACACCTTTGTATCTGGCATAAGGAGCCCTATCTATTGCGATAATAGGCTGATCCTCAGCTATCCTGAAAAAAGGGCAGCCATCATCAACGCTTTTAGTGAGCTAATCAAGCGCAATAAATTGGGCTGTGATATCATTGCAGGGGTTGCTACATCAGGCATACCTTTTGCAGCGCTGCTTGCGGAGAAACTCGGAAAGCCAATGGTCTATGTGCGGCCTGACGCCAAGAAGCATGGAAAAGGGAACATGATTGAGGGCAGGGTTGAGCAGGGAAAGAAAGCTTTGGTGGTTGAGGATTTGATATCTACGGGAGGCAGCTCTTTGGCTGTGGTTGAAGCGCTGCGGGAGGCTGGCGTCAGGGTTGCCGAATGTTTAGCGATCTTTACATATACCTTCAAGAAGGCAGCGGATAATTTTGAGGAGCATAACTGCAAGCTTTATACGCTTGCGGATTTTCCAAATCTAATAAAGGTTGCAGCCAAGCAAGGCTATATCAAGGAGTCTGAGCTGCAGCATGTACTATCATGGAGCAGGAATCCTGAACAATGGCAGCCCTGAATTATCTGCAGAGGCTTGCAGAATCTGCTCAGAAAGAAAAGAGCGTATTATGCATGGGCCTGGATCCAGTTCTTGAAGATATTCCGATAAAGGAAAAAGATGCTGAAAAGAAAATAGTGAAATTCTACAGCACTTTGCTGAAGGCAGCGAGATCATCTAAAGCAAAGATGAGTGCGGTAAAGCCGAACTATGCTTTCTTTGCACAGTACGGGTTTCCGGGGCTGCGGGCGCTCAAAAAAGTTGTTGAGATGTACAAAAAACATTATATAGTTTTATTGGATGCCAAGCGGGGGGATATCGGGAAGACAAGCGAGGCTTATGCTAAAGAGGTCTTTGATTTTTGGCAAGCAGATGCTGTTACCATAAATCCATTTCTAGGATTTGATACTGTTTCCCCATATTTTGAGCACTGCAAAAAAGGAAAAGGGGTATACATATTAGTTCGAACTTCTAATCCGGGAGCTGCTGAATTTCAAAATCTTACTCTACAGGGAAAGCCTTTATACAAGCATGTCGCTGAAAGGTTACTTGCGCAAAATATAGAAGGAGCTGGAGCTGTGGTCGGGGCAACTGCACCGCAAGAGCTGGATAGCTTGATTGCGCTCTTCAACACAAGGAGGATACCACTGCTAATCCCTGGAATAGGAACACAGGGTGGATTTGCAACTGAAATAGGTAGAAATCTGCAAAATAGCAAGAATATACAGCTTCATAGAGTCAGCGCCTCCTCATCCATTACTTATGCATACAAAAAAGAGAATACCAAGGATTATGCGGATGCTGCTGTGAAGGCTATTGAAAAGATTAATAGGGAATTGAATTTGAGATTCTGATTCCAGAATTTCCAGCTATTTATGATTTGGAATTTCAGAAATCCCAAAACTTTATAAAGGTACAAAACAGATTCTACAGCATGGCAAAGGAGTGGAAAGCCAAGTCAATGGAGGGTACCAAGATAGAGGATGCCGAGCGGAAGTGCCCGGAGTGCGGCGGCGATGATTTTGAGTTCCGCGGCGATGAGATGTACTGCAAGAAGTGCGGGCTTGTCATTGATTAGAATTCTCGCTATGCTTTAAATATAGATAGCCATTTACTTCCCTGTATGGGGGCGTCAGTGTCCAGCATATTGGTTGCGCTGCTTCTTGCACTGCCGCTTGTTTCTGCAGATATCATCATCAATGAGGTCATGGCAAAGCCGCAGGACGAGAGCTTAAATGAATGGGTAGAGTTCTATAATAACGGAGACAACGCTGTTGATGTCGCTGGCTGGAAGTTCGGCGATGCAAATGATAATGATACCATAGTGGGCGGCAAATACGGCAATACCGGGACTATTATCAATGGACATGGATATGCGATCCTGACTGATGATAATACAAGGGCGTATGACAATTTTAATGTGAGTTCTGATGCAATACATTTGTATGTGGATGATACTTCCCTTGGAAATGGCCTAATCAATTCAGGAGAAACACTGTACCTTTATGATGCTGCAGGAGCCCTGGTGCAGCAGGTGAGCTATGGCAGTACAGCGACTGATACGGCATGGGCGCTTATCGATGGAGGCTTCCAGCAGCAGGCTGCAACTGCAGGATACTCAAATACAGGCAGCACGGGAAGCGGTCCCGTGCAGGCAGCCAGCTGCGACTGGTCACTTGAGATCATCCTGAACAAAACCGTGTTTACAACTGAAGAATTCTCATGGAAGATGCGCGCAACTAAGGTTGCTGGAGATGCGACGCAGCTCAGTTCAACCGCGACTATAGAAGATGCAGAGGGAAATGTCACAAAGAGCTATACGCCATGGAATTCAGAAGATGCGACAAGCCAGAAGACATCAAGCAGCTATTCCCCTAATCTGCAGCCGGGAGTTTACCTACTTAACGCAAACCTTTCTGCCGCATGCACTGAATCTGATATGTCAAACAATAAGGCTGCGAAAATATTCACGATTAAGGGCGCTGCGGCAGAGAGCCCGGAATCTTCAATCACTATTGACGCAGCTGTTTCAGAGAAATCCTACAAGTTCGGGGATACTGTTATGCCAAAGGTTACCATCTATCGGGGTGACACGCAAAAATATGCAGTCACTGCGTCCATTACCAAAGACGGCAGGAAGGCAGGCGAGGAAATGACGCTACATGCACCCGATAAGTTTACCACAGTTACGCTTACCATGCCAATCAAGCTTTATGATAACTGCGAGAGGTCTTTGGTTGCGGGCGCATATGAATTAAGACTGGAAGGGCTGGATACGCAGGCAGCTGCTCCCATCACTATAGAGAACAATTGCTCAAAGAAGGGCGCGGAGACTAGGCATATAGAAAGCAGCACTATGCTTATCATCAGCGATGTGCCATCATCACTTGCAGAAGGCAGCATGTTCAATGTTTCAGCCCTCCTTTTCCACACAGGAGCCAGCAGGAATGTGTCACTGTGGAGCTATATCCAGAAAGGTAGCAAGGTATATGGAAAGCAGGAAGTAAAGGCTGAGATTGCTGAAAAGCCAATGAGTTTTGTGCTTAACCAGAGCCTGGCAGGGATTGAAGCAGGGGAGTACAAGCTTACAATAGCATTCCTTGATGCAGAAAGGCGCGAGATTGATCTGCCATTCTCAGTGGCCAAGAAACTGGAGCAGGAGAAGCAAGAAAAGGCTGTTGAGGCTGTGCAAGCATCACCTGCGCCTGCTGAAATGCAGGAGGTCAGCGGTGCGGCAGTGAGCGAAGTGCGGGAAAAGGAAAAGCCTGCTATGCGGGAATATAATGCCAATGCAGGAACCAAAGACATTATCCAGTATGGGTTAATCCTGGCGCTGGGGGCGCTTTCAATATACCTCTTATTCAGGCGGAAGAGCTAGTTTAGGCGCTGCTCACTACGCAATCTTTTTATAGTGCACGGATTCTTGAGACATGCATGAAATCTGACTGGAGCGGCAAGCTTACAGTGCGGGCCACTATTGAGGTGGCGGGCACGCCGAAAGAGCATATTGAGAATGCCATGAAGATACTTATTGATAGCGTCAAGCAGCTTGAGGACATCAAATTGACTGCAAGCGAGGTCTTTGACGCGAAAAAGCTTACGGAGGAAGGGTCGCTATACACTATCTTTGCCGAGCTTGAGATTACGGCACGTGATTTTGTAGCATTGTGCAAGTTCTGCTTTGATTACACACCTTCTGCCATTGAAGTCCTGGAGCCTGCATCTGTAGAGCTGGATGCAGCCAGCGCAAACAATTTCCTGAATGACCTGCTCTCGCGCCTGCACGAGACTGACATGGTGCTGAAAAACCTGCGGGCTGAGCATAGGGTACTGGACACAAACGCGACTGGCCTGCTCAGGAATTTTATCATGCATCTTTTGCGCCAAAAAGAGAGGACACTGCAGGAGCTTTCTGATGCTATAGGAATACCAGCAGAGCAACTAAAGCCGTTCGTGCAGGCGCTACTTGAAAGCAATATCGTTTCAGAAGTCCAGAATACGTATCACCTTGTAAAATAAAGGAAGGCAAAAGCCTATGCCGAAAGAGCAACCCAGCCACAAGCATAATGTTGAAGCAGTCCTGTTTTCTACCGGCAGGAAGATGAATGTGGAGGAGATCGCGAAGCTCTGCAGGATACTCAGGGAGGATGCGCTAAATGCCCTGCGGGAGCTGCAGGCTGACTATAATGCGCGCAATTCATCGCTTATGGTGATTGATGAGGGCGACACCTGGAAGCTCACCATCAGGGAGCGGCATCTGCCTGTTGTCAAGAAGATAGTTGCAGAAACAGAGCTGCCCAAGTCAGTCATAGAAACGCTTGCGGTCATTGCATGGAAAGCGCCTGTGCTGCAATCGGATATCATTAAAGTAAGGACTAATAAAGCGTACGAGCACCTGAAAGAGCTTGAAGAATCAGGCTACATCACCAGGCAGCGCAAGGGGCGGACTAACCTGATAAAACTGACGCAGAAATTTTTCCAGTATTTTGACCTGCCGCCTGAGAAGCTGCAGCAGATGTTTAAGTCTATTACAGAGATGGAGCAGGCCATACTGCTGAAAGAGCAGCAACTGGAGCAGGCCAAGGAGCAGCACCATAAGCAGGAAGAGGAGCTAAAGCAGCAGCAGGAGACAGCAAAGAAGATGACAGAGACGCAAATCATTGACGATAGTGAGGTTGACCTTGTTGACAAGCAGGGAAATAAGACAAAACTTGAGGTGTATGATAAACAGAAGGAGCAGCAGAAAGAGCAGCCTGCTGCATCTTTGGAGACATATGAAGCTGAGCAATCCCAGCAAAGTGAGCAAACTGAAGAAGAACCTCAACAAATACCAGCCGCACAAACTCGGCAGGAAACAGCACTGCAGGCGCCAGATGAGCTGGTTGACAAGCGGGTGCAGGAATTGCTGCATCCCGAACAAGAGCAAAAGGAGGAACCAGAAGAAGCTCCTGAGCTTGAGCAAATTGATGAAGAGCAACTAGAAGGCAATGAAGAAGAGAAAGATGAGGAAGAGAAACAATGATCCTGAGATGCCCGCAATGCAAACATGCCATGAAATACCAGGCAATGAATGGCAACCTGGAAGACAAGCGGAAGACATGCGTATACTGTAACAGGAGCTTTAGCGTAAAGAGTAATATTCTAGCTAAACAACCAAAATCTAATAATGCCTATAAAGGCTTTAAATCAGCCTTATAAGGCCTATTAAAGCAGGCAGTGACCCAAAACTTTATATACTTTCCTAAGCTTATTTTTGACGAGAGTCTTCCAATATTTTTGTGGCAAATTTTTGTTGTAAAAATTTACTTGAGTCGGTATTCATGGCAGAAGCAGCAAAACAGGAAAACACAGGAAAACAAAGTTTTCCTAGTGCCAGAAATGTGCGCATTTCTGAGCACGCAGAGCAGATACTTCCCCGCGAGATTGAGGATGAGATGCGGCAGAGCTATCTGGACTATGCGATGTCAGTTATAGTCGGAAGGGCGCTGCCTGATGCGCGGGATGGCCTGAAACCAGTGCATAGGAGAATTCTATACGGGATGTATGATTTAGGAATGTTCCACAACAAGCCATTTAAGAAGTCCGCAAGGATAGTTGGAGAAATCCTCGGTAAATACCATCCACATGGCGATACTGCTGTCTATGATGCGCTTGTCAGGATGGCGCAGGATTTCTCTTTGCGCTATCCGTTGATTGACGGGCAGGGAAATTTTGGATCAGTTGACGGGGATAGTCCTGCTGCAATGAGGTATACAGAATGCAGGTTAACAAAGGCTGCAGAAGAGCTGCTGCAGGATATTGACAAGGAAACAGTTGCTTTCTCACCTAATTTTGACGGCAGCCTGGAAGAGCCTGTGGTGCTACCTGCGAAATTGCCTAACCTGCTCATTAACGGAAGTTCCGGCATTGCCGTAGGCATGGCAACCAATGTTCCGCCACATAATGTAGCTGAAATCTGCGAAGGTGTAATTGCATTGATTGACAAGCCTGAGCTGAATGTGCAGGAGCTCATGCAACTTGTAAAAGGCCCTGATTTCCCGACTGGAGCTACCATAGCAGGCAGGAATGGGATACAGGCAGCCTACACACATGGCCGCGGGAAAATCATTGTGAAGTCAAGGGTGAAGACTGAGAAGGTAAAGAACCGTGAGCAGCTTATTGTTGAAGAAATACCGTATATGGTAAACAAGGCACAACTCATTGAGCAGATAGCTGATCTTGTGAACCATAAGGTGATTGCGGGCATAACTGACATACGCGATGAAAGCGACCGGGACGGAATGCGAATCGTGCTTGAGCTAAAGACAGGCGCGCATGCAGATGTCGTGCTAAACCAATTGTACAAGCATACCCGTATGGAAGAATCATTCGGCATAATCATGCTCGCGTTAGTTGACGGGCAGCCTAAGATCCTTGGGTTAAAGGCCCTGCTGCATGAATTTGTAAAGCACAGGCAAACTGTTGTAAGGAAACGCACTTCCTTTGACCTGGACAAGGCTGAAAAGCGCGCGCATCTGCTGGAAGGGCTGCTTATTGCGCTGAAGAATATTGACGAGGTCATAAAGCTCATCAAGAAAAGCAAAGCGGTTGAGGATGCGCGGAATACGCTTATAACAAGGTTCATGCTGAGCGTGGAGCAGTCAACCGCTATACTTGAGATGCGGCTGCAGCGCCTCACTTCGCTGGAGCAGGAGAAGATTCTTGAAGAGCACCGTGCGCTGCTGAAGACCATCGCAGAGCTGAAGGCTGTACTTGCATCTGAGCAGAAAATACTTGGAATCATCAAGCGGGAGATGAAGGAGGCCAAGGAAATCTATGGCGATAGCCGCAAGACAGTGATCAGCGGAGAAGAGATAGAGCTTGAGATGGAAGACCTGATAGCAAACGAGGAGAATGTCATAACAATAAGCAATGACGGCTATATCAAAAGGCTGCAGGTTGATGTCTATAAGAAGCAGAGGCGCGGCGGGAGAGGCGTGATTGCTGCAACCACAAAAGAAGAAGATACAATCAGGTATCTGCTGACAACGAACACGCATAACTATCTGCTGTTCTTTACCAATACCGGAAGGGTGTACTGGCTCAAGGCATGGCAGGTACCTGAGGCTGGCAGGCAGGCGAAAGGCACTGCCATTGTTAATTTGCTGCAGATGGGGAAGGATGAGAGAATAGCGACACTGCTTGCAATCAAGGATTTCAACAAGGGTTTCCTTGTTTTTGCAACCAAGAAAGGCGTTATCAAGAAGGCTGCGGTTGAGCTTTTTGCGAACCCGCGCAAGACTGGGATAGCGGCAATCAGCCTGGATGCTGATGATGCGCTAGTAAATGTTGAATTGACTGATGGCAGCCAACAGCTGGTCATTGCGACGGCGCAGGGCCAAGCTATCAAATTCCAGGAGCAGGATGTAAGGTCCATGGGAAGGAGTGCAGCCGGAGTCATCGGAATTAAATTGAGGAAGAATGACTATGTGATAGGCATGGAGCCCGCGGATGACAGCAAGACGCTGCTGACAATAACTGAGCATGGATATGGAAAAAGGTCTGAAATATCAGACTACAGATTAATCAGCAGAGGCGGCTCAGGGGTCATCAATATCATCTGCTCAGAGCGGAACGGGAAGGTTGTGGAGATAAAAGCTGCTGATGATAACGATGAGATACTGCTGATCAGCAGGAAAGGCATTGCAATAAGAATCATGGCAAAAGACATCTCTGTCATCGGAAGAAACACGCAGGGCGTAAGGCTGATGAAACTTGAAGAAGGGGATACCCTTGTTGCGGCTACCAAGATTTTGAAGGAGCAGAACGGCTTATCTGTTCCTTTAAATTTATCGTAATGCTAATTGAGCATTTCTAAAGCGTGGTTTTTGTTCTATTAAATATGTTGCTTCAAATAACGCGACACCTATATACCTAACTATTCTGTCTTGTACCCTATCACCGATGAGCTCTGTAAAAATCTCATATGGAGACCCATCTTGTGTAATTTGATCACCAGGTTGGCAATAAACTGCACTAGAATGTAATATTGAAGGTACATCCGTCTTCTTAACTAAGACCCCTAATTTTTTGTTCCATATGGTCATATTAATTGAGCCGATTGCCCCTCCATTGGCCGGAACTGGAATACCTTCACCAGGCCCATGAAATTTAGGTTTTTTATATGCCTTAAGTTTTAATCTAGGGACGCCATAATCTATTATTTCTTGCAGAGTAGGCTGCTTCCAATCATCAGGAGGGTGATACGTTACAGGATTAACTGGAACCCAGAGGAGACCATCTTTAATATAATATCCTGAATCAATTTCAATTTCATTTACATATCTACCAGGCTCAATTTCAACTTTTCTTTCTAAATGAGAAACAATTCTTTCTTCAGATAATAGTCTAGCAGGGTCTTCAATATAAGGCTTTCCCAATCGCTGACCAGGTCTGAATAAAAAAGACGCAAGCCAATCCCTTGGCTTATAAGTTTCATCAAAGCTCTTTACTCTTGTCTTTATCTGAAATAAGCCGTTCAACTTTGGAATGTCATCCATATCTTCAATATGTGTAGTGAATGCAACTCTTCCAATGCCACTTCTAAGACTGTAGCCAGGAAACAAGGGAATTGCTTGTATATATTCTCTTTTGGAAGGGTGAACAGAAGTCGCACTTACGACACTTAACCAATCATGCGCTAGTCTAGGCCGATGAGCAATCTCGGTGATATAAGAATCTGGCAATTGCTGCATGACAGGCGGTTCCATATAATAAGATTTCAATATTTGTTATAAAAATTTATTGCTAAATCTTAGATAATGTTTAAATAACGCCCCTGATTCCGGGAACCCATGCAAGGGCTTGCCGTAACGCATAAAGGAATGGAGGATATTGCTGCGCAGGAGATCAAGGAGCTTATCGGGGCAAATGCAGAGATCAGAGAGCAGGCTGTGCTATTTACTATCAAGAAACTGGAGGAGCTTGCCCTGCTATGCTACAAGGCCCAGTCCGTGATAAGGGTCATGCTGCTCCTTGCAGAAACTGCCTCAATCAATGAGCTTGGCACTGCACTTGAACATACAGACATAAAGGAATGGCTGCACAACAAGAGCTTTGCAGTACGGTGCCTGAAGCAGGAGCTTGATGAGCCGACACCTGAGATTGAGGGCAGGATTGGTGAGATTGCCTTGAACGAGGTCAAGAAGCGGAAAATTAAGGCAAAGGTTTCGCTGAAGGAGCCTGATGTCACGCTCTTCTGCTATATAACAAAGAATGCCTGCTTCTTGGGCATAGATTTTGCAGGGTTTGACCTGAGCAAGCGCTACTACAAGATATTCCAGCATCCTGACACCCTGAAAGGCACTATTGCCTATGGGCTAGTGAGGCTGTCCGGCTATAAGCCAGGAGAGATTCTTGTTGACCCATTTTCCGGATCAGGCATCATACCTATAGAAGCTGCCTGTTTTGCATACAAGTATCCAGTGCAATACTATAGCAAAGATAGGTTTGCCTTCCTCAAGTTCACGAGATTTGATTTTTCCAGGATTGACAAAGAAATACAGAAGCCTGCCAAAGCAACTATCTTCGGCCTTGACCATAATGTGAGGTATGTGGAGGTTGCCAAGAAGAATGCTACGGTGGCGGGCATCAACAAGTATGTATCTTTTTCACGGGTTGCGGTTGAATGGCATGACACCAAGCTCAAGGAGCATTCTGTTGATGTACTTGTGGGGAACCCGCCGAGCAGCTCTAAATTGGTTGCGGTGAAGGATATAAAGAAGCTTTACGATGAATTATTTTACCAGGCTGATTTTGTCATTTCTGATAATGGAAGGATAGTGCTGGCTTCCCGGGATGCGGAGCTTGCCATAGCTTCTGCTGTGAAACATGGGTTTAAAGCAGTCTTGCAGCGAGATATATACATGGGACAGCAGATGCTTAAAGTAATTCTGTTTGAGCGGGCTTAAATTTATATAGTAAAATTCAAATAAAGAGGATATGCCTGTATTCAGAAAGCCAAATGCTTTTGAAAGAGTTCTCCTGGTAGTGGGAATCCTGGTGATGCTTCTTGGCTATTATGTCATCAACAAGGTGTATGCTGCCAACAACTACGAGCTGAGCTGGGACTTCCTGCAGGCGGTGTTCCTGTGGCTGATAATTGTCATCTTCATTATTATAATAGCAATTTCAGAAGACATCAAGCAGACCATGATGGAGAACCATACCAAGCAGCTTGAATTGCTAAGGGAAGAATTGAGGAGGAGGCGTTAAATTTTATTAGAAACAACATAAGCAAGTACACCATAGTCAGGATCAAAAAATTCAATCATTTCATAATCTGCTCGATTAATAAGTCTTAAATTATCAGGATGACTTGGAAGGTAATTCTTTTTGAATTCGATATAATCTTCAACTTCAAAATCGTTGCAGCCAACTTGCATTCGATAAGGATCTGGCTTTCTGACACGGATGTGAGTAACGGTATTGCTGCCCAAGTTCAACGGTTTGTGGAGAGCAACTCTAGGGCCGTTGTTATCGCTATGTAATTTACCCAAATCTAATAATATTTTCTTGAGCTGCTCAAATTCGTCTTGGTAGTGGCTAAAAATAGTAATAGAGCTTATAGGAAGACTTTGCCCAATTACTTTCTTACATAACTCGGAGGTTTTTGTAACAATGTATTCAGCTGCTTTTAGTAGCTGTTCTTTGTTTTGAATAGGACTGAAGCGGTAGAGTTGCATGAGACGCTTATTTCCTTTGCTGCTTTTATTCTTTTTGCCAATTCTCATGAAATCCACAACCATTAAATACCCGTATTTACTCTCTATTCTCAAGTAGGGTATGTACTTAGCTGACGGTGCGATAGGATTCTGGGTTACACCCCTTAACCTTGAAGCGCTGAGGAAAGTCCGCCCACCATGAGGATCATTTGGGTTCTGAAAAGGGCCTGAGTGCTCTGGAAAATTGTTGCCGGGCTAGTAATCCGGATCCAGCGATGGATGGCAACCGCTCAGAAACGGTACTGCCTGCAAGATGCTATGAGGTTGTGACGGTTTTGGCAACAAAACTCAGATAACCAGCCGAGTTTGCTTGCAGGATAAGTTGAAACGGCGAGCCCCTTCAGGTGCAAGTCATTGACGCTCAGTAGAATGCTAAGATTGTTCAAGGCAACTTGAGCTAACAGAAGGCGGCTTATTCATACCCTACTTTTTTATATTCTGCCTGATTCCTGCTGTTATTTATCATGGAGGCTTAATCATGGGAGATAATGAGCAGGAGATAGGCAAGATTGAGAAGAACCAGCAGACTGATATTGTGGTGAAGATTTCTGAGTTTCAGGGGAGGGTAGGGGTTGATATACGGGAGTACCAGAAGGCAGGCGGATATATAGGGCCAACTTCAAAAGGCATCAGGATACCTGTCGAGAAATGGCAGGAGATAAAGGCTATTTTGGATAAAGTGCAGGTTTAGGCAAATCTTTTTATACCGCGCCATACTACACAACACCATGGCAGACGACAGGATAAGGCTACCGAGCTCTGGAGCAGGACTTACGAGATACTTTGATGAGTACCACAGCAAGATATCCTTCAAGCCAGGGCATATCATAATATTTGTCATTGTCGTGATTGTAATCATTGCCTTATTGCACATGTTCGGATATTCTATGCTTGGATTGTCATAGGTGATGCGCATTACTGATTCGTTCCGGATAGCTGTCAAGGCCTTTATTGTACATGACGGAAAGCTGCTCATTCTGAAGAGGAGAAGCAAGGACACTCATAAGCCAAATGAGTGGGATATCCCCGGAGGCAGGCTTGAGCCAGGGGAAAATCCATTCTCGGGATTACAGCGGGAGGCCAAGGAAGAGACAAACCTTGACATAGAGATCATTGCGCCGTTGGGTGTGCAGCATTTTGTCAGGGATGATAAGCAGCAGATAACCATGATAATATTCCTGTGCAAATCCTTTAATGACAGCGTGCAACTATCAGACGAGCATACTGGCTTTGCATGGAAAAGCGTCCATGATCCTGCATCAACCTTTCCTGCATGGTTAGATGAGGTGTTGAGCAATTACCTTATGTACTACAGCGACAAAATAGGTTAAATGCGCAGATTTATAACGAAAGACATAAGATTTTAATAAAACATAGTTATGTCTTTCGAATATAATAGAGGAAAAACATATTAAAAATAATAGTCCTCTATTATATTATAATAAATCGCCTTTATGGTGCACTATGCTTCCCGGAATGAATGAGAAACAGATGCGGCAGATGATGAGGCAAATGGGAATAAATCCTGTAGATATACCTGCGACCGAGGTGCTCATCAGGACACCTGAGAAAGAGCTGGTAATAGAAAGGCCGCAGGTCAGCAAGGTCAACATGATGGGGCAGGAGACCTGGCAGGTTGTGGGGAAGGCTGTGGAGCGGCAGAGGCAGCCTGAGATTAATGAAGAGGATATTGCAACCGTAGCAGATCAAGCTGGAGTAAGTAGGGAACAAGCGGCCGCAGCCGTCAGAAAGCATAACGGCGACCTGGCAGCGGCTATCCTGGAGCTACAGAATAGGTGACTAAGCCAGTCAGGTAATTTCTTATTTGAGCATAATCTTTTTAAAGGTCCCTTCACTTCTATTTGCCAGCAGCAATCTACTAAAATGAATGAGTTCTTAGATAATGCACGCGAAGAGCTGAAACGGGCAGACCACCTAGTCTACGTAAGCCTGAAGTATACCAGGACCGTTGACATGATCCGGCATATTGTAAAGCGGCTCATGAATTCCTATGAATTCCTCATGGAAGCGCTGCTTGACTCATTGAAGCAGCAAAAGAAGATTCTGGAAATCCCGGCCAATCCTATACAGAAGCATGACCTTGTGAGAGACCAATTCAGGGAAGACCAAGAAATCGCCAACAATATGAACTTCTACATGATGATGCACCGCATCATGAAAGCAGAGTATTCAAAGACCAGGGAATTCAGGCGGCATGTTGCCATGGTCATCATCTTTGATGACAAGAATATCAGCATGAACATCAATATTGACACCATGTACGATTTCTATAGAAAGGCAAAGAACTTTACAGATTATGTTGAACGGCTCTTATATCCGAAAGAATGACAAAAATCATAGCGATAGTATCCGGAAAAGGCGGGACAGGGAAGACTACAGTCGCGATAAATCTAGCCCTTGCTATGAATGAGTTTGGCCATAACGTGATCCTTCTCGATGCAGACCTGCGCTCTGCGGATATCGGGCTGCTGCTTGGCGTGCCGCCTTCCATAAGCACACTACATGACGCATTAGCCGGGCAGAAGAATATTACTGAAGTAGTCTACCATCATCCTTCCGGCCTTAACTTTATACCAGGCTCTATTGCTGCGCGTAATATGGCAAGGGTTGACCTGCAGCCCATCTTATCAAGGCTTCGCGGCACAGTAGAGATTATCATCATGGATCTGCCTGCAGGATTGCACCAAGAAGTGTTCTCTCTCCTTCGGATTGCGGACGAGGCGATTATCGTGACAAATCCAGAGCTGCCTGCTGTCACTGATGCGCTAAAGACCATAGCTTTGGTTGAGCAGGAATCAAAGGTAGTGAGAGGCGTCGTGGTGAACCGCTATGGCCCTGATTCAATGCCTCTAGGAAGCATACAGGAGATGCTTGACCAGGAGATTCTTGGGGTTGTGCCTGAAGATGATTATGTCAAGAGGTCAGTACAGGTCAAGTATCCTGTGACTTATGCATACCCATTGGCGCCTGCATCAGCAAGCTTTAAAAATATAGCTGCTTCTTTACTTGGAAAGCGTGCTGTGCACTAAAAAATGATGGACGAGCAGTTTGCTGCAAAACTGGAGCAGAGAGGGTGGAATACAGAAGAGATAGCACATGTTTCTCATATACTTCATGATGATGACAAGAAATCCAATAAAGTAAGATTCCTGGATGCTGTGATGTACTGGGCAGCATTAATGGTTGCAATCTTCGGCAATATGATCATATCTATAGTGCTAATTCCTTTCCTGCTTGCATTGCGGGATCTTCTGCTGTATACTATAATCGTGACGCTGGGGGTAGCTTTCGGCGTGCTGTTTGACCTCCTCATCAGGGATATGGACACTCTAGGAAGGCACCATTATATCATCGCAGGGCTGTTTATCCCCAGCCTGGCAATAATCAATGTGGTTTACATGGCTAATTTTGCAAATTCACTGACGGTGAGCCTTGCGCTGAAGAACCTGCATTCACCGCTGCTGGTGGGGGCCGTCTATACGATTTCATTCATCATGCCTTACCTGTTCTCCCATATCATGGAAAGCAGGAAGCCTGTTGCTAGAATGTAATCTTTCAATCTCTATTTCTTTGTCTGAAACTATAGGAAATAACTTTAATTTTCGTATACATTTATTATTTCCTAATAAGCAAATCACAACGAAAAGATACGAATATTAGTGTGATTTGCTATAATTATTAGGACAGTAGTCGGCGAGCTTCAGCTCGCCTCCGTGGTGCGAGGGCCAGAGGAACTGAAGTTCCTTGGTCAAGAAATGCATGGCATTTCTTTGGAGTCCCCGAAATACCAGCATAATCCGTGGTTTCGGGGACATATATTGACAGTGACTCGTTGCAAATTATCTTAGTCACCTGTTTTAGCAGAATTACATGCTTGTATAATCAGTAAGTTTTATATTGGTTCTCCAGTTTTTCTAACTCTCCCATGAAGGTAGTAGTATAACCTGGCTAGTATGGGGGACTGTGGATCCCTTGGTCCGGGTTCAAATCCCGGCTACCTTCCCATTTTTACAAAGAAACCAAGACAAGATGGAAAAGTTTAAATAGTTAAACTTGTTATACCCTTCTATGAATATCTCAATAAAGAATATCAGTGATGGCGACTGGAGGCTCTTGAAATCAGAGGCAGCCAGGCATAATTTAAAGATAGCTGAATTCTTAAATAAAATGCTGCGCGAGCACAAGAAAAAGGAGGAAGAGCAAAGCAATGTACACGAAATCCTTTATGGGAAAAAAATACTTGATGAAAAGGATGCTATAAAAATAAAGGAAGTTATGTCAGAATTCAGGAAAGAGCTTGAATTTAGGTGAATAAGGTGGAGATTGCGATAGATACAAATACACTTATAGAGATAGAGAAAAACAACAAGGACGTCATTTCTAAAATTGATAAGCTTGAATTGAATGGTGCGGAAATTTGCATAACCTCCCCTACATACTCCGAGTATTATCTTGGCCTCATGAAGCTTTCTTTAGAAAAAAAAGAGAAGGGAAGACAGAGGCTGGATAAGTATAAAATCCTTAATACAACAAGAAATAGCTCAAAATTATTAGGGGAAATCAAATATACCTTATCAAAAGCAGGTACCCCAACCCCTGTATTTGACTTATTTATTGCCTCAATTGCCATGGATAATGGCGCACCTTTAGTAACCCAGGACGGGCATTTTAAGAGCATACCAAATCTGAAGGTTATAATGATTTAGGATTTTGGCGGATGTTGAAATTCAGAGATGGCTCAGGTGCGCAGATTTTCCGCAATCTTTATAAAGCCCCTAAAATTCCACAATAAGAGTTATAGCCCGAGTTCATAATGAGCGGCCCGCATGGGTTTAGGGTGATTCGCATCACATAGCTCTGTTTCTCGGCTTAGATAAAAAATGGCAGAACCAAAACCACAGAACTTAGGAAAACAGGCAGAAGAAATACGGCACTTAGTCAGGATTGCAAATACTGACCTTGATGGCAGGAAGCCTGTGTACTATGCCCTGACAAAGATCAAGGGCGTGAATTACATGTTCTCAAATTTTGTAGCGACGGCTGCCAAAGTAGACAAGCACAAGAAAACTGGATTGCTGAGCGACGGGGAAGTTAAGCGGCTGGAGGAAGCTGTGAAAAACCCGATGATACATAACCCGCCGGCATGGCTTCTGAACCGCAGGAAGGATGCAGAGACAGGGAAGGATGTTCACCTGACTGCTGCTGACCTTGATTTTGCAAAAGATACTGATATCAAGATAATGAAGAAGATAAAGTCATATCGCGGAGTGAGGCATATCCTTGGCTTGCCAGTCAGGGGGCAGCGCACCAAATCAAACTTCAGGAAGAATAAGGGGAAGGTCATGGGAGTCAAAAGAAAGCCTGGCGCAAAGGCAGGCAGGACTTAATAGGAATATGGGAGATACAAAAAAACAGCGGAAGAAGTATAGGGGGCCAAGCCATCCGTGGCAGAAGCTGAGGATAGAAGAGGAGCAGCATGTCCTGAAAGCGTATGGGCTGAAGAACAAGACTGAGATATGGCGCATGGCTTCACAGCTCAAGAATTTTGCGCACCAGGCGAAAAAGCTTAATCCATTAGCGACGAAGGAAGCTGAAAAGGAGCGGCAGCAATTATTGCAGAAGCTTATCAAACTGGGATTATTGCAGCACACGGCAAAGCTTGATGATGTGCTGAGCCTGAGCCTGAAAGATATCCTTGAAAGAAGGCTGCAGACACAGGTTGTCAGGCGAGGGCTTGCAAAATCAATGCGGGAAGCGCGGCAGCTTATCACACACAAGCATATCATGGTAAAGGGGCAGAAAATAACAGCACCATCATACTTAGTAGCGATCCAGGAACAGGAGGCGCTCGCATTTGCGGGCAATTCGCCGTTCAGCAATCCTGAGCGTAGGAAATCTTCAGGATTTCCTAGCCCTGAAACTGAAGCTTCAGAGCACTCAAAACGTGCTGCCCAGCCAAAACCTGAAATCAAGCGGGTTGAGGCGGCAGCTGAATAACAATGAGAGAAGATACCATGAGATGGGGAGTTGCGCACATTTACTCCAGTTACAACAATACGATTATCCATGTCACTGACATAACTGGCTCAGAGACCATAGCAAAGGCATCCGGCGGCATGGTGGTAAAGGCAGACAGGCTTGAAAGCAGCCCGACTGCAGCTATGATGGCTGCAAAAAAAGTAGCGGAGGCAGCCATTGATAAAGGCATAAGGGGAATCCATGTCAAGATAAAAGCCCCAGGCGGCCACAACGGGCCGGCAAACCCAGGACCAGGAGCGCAGGCTGCAATCAGGGCGCTTTCACGGATGGGGTTGCGCATAGGAATTATTGAGGATGTAACGCCCATACCGCATGATACATGCAGGAAGAAAGGCGGCAGGCGCGGCAGGAGGGTATAATGGAAATACAGCTCATAGAAAAGCATAAGGAGAAAGATACAGTTACCTTTTCATTGAAAGATGCAACACCGGCATTTGCAAACATGCTGCGGCGCTATATCATGGAGGAAGTCCCGGTGATGAGCATTGAGGATGTTGAATTCCGCAAGAATTCATCAGTCCTGTATGATGAGATGCTTGCCCAGCGGCTCGGGCTCGTTCCTTTGAAGACAGACTTGAAGTCATATAACCTGCCTGAGAAATGCAAATGCGAAGGAAAGGGATGCGCATCATGCCAGCTGAAGCTGGTCCTGAGGGCGAAAGGGCCGGGCGTAATATACACTTCAGAAATCAAGAGCAAGGATCCTAAGGTAAAGCCGGTGCACCATAAAATGCCGATTGTGAAGCTGCTGAAAGGGCAGCTGCTTGAAGTTGAGGCTACCGCAACCCTCGGCAAGGGCAAGCAGCATGTGAAATGGAGCCCAGGGCATGTGTACTACCGCAACAAGCCGATCGTTGAGATGGCAGGCGAGCCGGATGCAGAGGCAGCTGCACGCTATCCATATATTTTTGATACAAAAGGGAGCAAAGTTGTGATCAATAAAGATATGATACTGAAATATGATGTACTGGAAGATGTCCAGGCAGCCACAAAAGGAAAAGTAAAGGTGGCTGAGAAAGAAGACGAGTTCATATTTACTGTAGAAAGCTTTGGACAGCTTGAGCATGCGGATATGGTAGCAGAGGCGCTGCGCATATTTGAGGAGCATGTTGAAGAGTTTTCCGAGAAAATCAAGAAAACATAACTTATGCGGGGGTGGCAGAGCCTGGCCAAATGCGCTATTTCATTCCCAAATGGGGATGGAGCGTAAGCTTGAGGGGCTAGTCCCTTAGTGGGTGCGCGTGTTCGAATCACGTCCCCCGCATTATTGTGAAAGATTGATGATAGGATAATAACGACTAGGAGTAAGTAGTCGGCGAGATGAATCTCGCCTCCGTGGCGCGAATGAGTCCCCCGAATCGCATTTACATAAAATCGGGGGACATATTGTGGCGCGCATTTCGCGCCAGTATCCAATTAAAATAAAAAACTTCAGAATTAGAAAATGGCAATAAGAACAGGACCGACAAACCCAATCATGCAGAGCCTAATACAGGAACTCAGGAAAACAAGCAGCGAGCAGAAGATTCCATTATGGGACAGGATAGCTGATGACCTTGAGAAGCCGACAAGGCAGCGCAGGGCAGTCAACCTATCAAAGATAAACAGGTTTACAGAAGAGAATGAGATGATCATTGTGCCGGGAAAAGTGCTTGGCTCCGGTGCGCTCAGCCACAAGCTCACAATTGCTGCATTCAGCTTTTCAGCAGGCGCGCTTGAGAAGATAAGCAAGGTGCAGGCCAAGGCAATCTCCATCAAAGAGCTGATGCAGCAGCCCATCAAGGACAAGCGGGTGAGGATTTTAGGATGATGAAAATCTTTGATTTTCAAACTTTAAATTCCTGGAGGAATTTAAAATGATAATAGACGCAAAGCAGACGGTTTTAGGAAGGTTGGCTGCAGTAGCGGCAAAGCAGGCATTGTTGGGAAATCCTGTTGAGATAGTCAACTGCGAGCAGGCCATAATCTCAGGCAGGCGGGAGAATGTGTTTGCCAAGTACAAGAGGAAGAGAAAACTGGGCGGACCGTTCCAGGGGCCATTCATACCGAGGAATCCCGACATGTTTGTGAAGCGGGTCATAAGGGGCATGCTGCCGTACAAGCAGTACAAGGGCAGGAAGGCGTTTGAGCGCATAAGGTGTTATGCAGGCATTCCTGCAAAATTGCAAGGGCAGCAGGCGGAACAGGTCGCTGACGGCATGTCACTGGCAATGTCACGATACGTAACAGTGCAAGAGATTTGCAGGCAACTGGGGAGCAAAAGATGAAGCCACCAATCCACGTTTCAGGAAAGAGAAAGCGATCCATAGCACGGGCTACATTGAGGCCTGGCAAAGGCGTTGTCAGGGTTAACCACCTGAATCTGCAGGCTATGAACCATTACTTGCCTAAGATGAAGATACTTGAGCCACTGCTTATTGCAGGAAATGTCGCAGGCACTGTCAATATTGATGTTACTGTAAGAGGCGGTGGAATCATGTCGCAGGCAGAAGCCAGCAGGCTGGTAATAGCACGGGCACTTGCACAGTTTGACAAGAAGCTTGAGAAGCCTTTCCAGGAGTATGACCGGCATCTGCTTGTTGCGGATGTACGGCGCAAAGAAACTAAAAAACCAAATCGTCACGGGAAGGCGAGAAGCAAGACGCAAAAAAGCTATCGATAAAGGGAGGAAAAATGATTATTCCAATAAGATGTTTCAGCTGTGGCCGCCCCATTGGGCATCTCTACGAAGATTATTTGGAGAAATCCAAGGCTAACCCAGAAGATCGCAAAAAGATACTGGATGAGCTCGGGCTGCAGAGGTATTGCTGCAGGGCAATGTTCCTGGGGCAGGTTGACCTCATTGATTTAGCTGCGCCGTTCAAGAAGTTTTAGCAATAAGTTTAAAAAGCATCTTAGAATTTGCTCTTATATGGCACAGTGGCTTAATGTTGACTTTTTGAGAAATGCCCATCTCTTCTTTAATAGAGATTTAATGTTGCCGACAAGCGTATTTCCAGATATCTCTGGAATAGGTTGGGAAAATGTCCAGGCTTCAGGAATAAAAGGAATTATTTTTGATGCAGATCAAACTTTAGTTCCATACCACGGTGTTATGTTACATCCAGGCCTTGTTGAAACTTTTGATAAAGTCAAACGGGTTTATGGGGCTGATAAAATTGCTATTCTTTCTAATTACGCAGGCAACCAAATGGATGACAGAAGGACTAAAAGAAAACAGGCACTGGAGGCAAATTTAGGAGTAAGAGTTATCAGCGCTGCAAAGAAAAAACCTGCTCCTGAGCCATATCATGCTGCAATGGCATATTTAGGAACTACTCCTGAAACAACATTAATGGTTGGTGATAGATTAGCAACAGATATCTTAGGTGCCCGGAGAGCAGGGATTCAGCGCACATTCCTTGTCCTAAATCCGATAGATGCTCACAATGACCCTTGGTATACATCTCTTACTAGAAATTTTGAAAGAAAGTGGTACGATAAGGAAATACAAATAAGATGGCTTGGCTATCTGAGTGGTAAATGGATGCAGTGGGGCTCTCATACAGGCGGTATATGAAATTCTTAATCGAGCATCTAGAGCCAAAATTATATAGATGGTGTCTGCTTGAGTACAAGCATATTTCTGAACGAGTTGGAAAGAAGAACGTCATTTTTACAAATGTAAATGCAAGGGACAAGGCTAAACTCAGTAAATTCGGAGAGGTTTACACTAAAAAGGTTGCTAAACTTGAATTGGAGAAAACCTGCATCCTTGACCCTTATGCCAAAGAAAAGCTAAAGCCCGCAGATGCACGGAAATCTGGCTATTTTATATTTGGTGGGATACTTGGCAATAATCCTGCTGAAGGCAGGACTAAAAAGCTGACAGAGCAGATGCCAAAGGCTGCGCGGCGGAATCTTGGAAAAAGGCAGCTTTCAACTGATACTGCTGTTATAGTTGCTAAACTTATTTTAACAGGAATTCCGTTTGAAAAAATTCAGTTCCAGGACGAGCTAGAGATAGAAACTGGTGAAGACGAGTCTGTAGTATTGCCGTATCCGTATGTCGTCAAGGATGGGAAGGCCGTGGTGAGCAAGGAACTTGTTGCTTATCTAAAGAGGAAGAAAGGATTCTGATTTCCCAAAACCTTATAAAACCATTTCATACTTCCCTCTGCACTATGGTTGATTTGAATGCAATAGCCAAGAAGTGGCAACAGAGATGGGAAGAGGCCAAGCTGTTTGAAGTGAAAGAGAATACCAGAAAGAAAAAGTTCTACTGCTTAGAGATGTACCCGTATCCCTCTGAAAGGCTGCACATGGGGCATCTCAGGAATTATTCCATAGGTGATGCGCTTGCGCGCTATAAGAGGATGCGCGGCTTCAATGTGCTCTACCCTATGGGGTATGATGCATTTGGGTTGCCTGCTGAAAATGCCGCTATCAAGAACAATGCAGATCCAGCTGAATGGACCATCCGGAACATGAATGCTATCAGGCAGCAGCAGAAAAGCCTGGGATTTAGCTATGACTGGGGCAGGGAGATCGCAAGCCTGTGGCCGGATTACTATAAATGGAATCAATGGATATTCTTGAAATTGTATGAGAATGGGCTGGCATACAAGAAACATGCTGCTGTAAACTGGTGCCCAAGCTGCAATACTGTTCTTGCGAATGAGCAGGTAGAGGCAGGATTATGCTGGCGCTGCAAGTCACCGGTGGAGCAGCGGGAACTGGAGCAGTGGTTCTTCAGGATAACGCAATATGCTGATGAGCTGCTTAAAGATATCAGGAAGCTGGAGCATTGGCCGGAGCGCGTCAAAGTAATGCAGGAGAATTGGATCGGGAAAAGCGAAGGCGCATCCGTATACTTTGACCTGGCTGCGCATGAGGAAACACTTGAGGTCTTTACGACACGAGCAGACACGCTGTTCGGCGCAACATTTATGGTGCTGGCTCCTGAGCACCCACTGGTACCCCAGATAACCACAATGGAGCATGAGGCTGAGGTCAAGAAATATATTGAGGCAGCAAGGAGGGAGCGTGAGCTTGAGCGTGAAGAGAAAACTGAGAAGACAGGAGTCTTTACAGGAGCGTATGCAATCAACCCTGTGAATGGCAAGCAAATTCCTATCTGGATATCAGATTATGTTCTCATGGGCTATGGAACCGGAGCCATAATGGCAGTTCCTGCGCATGATGAGAGAGACATGGAATTCGCACAGAAGTTCAAGTTGCCCATCGTTGAAGTGGTAAGGAAAGAGGGGCATGAAGAAATGCTCCACTGCTACACAGAAGGCGGCATACTAGTGAATTCTGAGGAATTCACAGGAATGGAGTCAAGTGATGCAATAAAAAAAATTGTAGAGAAACTGCACAAAAAAGGAAAGGCTAAGCACAGCGTTCAATATAAGCTGAGAGACTGGCTGATTTCAAGGCAAAGATACTGGGGAACCCCTATACCTATCATTTACTGTGAGAAATGCGGCATAGTGGCAGTTCCTTATGAGCAGCTTCCTGTACTGCTTCCTGCTTCTAATAAGGTCAAGTTTACAGGCCAGGGCAATCCGCTTGAGACAAACCATGAGTTTGTCAATATACGTTGCCCAAAATGCCATGGGAACGCCAAGCGGGAAACTGATACTATGGATACTTTTGTTGATTCCTCATGGTATTTCCTGAGGTACTGCTCACCTAAATATGAGAAGTTGCCGTTTGACAAGAAAGCAGCAATGTACTGGATGCCGGTTGATCAGTACATCGGAGGGATTGAGCACGCCATCCTGCACCTGCTGTATGCACGGTTTTTTACCAAGGTGCTCCGGGATTTGGGATTGGTTGAGGCAGATGAGCCTTTCATGAGGCTCCTGACACAAGGAATGGTAATCAAAGACAGGGCAAAGATGTCAAAGAGCCTGGGGAACGTGGTAGATCCAGAGGAGATAACCAGCAAGTACGGGCCTGATACTGCAAGATTATTCATACTGTTTGCTGCACTGCCTGAAAAAGAGCTGGACTGGAGCAACCAGGGCGTGCAGGGCAGCTATAGATTCCTGCAGAGATTGTACCGGCTTGCAGAGCTGGAGATAAAGGCAAAGGGTAATGATGATAAGAAGAAATACGTCATTAGTATGCTGCAAAGGACTATACTTAAGGCAACTGAGCATGTAGATGAGATGCGGTTCAGCCTGGCTCTTGGCGCACTGATGGAGTATGCAAACATACTTGCAAAGTATGCCGAGCATATTGACAGTAAAACATACAGGGAATCCCTGAAAAAGCTTGTTGTCATGATGGCACCATTCACGCCGCATATCTCAGAAGAGATGTGGGAGATGCTTGCAGGAAAAGGATTTGTTTCTGTACAGGAATGGCCGGAAGCAGACGATAAATTGCTTGATGAGGAGATTGAGGCGGCTGAAGAGCTTGTGGAAAGCACAATGGCTGATATCAATGAAGTGCTGCAGCTGGTCAAGAAGAAACCTGGCAAGATAACTTTGTTTATTGCAGAATCATGGAAATACCAGTACCTGCACAAGCTCAAGACAATACTTTCCAAGACCTACAACATGAAAGAGGTCATGGGGCATGTCATGGACAAGGAGCATGCTGCAGAAATAGGAAGCCTGACGCCAAAGCTTATGAAGGATACATCGCGGATACCCAAGACGCTGCTTTCACATGAGGCTGAACTGCGGGCGCTACAGAGCAACCGGGAAGCTGTCGCGCAGAGGTTTAATGCGGCAGTTGAAGTTGTGAGCGCAGCCAAGTCTAATGAGCAGAAGGCGAAGCAGGCAATGCCGGGGAAGCCTGCTATATTTGTGGAGTGATTTTATTTTCGTTTTTCTTTTATCTCTAAATCCAAAAGCTTAACTTCCCTTTCTAATTTCTGTTTTTCTAAATTTTTAATATCCTCAATTAAATTCTCATTCTTGTGCCAACCAGTAAAACCATCTATCAGCATAGTGCCTCCTATCAAGAATATTGTAGCAGAAATAACAGTTCCTATCCACCATAATTTGTTTGATAACTGAGCAGGTTCTTTAGCAAAGAAAATAATAAATGGGACAAGTATTAATATAGTTCCAAGTATAATTTGTAAATGAAATCTCCTTAGCTTAATTATCCCTGGAATATCCATACTAACGCCATTGTAATAAAGCGCAGGCATCCCGGGATGGATGCATACCGAAACTACAGGTTTATCTCAGCGTATTCTCGGCTCCGCTACCCTGCAAGCATCAATACAAACAGTTAGGTCTGCATCCGTCAGGATCTGAACCGGTTCCCATAAGCATCAATCCTACAGGACAGAGCGTCTACGTTTACGCCAAGGCTTGCAGCTTGACATACACCGCTCCCAGGCATTCAGCCCAATCATGAGGCCCGTTTACTGTTACAGGGAAGGGCCAACTCCCCAGCCTAGCCTGCATAGAGGAGAAAATAAGAAGGGGTTAAAAAGATTGTGTATCTCAAGATATAGGGCGTATAACTAATAATAAGATTTTGTGTACAGTTCCATTAAATCAGGAGGAGCTTCATCAAGCCAACCATAGAATCCTTGCGGATAATTAGGGTGAAGTTGTCCTGCGGTTCCATCAGCTATATAGTATCTGCCACTTTTCTTGGCCATAAGCCAATGGTGTGAGCCTAAACCTCGCTCGCTCAAATATGGTAGGGCATGAGTTCCTTCAAAGTGGAATTGCCTGCGAATATTCCAAGGAAGCTTTATCTTGAGTAATTTCAGGGTTTTGTCAGTCCAAATCTTACATTGGTCAAACCCATTGTCCATTACTGATGTTTCAGGCCTCAGCGCTAGCCAAAAATTCTCTGTAAACGGATTTGGCCCCGATTTGTTTCCCCATAAAATACCTATAAGTGAACTTAACATACTTCAATTATCATATATTGAGTATTTAAAGTTTTCTATTTTTACCACTAATTAGTACTCTAAATTAAGGATTCTATTATCACGACAACCAGCCACCCAACCAAACACCCTATAGATAGGTATGGCATTGCGGGATAGAACTTGCCTTTCTCGCCTTTCCAGAATAGGTATGCAAGGGCTGCGGTTGAGCCTGCTACAACAAACATCGTTTCCAGGAATGCAATAGCAACTGAATGCTTCAGCATCAGGTCTTTCATGACGACGCCTGCAAATATAAGCGGGAAGCCGATGTCGCCGCCTCCAAGGATGGCATGCTTAACCCCTGCCTTTTCCGACTTTATTTCTTTGGCTGCAGCATAGTCCATTTTATGGTGTGCAACCGGCTTTTTACCCTTCTCGCGGTACTGCACCAGCATGCCGGCAAACACCTTCTCTTTTGCGGTAAACCTGGCCAGCTTAATCATGTGCTTGCTCTTCCAGACAGCATACATGTCATAGATAGAGATGAGCACCAAGAGTGCAATCACTGAAATTATGTTGAGCAGAGGGACTACAATAGCGGCCAGGCCGCCATAAATGAAAACTTCAGTGAAGTTGTGGACATAAAAATTAGGCTTGAGCAGGCGCCAGGCTGCCAATGCAGCTGCAATTGATGCAGCTATATAATTGCCCTGGGGTATTTTAAGGAATACTGAGAATGAAACAGTCAAGACATATACCATGCTCAGGAAAAACCAGAATTTCCAGAACGTGCCCAGGTTTAGCCTGATGAAAAGAAGCAGGAGCAGGGTTCCCAGGATAATTGCTGCAAAGATATATGTGAAAGAAGTGGTAGTATTGACCTCGGGCCGCTCGACATTGAAAGGAAGCTTTTCAAAGCTTACCGTGCCTTCCTTCAGCTGTGCAGAATCAATGTACTGGTTTACAACCAATAAGCCCATGAGCTGGGCGAGCACAAACAGGGAAAGCATGAGAAGCGTTACCCTTACATTATGTTTCATCAGCTCTTGGTACATACTAACTTATATAAATTTATATGAAAGGACAAATAACCGATTGAGCATGAGGCTGGCTAATAACATAAGGATTTCAGTGTACTGCAGGGATGACTGCAGTGCAGTTAAGGATGCACTCGTATCGCTTGTACCCTTCAAGCTGGAGCAGGAGAAAGTTTCAGTGCAGCAGACTGTCATGAAAGGAGAGCATATGGGGGAGCAGGACATAACTATCCTTGAGATTGTTTTGAACAAAGAGAGGCATATTGTGCAGTTTCTTGAGTCCCTTACTGAGAAACTGACTGATGAACAAAGGCAAATATTATTGCAGCAGCATTTATCCAGGTTTGATGATGATTTCAATTTCTTCCTGCGGCTTGACAGGGCGGCATATCTTGAAGAGAAAAGGCTCAAGATTACTGATTCAGGAGACTGCTTCCATATAAGAATATCCATTGCTGCATATCCTAAGAGATATGATACTGCACTCGCTGTTCTTAAGCAAATCTTCTCAGGCAAAGTTTAAATAGTATTGAGCAGGGCTTTCTACGCATGCAACCTATCATAGACCCATGGGGAAGCCAGCTTCCTGAGGAATACAACAAACTCATCACTGACTTCCACCTGGAGCAGTTTGATGCAAAGCTATTTCCTGCTCCGAATAGATTGATGCGGCGCGGCATAGTATTTTCGGGCATAGGGCAGAGCATCATTGCAGATGCGATAAGGCACAGGAAGCCGTTCTACGTGCTCTCAGGGATAATGCCTACAGGAGATAAGATACATTTCGGCAACAAGCAGGTTGTGGAGAACATTGCGTATTTCCAACAGCATGGGGCAGACGCCTTTATCCTGGTTGCTGATTTGGAGGCTGCGGCCACCCGTGAGGTCTCCCTGGAGCAGGCAAAAAAAAGAGCACTGGAGTTTCACATACCCGCATGGATCGCACTTGGCCTGGATCCAAAGAAGACAACTGTATATTTCCAATCGGAAAATTATGAGGTCATGAAATCAACTGCCATGTTCTCAAGGAAAGTAACTATGAGCCAATTTAACGCCTTATACGGGGATGTGAACCCTGCAAAGATAGTCTCTGCGTTGACGCAGGTCGCAGATATATTATATCCACAGTTCAAGAAACGCAGGCCTGGTATAATTCCCGTTGGAATAGACCAGCTGCCGCATATCCTGCTGAGCAGGGATATTGTAAATAGGATGAAATCAGAGAAATTTGTCGCGCCGAGCGCCATCTTCCATAAGTACACCCCTTCCCTGGATGGAAGTCTGAAGATGTCAAAATCAAAGCCAGAAAGCAGCATAGACCTGCCTGAAGATCCAAAAATAGCGTGCAAGAAAATCAAGCGGGCATTGTCAGGAGGAAGAGATACACTAGAAGAGCATAGAAAACTTGGAGCGGAAATAGAGAGGGATATGCCTTTTGAATTGCTAAAGCAGCATCTCATTGAAGATGATGCTGAGCTTGCTGAGATATATAAGGATTATAAATCCGGAAAGCTGACATCAGGGGAAATAAAGGAGATTGCCTGCGAGAAAATAACTGAGTTCATGCACAACCTTGAAAAGGGCATCAAAGAGGCGAGAAGCAAGATAAGTGAGCTGAAGTTTGTGAAGTGAGGCATCTACAATTACTTAACCTTTAACCTTGCAAAACTGCGCGAACTGCGCGCTCAATATGTCCCCGAACAGCAAGTTTATGGAAGAATCGGGGACAATTCACAGTCCAGCTCAACTTTAGTTGAGCTGGTTACCTGCTCATTTTAGTATAAAAAGAAAAATTGCTTTGGTTTAACACATAACAAAATTTAAATAGCTAACTGAACATCTTACTATTAAAGAGGTGCATCATGGAAAAACTGCAGTTTGCTCCGCTGCCGAGCACATTCATGCTTACAGCAATAGTTGGGTTCCTTACTTCTGTGATACTTGTATACCCAAGCTCAGCCAGCTGGGGATTCGCATTTGCCCTTGTCTTTGTGTTCATGTTCGCAGCCTCACTTATATCAATGACGCATGCGCCTGTTGGGCCAGAGCTTGCCCTGCATCCCAGAAGACAGCATCTAAAGCACACTAAAAAGAAGAAATAATTGGAAGAAGCTCAAAAAGCGTTCTAACCCCGGGCAAACCTGCCCTATTATCCCTATTATCTCTTCTGGCAGCAGTCTATATTTCTTATAAAAATATACATATAACCTTTTAAAAGCTGTTACTATAGTCAAAACAGAACTTCTATCCTATATGGTGAATTTTGAATGAAAATAGCCCAGATTGCGCCCCTTGTTGAACGTATTCCTCCGAAGAAATACGGAGGGACAGAGCGGGTAGTCCATGCACTGACTGAAGAGCTCGTCAAAAGGGGGCATGACGTGACATTGTTTGCAAGCGGTGATTCAAAAACATCTGCAAAACTTGCTGCAGTCTACCCAAGAGCCTTACGGGAAGCCAATGTTGAGGATGTATATGGGTCAAATACCTGGACACTTCTCAATATAGGGAGCGCATACGCTCGGCAGGACGAGTTTGACATTATCCATGATCATAATGGCTTTCTAAGCTTACCAGTAGCCCATATGGCACACACCCCAGCGATACTGACATGCCATGGGCCTTTTACCAAGGAAACCAGAAAACTATTCCAGGCATTCAAAAGGCCTTATATTTCTACTATCTCGTACAGCCAGGCACAGCAACTGCCTGATGCCAACCACATCGGTACTGTCTACAACGGGATACATTTCAATGATTTTACATTCTCCCAAGAGCATGACGGATACCTTCTTTTTGTAGGCAGGATCTCAATGGAAAAAGGCACCCATATCGCGATTGATATAGCGCAGTACCTTAACAAGCCGCTCATCATCGCAGCTAAACTTGATAGGCATGATATCCCATATTACAGGCAATACATAAGGCACAGGCTTACTGAAGATATACGGTGGATAGGGGAGGTTGACCAGCAAAAGCGTAATGAGCTCATGAGCAGGGCATTATGCCTGCTCCACCCTGCTACGTGGAAAGAGCCTTTTGGCCTGACCATGATTGAGGCTATGGCATGCGGATGCCCGGTAATAGCTTTCAACCGAGGCTCAGTCCCTGAATTGATAGCTGATAGAAAAACAGGCTTTGTAGTTTCTGATGTTGATGATATGACAGATGCAGTGCTTTCCATGGATACTATAGATCGGAATGCGTGCAGAGAGCATGCCCTGCAGAATTTTAATGCCTTACGGATGGCAGATGGGTATGAGGCTCTCTATAAGAAGGTTCTCGGTAGGAACGGCCTATAGCAGCATTTTTGCAAAATATAGCAATCTCGGCTCCCTAATCAAGAGCTTGAGCATAAACTGCGAAGGATAATCGCGGTCATAGCTTTCCAGGATCTCACGGGTCCTGCGCCGGGTGAACAGCTTGACAAGGTAGTTGTAATCATCGTGCGAGAACTTATCCATGGCCTTGCGCATGAGCAGGGCGAGCCTTAAATCAGCTGCAAGCTTTTTGCGCCATGCCCTTTCATAATCTTTTCCGTAGATAATGGAATCATGACATGCCTCGGCAGCAAGCATTCCCTGGATAATGCCGCCAAGGGTGGTTGCCTTGACATGACCAGCAGCATCACCTATCAGGTAGACATTATCCTTATGCGCCTTGACTTTCGGATTATATATTGGTATAAGGCCGCCCTGGCGATCAAGGATCTTTGCATTAGGTGCCTTTTCCTTGAGAAATTTGTTGAAGCAGTCTGCTGTATTGCTCTTCGCGCATATCCCTATCCTGACAATTTCCTCATTCTCTGGGCAGATCCAGCCAATTGTGCCTACGTGCGGGAAAAACTCTATGGCATTATCATTTTTATACTTAATGGTGGCCTGGCTGCCAACCCAGAATTGCCTGTTGCTGAAAAGGCCAGTTGCCCTGGCAACCTGAGAATTAGGGCCGTCTGCACCGACAAGTACATTTGTTTTTAGCTTCTTTACTATATTGCCCTTAGTATCCTTAATGTGCATCTCATTACCTTTAAAATCAAGGAACCTATGGTTAGTATAGAATTCAGCGCCTGCTTCCCGGGCAAGCTCCGCTATATATTGGTCAAATCTCCTGCGATTTAGAATGATATTCTCGTTGCCCAGCTTAACCTCAATAAAATTATTGTCAGGGGCATAGATCCTGGCTTTACTTATCCTGTTAACAATAAAATCACTCCTTATGGGAACCATCCTGGCAATGGAAGAAGTGACAATGCCGGTGCACTGTATCGGCTCGCCTATAATACTATTCTCCTCAAATACCTGCACCTGCTGCCCATCTTTTGCAAGAAGATATGCTGCATAATTGCCTGCTGGCCCTGCGCCTATTATAGATATCATGATTGTTGAGGTATAGCTATTGTTTATAAGACTTGTCAATCTATAGACTCAGTCCTAAACCTCGCTAAAGCTCGGGTTAGCAGCTTTTCGCTTCCACAGTATACCCCAGATGGCAGACATTCCCGTAAGAGACTTCCCCCTTGTCTGCTTTAAGCTGGAAACAAATAAAGCTCAACCTTATGCTGCTAACCTGCAGAGGTTTTCCGCAGAATTTATTAATGTCAAGGTATTAACATGTACAAACAGCAGTTTGCAGATGTTATTTATTCATTCTAAAGTAATAACATAGTAGAAAACTTTAAATATTGTAGAGGCTTTCAAGAGCCTGTTTAATTCAGGAGAACCATGAGCCAAAACTTAAATGTTGCGAGAAGACTTGACGAATATACAAATGCATTCTTTTCCGATATCAAAGGAGATTATGCAGCTTCAACGCTTCATACCTTTAAACAAATATGCGACATTTACTCCGGAAAATGGGGAAAGTCTTATGAGAAAAGAGCAGAGCTTGCCAATAAGAAAATTTCTCTTTTAAAACCTTCACAGCTTGATGGCAGATTATTAGTTTACTTACATGGAATACAAACTATTGTTGGACAGCATGAACCTATCAAGGCAGGAAAGGTCAAGCATGCAGACAAAGTCAGGCATTCAGTAGAGAATCTTGCCACTAGTTTGTTTAGTGAATACAGCACCCGGAAGGCTAATCTTTATGAAAAAGCAATTTCAGATCAAACTGCACCAGATAATGAGGTGCTTGCTGCAGATGGAAGAAGCGTGCAAGTCAGAGAACAAGGTGGACGTCTGTACCTTTCTGATGTAAGTGAGGGTGATGGAGAACGTGTTCCTGCACATGTTGCGCCTGTTAATTTAGGGATGGTATCTCTTGATGATAGAATTCTACAGGATGAAGGCAAAACAATATATAGAATTTCTGGAGGCAGTGGACCTGATTTATCTGGACACAGACATCAAGGTTACTCTACTTATGGGCCTGTTGGAAAATTCTTCCGGGATAAAGTTAGGCCTCATTTTAGATGGCCGCCTTGGAAGAGATCTTGGACACCACCTATCGGTCCGCCAACAACTACTGTTCATTCAAGAACAACTGATACTGGAGGCAGTGAACCGCCTGAAGTGCCACCATCAGGACCTGGTAGAACAGGAGGGTCTGAAGGAGCTGGAGGGGGTTCAGTAAATTGGAGAAGAGTTGCCTTAGTAGGCGCAGTAGGATTACTTGCTTTAGGCGGAGCATGGCTTTATGGCAAACGAGAAGGGGCAAAAACTCTAGGTTATGTCCGTGCCCAGCAATATCAGGAGCTAGCGAATTACAAACAAGCTGCTCAAACTGCGACAGCAAAATGGCTCAGTACTCAGGGTGCCCTTGCAATAAAAGAAAATGACTATGGTTTGCTTTTAAGGCAGAATAAATCCCAAGAAAGAGAACTTGGTGATAGCAAGCAAGAAATTGGCAAGCTGAGGAGGGAAAATGCAACTCTATTGTCAAGAATTGCGGAACTCAGCAAAGGAAGAGCAGTTGCAGCTGCCCAGCCTGTCAGGAAGGCAGATGCCAGAGGAGGTGCAGCATCTTATAGCGCACGAGCACCGGGTGCGAAAACAACTTCCTATAAAGGATGGGAGCAACTCGTAAAGGAGCATACAGAATATCTTCAGGGAAAGCGGGCAAGGGATACAAATGCCTCATGGTGGAGGCGATTCTCTTTGATCTTAAAATCTACCACAGACACAATAACAGCAATCACTAGCTACACTGGCCAAGGCGCCCAAGACCTGCTTGCAAGAATTAAAATTGGTGGGGTATGGTATGATGGTCTAAAGCCTGGCAGTACTATCCAGAGAAAAGATGCAGTGCAGCAGGCAGGGCTCTATGTTAAGGATGGTAATAAAATACGATATGTAGCCTCTGTAAATTATGAGAAAAAGCCTGCAAAAAAGGCACCAGCGCCGGTTGCTAAAGATAAGAAGGCAGCAGCTCCGCCTGCGGCTCCAGTTCCTCCAGTGCCTATTCCACCGACACCTGTAGTTCCAGTGCCTCCACCTGCTCCAATTCCTCCCACTCCGGCAGTCCCATCACCTGCGCCTCCTCAAAGAGACAAACCTGATGAGCCTTCCCGTGCATTGCCTGACAAACCAGCAACGCAAAGGATTCCAGAGTACACTCCTGAAAGGCCAAAAGATCCTGCTATGCCCAATCTTTCTGGAGTTGTTGATTTAAGAGACACTGTCTTTGTAAGGACCATTAAAAAGGGAAACAATCCAGTTCTAGAGCTTTCTTCTGCAAGCGTATGGCCTAGTAGAGAAGTTGATCAAGCTCCTTAGGTGAAATAATGGATTATACCAGAAGAGAAATAGTAACGAGAGCGGGGCAGGGGTTTGGAATATTAGGCATTTCTGGGATTATTCAAGCATGCGCAGGACAGATAAGACCAGAACAATTTCCAAATGCAGAAAGGGAAGATATTGTAATAGCTAATACTGCAGTAGCAACTATGTTGAGATATATTGCTGCAGATCCGAAATTAACGCAAGATGAAAGAGCAAGTTTAGAACAGCAAGTAAATGCCATTAGAGGCAGAAAAAAAATAATTGATGAAGAGATAAGTCATGCCTATGGCAGAGATATCCTACCAAGATTCGGATTTCAAGGTACAAATCCACTAAAGCCCCTTGAAATGGTTGAGCGCTTTGATCAGCGACTCGCGAGGCTTGCTCTTGCAGGGAGCACTGATAAGTATGATAGGGTTTCTTATGAGAAGGTTGGAGGATCTCTTGTAGTTAATGGGGCTGAAACAGTACTGGTTCCAAGGGGAAAAGGGCCCGGCATAAATGCTCATAAAGAATATGCTCACCAACTAATTGCAGATACTTATCGCGATTTAACTTATAAAATGAAGATGGAATTTTCTGTTGTAAACAAAGGAGGAAAGGCAACAGGCTTGCAGATTACAACCTATGCTTTTGAAAATCAGGATGTGCTTGTAAATGTGGATCGTGATATAAATAGAATACGTGTCATAACTGAAACTCCAACAGAAGAACAATTGGAACAAAAACTTGGAAAGTCTGCATCTTCAAAAGAGCATCCTAACCTTTTAGCATACCAATCTGGCGGTAAAGAATGGCTTATTGCGCCGCTTGCAGCTATACCTTCATTTGCAATCCTTGGGCCATTTGGTATTATACCAACTGGCATTATTGCCTACGAGATTTATAGGCATCTGGATAAAGTTCCTGGAGGTTTGCATGTAGTAGGAAATCCTCTTCCACTAAGCAACAGGGATATATCATCAATGTTGAACCCTTACGAAGAAGAAGATAGAGTAATTATAATGCAACGCACACCAAGAGGAGGTGCACTTACAGTCTACAAAGTACCTTTCATAGATGCAAAATATAGGGTTATGCAGAATGGAATGACATTGCCAGAAAGTGTATGGCCTTTATTGGGAGGGGCTGCCTTAATCCTGGGATTGGGAACTGGTGCTTTTACGATAGGCAAAGGCGTTGGCCGAGGTATTAGAGGTAGGGAAGGAGCGCCATCTGGCAATAATCTTGAACGTTCTGGCGGATCAGTCAAATAGGTGTAATATGATAAAAACGCTTCCTTTTCTTTTTTTCCTTGTTTTGATAGCTTCTGTAATAGCATATCCGGTTACTGTGCAGATAACAGGAGACAGGAGCTTTACACAGGAAGTTTATAAGTGCCCTGACACATCTTGCTCAAGTTTCACATTCATATCAAGCAGCACTGGAACTGCAAACAGCTATACTATGACCGGCTCAGGCAGCCAGGTTTTTGCGGAATTTGATTATACAGCAGGCTATTTACCGCATGCTTATTTTTCGCTGCCAAATGATAATACTCAGAATTTCAACTCCTTTAATATCCAATTTTCAAAGAAAAGCGACTGCAAGGCAAATGTAAACTCTGTATCCTTGTCTTCTTCAAGTGTTGCAGTTGGGCAATCTGTTACAATAACAGCAAATATACAAAGCGCTTCTCAATTCAATCCAGATGGGCCGCAAAAAGTGCCAGGCAGCCTTCAATCAACATATTCAGATAATGTTGATGTGCAATTTCTTGTTAACGGGGCGTTGCAGCAGTCAAGCAGCCAGCAAATAGGATTCAGCAGTTCAAAAGATGTAAGCTTTTCTTATGCGCCTTCAGCAGCGGGCACGCACACTATTCAAGTCCAGAGCTTGATGAGCAATGATGCAAAATGCAGCAGCTCATTGACAAGCTCGGCAAGCACAAGCTTAACAGTTACAAGCGCTGGAGGGGGAGGAGCAGCTGCGCCAACTGCAGACCTTGATGTTGACGGTTCAGACGGGCCCTTGACTGTAAATGACGGCACAACACATACATTATCATGGACTTCAACAAATGCAGACAGCTGCACAGCCTCTGGCTCCTGGCTTACAACAGGCAGCAAATCTACTTCAGGAAGTGAAAGCACAGGCGTTCTTAGCATTGGGAGCCCAAGCTATACTCTTACATGTACTGGAACAGGAGGGACAGCTTCTGATACTGTGGCTGTTAGTGTTGTAGCTGCAAATGGCACTACTCCAACTACCCCAACTACCCCAACAACCCCAACAACCACAGGGGTAAGTAAAAAGCTAATCATCAATGATATAGATGCTAAAATAGGCTCAAGGACAGACAACAATCTTGAAGATGGGGATACTATCAGCAGGGATGCAAGGCCAGGCGATACCTTAGAGCTGGAAATTGAAATATTGAATAATTTTACTGCTTCTGAAGATCTTGATATTGAAGATATCACTGTAACTGCCACAATAGAAGGCATTGATGATGGGGATGATTTGGAAGACGAGAGCTCTGAATTTGACCTTAGGCCAGGCAGAAAAAAGACAATCAAGTTTGACTTTAAAGTTCCTTTAAGGGTTGAGGAAGACAGCTTTGACATAGTTATTGAAGCAGAAGGAGAAGATGAAAACGGGACAGAGCATTCTGATGATGCGACTATTGAGCTTGATGTTGATAAGGAAAATAACCAAATAATCTTCAGCAGGGCATCTTTAAGCCCTTTAAGCGTTAAATGCTCAAGGGTCATAAGCATAGGGGCAGAGCTGCTTAATATAGGCTCTAATGAGCAGCATAATGTCGTATATGAAGCAAAAAATAGCGAGCTGGGCATTAACATAAGGCAGGCAAACATAGAGATGAGCGAAGACATAGATGAGGATAATAACGAATTCATAAGGGCAGATAAGGCACAAATCCCTGATACAGCAGTATCAGGCTCATACCCCCTTGAACTAACAATTTTCTATGATACTGACAAGAAGGCTGATTCCAAAACACTGCAGCTGGCTGTAGAAGACTGCCCGGAAGCCCAAGCCGCAACAAATAAAAGCATCATAAAACCAATAAAAAGGCTTTATCCTGTCAAGCAAGTATCCATCTTTGATAATCCGGTTTTTCTTACCTTAGCAATTCTCCTGCTTTTGATATTAATCCTAGTTACAATATATCTTATAGTAAAGGCTAATGAAAAGGCAGGAGAGTAATGAGTAATTATTCTCCATTTAAAAGTAATAACAATGTAGAAAAGTTTAAAAATGGCCTTATATTGGGCATATTAGGTGAAGCTATGAATGCAAAAAAGATTGCTACAATTGGATATCTACTCTTATTTGGATGCATTATCAGCACTATTGCTGCCGCAACTGCCCAGGAATTTTCAATAGACAGGGTAAAGGTAAACAATGTTGCGGTATCCACTACAGGCCCTAACCTTATTGAGGATGCAGACACATTCCTGGTAACAGTGGATTTTACAACTGTACTTGCTTTGGAGAGGGGGCATGTAGAGGCTATACTTAAGGGCAAACAATCTGGAAATGTCGTGGCAGATTCCACAGCAACTTTTGACCTTGCAAAAGATAACAGTGCAACGGTCACCCTCAGCTTAGCGCTCATTGACAGCCTCAGGAGCGAGACGAGTTTTGACCTGACAATAAAGATAGTTGATGCAAGAAACAATTTTGACCAAAAGACCTTTACATTGCAGACAAAGCGGACAGCTGCTGCAAGGGATCTTGACATATCCATTGACAGCGTTGAGATTGAAGGCGGGGCAGTCGCAGAAAATGAGAATAACTTCATCTCATTTGACAATGGCAATGACCTTGATGTAAGAGTAAGGCTCACTGCCCTGGAAAGGGTTGAGGACGCCCATATTGACGCGATCCTCATGTTTGAGAATGGTGATGTGATTGCAGACGCCACAACGACTTTTGACATGGCAAAAGATGAGAATTCAGTTAAAAAACTTAAGCTTCCTATCCCAAGATTTGACCTTGGGAACCTTATGCTAAAAGTAAGGATCATTGATGCAGAAGGCGATTCAGAAGAGAAACTTTATGGGCTGAAAGTCAGCCAGGAAAAGCTTCCTATGATAATCAGCAGCTTATCGCTAAACCCTGAGAATAACATAGAAGCCGGTAAATCCCTTAGTGCAGCCTTGAATATAAAGAACAGCGGCGTTGTCCCGCTTGAAGGCATGCTGGCAAAGGTCAGCATACCAGAGTTAGGCGTATCAGCAGTAAGGTTTATTGATAGCATAGAAGCAAACGGAAAGCCGTTAACTGAGGAATTCTTATTAAGGATACCGCCTGAAGCGCCCTCTGGCACTTATAAGATAAGGCTGGAAATATCATCCCAGTTTAATGATGAAGGTATCGTGAAGGAGCTGCCTTTTTCTATCGGGAAAAAGAGCGCATTAGCTATGCAAGAACTGACAGAGATAAATGCGCCTATTGATGGCCAAGTAATAGGGGACGGCAGAACCGCAGCATACCCTGTGGAAATCTCCAACAAAGGAGCCAATGCGAAATCCTACACAATACTGGTTAAAAACTTGGATTTTGGAACATATTTTGTTTCTCCAAGCAATAGCATATTGATAAAGCCTTGGGAAACTAAGAGCGTCACTTTATTTGTGACTGCAGACAGGAAAGAATACGGCCAAAAGCATTTTACAGTCCTTGTAAAGTCGCGAAATATGGAAAATGAGATCCTTCTTGAGGCTTTTGTGATGAAAAAAAGCTTATTTAATGCCAAAAACATGTTTTTGGGCTTTTTATTGCTTTCTGCCATTATTTTTGCAGGCGCAGCAGCATTTTTCGGCATGAGATTTTATATGGAGAAAAGCGGGAAAAGCAGTGAAAGGGGAGAAGACCAGAAAGAAAGCAGCGCAGCAGAAACATACTATTTATAAAAATCAGAAAAACATCAGAAGGGAGTTGGTTATGAATATTATCATAAAAGGAATACTTGGGCTTATTGTCCTAGTTTTATTTCTACCTTTATTCCTATCTTCTGCTTCTGCCCAGGAGTTTGTCAATATTGAGTCTCATGTTTCTGCAATATATCAGAGACAATGCCAGTGCCAGTCTGCATATTACAGATTCTATCTGCGCAATCCAGGTGACAGGGCTGAAATTTATGACTTTTTCATAAAAGGCAAAATGGCGCCGTACGCAAAGTCAAATGTTCCCTCACCTATTGTCCTGATGCCTGGCCAGGATATCAGTTTTAAGCTTATCATTCAGGTGCCTTGTAAAGCGCTTGGCACTGAAAATCTAGATTTTGCCATAAAGACAGGGCATGGGCTGGAAGCTTTTTATCCATTAACATATGACATAATTTCCTGTCCTCCTTATGAATTTGGATACAGCATAATAGAAGCACAAAACATTAAAAAGGAAATTCCGGCGGGAATTCCTGCAAGAATTGAAGTTGAGGGCAAGCCAAATGCAAGAACCATACTTGAATGGTTCGCGGTGTTGCTTGTATTAGGAGCAATAGGAATTGCATTATTTTACGCACTCACATCATACTATAGGCGAAATGGCGGCAAGGAAGACGGAAAAAATGAGGAGCCTGCTGCCACTGCAGAGACCTACTACTAGGGATTGGGGATAGAGATGAGGCGTACAAAGAGCGTGTTGTTGATAATCTTCTTGCTTTTGCTATTTACGGGGCTTGCAAGTGCCCAGCCATTCACTTCATACGGCACAATAAGCAACCAGACAAGCTGCCCATGCGAGCCAGTCAGCTACCCATTTTACCTTAAAAATAATAATGTGTTCACTGAAACATACAGGCTGGTGGTTGAGGGCGAGCTTGCGGCGTATGCCAAGGCAACAGTGCCTTCACAATTCCGGCTTGAGCCTGGGCAGGAAACTCAATTCTCGCTTATCATACAAGCCCCCTGCGGGCTCTATGGAACCAAGAAATTCAATGCTGTCATCAAAGCTGAGCAGCAGAAGATCTCAGCTACATTTCCTTTAGCCTATGCAATCAAGCGGTGCTATAATTACAGCATTGCAACAGGAGAGGCTGTATTGCAGCTGCCTGCATTCTATACTCCCCAGAGCTTTTCAGAGCAGCAGAATTATGCAATATGTGAGAATGAGAGCAGGATTATACCGCTCAGGATAGAGAATGAGGCTGGCTTCAGCAACAGCTACCAAATTTCAATATCCAGTACAGCAAAAAATCTTGCAGCATTGCTTATCCGGCGCGCGACCCTGAATGCATCACAAGCTGCAGTTATACCATTACTCGTAACTATTCCACAATACAGCCAGGCAGAGTCAAATATTACCCTTTCCCTTGTTTCAGAGCTGGGGAAAGTGCAGAAACAGAAAACCATAGCAATCCAGCCAGTTTACTGCGTTACACCAGTTATAACATTTTTAGGAAATGACAGCTTAACAGTAAACTATACCAAAACAACGTTCTCAGTGTTTGTCAGCAATCGCGGCACTTTACGGGGGACATATACTGTGCGGGTGACAGGCGCTGATTGGATAAAACCTTCCACTGCCAGCTTTGGGCTTGAGCCTGGGCAGGGGATTGAGCTGCAGCTTGTAAGCGAACCGGAGCAGAATACGGCGGCAAAGAAATATGAGCTGCAGATTGAGATTACTGCACAATCATCTGGCAATACCTATGCAAAGCCGTTTACTGTTACGCTTAACGGCACACCTTTCCTTGCCAAGGTGGCAAAAGCCTTGGAAAAGCCTCTTTCAATATTACTGAAGTATATATGGATTATAATTGGAAGCCTTGTTGCTCTTGCATTAATTATTTTTCTGGCGCAGCAATATCGCGAGTACAGGAGGCTTGAGCTGCAGCAGCCCAGAGTTGCAAGAAGAATCAGCAGGACTGTAAAAGTTGCAAAAGTTGCCGGGCCAACGGGACTGACAAAACAGCCAAAAATTACTTTGACTATCCCAATTGTATCCCCATTCTTGGTATTCCTGGCACTGATTGTTGCGGTTGTCCTGGGAGTCGCGGGGATACTTTACTTAGGGTTGCTTCCTGAAGAAGCGGCATTAAACCAGACAAAACCTTTTACCGTACCCCTGCAGGGGCTTAACTTCTCACTCCCGGCTAATTTTACAGTAAGTATTCCAAGTTATAATTTCACGGCAATAACAACGGACAATGAGTTCCTGCCTTTATTGCTGTATATCCTGGCTGTGCTGCTTGCTGCCATTGCCATATATATCTGGATGAGAAGGCAAAAGAAGCATGAATTAAAGAAAAGAAAGGAGGAAAAGAAAGAGATTGGTCAAAGGCTGGAAGCCCTAGAAGCCTTGAAGCCAGAAGCGCCCGAGGAGCTGAAAGAAGAGCGCCCTGGGAGGTATGGCTTATCCAAAGTTTTAATCATAGGAGGTATAGCTATTGTGCTGCTGCTCCTGCTTGCCCTGGCAGTGTTCAAATTCCCTGGAGCAATTACTACATTTGTACCCAACAGGTCAATTGAAGAATACAAGGAGCCAGTAATAGATGCAACAAAACCGGCTTTCTTCATTGAGCAGGATGAAGAGCTTGAAATTAACCTTTCCGCATACTTCTATGACCCAGATAATGACCCGTTATACTTCAATGCAACTATTGGAGGCAATATGACTGTTGTCATTAAGAATACAACTGCCGTCCTCAAGCCAAGAAAAGGATTTTATGGCGCATCATATGTTGTATTCACTGCAAACGACCGGAAAGGAGGCATGACAGAGACTGGTGCCATACCAATAGTGGTGCGCAGATCGCAGAAACCCGGGATTTTAGATGAGGCTATCGATTTTATAAGCCTCTACAGATACTTCTTTATTCTTGGACTCATACTTATGGCGCTACTGATTGCGGTCCTGTATTACAGGGAGAGGGGAAAGAAAGAATAAAAGTGGGGATGCAGCGATTTGAACGCTGATAAATCGGTTTCTTCATTTCATCGTCCTAAGACTCAATTTTCCAGAATGGATACTGGAGCCGATTGTAATGCCAGGGTGTACGGATTACTCCTTTATACCACATCCCCTTAATTTTCTAAAAAGGTAGCTAATCTTATTTAAATATTGCCCTTTGCGCGGGAGTGCTACTAGAAACTGTTAACTTGCAACTGGTCACACTGGCAATACATGTCCGCGAATATCAACTGTACATAGGAAATCATAGATTTCCTAGTCTCAAAAATCTCTGATTTTTGAAATATTACGGTTCGCGGACCCCCGCCCAGGTTCGCGCAGCGAACTATGCCCCTATTTAATGTAAAGCTTTGCACCTTTCTTTATCCTAAACCTCTTTATACTTCCTCTGGGCAGTTCAAGGATGTATTGCGCTTTATGTTTTGGGCTGTATAAAGTAAAAGACCTGAAATCCTCCTTTAGTTCTACTACCCTTTTTGCCTTATCCATGAATACTACATCAATCGGGAAGAAGACGAACCACATGTGCAATGGGTAGATGGCTTCTTTTTTAAATATGAATAGCAGCGGCTTTGGCTTGGGGGTAAACATCAGGCCAATGGCCCGGGAAAGGTATGAGGTGCATGGCTGAGCCTCTATACTATTTTTGCTGATTTTGACGCGCATTTAGCATAAGATTTATATTTGCCTATAAAATGTTAGCCTTTTCATGGGGGCAAGAGATGTACAGGAAGAGATTGCAAGGGTCAAGGAAGGGCTGCGGCAAAGCTTCCAAAGAGTGAAGGATGATGTTGCCTACCAAACATGGTATATAGGGCAAAGCTCTGCCAGGATGCAGCAGCTTGAATCACAGTTCTCTAAAGTCATTGAGGAGCTTAGCACCTTTAACCATGCATTGAAAGAGGCTTCAGTAACCAATGAAAATATTCTGAATGCATTTACAGAACTAAAAGGGCAGGCAGATGCGCTGAGCCAGTCTTTTGCTGAGCTCAAGCAGCGCGACCTTGGGGTTGTACAGGAAATAAGCGCAATCAAATCAGGCATTCAAAATGTGGTTATAGGGCTTTACGAGAAATTAAGCGGCGTTGAATCAGCTGTCAAGGAAGCGGAAAAGGCACAGGAGAAGCACCTGGCCGCAGTACTTGACCAGATCCAGGGTAAGCTCGGACAATTTGAAGAAAGGTCTGCGCATGACAGGGAACTGCTTAAAGCTGCGGTTAAGGAGGCGCTCAGGGATATGAAGCCAGAGCAGCCCAGGAAGGAATCAAAGCTGCAGGCGCAATTGATGAAAAAAATAGACAAGAACAGGAAGAATCTTATCAAGCAGAAGATCAAAGATATTGTTTCTGTGCGGAGCATGAGCCTGCCTGAGCTCAAGGAAATCATTGTGGACGAGAACGGCTACTGCTCAAAAGCTACCTTCTACCGGTACATTGATGAGATGCGGGACAAGAAAATACTTTCTGTAATTGAAATTGACAATATAAAGACTATTTCACTGCAAGGGTAGGAAGTAAGGGGTTAGGAAGCATTCTAAGGGCTGTAATTACTATCCCGTATCATATCAATCAAGGCTCTTTATCACTTTGATACCATTCAATCAAAGCCGTATCACTCAGTCTCACCTGAGTTTTTGCAAGTAGCAGAGACTTGTCAAGCCTTGTTTGAGACTGTTCCATAGGAAACAAAGGGGTGGTTGAGACAGAGTTGATACTTGACTGAGAAAAATCTGCAAAATACTGTGAAACACTTGTTTTAGAAAGGCGGTTTCAAAACCTAAATTTCATCTTATAAAGCTTGTGAAATTGAGATACAGATTTCAAAACATTTATATACTAGGTTCAATCTACCAATTGTAATTTTTAAGTGCGCGCAAAACCTCGTGTACAATTTCATAGAAAAAGGTGTTTTGGTTGAGCAAAGAGGGAAAGACTAACATCAGGATTATTCTTGCATCAGTGCTATTACTGTCAGTCATGGCTTTCTTGGTTTCCGGCTTTACTGTAACAGTTCTCAGGCAGGCGCAAAACAGCAGCGGGAGTTTCCTGAACGTAACTCTCCAGAATTCTTTCCAAAACTCAACATCAGTAAGCTTTAACATCACAATCTTAAACACAACTGCTGAATTCAATATCACCATAGTAAATGTCACTGTCCATTACAACGGTACAAATGTAAGCGGCGGCTATGAAACCAATGTATTATGTTTTGCAAGAAACAGAACCGGCGGCGGCAATAATTCAGTCAATGTTACTATAGGCGACATGGGCGGGTCAACTAACGATTCCTTTAATTGCACAGGAACAGTTCCTGCTGGAAACTGGACGATCTATGCAATGATATATAATATAACTTCTTCTGATGGTATTAAGCCACTACCACAGAATTTTACTGCCCACAGCTTTGTTGTTGATACTAAGCCGCCTGCAGTAATGCCTATACAGCCTTTCAGCACCAATGATCCAACTACTGTAAATTTCACTTCATTCCCAGTACTATTCTATGTCAATGTAAGCAGGAATGTAACTGCGACAGACCAGGCGAATGCAAATATCTCCGATGTATGGTATATATTATACTCAGCTATAAATGGAGGCGGAACCGCAGAGACTTATAACGGCTCTCAATTGATGAACCTAAGCAACAAGGTTACTGATGAGGCAGTATTAAATTATACAATCCCATCTAACGGCTCGCATGGAGGCCTTGTCTTAAAATTCCTAAGCCTTCAAAGGTCGCCAGGAGCACATTCTGTCCAGTTCTGCGCCAATGACAGTGCTGGCAATATTAATTGTACAACGCCTGTCAATTACATCGTTAAAGGCGGAAATCTTACTGATTTGCAACAGGTTGTTGGAGGCGCTGCAAACACCACTACGGCATGGGGTTCTTTAACATTCTTCTACGAGAATTATACGGCACTTACTGGTTTCAACCCTTCAGATCCACCGCACTTCTTTGCACCAACCTTATATAATTACACAATGAGGATCAATATCACAGCTAATGGTACAGCAGTAGCTCTTGATATTGTAGGTATGCAAATTAATGAAAGCTTAATGGCAGACATGAATAAAGTTAATACTACAGCTGCTACACCTGCAAATTTAAGAAATGCAACAGGCGGCCAAGGCTTCTCCCAAGCAGTTGGCTGGCTGGAAGTTGGAAGCTTCCTCCCAAGCTTTGCATTCTATAAGTATGGAGCCATCACATATTGGAACAAAGCTCCAGAGCAGATGTTCAGATGCAACGGAAGCTTTGGCGATCCAAGCTGCTGGCGCATTAATGCATGCCCAAGCGCGCCTTACATAACAGGGCATAATAATTCAAACTATTCCTTTATTGCAACTCAAACTGGTTATAATTCAACAGCCAATTTGACAGTAGGCTCATGCTACGTATTAGGCAGCCCAAATACAACCATCTATGTATCACAATTTTCAGGCGCAAGCGCATCAGATGATGCAACTGGACCGACTGTAACCTTAAATACACCTACTAACGCATCAAATATCTCAGATACCACTCCTTTTATCAACATAACCTTAAATGATACTGGAGTTGGCCTGCCAAACGGGAGTTTTGTTAACATAACAATTGCAAGCACAACCTATACTTATCCGGATAATGTTAGCTGTACTCCTGTTACTATAAATGCAACAGGTAAGATTTGCACGATAACTGCAACCCACCCATTGCCAAACAATGCCTCAACAAATTTTACAGTTATAGTAGATGATGCAGTGGGTAACAGGCGGAATATTTCAGTTATATTCAAAGTTGATAGCCTAGCCCCTAGATATATAGTATTTAATATAACAAACCAGTCTTCAGGAAATACCAGTCTTAACTTGACTGGCTGTACTGGAGGTGATGGTTGTACTGGAGGAGTTACTGTCAAAGCACTTGGCTCAGACTTATCTGCGTCAATAAAGCAAGGGCAAAATGTCAGTGTCTGGGTACAGTGGAACGATACTATTCCAGGAGATGGCATTGACCTGCTTGGCATTAATAATATGGAAGGAAGAACAGCATACTTAGAAGTATTGAACCTTACTGATAATAATTGGTATGTGGTAAATTCAACTCTTGTAGCTGGAAACTGGACTAATCTAACATGGTTAATACCTGCGGAGCACAGCTTTGCTGAGGGAGCAAATATTACTCTAAGAGTTAACCTTACTGATTTCCCAGGAGGAAACCTTAATTCAACTAATACAAGTAATGTATCAAGTAACCTTTCTGAGGGCGGACTTTCTAGGACCAATAATATGAGATTCTTAGTAAATGATACTCAAGCTCCTAACATAACAATAAGAATCGGCGCCTCAGGAGCATTGCTTGTGAATGGGAGCACATATAACTTAAGCGGAACATCTGTCATAGTAAACTGGTCAACCAATGATCTTGGTGGTGTAAAGACTATTAATGTGAGCTTTGATAATGCAAATCAAAGCAGCGATTCAGAAACTGGCTGTGGAGTCTATTATACAGTACCTGGCTCAATAAGCACTAATAGAGACAGGCAAGTACAGTATCCAGCAGCAGGATGTGCAGCATCTGTAGGTACTGCAATAGTTTCAGGATCTCTGGCAAATGGCAGCCATACGGCTAACATAACTGTTGTTGATGCATGGAATAATGTTGCAAGCAAGCAAGTAACCTTCAACATTGATAACCAGCCGCCAGGAATACAGCTTAATCTTACGGATTTGGGGGTAGATAATGCCAATCTTAGCTCCATTGCCAATATAACCTCTTCCAGAGCCATACAGATTAATGTGTCAGAGGTCGGAACAGCAGGTTTCGGAAATGTAACCTATAATTCCACCTGCAATACTACAACCGTAGTACTTACTTCAAGCAGCGACAATAATAGCATATTCCAGGCATTCCAGCCTTTCAATACTGCAGGATGTAAAAGCGTTGCGGGCCAGCACAATGTAACTGTCAGAGTAACAGATACTGCAGGAAATACTAATACAACCAGATATTTCTTTAATCTTGATGAGGTAGCTCCAACTGCTAATATTACAACTCCAAGCGCGAACCAACTCATAAGCGGAGCTGAGGCTGTGCAGATAAATTGGACAGCAAGCGACGCTTTCGGTAATATAAGCAATATTGTTTACTACCTGGATAATACTTCCACTGCACGTTCGCTGAGGGATGGCTCAGAGGATCCTGATAGCAGGGATAATGGAGGCACTAACCTAAGTTTCAGGCTAGAAGCAGGAACCCATACGTTCAAGCTAAGCGTTAATGACAGCTCTGGAAATGTAGTTAACCAATCGGTTACATTCACTATACTTGGAGTTGTAAATATGTCTGTAGTCAGGGTCAATATCAATAACTCTGTTTCCTCTACAAGCATGGAGAATTTAGATGTAGAAATACAAAGGCACAATGGAGCGGCATATGTCACTGCTACAGATAACCAGACAATTAACACCACACATCTCTTTAATGTTGTTGTAAGATTGAACAATACTATAACCCTGATAGATGAGGTTACTACAATTAATGTAACTATAGCAGACATAAATGGCAGCAAGGCAAACTGGAATAATTCAGCAATGCCTGCATTCGTAAATGATTCAACTGTATGGAATCTTACATCAAGCGTTTATACGCTAGAGCCGAAAGTTCTGGTATTCGCAAATGGAAGCATGGATAGATTTGTATCTAATGACGACGATTACTTTGGCATTGTCAGGCTGCCTGGCAATAAGACAGAGAATTACCACAAGATATACTGGTTTGCTGATGAGAACGTATACAATACAACTACAGCCTTCACTGAACTGAGTGCCTGCTCAGCAGGAAGCACGTTCACGGCAAAGACATCGACCCCATGCTACACTGAAAATGTAACCTTCACTTTGGTGTATGTGCCGCACTTCAGCATTGTCCTGGCTGCAAATGATACAACTGCCCCACGCATAAATCCGAACTTTAATACATCCACTAAGGGAAGTATTAGCAACAGCTCGTTTGTGGTGGCATTCACAACAAGCCTGGATGCAGTAAGCTGCCATTACACTGTAAACTCGTCTACTTTGGTAAATCAAAGCATGACCATATCAGGAACTTCTGGCAACAAGACATGCACCGGAGGATTAACGAATATAAGCAATGGGACATCAATCAACACAACAATCAACTTTACTGTTTCAGATGGCAATAATAGCAGGCAGGAGCTATTTACAATTAATGTTAGCGATATGCTTTACCCAGGCTTTAATGCATCGCATGTTAAGAATACCAGCATTGGGAATGATAGTGCAGTCATTACATGGAACACCACTGAATTTACAAATTCAACAGTAACTGTACAAGCTGTTACATCAAGCAGCCCGACAAATTTCACTAGTGTGCAATTAGTGATGAACCATTCAATCACATTAACAGGCTTATCAGCAAGTACCAAATACAACTTTACTATAAGGCACTGTGACTTTTCAGGAAATTGTAATACAAGCGCCGGTAACTCAAGTGGTGAATCATTTAACTTCACTACAAGCGCCTCTGCAGCTTCAGCAGCGAGCAGCACAACATCAAGCAGCAGCGGAGGCGGTGGAGGAGGCGCAGCAACGCCAGCCACAACTAATGTTGAGGCTTCCAAGGCACAGGTATTTTCAGCAGTGGCTGCTGGCGCATCTGCAACTGTCAATGTTAATAATGCTAAGATAGCTGTGACACAGGTGGCAGTTACAGTAGCAAAAGATGTTGCAAATGTGGAGGTCAAGGTCTCAAGCCTCAAGGATAAGCCGACATCCTCAGCTCCAGCTGAGAAGGTCTACCAATATCTTGATATTGCTCCAACTAATTTAGGAGCTAGTGATGTAAGCAAGGTTAACATAGCCTTTAAGGTAACAAAGGCATGGCTGGCAAGCAGTGGTGTCAGCGCTTCAGATGTTGCATTAGCACGATACTCAGCAGGAAGCTGGAATACCTTGGCTACGACAAAGGTCAGCGAGGACGACACTTCAGTCAGCTATAGCGCAGAAAGCCCAGGATTCAGCTATTATGCTGTTATATCCAAAGCAGCTGAGACTCCAGAACCTGAAGTAAAGCCAGAGGAGAAGCCTGTGCAGCCTGTAGAGAAACCCAGGGAGGGTGTTGTAGAGAAAGTCAAGGAAGGAATTGGGGAGGTTGCTGGACAGGTAGCTGAGAAGGCCCAGGGACTGAGCAAGACAGCCTGGACATGGATCATTGTCCTTGCGCTGGCAGCAGCTGGCCTGGTAGCATACTTTGTATATGCCAGAAAGCAGCAGTAAAATTTCTTTTTTAATCTTTATCCTAATGTTGCTGAGTTATTTTTGCCACCTGGAACTATGATTTCCGTGATTCAGTTGCCTAACCTTCATTTTAGACAGAGCCGCACTATGAGAAACCTTTATATAGTAGTTAATGCGTAAATTTGATTAGTATACTTTTTCAAACAATTAAAAAAAGTTGAGGTGAATGTGCATGTATAAGAAGGCTCAAGCAGCTATGGAATTCTTGATGACGTATGGCTGGGCAATCTTAGTTGTGCTGGTTGCCATCGGCGCGTTGGCTTATTTTGGTGTGTTGAATCCAAGCAAGTTCCTGCCTTCCAGTTGTGTCGTAACTCCTGGAATCTCATGCGATGATCATAGGGTAGTGGCAGATGGAAGCGCTACCATTGTACTGAGAAATGGCGTCGGACAGGATTTAAGCAGCGTTGTAATCAAGGTAGGAGGCTGTGGTGGAGATGCAACTGGACCTACAACCATTGCAGACGGGTCACAGGGAACGTACACCTATGCTCTTGCTGCATGCACTGTTGGCGCTGGCGGCAGCAAGTTTAAAGCAGATTTAAACGTAAGCTATGCTGCAGGCGGCAGTTCAGTTACCCATAAGAAAGTCGGCCAGCTGGTAACAAATGTAGAATCCTCATAAAGCTAAGGATTCCTTATTTCTTTTCCTTTTATTTTCCCTTATTTCTTTTCCTTTATAAAAATAGAAAAGTATATTAATAAAGTTAAGCAGGTCTGGTGTATGGGAAAAAGAGGTCAAGTTAGCTTTGAGTATATTGTTATTGCGGGTATTCTGCTCGTTATAACACTCCCATTCTTTTATTATGCCTTTAGCGAGTCAAATACTGCCATTAAGCTGAATCAGGCTGATGATGCAGTAAAGAGCATTGCACGGGCAGCTGATACGGTTTATTCACTAGGTCCGGGAAGCAAGCTGTTTGTTGTTGTCAGCATTCCTGATGGGGTGCAGAACACTTCTATTACCTCTAAGACCGTACAGCTGCAATTGAGCATTTACGGAGGCGTTTCAGACATTTATGCGAATACAAAGGCAAACCTAACAGGGAGCATACCAACTGCCAGGGGAACCTACAAGCTTTCGCTGGAGATGCTTAATAGCGGTCTGGTGGCAATTGGGGCATTTAATGATACAACAGTCCCGTCTGTTATCTGGACCTCGCCTTCCGGCACACAGGTAAGCAATGATACTACTCTGCAAGCTAATACGAATAAAGCAGGCTATTGTAAATTTGCCAGTTCTGACATGGCTTTCAGCAGTATGACTAATATCATGAGCGGGTATAGCCTGAGCCATAGCTATTATCTGGGGCAGCTTGCAGAAGGAGACTATATATACTATGTCAGATGCAATGACACATCTGGCAATGTCATGGACAGCTCAGCGATAATAGATTTCTCAATTAATGTAACCAGCGATACCATTGCACCTAATGTAAGTAATACAAAGATTGAGAACAGCTCTGTAAAGCTGAACGATTACGTATGCGTCAATGCAACCATAACAGATAACGGGGCTATATCTGCTGCGAAGGTCATGTTTACCACGCCGCTTGAAGATCCTTTCCAAAAGGTCCAGAATTATACTATGTCAGACACTGGAAATTGTTCAGGGGCATCAGGCGATAATATATATGGAGTAAAGGTAAAAATGCAAGTAGTTGGCTTATGGTACCTTAATATTACGTACGGCATTGATGACGACGGCAATGTCGGCCAGGAGATTGTTTCTGCAACCAGCAACATCACTATCAGAGTTAATGAAAGCTCTACTATAAACGGAACAAATACTTCAATAACTTACAATGCTTTAAATTATAGCGCAGTTGATATTGGATTGTATTTCAGCTCCAGCCCCAATGCCACCAAAAACCAAAGCTCGGTAAGCACAACTGATGTTACAGAAGACCTGATAGATGACAGCAGGACAACTCCATCCTCAAGCTATAAGTTTAAAGTCAACCAAGTCAACTATGAAGGGTTTATACTCCAGATTAACAAATCCCCTTCACCTTATAGCAAAGTAGTGGTAAGGATCAAGTTTGACAGCGCAGATATTCTGCCTTATAACTTAACTGCATGGGGCTATCTTCCAGATGGGGACAGGCTTCAGATGAATTTTAGCCAGAACTTCTCTGTTACGCATGTAAGAAACATCAACTTAAGGGACAGGGGGGATAATGAGTTTGATGTAACAAACCTGATGAAAAATGCAGGATATAACAAAATTAAAATCAGGTTGGCTCCAACGGTACAGATGGACGGGAAAAGGGCCGATATAACAGAAGCTGATATAGGAATAAGCTAAAGAATAACTACTATGTCTAAGTCTAAAGCCCAGGTAAGCATAGAATTCATGTTTGCAATTGGAGTTATACTGTTTATCTTTGTCTTATTGTCTATAGTTACCTTAGAAAGAAAAGGCGAGATAGCCTTTGCAAGCAATCTTCATGAAGCGCAGGCCGATTGCAGCATGCTTGCCAATCTGATTGATGCGGTATACACAAGCCGCGATGCCAATGTTTCAGTGAAGCTCAGGAATAATGCAACTGTGATAGCAGGAAACAGGTTTATAGAGGTTGAAAAAAACAGCCAAACCATTGCTTTCTGCACTTTTACATCCACTGCAGTTTCAAATGGCTCAGACAGTACCTTTAAGCTAGTCAGGGGAAATGTATCAATAAGAAATGAAAACAACTCAATTACCTTGCAGAATGCATAGGCATAGAAAGGCCCAAATTGCAATCACTGACCTTTTTATAGCTATCTTTATCTTTACGGGGCTCATCATTGCCATATTTGCAGCGTGGAACACTTATCTAAATAGGCTGGAGGAGCGAATAACCTACAGCGCCATGCTGGCACAGGCTGTCAGGATAAGCGATGTACTGGTTAAAAGCCAAGGAAGGCCGGTAAACTGGGAGGCAAATAATGCAAGCGCGGAGATCATTGGCCTGGCTTCAAGCGATAGGAACATCTCTGTGGAGAAGGTCACTGCCTTCACTACCATGGATTACAATACTACTAAAGAGCTCCTTAATATCAAAGGCTATAATTATAAACTGCTCCTGATGAATATCAATAACTCTGCCCTTATTGATTATGGCAACAATGCGACAGGCAACCTGACAGTAGCAATACGCAGGATTGTGTGGTATGGAAATGGAAGCGCATATATGGATTTAATAATATGGAAATAAGATGAGGATATACTGATGCTGAAATCAGGGAGATCAGGAAAATCAAAAAAAGGCTTTATTTTCTCGCTTGAGATGGCCATAGCAGTCTTCATAGTCAGCAGTATCCTGCTTTTCGCAAGCTTCTATGCAACCAAGCAGACTGAAGACCCATACCTGCGCCTCCAGGCATTCCGCACAGCTGAAGATATAGTGGCAGTACTGGATTATAATAACATACTTACTACTTTTAATGCACAATCAATCCAGGACCAGCTCACCCAGCTGCTGCCTCCTAATTATGATATGAAATTAACAATAAATGGGACGTTTTCAGAGAATGGGGGTTACCTGGAGACAAACCAGAGTTTGCCGACAGGTACGTTTATTGCAAGCGGCAGCAGGATCATTGTCAGCAGCGATGGCAACCAGTTTGGTGTAGTTACTTATTATGTATGGCTAAAATGAGTATGCTAAAATGAGGTTTCACCTAAGAAGAAAAGGGATATTTCTTGCATTAGGGTTAACGCTATTGGCACTTACGGTGCTGTCCCTTGGCGTGCTCTTGCTTAATTACAGTTCCCGGGACGAGGAAAGCATTACCATACTTAATACACTTGACAGGATGCATGAGCTGAAAAGCTCAATTGACAGGGGATTCTTCAAGATTTTTATTGCCAAGAGCGGAATTGAGGTAAATATCAGCAACCAGACTATAGAATTTAAGGAGAACATGCCAAATGCCAACAATGGCAGCCTGGGCAATGCACTGGCAAGCTTTGAAAACTTTATTGAAAATAATTACCCACAGGCAAGCCTTGACTTGAGCACCATCATCAATGAAGTCCCTCTAATTATAATGCCATACAACGTAACCTATACTCATAAAAGCTTTGGAGGCAAAGAGTTACAGATAGAGGGAAAAGGAATCAGCGGATATACAATCTCAATAACAATACAGGAGAATGTGACAGGCTGCGAAATAGAAGATTTTGATGCGGGGTCAACCAATCTTACTATCAATGCGTACGGAACCTTTGATACCAGCTGCACAGTTTCGCAGCAGGTTGATCCAAGCAGGGATACAGAAATAGAGATTGACGGAATCTCAGATGAGAATATATCTGTTGAGCTGAACAACTACCGCATGAGGATACGGGCAGAAGGTGAGACTAAGGTAAGCAGTGTACTGAAATTTAACGGGACAGAGCCGCTGCATATTGAATTCCCGGATTCAACCCTCAGCATCAGCTATCCTGATTTTAATGTCAATATGAAAACAGGGGTTAGGGTTATCTAGATATGGACCAGAACAAGCTCATTGACCTGCATGCGCACCTGGACCATCCTGCGTTTAAAGATGATCAGGATGAGGTCATTGCCAGGGCCAAGGAGGCTGGGGTTTCGATCATCCTCATATCAGGAGTTAACCCAAAGAGCAACAGGGCTGTGCTGGACTTATGCAGTAAGTATCCAGACATCCTCAAAGCATCACTTGGCATATATCCTATAGACGCTCTTCAGCGGGAGATAGAGACAGGGGAATACCCTTTGAAATCTGAGCCATTTGATATTGATGAGGAGATTGCATTCATTGAGAAGCAGAGAAAGCATATACATGCGGTTGGGGAATGCGGGCTTGACTACCATTGGATAAAAGATAAAAAGGAAGCGCAGAAGAAGCTTTTTGCAAAGATTATTGCGCTCTGCGAGCGGATAGACAAGCCTCTGATTGTGCACTCACGGAAGGCAGAGGACGACTGCATTGCCATGCTGAAATCATCCAAACTAAGAAAAGTGAATTTCCATTGCTTTACTGGAAACAAGAAGCTGGTGAAGCAAATTGCAGAGCAGGGATGGTATTTTTCTGTCCCGGCCAATATTGTGAGAAGCCAGCAGTTCCAGGAACTGGTAAAAGAAGTGCCGCTGTCGCACCTGTTCTGCGAGACTGACAGCCCGTACCTGAGCCCATTTAAAGAAAAGCGAAACGAGCCTGCCTTCATAATGGAGGGCTACAAGAAGATAGCTGAGCTCAAGCGTATGGAACTGGCAGAGGTTGCGCATAATATCTATATGAACTGGCAGCGTGTATTCACGTGACAATAGTCATGCAAGTTTAATAAGTCTGAAACAGGGACTAGCTACATGCGCCGCAAACAAGCAGGAAAGGCTTTACTGAAGCAGATCCATGCGGATACGAAACAGCTGAAGCAACGCATGCTTGAGCGGGTGCCGGGGCATTTCTCAAAAAAGGATATCATTAATGCATTCCTGGGCTCTATGTTTATAGGGCTGACATTCATCCTGAGGACAGATATAGTTGATATCGCGCTTCGCCTTGACTCTCTAAGGATAATACTTATTGTGCTTTCTACATTTCTTATACTCACGGCTGAGATATATTTTATAGGGTACAGCAGGGTTCCCAACAAGAAAACACGCGGCTTCGGACAGTTCTGGGCAAAGAGGTTCGTATCACTATACCTTGTGACTGTGCTTGTAGACCTGTTTCTGGTTTATATCTTCGGCATCAATACATTTGTCAGCAGTGGAGAGGAAGTATTCAAGATTGTCGTGCTTGTAGCGATGCCATGCGCAGTCGGAGCTGCTGTGCCGAGCATATTGACCAAGTATTAGAGAAGCCTATCAACAGTTGATACCATCCTATTTATTTCTATAACATTACTAATGTATTCTGGCGTATCTGGCGCATTATTTTCAACAGATTCTATCATGGGATGAAATATTGTTACGTAAACTGTGGATGCACCAATCGCACCTAAAACCATATTGAAAAGTCCAGGATCGTATTGACGTAAGAAAAAACCACCGATTGCAATTCCTGCAGCATATAGACTAGATTCACCTGGATTTTCCCTTACAAAATCCTTTATTTCAGTAAATGCAGATACCAAAGATTCAATATTCATAAAGCAGCTAATTTGATATTTCATTTAAAAACCTTGTGCTGTTTCTGTTTACTGTCTTTTACCGCGCTATAATCCTTGCTTTTTTTCCTGTCAAATCCACGAGCTTTGAAGGCCTAGCCTTCTTTTCCCCTTCATAGATGATGAGATCAACGTGCTGCTTCACACCCCCATCAAGATTCTCAAGGCTGGTCATGAACTGCTGCGTGGTGAGGTTTGCTGACGTGGAGACAATCGGCTTTCCTAATGTTGCTGCAATCTGCGCTGACCAGTTTCCAGGAATGCGTACGCCAAGCGTGCCGCTGCCCTGCGTCACATTTTCGGCTACACACCTGCTTTCCTGTAGGTTAAGGATCAATGTATATGGACCTGGAAGCCTGGCAAGCCATTTCCTGGCTTCTGCTGTTACCTTGCAATTCTTTGCAATCCACGATTTAGAAGGCGCAATGACAGAGAAAGGCTTTGCATCCCTTTGCTTTGCTTTTCTAATGCGAGCGACCGCATCCTTATTTGTCGCGTCACAGCCTATGCCATAAATTGTGTCAGTAGGGTATATGAAGACCAAACCCTGTTTAATCTGCTTTAGAATCCTTGACTTCTGCTTGTGGTATTCACTTGCTGATATTACTGCTGCCATGGCAACAATAATTTTGATTACCTATAAAAATGTTATAGCAGAAAGTAACCACCCCCTAAGAAAATGAGTCAGTAGCCTGCGTGCCTCTTATTCAGAGGTATGAGCAGGACTACTGATGTAAACAGCAATTGCCTACGTGTCAGGAAAAGCTCTGCATTACTAAGCGTCAAAATATGATTTTGAGGCTAGAAAATGTGGAACATTTTCTAAGCATCCAGATAGCCGCGCATGAAGGCTTCCTCAAAGTCAGTTATGGCATCATCATCCATGGATTCTTCAAGGAATTCCTGATCGTAAAAGTCTTTTTCCATAGCAATCACCTCTTCCTATGCTGCACTGGAGAGCAGGCCATGCCTGCTGGCTTTCCTGGTCATCTGCATCATCCGCTCATAGTATATTTGCTCAATTGTCTCTTTTCTTAAGTCTACCATTGCAGTCACCTCTGTCTTTTTGCTCTTAAAGACGAGCTGCTGGCCAGCTTCTTTTGCCCATCTTATTTGCTAAGAAACCATTGGTTTCTTTTGCTAGGAAATCTTTAGATTTCCTTTGTTTCAATAAGAAATAATGAGCCTGTCGCTTTATATACCTCACGCGAGCGCCTGACCAGTGACCAGTGGTGGGGGTGGAAGCGTTATATTAATGGTTTAAGGGGGAAATACGTTGCAATGGCACTGGACATGGTTCCTGTCTTATGCCTGCTCTATGAGAAGTCTGTGAGCTTCTTGCTCTGGCCTGAATTATACTTAATGATGGAAGTGTTGCCCTCTGAACCGCCATCTGTCCGGGCCACTATGATAAAGCGGTTCTGCTCAAGCTTCTTGATTTTGCGCTGGAATGTCTTGTAGCTTGAGATGCCGCCAGAGTCCTGGTAGGACTTGAACAGCTCGCCTATTTTCTTGCCTGAATTGCTCTTCGCAATAGCAAGGATAAAGCGCTCATCCTCCCCCAGGTCAAGGCTGCTCTTGATATTGAACTCGTCAATCTTGCTGATGGCATGCTCAGCATCCTGCTCATCTATTGAGCGCGAGCTGCGGCTTTCAGCATGCTGCGCTGCCTCTTTCATCAGATGAAGGCCGGTGCGGATGTCTTCCATGGCTACTGTCTTCTGCACTATCATGTTGAACGCTTCAGGCTTCATGGCATTCGGCACGAATGCAAAGTCGACACGCTGCCGCAGGATGCCTTCTGTCTCTTTTGCAGAGTATGGCCTGAACTCCATCATGTCCGGCATCAGCCTTGATTTGATGCGCTGCTCCAAGGTTGCAACCCATTCCTTGTGATTAGTAATTAGAATGATGCTCTTCTTGTGTATATCCTCCAGAATGGCGTAGAGGAAATCATAGTCCTCTGCCTTGTCAATCTCGTCAAAGATGAAGACCACTGCGCGCTTGTTGAGGATTTTCCTGGCAACGTCAAACAATTCATCGGTTTTCTTGTTATGCGTCAATCGGTAGCCGAGCTTTTCACACAACTCTAGAGAGATTTTGAAGGATGTATTTTTCTGCCAGCAGTTTACGTAGATAGGGATTACTTCATCTGTCTTCTCTTCAATCTCTTCAGTCACCTTGAGGCAGGCCAGCGTCTTACCTATGCCTGGCTTGCCGTATATGAGCAGGTTTTTTCCATTCCTGTTATTGAAGAGGGGAGCAATGCAGGAAGCTATGTAGCGCTGCTGCTGCTCACGGTAGAGCACGAGCTTAGGCATGTAGCTGAAGTCCAGAGCAAACTCATTCTTGAAAATAGATTCATCTGCCCCCAGCATATTCCCGAACATACCCATGGTGATTCCCGTTTATAGTAGGTCTAGGAATGTTTATAAGGGTTTCTATGAAACTATCTTTCTTATCTTCTGCGAAAGGTATATATGCACTTACGCATCATATTCGTTTTATGAAAGACTGGATTATATTTTCTCTGGTTGCCATGGTATTGTGGGGACTATGGGCCTTTTTGCCGAAACTTGCATCTGCGTACATAGACCCGAGAAGTATCCTGGTTTATGATGTAATAGGCACATTCATTGTTGGAGTTGTTGTATTCTTTATAGTTCAATTTAAACCAGCATTTCACATGCAGGGAACAACTCTTGGCATATTGACCGGTATTGCAGGTACGTTAGGCCTGCTTTTTTTCCTTTTTGCATTGCAGCGCGGGGCAACATCCCTCGTTGTCACCACTACTGCTCTTTATCCGGTAGTCACCATTCTCCTGGCTTCAATATTGCTGAAAGAACCTGTAACACTAAAGCAAGGATTAGGTGTTTTACTCGCAATTGTAGCGATAATTCTTATGTCAAGTTAACTAACGCAGCTGCGCGCCGCAGTTATGGCAGAAGTTCTGGGCCCTGTTCACTAATGCCCGGCAGCGCCAGCAGTACTTGTGCTGATTGGAGCCTATGGCAAGCCTGCCCTGAGGCTCTTGTTTTGCCTTAAACCTTTTTTCAGGCTCCTGCTGCTCGTATTTAGGCTCCCTAACCTTGTCTATGAGTAGCTTGAGCAAGCCGAACGTGATGAATGCCCCGCCCACGATGTAGAACAGAAGCTGCTGGTTGCCCTTAAATACGAAGAAGCTTGTAGCTGCTACAAATATGCCTACAATCGCATAGACCAAGCCATTGATGCGCACTTTTCACCTCTTTATTTGATATATTTAAAATAATATAACAATCTGCACCGCGCTGCGCGCGGAAGCGCTCGCTCTGCTCGCGCACTATGCCAAAAGTCCCCGAGTAATTGCTGGCAGCTCGCGGTTCGGGGACTAATACAGTCCAGCTCAGCAAGCTGAGCTGGTTCCCGCTTGTTTATAGTTTCTTTTTCTTGATTGATCTCTTAGCTTTACTTTTCTTCCTTGTAATCTTGATTGGCTTCTTTTTAACTATTATTTGCTTGGCCAAACTTCCCCTTAACTCCTTGACACCGTTCATATACTTATGCAAGATTTTTGGAATATGTACAGAGCCGTCTGCCTGCTGGAAATTCTCAAGGATGGCGACCAAAGCACGGTCTGCGATGAGAGTGCTGTTGAGCGTGTGAACTAAGCCGCGCTCGCCTTTATGCTCGTAACGGATATTTAACCTCCGCGCCTGGTAATCGGTGCAGTTTGAGCATGAAACAAGTTCGCGATAGGTGCCCTGGTGCGGCATCCAGACCTCAATGTCATACTTCTTTGCAGCAACTGTGCCGATGTCTGCGGTGCAGATGTTCACGACGCGGTATGGAAGCTCAAGGCTTTTTATGAATTCCTCTGCGTTTTTCAGCAATTGTTCATGCCATCTCCATGAGTCCTGCGGATGGCAGATAATGATCTGCTCAGTCTTGTTGAACTGATGCACCCTAAATATGCCCTTCGTATCCTTGCCATGCGCACCTGCCTCTTTCCTGAAATTTGTAGAGAAGCCGGTGAGCTTGAGCGGCAATTCTTTTGCCTGCAATATCTCGTCCATGTACTGTGCGGTGAGCGGGTGCTCTGATGTCGCTATCATGTATAAATCTTCATTTTCAATTTTATACAACACATTCTCAAAATCAGCAAGGTCAACAACACCTTGATAAGCAGATTTGCGCATCATGAATGGCGGAATCATAACGATAAAGCCCTTCTTGGCCATGAAATCAAGCGCGTAATGGTGCAGGGCAACGTTGAGCAGGGCAAGCTCCTTCTTCAGGAAGTAGAACCGGCTGCCTGCTATCTTGGCTGCGCGCTCAAGGTCAACCATACCCAGGCCGAGGGCAACATCAATATGATCTTTCAAGGGAAACCTGTACTTCTGGAGCTTGCCGATTTTCCTGACTACAATATTATCATTCTCATCCTTGCCTTCAGGGACGCTGTCATGCAGAATGTTGGGAAGCTGCATCAGGATATCGCTGATGCGCTGCTTCAATGCACTCGGGGAGAATCTTTGCCTGCTGCACAATCTCGCTGATATCCTTACCTTCTTTCTTGGCCTGGTTGATCTGCAAAGAAATTTGATTGCGGGAGTGGCGCAGCTTCTCAATCTCCATGTTCAGATGCCGCCATTCCTTGTCTGCCTCAATGACCTCATGCAATAGGTTCAACTTTTCCTGGTCATTGCGCTTCTCCAAATCCCGGCGTATCAAGGCAGGATGCTCACGGATCAGTTTTATGTCTTGCATGGTGCTTTCCCAAATATTATCCTATATTTTTTAATATTTCCATTATAAGTTCCTCACGTATCCTATACCCTTCTTTTATCAATCTTTGGATTAAATCCTTAAGCTCCTTTTTGTTTATTTTATTGTTCTTATAAGCTTCACATAATATACCTATCGTTCCCCTTGGTCTTAGCTTGTAAAATTTAGCCAGCCTTCTTGCTTTCCTCTCATTCAGAAATATCAGGCTTATTTTTTTATCAATAGCTAGGCTTATTGCAGCTTTTTCACCGTTTCCTATATTTTGGCTTTTAAGTTCTTTGATTACAGGTATCTCTTCCACTTTTATTATACCTTTGTTAATTAATTCTTGGATCTTATGCACGTCTTCTCTGCCAGATTCAGCTCCTTTCATTATCTCTTCATAAACCTGTTTTGGCATAATTACCTCATAGTCTTCTATCACATCTAATTTGTTTATTTTCCCTAGAAATATTAAGGGGGATGCATTGCTTATTACTTTCATTCCCAAAACTCCTATTCAGCTCTCTTCAAACCTTGCATATCTTCAAGCAATTCTTCCTCAGAATAATCCAAATAAAGATTTTCCTTCCGTATAAGATCAATCATCTGCCATATATCAATTTCCAGCATTTCCGCAGCCCTTGCAAGGCTTATTTTACGCTCCTTGTACATATGCAATACCTTATTTTTCTTTTCAAGCGCCAACCCCTCAACAATGAGATTTCTAAGCAGTGATGCCCTATCCATATGCCTTTCCTTAGACAGCTCGTCAATCTCCGCTAAGACATGCTCTTCTATCCGTGTGCTTATTGTTGCTGTCATCTTTATGCTTGTATCGATACAGTGCTAAAAGATACATTTATATTTAAGTATTTATATACTGGAGTATACTGATAGATTCCTTTAGAAAAAGCTATGCAGTTCTTCAGAAGGATAGGAGTGAAGTTTAAAAAGGTTTCTGGCTCTTTACAGATTAAAGAACTGGCCAATTCCTAATATGATAAATATTAAAGCTGCAATAATATCTATAGTTCGCTTTTTACTAATTAATCCAGCAACTAATTTACCTATAAAGATAGATACTAATGAAAACAGAGCCAAGGCTATAATAATCCCGATAAACACAAAAAATGGATTAAATTGTGCAGCAAACAACCCTGTGGCTATCTGGCTTTTATCACCCCACTCTGTGATAAATACAAGAAAAAACCCTGCTAAAAAGGGATTAACCAGCTCAGTCTTATTTCTTTCTTCTTTTTTCAGATGCAACAGCATAAATACCCCTAAAGTGATAAATATAATTCCAGCCAGGATCTTAACATAAATTACAGGAATTATATTCTTTAAAACATTCCCCAGAATAACTGCTATACCATCAACTATAACAAATGCCAGCATTAAACCCAGGAATAATTGCAAGTGATTCTTGCTTTTTGAGCCTAGACTGATAATAGCAAGTTGGGTCTTATCACCTATCTCTGCAATGCTAATAGCTATAAATGGCACAAGAATATCTTGTATCATAAACTAAACCCTCAGCTCAACCTGCTCTCCCCTTTTCAGGGCGCCTGCGAGCATGTTTCCTATCTTGTTCTTCTTCTTGATTTTTACAGTGCCTGAGGAGCCTGCCTTGACAGTCAATAAATACTCGCCGCCAACGTATACATGGATATCCTTGCCCTGCATGTTGTGGCCCAGGCTGAATTCCATGCTCTTGTTGCTCTGCTGCATGTTGAACTTCACAGGCTGGCTTCCTTTCTCACCTGGCTGCCGGGGGGCATCCTCCAATGCACGGATATCAATTGACATGCCGATGCTCTTCTCTATCTCACCGATGGTCTTGCCCTGCTTCCCTATAATCCGGGAGATGTCTTCCTCTGGAACATACACTATGCATTTATGATCACTAACAACTTCTACCTTTGTATCTCTCACCATTTTCCTGAACACGTCTTCAATAGCTCTTGATGCAAGCTGCCTGCTTGGAGTCAGGCTTGCATGAGCTGCTTTGACAGGTATAACAACTGTCTCTTCTCCATATGAATAGAGCTCGTATTCAATCTTTCCAGTCTCAAAATCAGTCACTACGACCACTGGCCTTGCAAGATCTGCTTCAGTCATTCCAGTTGGAACTTTAACAGTCATCTCAAGGCTGAGAACCTTTCCTATAGCGCCTTTATTGATGAAAATGACTGTATCTATAACTTGAGGAATAACACCAAGCTCTATCCTACCGACAAAACGCTGAATAGCATCTATGGGATTAGTTGCGTGCACGACACCTGCAAGACCTATACCGGAAAGCCGCAAATCAGCAAAGAGCTTGAAGTCTGCTGTATTCCTCATTTCATCAAAAATAGTATAGTCTGGCCGTGATAACAGCAGTATGTCATGTATCTCCTGAGCATCTCCATGAGATATTGCGTACTGCGTTATATTATCAGGCAGGATAAGGTCACGAGGGGCTTCTACTGTCTTAACTATTTTGCCAAGGCTTGCGTAGTGCTCAGCTAATGCCTGCGCCATCGTACTTTTGCCCATCCCCGGAGCCCCCGCTATCAGTATACCTTCTGCCTGCTGTTCTATTCTGGACCTCAGCTTCTCTGAAAGCTGGTAATCTTCCATTGAAAGCTTCTTTACCGGCCTTACCGCGGTAATCTCCCAACCGTCCGAAAATGGCGGTTTTGTGATAACAATCCTGTAAGGCCCGAGCTGCACGATGGTTGAGCCTGGCCTTTCTATCTCAATAAAGCCATCCTTGCGGATGCCTGCCTCTTCAATGATTTCAGTGCTGATTTCCTGGATTAAATCTCTATCGAGTTCCTTATTGCCAACTGCTGTAAACTGCCAGTTTCCAGGGGTGCCTTTCTTGGCGTATGGCAGCACATTCTCGCGCAAATGGACTGACATTGTTGTCTCGTCAAAGTATTCTTCCAGCTTGAGGCGCTTGTGGAGCTGCTCTACTTTGAAGAATATGAAATCCATTCCCTTGGCTTCTGCTATCTTTGCCTGGATCTTGTCTGCTGTGAATAATGTGGCGCCTTCCTCAAATGCAAGGTCGCGTATTAATGCGTCTATCTCGCCTAGATTAGCATACTTGATTTCCCCTGCAGTAGGTTTCCTGCCCTTGAACTCAATCTTAATGTCATGCTTGTCAGCAACATGCCTGATTTTCCTTATCTCTTCCAGGCCGAGGTAGCCGATTGCCTTGTCCAGGTTTGCCTGGTGCTCAAGCTCCGAGATGACTGCCTCATGGATAATTATGGTTTCAGGCAAGAATTCCTGCTCTTCTATCTTCTGAGAGACAAGCCCTTCTATTATCACGGAAGTGTCCGGAACTAATTTCTCCATCTGTCTTGCTGTTTTCCTATTCATGCCATTATAGAACCCTGTTTCTTTTATAAATATTGTTCTTGATAAAGTTATATCCTTTCTATAAGGAGTTGAAGCTGAGCAGTCTATTAAAGAACAGCAGTATCTTCTGCATAAAAGTGACATCAACCAGCTCAATGGCAGCGCTCTCTGAAGTGCTGTATTCCTTACCGCGAGAATCCTGGTAACCTATGCTTAGAGTGATTGTATTATTTCCCTCTTTCAAGTCCCTGCCCCTAACATTTATCCTGTATTGGACGGATCTGTCAAGGGGGCCAAGCTCTACTTTGCGGTGCATAGGGCCGTCTATGAGCAATTCTGCATTCTTTGGGTTGGATGCAGAGCTCTTGTCAATGACAAAGACAAGCTCAAACTCATCTGCATAGCGCACTTGTTCAGGATATCTTAGATCCTTTATATCTATTCTTGGGAGATCAAGGACATTTACGGGAATAAGCACTGATTCAGAGCCGCCATTATAGGACAAGGTTACAGGGATCTGTTTGTTGCCAGGCGCAGCCTTGAAAGGGAATGCAACATCCTGCTGCTGATTGATAGACAAGGCAACAGGCCTGCAATCCTGCTGCAGGCATGCCTTTGCATTTACGCTTGAGGTTCCCTTATTCCTGATGCTGCACGCAACTTGAGCCTGCTCATCACTGTAAAATTCAGCTTTCTGGATTGAGCACTTGAAATCAAACTTTGTGGCATATACCTTAGCATCCTGCTGCTGCCGCGCCTGGATTATTGCCTCCATCTCCTCCCTGCTGTTGTATTGCCCTCTTCCAGAAGCCTCAAACATGCTTTTGCCACTCTCATTTTTTACAGTAGATACCCTGAAGGGAAATGTGTATATGTATTTCTCATCAAGTCCCGGAACCTGGACCAGCCAGAACAATGCACGCGTCTCCTTGGGCTTTAATACAACCTGCTGCCGCTGCTCTCCTATGGCCTTAACTTCAGCCGGCTTATCAAAGGCAAGCTCAGTTGAGATATAGTAATCCTCAAGATTCTGCACTTCAGCTATGATGATGTTGTAGCCATTAAAAGCAACATGATCTGTGAAAGGGTATGCCTTGATTGCAAGCTCTTCTGCAAATTCACTGCCTGCAGCTTTTGGAATCACCTTGAAGCTTATCTTTTCAGTCTGGACATCAACATTAAAGCTGCGCCACTCATATTTTGAGGAAGTTGTTGAGGCATCTACGCTCTCCTTGAGCTTGATGTGCGAGCCGTCTACAAAACCTATTTCGCCATAAGTGACATCATATGGAACCCAGCCGTAGCCTGGGAAATAAAGCTCTGCCCATGCGTGCGGGCCCCAGTCATTAATATTGTTGTAGTTAGTGTATGCCTCCCCTGAGATGTACTTTGCAGGTATCCCTAAAGAGCGGGCCATGGCTATGAACAATGCTGTTAATTCATCGCATACGCCTTCTCTATTGGTTAACACCCAGGATGCTTTCTGGCTTACGTTTTCAGTTAATGTGTCAAGGGTGTAGTTTACATTGGTCTTTGTCCATGTTGCAAGCTTATGCGCAACGCTGAACAGGTCATCATCTCCTTCAGCAAGCTGCGAAGCTAGTTTGATGATAGCCCTGTTGCCTGAGTCTATTATCTCACTCGGCTCAAGATAGGGCTTAATCTCTCCTGGCAAATCATCTGCGTCAATCGGAAAATAAACCTTGGACTTTACCTTCACCGGAATATTATCAATCCTGATTGTTGCGTCCACGCTGAAAGGCAATGTGCTTGTGCCTGGAGCATGCCATTCAAATGTTATGGCTTCACCGGTTATTGGTGCATTCGGTGTCGCCTTTATTGATTCAATATGCTGCTTATCACCTTCCTTTGGAAAGTAAAATAAGGTGGCCTTGACATAGTCTATCTCGCTCCTGGATGAAGAGCTTATCAGGCTGATGTTGGAGCTGGTCTGCACATCATAGGTTATTTCCTCGTTCTTGTAATAGAAGTTGTCTTCTGCTAATGCTATTGGGAGGATGAGCAATACTGCTAAAATCAAGCTAAAGCGCATACTTTATGATTGACTAAGAGGCTATATAAGCCTTTTCTTACCTTAATTCTTTTTCTATTCTTCTAAAATATCTTTCCAAATCCTTATAGCCTCTTGACCTGTCAAGAATAAAGCATAAAAATACAATGTTTCCTAGGACAATGTAAACTAATCTCTTAGCCTCTGCCTTATGGCTTAATTTTATACTAAATACATGGCTGTAAGATTCCGTGTTTACCTTTTTATACCTGAAAGGGTTTATCTTAAGAAGCTCTTTCTTGTCAAAGATTATTCTTTTAGTTTTCTCATCATAGTCCTTTACCTGCTCCAGAAGAAATTTTGTTGTCCTTATCTCAAACATCATGACAATAAAGCCTTATTCAGGATTTTCTCGCTAACAATCTGCCTTTTGCCCTTAAAAGTCACGTCTATAAATTTCTCTATCAGCGCTATCTCCTTTGGAGTCAATTCCTCATCATGCCCCCTGTCGCTGAAAAACACTTTTTCCCTAATAGCCTCTGTGGCCAATTCCTGCACGTTCCTAAATCCAAACCTTTTTGCATATTCCTCAGCCGCTGCCTGCAAATTTTTGGACAGGGTCAGGTTTATCTGCTTATATACCATTTTATACTGAAAGATACTTTTTAGTATTTAAACCTTTCTAAATTTATCAGGTTAGTTCCCAGTTTCCATGGGATTTTCATGGCTTATAGTGCCGAGGAAAGCGGTTTGCGGACGACATGCAGAACTCCCGCAATCCTCATAAGCTTTATAAACCATTTATAATTCTAATTTACCTATGCCGAGGTCGCATAACCTGGTATTGCGCAGACCTAGTTAAAAGCTAGGGTGCAAGATTGCTAAACCGGGTAAACATCCTGTCCCTTCGGGGGTTGTGGGTTCAAATCAGGTGCGAAATCACCTGGCACTTTAGGCGGGTTCGCTAATCGCTCACCCACCGGATTTGCTGGCTTTCCTCCTATGAAAGTCCCACCCTCGGCGCCTTTTTTACTATAGGAAATAACATTAATAATCATATATAATTCAGTTATTTCCTAATAAGCAAATCGCTAAAATTTAGGAAATCCATGATTTCCTAATATTAGGAATTGCATTCAATTCCTATACATACGAAAATTAAAGCGATTTACTATAACCAATGGCCCTACCACATGCTGCATACGAGTTCCATAAATGGAAATCACAACTGCTCTGGTTTGATAAGATCCTGAGCATTCTTGTCATTCTTTTGCTGGGGCTGTTCAGGCCTGATTGGCTTCTTATAGCGGTTTTCTTCCTTATCATCCCATATTTAGTGCTGACAGAAAGAACACTCCTATTGCACCATCTTGTTGCAGCATTTTTTATATCGCTTCTCTGGATGGTTGTTGCCAGGGAAGAATATGCTTACAACACCGCTTTCATTACCATAGCCGGAATAAACCTGTATCCTTTGTTCTCATGGAGCGTAGGCCTTTTTACGCTCTATCTGTTGTATTCTCATTACGAGCATCTGCTACATAAACAAACCCTTTCTCACAAACTGCTCTTATTTACTGGCATATACTGGCCGCTCCTCATATTTGCCGAGACGACTGCATACCACCTCTTTAACATAAGAAACCTTGCAACAGCAGCTTTTCCCGGTCTGCCCCTCTGCGATTGCATTCATGCTCCACTATGGATGCAGATAACCTATTTCATAATAGGCATAGTATTTTTTGTGATATGCTATGCACTGAAACTTGAGAATCCCCATCACAAGATCATAAAGTAGTTATACGTTTCTTGGATTAATAACCATGAATTCCCCTTCTTTCAAGTGCTGCAACCCTATTCTTCCGATAGCTATGCGCTTTAAGCTCGTGGCTTCATACCCCAATGCCTTAAACATCAGCCTAATCTGGCGCTTCCTGCCTTCAGTGATGCCTATAACTAATTTGTTTCCTTTGGCTGAGTAGACATTAGCTTTTGCAGTGTATGTCTCGTCCTCAGCCTTGACCAAAACACCTTGCTTTACCTTTTGTATGTCCTGCTCCTGGATTGCCTTATCCAGCGTTGCTTCATACCTCTTAATCACATTGCCAGGGCTCATCAGCCTGTGGATAAAGCTGCCGTCATTGGTTGCAATCATCAGTCCAGAGGTATCTACATCTAACCTGCCGGCAAGGGCAAGGCTGTTGAGGATTTTCTTATCTGCCTTGCCTTTCAATAGATCCAGGACAAATGGCCTCTTCTGGTAGTCATTCTTCTGCGAGACGTAGCCCAGAGGCTTATTTATTGCATAGTAGACAAAATCCAGCGGCTGCACCGGCTTATCATTATACGTCACTTGCCTGGTGTTGGGATTGAACTGGAATTTTGGGCGGGTAACTTTCCTGCCGTCAATCTTTACCTTGCCTTTCTTCAACGCTCTTAGGATCTCTTTCCTGTTGCCGAACAGCCCGGATTGCGCAAGGTATTGGTAGAGGTTTTGTTTCATGCTATCCGGAGAGGCAGCAATCTTTATAAATGCTCAGCCTTTTCAGGGAATTATATAGCGGGGTAGGGCAGCCAGGAGTGCCCGATGGGCTCATAACGTATTTTAATTAAATACGCCGGAAACCCATAGGTCATCAGTTCAAATCTGATCCCCGCTATCAGGGGCTAAGAAGCACTTCTCTTAGCCTCACTTTTCTTTAAATAATAAACTATAAATAGCCATTAGTATTCCTTAATACAATGACCAAAGGAAGATATACCAGACACACAGGAGGATTATTTGAATTTGGACATACTGGGTATAACCTTAAAGATACAGCGTCTTCAAAAGAATTTAAGAGACTCTTGTACCTTTATTATAATAAACCTGAGGAATATGCAAAGTTGCAAGAATTAGCAAAAAAAGAACTTATTAAAAAGCAAATTAGTTTAAGAAAGATACATTATGGAGAAAAAATTGATGCTAAAGAGCTATCTCAACTTTTTAATGATTCTTTTTCTAAATTTATTAAGGAAACTAAAGATAAATCTGTGAGTCCTTGGTTAAAAGATTTCCAGTACAAAATCTTTGAATATAGGGAGTATATTTTATATAAAGAGATGATCAGATTATTAGAAGAACTTGTTAATTTTATATTACTTCATAAATATAATGGTAAATTATTTAGCATTGGAAGATGGTTTTTACAGGAAACTGACAATTCTTTTAATACCTATATGCTACTTGATTTTCTTAATAGAGAAAATTCTAAAGATTAGCCACTGGTCACTGGACAACCCCTCGCGTGAGGTTTATAAACTCAAAGTATTCTCCCATCTGAGATGGATAAAGATAAGGCTATGGTAGCATTTCAGGACAAGAGAATAAGAAGGATATGGCATAATGATGAATGGCACTTCTCTGTTGTTGATATTATACAAGCCCTAACTGATAGTCCAAGTCCTAGACAGTACTGGGGTGTCTTAAAAAGCAGAGAGAGTCAACTGTTAACAATTTGTTTACAGTTGAAACTACCGGCAGAAGATGGCAAATTAAGAGTTACAGACTGTGTAAATACAAAGAATGCCTTTAGGCTTATCCAATCTGTTCCTTCTAGGAAGGCAGAACCGTTCAAGCAATGGCTTGCCCAACTAGGCCATGAGCGCATCCAGGAGATAGAGAACCCTGAACTGGCACAAAACAGGGTCAAGGAGTATTATGAACTCAAAGGCTATCCAAAAGATTGGATTGATAAAAGATTAAGGGGTATCGCAATCAGGCAGGAGCTTACTGACGAGTGGAAGAGCAGAGGAATAACTGGAGAAATAGCATTTGCAATACTAACTAATGAGATTACAAAGGCAACCTTCGGCAAGACTGTTCAAGGGTACAAACAATTCAAAGGATTACGGAAAAAGAATCAAAATCTCAGAGATCATATGACTGATTGGGAGCTTATATTTACCATGCTTGGAGAGAAAGCTACAACAGATATAACTAAAACAAGAGATGCAAAGGGATTTAGAGAAAACAAACAAGCAGCGCAAAGAGGCGGTCAAATAGCCCATAACGCTAGAAAAGAATTAGAGCAAGAGACAGGCAAATCAGTAGTATCAAAAGGCAACTTTCTAGGATTATCTGCAAGGAAGAATATAGAATATAAAAGGAAAAAAGGATAAAAATAGTCAAAATCGCTATTAGCCATTTAGCGTCAACATGTAGAGCAAACCATAAAAACCCCTACTTACTTCTATGTTCTAATGATAGAAGCAATCATCTTTGATTTAGGCGGCATCTTATTGCCTGAGAAATGGGATGAGATAGTTGATGAGATGTCACGCTACCTTAACCTTTCTCCAAGAAAGTATGACTCGTTTGTCAAGTCCCACCGAGAGCAACTCCTTTCCGGAGAGATATCATTATTGCAACTCTATCAAAAAGCTACCCTTACTTTGTCGCTCCAGACAACTGCTGGCGATATCCTTAAAAAACACATGGAACTCTACGAGGAATCATCAAGAGATCGTGATGCACAAATCGCTTCGCTGGTAGGGACGCTCAGGAGGCGTTATACTGTTGTTTACGCGACCAACACAGAGAAAGAAGTCGAAGAGTTCAACCGAACTAGGCCAGATAATTTCTTTAATCTATTTGAGAATGGGTTCACTTCGATACAAATGGGGATGAGCAAGAGAAATCCTGAATTCTTCAGGAAAATGCTCAAAGAGATGCATTTTTTGCCTGACCAAGTTGTTTTCATAGATAATGAAAGGGCTTATTTTGAATCTGCACAAAGCGTAGGTATCCCTAGTATTCTTTATGGTTCTTATAAGGTAGGTTACCATCCTTTGGTTGCTGCTCTTAAGGAAAAAGGAGTCCAAATCCCGTAACTTTTACAAATCTTTTTAATATACATGAGTAATCCGTTACCTATGGCATTGATCTGCGGTATCGATGAAGCTGGGCGTGGTCCACTTATAGGACCTTTGGTCATGTGCGGTATCATGGTAGATGAGAAAAACGTCCCTAAACTCAAGAAGCTAGGAGTAAAGGATTCCAAGCTGCTGCCTGCTGCAAAACGTGAAGAGCTGTATCCCGAAATTCTGAAGATTGTCAAGGACTACAAAGTAATAATTTCGCAAGCAGATGAGATTGATGCTGCGCTTCGTTCTGATTCACTGAACCTGAACTGGCTGGAGGCTGACAAGACAGCTGAGATTCTCAATTACCTGATGCCGGATAAGGCATTTGTTGATCTGCCAAGCACCAATGGCGGAAGCTATCGGAACTATCTGGTTAGAAAATTGTTAAAGAAAGACTTGAACCTGGTGCTGGAGCATAAGGCAGATGTTAAGTATCCGGTGGTGAGCGCAGCCTCAATCATTGCAAAGGTTACCAGGGATGCGGAAATTGTAAAGCTGCACAAAGAAATTGGCATTGACTTCGGCTCTGGATACGCGCATGATCCCAGGACAGTTGATTTTGTAAATAAGTATTACAAAGAGCATGAAAGATTGTTCAGAAAGAGCTGGATGACCTACAAGAATGTTGTGGAGAAAGCCGGGCAGAAGACATTAGCTGAGTTTGAGCTTCCAAAAAACAAGTTCATCACTAAAAAAGAGCTGGAAATCCTGGAAAAGCATGATTACAGGGCAGTTCCTATCAAGAATGCTTATGAAGTTATTAGATTGAAAGGAGAGTGTATTATTGTGCTTTATACTACAGGAAAACTCCTGATACAGGGAAAGCCTGAATGCAAGCAGAAAGTTGAGAAACTATTGGGAATAAAACCATGAAACCTATCAAGAATAATATGGATAACGGAAGGCCGGGAGTCGGGATAGGTGTCTGCGTTGTTAAGAATGGAAAAGTTCTGTTGGGCAAAAGATTGAGATCTCATGGCATAGGAACCTGGTGCTTTCCAGGCGGCAAAATAGAATTTGGGGAAACTTTTGAAGAATGTGCAAAGCGGGAAACTCTTGAAGAGACTAACCTTAAAATAAAGAACGTGAAGCTGATAACTGTAACTAATGATATTTTTCCGGAGGAAGGGCAACACTGGATTACAGTATTTGTGAGGGCAGACTACGATTCAGGCGAGCTTAAGACCATGGAACCGCATAAAATGCAGGACTGGCATTGGGTGGAATGGGATAAAATCCCTAAGCCGTGGTTTTTGCCATTGCAGCATTTAAAGGAAACAGGATATCGGCCATGAAGCAAGAAATAGAATCAATCAAAGAGCGCAATAAAAGAGTTGAAGCAGACAAGGCCTGGGAAACCAGCAAAACTAGGAGAGGCATTATAGCGATTCTCACGTATCTTACTATGGTATTGTTATTGTATTTAATCAAGGCGCCTAATCCTTGGGTTAATGCGCTTATTCCAGCGGTTGCTTTTATACTTTCCACATTAAGCCTTTCTTTCGTGAAGAAATGGTGGGTTATCCACGTCTATAATAAGTAATCTCTAAGTAAACATTTATAAACCATTTATACAGGGATAATAAGCCATATAGCTATAGCACTGCAAGGACAGGAAATGACAAAGGTAACAAGACTGGTATTGTCTGGGTTCAAGAGCTTTGCGAAGCGGACTGAGCTGCTTTTCGGGGATGGCTTTAATTGCGTACTTGGCCCAAATGGATCGGGAAAATCCAATATAATGGATGCAATCTGCTTTGTATTGGGCAAAGCATCTGCAAAAGCGCTGCGCGCAGAAAGGCTTACAAGCTTCATCTATAACGGCGGGAAGACAAAGCAGCCTGCAAAACAGGCAGAGGTTTCCATCTATTTTGACAATTCAAAGAAGACTTTTCCAAGCGAAGACCACGAAATCAAGATAACCAGGATAGCGCGGCAGAACGGGCAGTCTGTCTACAAGATAAATGATAAGGTGAGGACAAGGCAGGAGATACTTGAGCTGCTGGGGGTAGCGAAGATTGATCCGGACGGCTATAACATAATCCTGCAGGGAGATATTGTCCGGTTTACTGAGATGCCAACGGTTGAGCGGAGGCAGCTGATTGAGGAGATTGCCGGGATTTCCATCTATGAAGAGAAGAAGCATAAGGCAATGCTTGAGCTTGACAAGGTTGAGGGAAGGCTGCGGGAGGCAGAAATCCTGCTGAAAGAGAAGCAGGCTAACCTGGATGACCTGCGGAAAGACCGGGATACTGCGCTGAAGTTCAAGGATATGAACGACAAGATACGGCAGCACCAGGCTTCATACTTGAAGATACAGATTGACAAGCGGGAGAAAGAAAGAAGCGAGCTGCAGAAGAAAATAGACAGCCTGCAGGAGCAGCTTGGAAAAATCAACAGCAAAATCCTTGCGATGCAGCAGGAGAACCAGGAGAAGCGGAAGCAGATTGAGGAGATCAGCAGGGAGATAGAAGAGAAGGGCGAGAAAGAGCAGGTTGAGCTAAACAGGGATGTGGGCAACTTGAAGGTTGAGCTTGCAAAACAGCAGTCACGGTTTGAGGTGTGCACCTCAGAGCTGGAGAAGATCAAGGCAAGAAATGCTGACCTTGAGAAATCCATCGCAGCTGCCCAAGTTAAGATAAGCCAGCTGAAGCAGGATAAGGCTGAACTTGAGAAGAAAAAGGCAGGCGAGCTTAGGGCTTTGCAGGAATATGAAGGCAAAATACAGAAATTCAAGGAAAAAAACAGGATGGAGGATGCTGCTGCCATTGAAAAAGAGATAATGGAGCTTGAAAAGGTCATTGACGAGCAGGAAAAGCAGGCTGCTTCCATGCGGGAAGAGCAGCATGCCCTGCTGCGGGACAAGGACAGGGTTGAATTCCAGATAAAGACACTGGACGAGAAAATACAGAAGGTAGAAGCGGTTGAGAAAGACAATAAAAGCAAGTTCGCAGAGGTCAGGCAGCAGCGGGATGAATTCAAGAAGGCGACGCTTGAGCTGAACAAGATATTGGATGAGGATGCGACCCTTGCCAAGACATTGCATGCAGCAAAAGACAGGCTGGATAATCTCAGGGATGAGGTCTCTAAATTGATTGCAAAGAACATCGGCATACAGGAATCTGCCGCCTCTGATACAGCAGCCAGGGAAATCCTGAACCAGAAAGGGAGGATACAGGGCATTCACGGGACAGTAGCTGAGCTGGGGCAGGCCAGTGCAAAATACTCGCTATCCTTGGAAATAGCAGCTGGGCCGCGGATGAGGAGCATTGTTGTAGAGAATGATAAAGTTGCGGCTGAATGCATCAGATATTTGAAGGTGAATAAGCTGGGCATCGCAACCTTCCTGCCGCTCAACAAGCTTGAGAGCAGGCAGACGACAAAAGAGGTTGAGGAATTGGCCAAGGCAAAGGGCAGCCATGGCCTTGCGCTGAACCTTGTGCAATTTGATCCTAAGTTCAGCAAGGTATTCAACTATATTTTCGCAAATACTATTGTTGTAGACAGCATAGATGTTGCAAGAAGGCTTGGGATCGGAAAGGCTAAAATGGTGTCATTAGACGGAGATGTTGCAGAGCACTCAGGCATCATGCAGGGCGGATTCAGGCAGAAAAGGACAGGAAGCTTCCAGGACAAAAGCCTCGGAGAGGCAATTGAGAAGAAGCAGGGCGAGTTGCATGAGCTGGAGCAGGGTATAGGAAAGATGGAGAAGCGAAGGGATGACATTGAGAAACGGATTGGGCACCTGCGGCAGTTCAAGGCGAACATTGAAGGTGACATCATAAAGGCAGAGAAATTATTGCATCTGGAAGCAGGAGATGTTGATGTTTCCAGGAAGCAGAAAGATGAGCTGCAGGCGCAGGGGCAGCAGCTTGATAAAAAGCTGCGGGAATTGGGCGATAAGATATCAGCATTGAACCGGCAGCTTGCCCAGGCCAAGACAAAAAGGCAGGAGATGCGATCCAAGGTAGTGGGGCTGCGGGATCCAGTGCTGCTTGCGGAGCTGAGAAGCTTTGAGGAGAAGAAATCCCAGCTATTTGAACTGAGCCTGAAGATAGATGCGGATATAAAAAACAGCGAGCTGCAGATAGCCAGCCTTTACGAGCCTGAGATTGAGAAGGCCAGGCTGATCATCCGGCAGCTTGAAAAGGAGAATGCATCTTTTGGCAAGGAGCAAGGCGAGCTGCAGCAGGCTATCAAGGGGAAGCAGCAGGCCCTGAAGCAGAAAGAAGCTCAGGTGAAGGAGTTCTCTGCAAAATACAGGGCGCTGTTTGAGCGGCGCAAGAAGCTTGAGGAGGAAATGCACCGCAACGAGCTTGCCATCAACAGCGAGCAGCCTGAGAGCAGATCTGTTGAGATAAACATGAACAACATTACTTTCCAGCGGGCTGAGCTTGTGGGGAAGCTGGCTGCCCTGAACGAGGAGTTTGAGCAATATCACGGTATTGACATCATCACCAGCAAGACAGAGGAGCAGCTCAAGTCAGAGATAAGCAAGTTTGAGCGGCTGAAGGCTGATATAGAGAGAGGAGGCGTCAACATGAAGGCGCTTGAGATATATGACAGCGTAGAGAGGCAATATAATGAGCTTGTTGACAAGAAAGAGAAGCTGGTGAAGGAGAAACAGGATGTGCTTACCATGATGGATGAGATTGAAGGCAGGAAAAAAGAGCTGTTCATGAAGACCCTGGAGGTGGTTACCGGAAACTTCAAGACTATATTTTCCAGCCTATCAACAAAGGGCGAGGTTGATCTGGAGCTGGAGAATCCTGAAAAGCCTTTTGAGGCAGGGCTTGACATAAAGGTCAGGATAACCGGCAATAAATTCCTTGACATCAGAGGGCTGTCAGGAGGGGAGAAGACCATGACAGCGCTTTCATTCATCTTTGCCATCCAGGAGAATGAGCCTGCTTCGTTCTATATCCTGGATGAGGTTGATGCAGCGCTTGACAGGCATAACTCAGAGAAATTCGGAAAGCTTATCGGGAAATACGGCGAGCGGGCGCAATATATCATCATATCACACAACGATTCTGTCATCACCGAGGCGCATAATCTCTACGGCGTCTCCATGGACGAGAATGGCATCAGCAATGTGGTGAGCCTGAAACTTTAGGACAAAGCCAGGCGTCGCAGTCGCGTCGCAGACTAACGTACAGCGGCCAGTTCTATGCGTTGCACAGCTGCATCGGCGGGAATGGCAATCAGGCATGTTGTACAACAGCAGCAATTCTCGTATTTAGTCTTGTTTGAATTAAAAATAAAACGAAAGAAAGAGAGGAGAAGAAAACGAAAGAGAAGACAATAAAAAAGAAAAAGAGAGAAAAACTAAAAACGTGGAATACAAGTTTAACTTCCAGAAAGACCTAAGCAGGCATCTCACAACCTCAATGGCATCTAAAATGAATGATAGAGTTACGTTGGCTCGCGGCGCGCACACGCACTGACACTGCTGATTAGAAGCTGTGCAATATCTCCTTCAGCCGCTCAATGGTCCGGTCCCAGGTATAGTTTTCAACTATAGTCTTACGCGCCTCTCCACCGAGCTTTTGCCGCAGCTCGGGATTCCTGATAAGCTGCTCAAGCTTGAGGCTCAGCACATAAGGATTCCTTTTTGGGAAAATCAAGCCGTTCTTCCTGTCCCGGAGATACTCGTTGATTGAGCCCACTGGTGTTGCAACGACGGCAAGCCCTGCGGCCATGGCTTCCATGGTAGCAAGGGAACTGGTTTCAGTCAATGAAGGAAGCACAAAAATGTCCATGGCCTGCAAATATGAGACAATATTGTTGGTAGGCCCGATGAGCTTGACGCGGTGATGCCTTAGGAGCATCTTCTCTTCCCCTTTCACGCCGGTGCCTACTATAAGCAGATGGACATTCCTGAACAGCTTTTCCACGCGTATGAAAGCGCGATACAGCGTCTTCAGATCCTTCTCCCTGCCAATCCTGCCTGAAAAACCGATAATAATAGCATCTTTGCTGAAGCCGAGCTGCTCCTTGATGTGCGCCTTATCAGCTGCAGGCTTGAACCTGTCCGCATTAACGCCAAGGCGGATGACTATCTTAGGCGTCCTGATGCCCTGCTTCCTTAGGATGCGCGCAACCTCAATTGAAGAAATCAACAAAAGATCGCACTTATTGTACAGATACTGCGCCACCTTCTTTACAATCAGGCCAGTCAGCAGCCGATTGATATGCTTTGCCTCAAGGCTCTTGGTCACGAGCTCCCACTCAATTGAATGGATGTAGGCTATGACAGTCTTGTTAGCCTTTCTGCCAAGCCTGATCGCTGTCATGCCTATTGGGCCAATGGTCTGCGTCCATATAATGTCATGCTGGCTTACCAGGCTTCGGATTTGAGAGGCATCAAACCTTGAAGGGGTATAGTCTGCAATCTGGAACCTGTGCAGCGGTATCCTGATAATCTGCACGCCTTCAAGCGCAATGCCTTCGCCTTCATATTCAGGCGCTACAATCGTGACATGGAAATCCTGCGCCAGTTTTGGCACTATCTCTATCAAAAAGCGAGCAATGCCGTCCCATCGCGGCAGGAAACTGTCAGTTGCAATCAATAGCTTCTTCTTGTCCATGCTTGCCGTTCTCATACCTATATTTGTATTATTGAAAATTCATGGGTTTAAAACCCCTTGCTTTAGCATGAATTTTCAATCCCGCAAACTTGCCTATCAATCACGAGGCGCAATCAAAACCCCAGCTTTTAAGCTGGGGATTGCGCCGAGTGGCAAGTTTGCGTTATTTTATCCGTATGAACATCTCTGCATACTTGCAGCCATGCTTGAGGCCGTTCAGGATGGCGGTACGGTAAATATTCCAGAGCAGCGTGAAAACTGCTATTTTCTGGCTCTCATGCGCCATCAATGCCTTGATCTTGATAGGGAATGTCTTTGAGATGTCAACAAAAAGCTTGGGATAATTCCGCTTGCGTATAGTTATGGGATTCCAGACGCTGAACGTGTATACCTCCGGGGCATAGTCAAGCTGCTTGAGCGCCTCTTCAAGGAGGTAGTAAGCTGCCTTGTGGTCAGGATGCGGATCGTCAATGGAATGGGTAAAGATTTTGGACGGCCTGCGGCCCTGGATAAGCCTGGTGACTTTTGCCTTGATGTTCTTCTTTTTTGCATCCTCACGGAACTTGCCTTCCTGCAGGCCAAAATACATGAGCTCCTTGCCGCCCAGGATCCTGTCGGCCTTTTTTGACTCGCGGACACGCTGCACAATGATCTCGCGCTTCTGAAGCCAGGGATGGCTGCCCTCACCGAAGGCAAGGATGACAGTCACTATATATTTCCCCTCGCGGGCATACTTTGCCAGGGTGCCGCCTGCACCTATAATCTGGTCGTCATTGTGTGCGCAGAAAAAAAGCACGGTTTCCTTTCTTTTGCGGGGCATGCAGATAAGACTGATAGCATATTATTTAAATCTGATGCCGGCGGCTGGAATTCCATAGCTACTTTTATATAGATTTTCCAATTACTTTAGCGCATGGCGGAGCATACTGGAAAGCGAAGGGATTACCTGACGCCTATAGGGCTGGCCATCTTTGTCCTCTTTGCATTTGCTTTGTTTTTTGCGCTGCTCAGGCTGCAGCATATCTTCCAGCAGGATCTTTCGGTGAGGATAAGCCCAAACAGCCAGTCTTTCTTCATAGAGCCCGGGCAGAAAGCCGAGCTGCTGATAGGCATTAATGCGAGCACCACACCTTTCTGCACTGCTGCCTGCAGCTATAGCCTTGATGACATCAGCACAGCGCAGGCGCTTGACAACGGCAGCTTTGAATTTTCAAGGGCGCATGAGGAAGTGCAGCGATACGAGCTTTCAGTATCAAGGATAGGGAGCGGGCAGAATCTGTACAGCTTCAGGATAGAATGCTCTACCAAAGGAACGCTGTTGTGCAGTGAAAAAGAGACAGCAAGCAGCGCACTTATAGCACTTAATTATGATTTAAGCGCTGCGCAAAGGATACTGCAGGAGCAGACAAGGGCTGGATTGCAAAGCCTGCTGTCTTCAATCAATAGGAGCGATATCACGCTGCAGCAGCTCAATGACAAAGCCTTCATCCTTTCTTCACAGATCAACCTGCAAGAGCTTCTTCCTGCCAAAAATGAGATTAATGAACGGTTCACCAGGCTGCACGTCGCTGCTGAAGAGCTTAAAGTAAGGTGGTATGAGCAGGATTATCCGGAGTTGCCTGCTTTGATTGCAAATTATACTGCACAGCAGGCAGAGCTTGCCGATAAATTAAACGAGGTGGATGCTGCTGTTGCTGAGCACCTGGGAAGGCATAATGAAAAGGTTGTACGGTTCAATAATCTTGTAAGACAACCATGGCAGGAGTTTGCGGCCATTAAATCAATTGCCAATGAAACAGACTATTTCAGCATCTTCATTGCGGCCCGGGAATTCCTGAGAAATGCTTCAGCAGAGATGCAGCATACCGGATTCCAGGACTATGATACTATAGATGCAGGCCTAAACCAGAGCAGCAATTTAATTGATGGCCTGCAGGACACGACATCCAGGAACTTTAACAGGCTGCATGCGCAGGGGATGTATCTGCTTGATGTGGAATATGCTGTACTGTGCACTGCAAAAGGTGCCTGCAGGGAACGCATTCCCCTGGCTAACCTTACTGTTGATCAGCCTTTCAATTCAGATGTTTTAAGGAATGTGTGCGCTGATATTAAAGTGCTGCAGCAATTATATGAGCAAGAGAACCATAAGGCAGCGCAAGTGAATATATCTGGATATCCTACAGAGTATCCCAATGCCACACTCCAGGCATTCTTCAATGCAACGAGGGATGCGCTGTACTATAACATTACGTTTTTTGATGCTGCACTCGCTTCAATTAATGATTCCAATAATTCCAGCTATTCTGCTGCCGCTATTAAAGCTATAATCCCATTCCAGGCAGCAGAATTTCCTTCGTCAAACATGTCGCCTGATACAACCTTTGCTGCACTTCCCATGCATTTTTCAGGGCAACTGCAGTCATTTAATGCAAGCTATTGCAGGGGGCTGAACGTGAGCAGGGTGCCTGAGCTTCCTCCGCTTGATACTGTGATATTTTCAACTAACTTCACACCGGTGCAGAGCATCAATACTACGCTGTATGACGCGCCGCCGCGCTGCTGCATATTTGGGGTGTGCAAGCCCTGCTGCTCAGGAATTGAGTGCAGCCAGAACCCTGAACTTTATCCTATTATCCTATTGCATGGGCATGCGTTCAACAAGGAGAATACAGCTGCGTATTCATTAGATGCGTTTAATAAGATACAATCAAAGTTGGAGCAGCAGGGGTATTTGCCGGCAGGCGTTGTAACGCCATTGTCCAAGTACACTGAATTCAGGCAGGGAGAATGGGGGCTTTCAGGAAGGCCTGTAGTGGTAAAGGGCAGCTACTATTTCACCAGCTACTACACAGTAGGGCAGAATGTGGTGATTAGCCAGAAAAGCGAGAACATAGAGACTTATGCAATACGGCTAAAGGAAATTGTTGACCTTGTCAAATACAGGACCGGGAAAGATAAAGTGATTATCATCGCGCATTCCATGGGCGGCCTGGTTGCGAGGAGCTATATGCAGATATTCGGCGATGATTCTGTCTACAAGCTGGTCATGATAGCGGCGCCTAACCATGGCATAGAAGGCTCGCTCAATTCCTACTGCCCTCTCCTGGGGGAACGGAAGGAATGCGAAGATATGGCAGCCGGCAGCATCTTCATGAGGCGCCTGGAAGCAGGAGAAGTTCCTGATGCGCATTTCTATACAATCTCTGGCACTGGATGCGTTGCAGGGAATGAGCCAGGTGATGGAATCACCAGCCTGCAGGCTAGCCAGCTTCCCTACGCAAAGAATTATGCAGTGGAGGGCAGCTGCAGCTCATTCTTCGGCACAGACCTGCACACTGACATCCTGAACATTGACAAGTATAACAGGACCATGTATTACCTTGAGATTATTCTACGTGAGACGCCAAGATAAGAAAGTGCGCAGACCGGGACATTCGCTGCTCCCAAGCTGTTTCGAATTTCCGAATGCCTTCTCAGCACTTCCCGGATACCGAGCTTGGAAGGCTCGAGTCATTTACGGCACGTTTTAGTCGTGTAGCCATTAGACCATCTGCGCACATAGACTGTAGATTAGAATTTCATTTATAAAAGTATTGATTAAAGTGATTAAAGCCAGATTCCGGCATAATCTATTTATACTATGAGGCATTACCTAACTCCATGAAAAGGGGCACTGCATACGCTTCTATTGGAGCTGTACTAGGGCTGTTGCTGGTTCTTGTATCTTTTTTGTTCATCAGTATCAGCAAGGAGGGTATAACAGGCGCTGCTGTCTTTAAGCAAGGTAAGCAGGATGGCGGTGATGGCTATTCAGAAAACACAGATAATTCTTACCTGCCTGAAGGCACCGTACGGGTTGTCACTAACGGCAAGGTCCTATATGTGGCAAAGGAAAGCATGATGGAGAATAATGCAGCATACTGCAGCTATGGAAATACTAATGAGGCATGCACATGCCCAATTGAGTTTGACAAAAGAATGGTGGAAAACTATTATATGTGCGTCAAGACGTTCTAAGACCTATTATAGTGAGTCATAGTGAGTCCCTGACTACATCCAGGAATTTCCCAAAATCATCTTCCTTGATATTCGCGCCGCAGGCATGGTCATGGCCGCCACCGTATCCCCTGACACCTGCGCTAAAAGCCTTTTCCAGGATTGGCTGGATCCTTTTCCCTGCATAGCGCAATGAGCATTTCATCTCGCCGGACTTGTTCCTGCAGACTACTATGAATTTGTCAGGAAACGTGTAGAGCAGCTCGTTGCTCAGGTCTGATGTGAACGAGGTATTGAGCTCTGTATAGGAATATATCAGGAGCTTGTCATCTGTTGCCTGCTCCTTTGCCTCTGCCAGCAGCTTCTGGTATTCCCGGGCAACCTTCTCATAATGCCGATAGACATAAATGCCTTCCTTTGTCCGCTGCTCAAGGATGTCATAAGGATCCTTGATTTCCATCAGCTGCCTGATGCATTTCTTCACCTCGCTTGTCTTGCCTTTCAGGACGCTTGAGAATATCCTGACAAGCTGACCTGTTCTGGAGGCGAACAATGCATCTTCAGGCCGCCTGATATTTTCAGGATACAGCTCGGGAAACTGCTTCCTGTACTCTTCTGAAAGCTCAGTAAGCTGCCAGTCTCCAGTGATGCCTATCATGGCAATCCATAAGTCCTGCTGCAAATCCTGCTTTACGACCTCATAGCAGAGCCTTGATGTAGACGGCGAATCGTTAAAGTCGTACACCCTTGGATTGAAGTATTTCACGTTGTGGCGCTTCACAGGGGGGTGATGGTCTATCCAGATTATGGGCACTTTTGCCTGGTCAATGAATTCCTGGCTGACTATGGGCTTGTCAAGCACAAATATCTTGTCAGGCTTGCTGTCATGCACCTTCTGCAGGAATTCCTCGCCTAATTCTGCAGATGCTTTTATGAAGCTCCAATCGCCGGCCTGCTTTTGGCGGTAGAGGAGGAGGAATGAGGTGAGGCCGTCAGGATCGTCATCAAAGAGAAACAAGGGGGCTGAACAGTGGTTGAGCTCTTCACGTATCTTCTCAATATCTTTTTGCGGAAGCATGGTTCATAAAAATTATAAGATTCATAAGGAAATAATTTCTGTGGCAGCAAGCTGCTCGTCAATCAATGAGCGCATATCAATCCTGGCCTCCTCGTGCTCAATCACTTCCAGCCTTGAAGAGGTTGCCGGATGCTTTGGGCCGAGGACTGAGCACATTTCAGGGCCAATGGATAGCTCGTAAGTTCCGTATTTCTTTGCCAATGCAATGGTTTCAAGCTTATCATTAGCCAGGAGCGGGCGGAGTATCTCCATGGAGACTGCATGCGAGATGACCTGCATATTTGCCAAGGTCTGCGAGCCTACCTGGCCGAGATTATCCCCGGTTGCGATGAAGCCGCAGCCTTCATTTCTTGCGATCTGTTCTGCTATCCTAAGCATCATTCTCCTCGTGATGACATAATAATAGCGGTGCGTGCACCTTTCAACTATCCTTGCATGCTGCAGGCCGCATACGATGCTGAGCAACCGCCTTATGCCAAGGCTCCGTGCAATAGCTATTGATTTCTGCTTGGCAGTGTCATCAGTGAATGGCTCTAATGAGAAATGGAGCGCAATTATCTCGCAGCCCTGATCCATCAGCAATCTTGCGGCGACTGCGCTATCAATGCCTCCTGACAAGAGCAAAAGGACTTTATGCATGTTATGCATTTTCTACCACTGCCACCTTGTATATGTCCTGGACTATCTTTATAATAGCTGCCTCATCCTTTAGTTTCTTGAAGAAAATCTCTCCATACTGGTGCACTACTATATCCTCATTGTTCACCTTGAGGACCGCTGCAACCGGCGTTGTAACAACTACTTCAAACTTGCCTGAAAGCCTTGCCAGATTCAGCCTGAGCTGCTTTACCGGCTTTGCGCTTAATGCTGCCCTTGTCCTGCATAGCTTTACCTCGAACATAGTTTGGATGGATTTATCATGCTATTTAAATATAACGCTATGAAAATTGAAAAAACCTAATATTTCCCTTACCTATAGATACATTTTTATAGTACAAATCTCCTTTATTAAGTCATGGACATATATAAGAAAATACAAGCATTGGAAAAAGAATTATTCAATCTTAAATCTATAATCTTAATGAGATCGGCAATATTTAAAACTCCAAAAAAAGTGTCACTGAAAGGGTCATTAAAGGGTATTAAAGTACATGAGCAGGATATAGAAAAAGCTAAAAAATCCCTTTTCAGAACTGGTGGCTAATTAATGCTATATGTAGCTGATACCCATAGCCTAATATGGTTTCTTACTGATGATAGAAGATTGGGTAAACATGCCCGCGAAGTTTTTAATGAAACGGATAGCGGCAAAGCTGTCATACTCATACCAACAATAGTGCTGGCAGAATTAATTTTTATCTGTGAGAAAAAAGATGCCGCCGTACCATTTAAGCATATCTTAAACAAAATAAATCAGAGTAGTAACTATGTAACCTATAGCTTGGACATGAGACTTATTCTTGAAATATCAAATCTGAGGCTTTCTGAGATGCATGATAGAATAATAGTGGCTACTGCTTACGCACATAAAGCTACATTAATAACTAAAGATAGAGAAATAAGAAAGTCTAGACTTGTTAATACTATCTGGAATTAATCTGATTTTACTTGTAGTCTTCTTTTTAATGTCAGAATTCCACCATTACTGGAACTCATTGACTCCTTGAAAAACCCTTGTGTTTCCTGGATCCAAAAACGGTTTCGTTTTTTGTGCCTCCCAAATGCTTTGCATTTTTAGGACTTGGAATGGTAGTTCTTGACAAGTTTAAGCTGTCAATGACCTTGACATGATGGATTGGGCGACCATGTTGAAGAGTATCATGACAATCAATGAGATGACTACATAGATGAGCGTGCTGTTCATCATGTTCCTCCCTACCATGTATTTCTCGTTCAGCTTGTCGGCGCCATTCTCTATACCATTGGTGAGGACTGTCAGGATGTACACTATCTGCAGAACATAGATGCCTACCACAACCTGGAAATAATAGGTGGGTATGCCATCGCCGAACAGGTCAATCAGGCCGGTCACACCGCCTGGATTGTCGCCGCCCTGCGCAATCCTCGGCAAAAGCTCGCCAAGCTTGCTGAGGATTGTGGTTATCATGGATGTTATGCCGATGACAATGCCGGAAATGGCAGGCGTAAGGAAGCTTATCTGAGACTTCATTGAAGAGATAATGTCCGCCATCAAGTCCTTCAGGCGCTCATTCACCTTATGAATCTCCTTGATGTACCGGGAGACATTAACTAAGGCTTGGGCCGCTATCTTAGGGCCTTTCCTGATGCTCACGCTGAACACCTTCATGGAGCTTTCAATAAGGTTTGACGGAAAAGACACCAAGGCGCCTGACCGCGGGTTGAAAATCGCGTCATGAACTGACATGCCCAGGCGCTTGACGTTGCCGGAAGCCAGCTCAAAGAAACTGCCTGAAACGCTTCCCTTCATGTTCTCTGCAACCTTCTCAAATGCGATCTCAGCAGGCAGGCCGTCTCCCAAACGGTTGCCCAGCTGGAATAATGCTGAGGCAAACTCCTGCTCAAGCTGCTTTGAGCGCTCCCTTATCCTGACAAGGGCAGAAGTGCTCAGGAGATAGTACATGCCAATTGCCAAGCCGATGCTCAACGGGATGAACAGGCTTAAGATTGATGCGCCCAGGCCGTATGGGCCGATCATTACAGATTCTCCTGTATCAGCTGCGAGCTTGCTTTCACGATACGCCTGCAGGCAGAACTCCCTGCCGCAGGTGCTGCTCTCTTCAGGAGAGCCGAAACCAATATCAAAGCCAGGGGCAATTGCATGAAGCAGCAGAGGCAGTATGCCCAGGAGAAACAGCACTGAAAACACAATAAGGCTGAGCGCAAGGGGGGAGAGCAGCACTTCCTGGCTGCCCAGCTTGATGCTGATCTTCTTGTAGCGCTTAAGCTCTGGATTCTCCTCCGAGATGTCTGTCTCGCCGTAGCCAGTGGGCCGCTTTGAGAGGATGACCTTGCCGATGTAGAATATGCTGAAGGGCAGGATGATATTGTAGAGAACCGCAAGATGGTACCACTTCACGCCTTCCAGGAAGGCCACTACAAGGGGAAGGATGACCAAGCCGAGGATGGGCATGATGATGCCAAGCATGTGGAGCATTGTGATAGGTGATTTGAGGTTTTGCGCATAGTGGAGCATCTTTTCAAATGTCTCGTCAAGCATGACCTCAAGGGACTTGTCCAGCAGGGTGAGCCGGCGGTCTTCACTGCCCTCATATAATGAGGATTCAATCAAATGAAATGATTCAATGAATTCCATGTTCCACTTCCTCCAGGTGTCAAGGTATGCGTCCAGGCTTTCCTTGATGGAATCATATCTCTCTGTCTCAATGTCCCAGAGGACTTTCTTCATGTCCAGGGCAAGAGGCGGCGCAAGGTGGTCTGATGCGAACTCAATGGCATTCTCAAGATTTGAGGTGTGGCGCATGTAGGTAACTACATAGAAGATGGAAAGCACCATCTGGTTGCTGGCTTTCATGCGCCAGGTATTGGCAAGGAAGTGCGGGATGTTCTGCACCGGCAGTATGATGGCAATGCCAACGAACACAAAAAACATCGCAAAAAAAGTGCTGCCAAATACCATAAGGCTGAACAGGGCGCCCAGGAACATGATCACAAGGGGAAGCAGCAATGAAAATGAGATGGCGCCCTGGGGCGTTATGTTGAGATGGATGATATTGATGCTTTCCTGAAGCTCCTCAACAGTCTTCTGCCCAGTGCTGATGCGCAGGATGCGCTCTGACATGTTGCAGAGCTGCTCATATATGGTAAAATGCGCCGGGAGGCTTTCCTGCTTGAACTGCTGGTATTCCCTGGAGTAGACAACCTTGGGCGATTTTTCCAGATGGACTTCAAATTGCTGGTTGAGGCGCTGCCTGTACTTCTCGTACAGCTCATGTACCTCTTCATTTGTGAATTCCGGCATGGATTCCTCTTTTTTTGGATCTTATAACGAAATGTTTTTATATGTGGATTCCTTCTTGTTTTGTATGAAACTTAAAAAACTTATTCCCAGGAATGTTGACCCTATAGCGCTTGCTGATGAGATTAAGGGAGACCTAACCGCAGAGTTCATCAAAAGGATGAGGCGCATCAGATCTCCTCTGGTCCGACAATCTCGATAGCTGGCAGACCAAATTTTTGCAGTATTTTCTTTGACTCTTCTTTTTTATCCCTAAGATGCACTCTATTAAAGGTAACTAAGCAATCCAGTGAAAATAGCGACGCTATCAGAATCAAGGCAGCATCCTCGTCTTTTATTCCAACGGATTCAAGGGTATGGAGAACAGAAGCATAGTCTATTGCTAAAACTTCACATTGCTCTTTTATTTCTGTATCTGTAAAGAGCACATCAGAATACTTTACGTAAAATTCCTTTATCCGGGTCTTGAGAGTCTCATGCTTCCATTTCATTACCAGCTCTATTAAAAAGAATGGAGTTGCCATGTGGAACTCCTTTTGCTCAATCCGCATCATAAATTCCTGTGCAAGCCTTGCATTCTTACCTTTGTTATCCCAGTGCCCTACGGTAACTATATCTAAATCTACCAATATCTTTTTCTTGCGTGTCATAATTGCTCCTCATTTGTGAATTCTGTCATGGATCCCTCTTTTTTACTGCATCCTTCTTTTTACTGCATCATCCTATCTTTTTACTATTTTATAGTATTCTTTTTTCAGCACTGGAAGGAAATATCTCAGGAATTCCAATGCTTCTTTACAAGTCTCTGATGAAATATGCTCGCCGCGATACACAGCTTTGTTACGCAAGTTTCTATACCTGTCCAATGCATTAAGATCTGCTTCTTTGAATGCATGCATTTCAATTAAGAAGGAAATGAGCGCTTCGTGAGAGTATGGCTTATAACCTTTTAAAGACATAAGCGATTGGCCAGCTTCGCGAAGGCACTCATATATATCTTCAAAAATGTACGTTGAGGCTTGTTCAGTAACCTTACGCACTTCTATGGAATACCGCAATCTGCCTTCAGCTTTATTCATTAGCGACTGCGCTTCATTTGGATCAGGGCTTGCCTTTCTTGCCAAATTCTTATCAAGATAGTACTGAAATTCGTATATCATGCAACCCCCAGGTAGCCATACAATATAATACCGTTTGCTAAGGTATTTAAAAACTCTGATTCAGCCTTGCTTAGCTGGACTTCGTGAAGCTTAATGCTTCTTGCGAGCTTTTTTTCAAATGCTGCAAGGTCAGGAGAGCGGCTTTGCCTAGTTACTACCGCAATATCAATATCACTTGTTGAGATGTCTTCTCCCCGGCTATAACTTCCAAACAGCACAATAGCACCAGGCTCTTCATATTGCTCTTTTAAGAATGTGAGCAGTCCTGAAGTATAGAGCGTATAAAGGTTGTATGCGCGCTTAAAAGCAATAAATTTCTCGTTTCTGGATGCACTCACATTGGTGACAAGCTTTTCCTTGCTTACCTGCACCAAATCTTCTTTTGCCAGCTTTCCCACTATCTTTCTTACCCCAGGCACTGAAAGCTTTGTGAGCCTTGCCAATTCCCTCAAGTGAAATTTCTGCTCAGGATGAATCAGGAAGATCTCCAAAACCTTTTGAGTGTTATCTTTAGTTAACATCTGTTAACTTTAGTTTACAAGTGATATATAAAGTTTTTGGTTGTTAACTTTAGTTTACAGAATTCGCGAATTCCTGCATGGCTCCTCTATTGCTTAGTAATTTATCTCCTGTTCCCTGACCTGATCCTGCGGTGCATTATGATCCCCAGGAAAGTAAGCAGGATAACACCAAATACAATTATTGAAACTGCGAAATACCTGCTCAGGGCTGCAACATGCGGAGGAGCAGATGCGGCCAGCTGCCTGCTCACAGTGAATGGCGAGCTTGCTACAACTATGCCCTCCTTGGAGGCAGCTTCAATGCCTATGATGTAGCCTCCCGGCGCAAGATTCCTTGTGTCAAACTCCTTGACGAAGGAAAGCTGGCTTTCAAATATGAATTCCTCCTGCTCCTCGGTTATCAGGCTGCCTTCTGCAGACCTGATGAAGTACCTGACAGCAACGCCCAGGTCATGCTGGTCGCCCAACGCAAACAATGTGACCTGGGCCCTGAGAGCCTCTCCTTCTGTAACAATGCTGTGCTCAGAAGGCACATCAATGCTCATGCTTGCTGCTGCTGTCCTGCTGTTGACCTCAATCACAACAGGTATTGTCTTTGTCACTGAATCTGCAGCCAATACTATGTTGCCGTTGTAGATGCCTGGCTCTAATGCTGATATGCGCAGGCTTAGGGTTGCCTGCTGTCCGGCAAGGATGTCAAGGGAACTTGCAGAGAGGCTGAGCAGGCTGTCCAATGACGAGCTTATGCTGACAGTAATATTTGTCTGACCAGTATTCCTTATAATTATTTCATCAGAAAGCTCGCTTCTTTCCACAGTGGTGTATTTCAATGAGCTTCTGCTCACTTCAAAGGCAGAAACAAGCACCACTACTTTTTTCTTTGGAGGCGCTATGCCGCTTCCGCCGCCGCTTTCCCCTCCACCTCCTGTGCTGCCTCCGGCTACAGGCGCAGCGACAGAGGTGTCTATGGTGACGCTCCTTGTCGCTGTCTTATTCTGGTTGGCTGCAGCATCACGGGCAGTCACGTTATACTTATAGCTGCCGTCCGCAAGGCTTGTGAAATTTGTTGAGGTAGTCAGGGTTGTATAGTTTGTCTCATTCAATATTGCTCCTGTGCTTCCGCTGTGCAAGGCGAACGTAATATTGTTGAAATTAGCCTCTGCAATACTTACATTCACAAAGATCCAACTTTGGCTCACAGTAGCTGCATCCGTTGCAGTCCCACCTGCGTAATCAATTGCCGGTGTCCTGGTGTCCAAGGTAATGTTCCTTGTCGCTGTTGTGTTCTCATTTCCTGCGCTGTCCCTGGCGGTCACATTGTAGAGGTAATTGCCATCTCCGAGCGGCGTGAAATTGATGGAACTGGTTAGGGTTGTGTAATTAGTTTCATTTAATATTGCTCCTGTACTTCCATTGTACAGTGCGAAGGTAATGTTGTTGAAATTGATATCTGTGACGCTTACATTCACAAAGATCCAGTTGCGATTGAAGAATGTCGCATTTATTTCGGTACCTCCTGCGTAATCAATTGATGGTGTTCTACTATCTAGTGTTATATTTCTAGCAGCAGTATAATTAACATTGCCGGCTTCATCTCTAGCAGTTACATTATACAGATAGTTCCCATCGCCGAGTGTGGTGAAATTAGATCCAGCAGTTAAGATAGTATAATTAGTCTCATTCAATATAGCGCCGCCGCTGCCATTATACAATGCAAATGTTACATTATTAAAGTTAGTTTCAGTTATGCTCACATTCACAAAAATCCAATTTCTGTTGAATGACGATGCATTGATCTCAGTTCCTCCTGCATAATCAATTGATGGAGTGCTTGTGTCCAGGGTGATATTCCTTGTTGCAGTGTAGTTTATGTTTCCCGCCCTGTCCCTTGCGGTCACGTTGTAGAGGTAGTTGCCTTCTCCGAGCGGCGTGAAATTGATAGATGTTGTTAGGGTTGTGTAATTAGTCTCGTTAATAATTGCTCCTGTGCTTCCGTTATACAGCGCGAAGGTAATATTGTTGAAGCTCGTGTCTGAGACGCTTACATTCACAAAGAGCCAGTTGCGGTTGAATAATGTGGCGTTAGCTGCAGTTCCTCCTGCATACTCAATTGACGGGGTTTTCGTGTCCAGGGTTATATTTCTAGTAGGAGTTGTATTGATGTTG